>NZ_JBIRWQ010000016.1:0-219663 GCF_044388125.1 Actinoplanes sp. NPDC020271
CGAAAGGGTTGATTCGGGCGTATCGGCCAGCCGTAGCCGAGATTGCGTGTTCTCAACCCTCCGATAACTCACCTAACGTTATTAAAACGTCCAGTAAGAGGACGTCTGATCCTCTAAGGCGTTTTCATAAGCCGGTCAGCGCCACTCGCAGATGAAGGCCGCGCGGTGCGGGACACGGCGTCGGCGTACCGATCCGGGTCGGTGAGCAGGTCGCGGGCGAGCGCAGCGACCTCCTCGGCACGCCGTGCGGACATCCTCTCTTGCTACCGGCGTCCCGGGCACCGGCGATCACCCGGAACAGTGAAGCGGGTACGGACGTAACTCCTGCACGTCTTCACCCCGTCATCGACACGAATCGCGCACATTCGTTGCCTAGGCTCGCCGCCATGATTCGTTCGGCTCGCTCGTGAGAGCGCCGCACCGCCCGGACAACCCGACGGCCGAGTTCGTGCGCCTCGAGATCGCCGAGGTCCGGCGGCGGGCGTTGCTGGTCGCGGCGGCCTGGTGGTTGGCCGGGGCGGTGAGCTATCTGCTGGTCGCGTACTCGGCCGACGGGCCGCCGCCCGGGTGCAGCGGGCTCGGATGCCTCAGTGACCGGGGCGTCCTGCTGGGCCTGGGCATGCTGCTCGCGCTGCCGGCGGTGCTGCTGGTGATTCCCGTGTCCGTGGCGGTCGTCGTCGTCCTCTCCCGGTCGGCCCGGTCGGGGCTCGTGCTGGGAACGCAGGTCGCCGCGGGCGGGGCCGGGACCCTGCTGACGTCGGCGATGGCCGCCGTCCTGACGTTCGGGTGACGTCCTCAGCGTGCCCACAGCGGTTCCTGTGAATGCTGGGGTCGTGATGATCTTGATCGCCGGTTCGCACCTGACTGTCGCCGAGACCGCTGTCGTGCTGGGTTCCGCGGTGCTGGTGGCGGCCCGGTGGCTGCCGTCCGCCGGCCGGCGCGTCACCGCTCTGGTCGCGGCCCTCGTGGTCGTCGCCGGGGCGGTGTTCACGCTGCCGGTGCCTCGCTGGCAGATCCTGCTGGTGCTGGTGGCCGACTTGCTCGCCGGCGCGGTGTGGCTGCTGAAACGCCGGTGGATCGCGCTGCTCGGCGCGCTGCTCGCCGGGGCGCTGGTGCTCGGCGGCACGGTGGTGGCCTGGGCGCTGCCGGTGCCGGTCTTCCCGCGGTTGTCGGGGCCGTCCGCGGTCGGCACGACGGTGGTGCAGTGGACCGACCCGGCCCGCGACCAGGGCCGTACCGTCGTCGTGCAGTTGTGGTACCCGGCGCAGCCGGTCGCCGGGGACGCCCCGCGGGCGCAGTACCTGGGCCGCACCCGCCGCGAGGCGGACATCGTCGCCGACGCGGAAGCCGCGTACCTCGGGGCGCCGGGCTTCGTGCTCGACGGGCCGGCTCGCGCCCACACGCACGCGGTGTTCGAGGCGACGGCGGCGGCCGGCCGTTTCCCGGTGGTGCTGTTCTCTCCCGGGCTCGGCGGGGTGCGGACCCAGAACACGGCGTGGGCCGAGGAGCTGGCCAGCCGCGGTTACGTCGTGGCCGGGGTCGACCACCTGTACGACTCGGCCGCGGTGGTGCTCGCCGACGGTCGTACCGTGAAGACCCGCATCGCCTCGAGCGGGAACCGCGCCGAGGACGACCGGCGGCGGATCTCGTGGACCTCGGTGCGGGCGGCGGACCTCAGTTTCGTCCTCACCCGGCTGACCCGTCTCGATTCGGGTCCGCTGGCCGGGCGGCTCGACACCTCCCGCGCGGCGGCGACCGGTCACTCCCTCGGCGGGGCCGCCGCCATGCGCGCGGCCGAGCTGGATCCACGGTTCACCTCGGTGATCAACCTGGACGGCGGGCTCAACGCCGACCAGGGCCCGTCGAAGCAGCCCACCCTGGTCCTGACCCACGAGGTCCGCGACCGGGCGGACGCCGACTTCGTCGCCCGCGTCACCGAGGTGCTCGACGGCGGCAGCGCGACCGGGTACCGGCTCAGCGTTCCGGGCAGCGCGCACTTGAGCTTCACCGATGCGCCGCTCTTCCTGCCGCCGGTGCCGTCGGTGGTGGGTTCTCTCGGCCCGGCCTCGAGCCTGCACATGACCGTGGAGACCACCGCCGCCTTCCTCGACGCGACGCTGAACGGCAGGGCCGCGGACCTCCCCGCGACGCTCGCGAAATACGGCACCCTGTCGGTCCACGCCGATTGAGAGCGCCGGGTCCCGGCTGGCTGTCATGGGCGTTGTCAGGGACGAACAATGCCCATGACGACCAGCCGGGCGAGCGGGTCGTGCCCGGCCGTGGTCAGGCGGTGGTGATCGCGCCGGTGAGGTGGGGGCGCTTCGAGGCGACGGCGAAGTCCCGGCCCGCGCCGGTCGGAGTCGAGGTGAAGCGGACCGTCGACGGCAGCAGGATCGGCTGTTTGAAGGCCACTTCCACGGTGTACGCCGGAGCCAGCCGACCTTCGAGCGCGGCCAGGCAGCGCGCCTTGGTCCACATGCCGTGGGCGATCTGCCGCGGGAATCCGAACAGTCTCGCGCCGAGGCGGGACGTGTGGATCGGGTTGCGGTCGGCGGAGACGGCCGCGTAGTCCGGGCCGGTGCGGGCGGGGAGCCGCCAGACCGCGCCACCGGACGGCACCGGCTCGGTCTCCCGCGGAGCCGAGGCCGAAGGCGACGACGGGGTGGGTTCCTTGCGCAGATATGTCGAGACGCCGCGCCACACCTCTTCCCCGTCGACCGAGGCCGTCGCCAGCATGTCGAACTGCCGGCCGCGCGGATGCGACCGCAGGTCCACGGCCCGCACGGTCAGGTCGAGGCGGCTGGAGGCGTCGATCGGCCGGTGCACGGTGATCCGGTTGGCGACGTGGACCAGGCCGATCATCGGGAGCGGGAACTCCGCCGCCGACATGAGTCGCACGGCCAGGGGAAAGGCCAGGACATGTGGGTACGTCGCGGGCAGCGCATCGGTCAGCCGGAACCCGCACACCCGGTCGTAGCGGGCCAGGTGCTCGCGGGACACGGTGACGCCACGGTGCACCAGCTCCACGTCCGGCAGCGACGTGCCGGGCCGGCGCAGCAGTCCGAGGGCGGCTTTCGCGTACGCCGCACCGGTCCCCGGCCCTTCGGTCAGCTCGACCACCGCCACCACGTCAGGCTCCCAGCAGGCTCTGGCCGCACACCCGTACGACGTTGCCGGTGATCGTCGACGAGCCGGGCGACGCGAACCACGCGATCGTCTCGGCCACGTCGATCGGCAGGCCGCCCTGGGACATGCTGTTGAGCCGCCGGCCGGCCTCGCGCAGGCCGAGCGGCATCTTCGCGGTCATCGCCGTCTCGATGAAGCCGGGCGCCACCGCGTTGAACGTGATGTCGTGGTCGAGCAGCGCGGGCGCGGTCGACCGGACGAGCCCGATCACGCCGGCCTTGCTGGTGGCGTAGTTGGTCTGGCCGCGGTTGCCGGCGATCCCGGCGATCGAGGCGACGCCGACGATGCGGCCGCCGGGCTTGATCAGGCGGCGTTCGAGGAGCAGGTCGTTGACGCGCTCGGGCGCGGTCAGGTTGACACTGATCACCGAGTCCCACCGGCTCTCGTCCATCTTGAAGATGGTCTTGTCGCGGGTGATGCCGGCGTTGTGCACGACGATGTCGACGCCACCGTGCGGGCCCGCCGCCAGGTACCCGGCGAGGCGCTCGGGCGCGTCGGCGGCGGTCAGGTCCAGTTGCAGCGCCCGTCCGCGGGCCTTGTTGGCGACGTCGGCGAGCGCGTCTCCGGCAGCGGGCACGTCGAGGGCGATCACCTCGGCGCCGTCGCGGGCGAGGACACCGGCGATCGACGCGCCGATGCCCCGGGCCGCGCCGGTGACCAGGGCGAGTTTGCCGGCGAGCGGCTTCTCCCAGTCGGCCGGGGCGGTCACGGCACCCGCGCCGATGCGGATGACCTGGCCGGACACGTACGCCGAGCGGCCGCTGAGCAGGAACCGCAGGGTCGACTCGACGGCCTGCTCGCCGCCGGGCGCGACGTACACCAGCTGGGCCGTCACGCCGCGGCCGAACTCCTTGCCGATGCTGCGGGTGAGACCTTCGAGGCTCCGCTGCGCGGTCGCCTCTTTCGGGTCCGCGGTGGCTTCCGGTGGCGTGCCCAGCACGATCACGCGGCCGGAGACGTTCAGGCTCCGCGCGTACGGGTGAAAGAAGTCGAAAAGACTGCGAAGCCCCGTCGAGTCGGCGATGCCGGTGGCGTCGAAAATCAGCGCCGAGTACTCGGCGTTGTCGGCGCCGGTCTCCGTGACCTGCACCCCGGCGCTCTCCAGCAGTTTGCCGACGGGCTCGGCCAGCCGGCCGCCGGGTGCCGCGCCGAGCAGCACCGGACCGGGCGCGACGGGGTCGCCCGGGCGGTAGCGTCGCAACCGGGGCGGGTCGGGCAGCCCGAGACGCTTGACCACGGTCCGGCCGAGACCGGAGTTGGCGAAGTTCGCGTACCTGTCAGCCATGCGAGTACCCTACCGGTCAGTAGCTTCGATGACGTCAATGTATGGAGGATCGCCGTGCCGACCGTGCGCCGCGTCGCCGTCCTGGGCGGCAACCGTATCCCGTTCGCCCGGTCGAACAGCAAGTATGCCGCCGCCTCGAACCAGGACATGCTGACCGCCGCGCTGGACGGGCTGATCGCCCGGTTCGGCCTGGCCGGCGAGCGTCTCGGCGAGGTGGTGGCCGGTGCGGTGCTCAAGCACTCGCGGGACTTCAACCTGACCCGCGAGGTGGTGCTCGGCTCGCGCCTCGACCCGCGCACCCCGGCGTACGACATCCAGCAGGCCTGCGGCACCGGCCTGGAAGCCGCCGTCCTGGTCGCCAACAAGATCGCGCTCGGGCAGATCGACGCGGGCGTCGCGGGCGGTGTGGACACCACGTCGGACGCGCCGCTGCAGGTCAACGAGGACATGCGCCAGGCGCTGCTGGAACTGAACCGGGCGAGGACTCTCGGGCAGCGGCTCAAGGCCGTCGCCAAGTTGCGCCCGCAGCAGGCGCTGCAGCCGGAGATCCCCCGCAACGCCGAGCCGCGCACCGGGCTGTCGATGGGCGAGCACGCCGCGATCACCGCGCTGAAGTGGAACGTGAGCCGCGAGGCGCAGGACGAGTTGGCGCTGGCGTCGCATCAGCGCCTGGCCACGGCGTACGGCGAAGGCTTTTTCGACGATCTGCTGACGCCCTATCTGGGACTGACCCGGGATCAGAACCTGCGGCCGGACAGTTCGCTGGAGAAGCTGGCGACTCTCAAGCCGGTGTACGGCAAGGAGGGCGCGACGATGACGGCGGGCAACTCGACGCCGCTGACCGACGGCGCGTCCACGGTCCTGCTGGCCTCCGAGGAGTGGGCCGCCGCGCACTCGCTGCCGGTGCTGGCGTATTTCGCGGACTCCGAGGCGGCCGCGGTCGACTACGTGCACGGCGACGAGGGGCTGCTGATGGCCCCGGCGTACGCGGTGCCCCGCATGCTCGCCCGCAACGGCCTCACCCTGCAGGACTTCGACTACTACGAGATCCACGAGGCGTTCGCGTCGCAGGTCCTGGCCACGCTGGCCGCGTGGGAGTCGCCGCAGTTCGGCAAGGAGAAGCTGGGTCTGGACGGGCCGCTCGGCTCGATCGACCGCACCAAGCTGAACGTCAACGGTTCGTCGCTGGCCGCCGGGCACCCGTTCGCGGCGACCGGTGGCCGCATCGTGGCGACACTGGCCAAACTGCTGGCGCAGAAGGGCTCGGGCCGCGGCCTGATCTCCATCTGCGCCGCCGGCGGTCAGGGCGTCGTCGCCATTCTGGAACGCTGACCGAGCCGCGCCCTCGCGGGAGGGCGCGGCTTCTTGAAACGGTCAGGCGGTGCAGGTCGCGTGGGCGGAGGGGAGCCGAGCCGGCCCCCTGGAAGCCGAAACTGGTGCTGCCACCGGCCGGGACGCTGCCGTTGCAGCTGACGTTGCTGAACGTCACCGCGCCGCTCGCGCCGCCGGCCGTGGTGCGCCACGAGGTGGTGATCGCGGCCCCGGGCGGCAGCGTGACGCGGACCTTCCAGCCGGTGAGGAGAGCGTGCGTTCGTCCTGCCCCCATTGCCTCACCCGGATCCCCCGCGGCACGCTGAACAACACCGAGGCAGTGGAAAACCCCGGGGGGTTGTGATGGGGGTTACCCGCGCTTAGGGTTACTGGCGAGTTAGGTAGGCGTAACGCCGGAAGAGAATGGGCACCGCTGTGGAGTTCTGGCTCGATCTCAACGAGGAACAATCGGACCTGCGCGACTGGGTGCACGGCTTCGCCGAGCAGGTCATCCGCCCGGCCGCCGCCGAGTGGGACGAGCGCGAGGAAACACCCTGGCCGGTCCTGCAGGAGGCCGCCAAGATCGGTCTCTACGGGTTCGAGTTCCTGATCAACGCCTGGTCCGACAACAGTGGCCTCTCCCTGCCGATCGCCAACGAGGAGCTCTTCTGGGGCGACGGCGGCATCGGTATGGCGATCTCGGGCACGTCGCTGGCGGTCGCCGCGATCTACGGGTCGGGCACGCCGGAGCAGCTCGTCGAGTGGGTGCCGCAGTGTTTCGGGGATGCCGACGACCCGAAGGTCGCCGCGTTCTGCTCGACCGAGCCGGAGGCGGGTTCCGACGTCGCCTCGATGAAGTCACGTGCGGTCTACCACGAGGCCACCGACGAGTGGGTGCTGACCGGCCAGAAGGCGTATGCGACGAACGGCGGCATCGCCGACGTCCACGTCGTCACCGCCAGTGTGGACCCGTCGCTGGGTTCGCGCGGGCAGGCCGCGTTCGTCGTCCCGCCCGGCACGAAAGGGCTGGCCGGCACGAAGAAGCTGAAGAAGCTCGGCCTGCGGGCCTCGCACACCGCGGACGTCTTCCTCGACGACGTACGCATTCCGGGCAGTTGCCTGCTCGGCGGCAAGGAAGCCCTCGACGAGCGCCTGGAACGGGCCCGTAACGCCGCGCCGAAGAACAAGAATGCCGCCATGCGGACGTTCGAACTGTCCCGCCCGGCCGTCGGTGCCCAGGCGATCGGCATCGCCCGCGCCGCCTACGAGTACGCGCTGGAATACGCGAAGAACCGCGTCGCCTTCGGCCGTCCCATCATCGAGAACCAGGCGATCGCATTCGCGCTGGCCGACATGAAGACGGAGATCGACGCCGCCCGGCTCCTGGTCTGGCGGGCCGCCTGGATGGGGCGTAACGACAAGCCGTTCACCGCCGGCGAGGGCTCGATGTCGAAACTGAAAGCGGGCGAGGTGGCGGTCGCGGTCACCGAGAAAGCGGTGCAGATCCTCGGTGGCGCGGGCTATCTGCGCGAGCACCCGGTGGAGCGGATGTTCCGGGACGCGAAGATCTACACGATTTTCGAGGGCACCTCGGAGATCCAGCGCCTGGTCATTTCCCGCGCCATCTCCGGCATGCAGATCCGCTGACATGGACGCGCTTTTCGTCGGCGGCACGATGCTGCGGCGCGGGCTGCTGAATCCGGGGAATCCGGTGCGGATCGTGCGGCAGTTCGCGGCGCTCGGCCGCTGGGGATTCGGGCTCGCCGGCGAACTGCGCCAGGCCGCCTCCCGCAGCCCGCGGCGGATCGCGGTCATCGACGATCGGCGCGAGATCACGTACGCGCAATTGTTGAACCGTGCGGAGAAGCTGGCCCGCAGCCTTCCGGCGGCGCCGGGGGAAAGGGTCGGTCTGTTGTGCCGAAATTCGGCGCGCATGATCGAGGCGCTGATCGGCACGACCACGCTCGGCGCCGATCCGGTGCTGATGAACACCGGCCTGTCGGCGAGTCAACTGGCCACGGTCGCGAAGGATCAGGGCCTGCGGGCGCTGATTTTCGACGACGAGTTCGCCGAGCGGGTCGCGCTGGTCGACGGTGTGGAGAAGATCGGCGAATCCCGTTTCGAGGAGTTGATCGCGCAGGCGCCCGCGGCCCGTTCGACGCCGCCGGAACGCCCGGGCCGCACCATTGTGCTCACCTCGGGAACCACCGGCGTGCCGAAAGGCGCCCGCCGTCCGACACCGGGCGGTTTCCGGCCGCTCTGCTCGGTGATCGACCAGATTCCGCTGCGCGCTCAGGACCGCGTGCTGATCGCCGCCCCGCTCTTCCACACCTGGGGATTCGCCGGGCTGCAGATCGCGCTGGCCCTGCGCGCGACGATCGTGTTGCGCCGCAAGTTCGACCCGGCCGCCGTTCTCGGCGACCTCACCGACCATTCCTGCAGCGCGATGATCGCGGTTCCGGTGATGGTGCAACAGTTCATGGAATTGCCGGAACCGGCCCGGAAACCGGCGCTGCGTGCGGTCGCGGTCAGCGGTTCGGCCCTGCCGGGCGGCCTGGCGACCCGCTTCATGGACCGTTACGGCGATGTCCTCTACAACCTCTACGGTTCGACCGAGGCATCGTGGGCGTCGATCGCCACCCCGGCCGATCTGCGATTCGCGCCGAACACCGCCGGAAGACCCCCCTACGGTACGCGGATAGCCGTGCTCGACCCCGCCGGGAAACCGGTCCCGCAGGGCGAGGTGGGCCGGCTGTTCGTCGGCAACGAAATGCTCTTCGAGGGTTACACGAACGGCGCCTCGAAAACGATGCACGAAGGTCTGCTGGCGACCGGCGACCTCGGGCACGTCGACGCCGAGGGCCGCGTCTACGTCGACGGCCGCGAGGACGACATGATCGTCTCCGGTGGCGAGAACGTGTACCCCGGCGAGGTCGCCGACCTGCTCGCCGACCTGCCGCAGGTGCGGGACGTCGCGGTGATCGGCGTGCCGGACGAGGAGTACGGCCAGCGGCTCGCCGCCTACCTGGTCCTGCGCGACGGCGAGACGCTCGCCCCGGAAACGGTCCGCGACCACGTGCGGCAGCATCGCGCGCGCTTCTGCGTGCCCCGCGACGTGGTCTTCCTGGACGCGCTCCCCCGCAACGCCACCGGCAAGGTCGTCACCCGGCAACTCCCCCGCTGAGCGCACGGCCGGCTGCACCGCCCGCGAAGCGGTGGCCGGCACGATCGCACCCGGCTAATCTGCCGGGAACGCGGGAGGATTCGATGAAGGCTGAGACAACCCGGCTGCGGGCCGACGCCCAGCGCAACCGCGACCACATCGTGGCCGTGGCCCGGGCGGTGTTCGCCGAGATCGGCCCGGGTGCGCCGATGGACGAGATCGCCCGGCGGGCCGGGGTCGGCGTCGGCACGCTCTACCGCCGCTTCCCCGACCGGGGGACACTGCTGCGCGCGGTGGCGCTGGAGAGCCTCTCGGGCGTCCTGGCCGACGCCCACGCCGCGATCAACGAGGAGCCGGCCGCCTGGGATGCCCTTGCGCGGGTCGTCCGCCGGGCCGTCGACCTGCGGTTCAGCACGCACGTGACCATGATGGACGAGCACGCCCGGCAGGCCCTCAAGGAGGCACCCGACTTCCGGCACACCCGCGCCGCGGTGCTCGACCTGGTCGAGCAGCTGGTCGAGCGGGCCCAGGCGGAAGGCTCGATGCGGTCCGACGTCGGGGCCGGTGACGTGCTGGCGGTGGTGTCGCTGCTGCTCAAGCCGCCACCGAGCCGTTCCGCGGAGATGTCCGACCTGCTGATGCGCCGCTGCTTGAGCCTGGTCCTGGACGGCCTGCACTCCGGCGGGCAGAGCCGGCTCCCCGGCGAGCCGGTCAGCGTGACCGACCTTCATCTGGATTCCTGACGAATCACCGTCGAGTCTGGACGATTGTCCGGATTCAGAGCTATTCTCGGCGACGAATCGGAGGATTTCTTTCCGCTTAGGCTCGACTGCAATCGATGGAGGTTCCCGGTGACCGCTCCCCTCCTGCAGACCACCCGCCGCTGCCCGTACGCGCCCCCGGACGAGCACGCCCGCATCCGCGACACCGCATCCGGGATCTCCCGGGTCACCCTGCCCAGTGGCCAGGTCGCCTGGGCGCTGAGCCGGCTGGAGCACATCCGCGCCATGCTCACCGATCCGCGGTTCAGCTCCGATCGCCAGCACCCGAACTTTCCCCGGTTCACCCGCGAGCAGCCCGCCTTCGGCCTCATGCGGCCCTCGATCATCCAGCTGGACCCGCCTGAGCACGGTCCGGCCCGCAAGGCCGTCGTCGGTGAGTTCACCGTGCGCCGCATGGCCGCCCTCCGCCCCCGCATCCAGCAGATCGTCGACGACCACATCGACACCATGCTGGCCGGCCGGCGCCCCGCCGACCTCGTCCGAGCCCTCTCCCTGCCGGTGCCGTCCCTGGTCATCTGCGAACAGCTCGGCGTGCCCTACCACGACCACGAGTTCTTCCAGATTCGCAGCTCAGCCCTGCTCAGCCGGACCGTCACCGCCGAGGGCCGGCGGCAGGCAGCCACGGAGATCCGCGATTATCTCGAAGCGCTCATCGCCGAGAAGGCCGCCGGCCCGGCCGACGACCTGCTGGGCCGTCAGCTCGCCCAGGGCAACGACCCGGAGGACGTCCTGTCGCTGGCCTTCCTGCTGCTGATCGCCGGCCACGAGACGACCGCCAACATGATCTCGCTCGGCGTGGTGACCCTGCTCGAACGCCCGGAGGAACTGGCAGCGCTGCGCGACGACCCCACGCGGACCCTCCCCGCGATCGAGGAGTTGCTGCGGGTCTACACCATCGCCGAGTTCGCCAACTCCCGCGTCGCCGTCGAGGACGTGGAGTTCGACGGCGTGACCATCCGGGCCGGTGACCCCGTCCTGGCACTGAGCAACGCCGCCAACCACGACCCGTCGGCCTTCGACGAGGCCGACGAGATCAAACTCGACCGCGGCGCCCGGAACCACGTCGCTTTCGGGTTCGGCATTCACCAGTGCCTCGGCCAGAACCTGGCTCGCATGGAACTGCAGATCGTCTTCGACACCCTCTTCCGCCGCATTCCGACACTGCGGCTCGCCACACCCGCCGACGAACTGCCCTACAAGGACGACGCCTTCATCTACGGCATCCACGAGGTCCCCGTGACCTGGGAGGACCCGGTATGACCACCATCGTGGCGGACGTCGGCCGCTGCGTCGGATCGGGCCAGTGCGTCCTGACCGACCCCGACGCTTTCGACCAGAGCGAGGAGGACGGCACGGTCGTCCTCCTGCAGGACACCCCGGCGGACGACGAGGCCTTGAAGCGGGCACGGACCGCCGTCGACATCTGCCCGAGCCGGGCCCTTTCCCTCGCGGAGTAACCGCGAGCGGTCACCGGTGACCTCGGAATGAGACCGGCCACGAACTGCGGCACATCCTCCGGCAGCGGCGTCAGGCACGGCCCGCTGACGCATCGTCGGGCTGCCGGAAGGGGAAGCGGCGTACGACGTTTCCCCAGATCGACGCGGCGAGAACGGAGCCGGCCAGCAGCACGATGCTGCCGGCGACGTCGAGGACGTAGTGGTTCCCCGTGGTGAGCACGGTCGCCGCCATCAGCACGGGGAACAACCAGGACAACAGAGCCGCACGCGGACACGTGCCGCGGAGCGCGGTCCATACGGCGTACGCACACCACAGCGACCAGCCCACGTGCAGGCTGGGCATGGCCGTGAGGTGGCTGGGATGGATCCAGTTCTGCCGAGCGGCCGGGCCCACGATGTCGTGCCTGGCGACGATGTCGACGACGCCCGGCAGAGCGAAGCGCGGCGGCGACACCGGCACGGCCCGATGGACGGGCAGGACGAGCACCGTCATGGCGAGCATCGTCCGGCGGACCTGGCGGTAGACGCCGGGACGCCGGATGAATACCCACAGCAGCACGCCGGCGATCACCGCGTAGTACAGCCGGTACACATACACGGCCAGATGATCGAGGACCGGATTCCCGGACAGCCAGCGGTTCGCGGCCAACTCGATGTCGATGTGCAGGGTGTGCTCCACGGCTCGGAGGTCCCGCGCGTTGGCAGCGGCGGCCGCGAAGTCCTTGCCGACCGCCGCGTCGAGACGCGTGAACAGCAGCAACCAGACCAGGAGAAAAGCCAGTTCGACGAGCGCGCCAGGGCGCCGGCCACGCCGCGCGAGCCCGGTTGCCCAGACGCGCGCGATCCCGCCTGTCGCGGGCTTTGCGCCGGCCTCGGCGACCGGGGCAGGTCGTGGATGTCCGCTGTGCCCCGACGCATTCACGCGGTCACCATAGCCAGCCGGGCTCGGGGGCGGAGTCACCGAACCGGCACGGTCTCCCC
This sequence comes from Actinoplanes sp. NPDC020271, assembly GCF_044388125.1. Lineage (NCBI taxonomy): Bacteria > Bacillati > Actinomycetota > Actinomycetes > Micromonosporales > Micromonosporaceae > Actinoplanes > Actinoplanes sp. NPDC020271. Next base: position 12,166 of record NZ_JBIRWQ010000016.1, read on the forward strand.
GGACGTTACTGATCGGCCACGAGAGTGCCGTCGTCAGCCACGGGGCCGGCTGGTGGCCGGAAGGCGGGCCTGGTGAGGACCGGGCCCGCCTTTCGTCGTCTCACCTGGTCGGGATCAGCGGCGGAGGGTCAGCAGAGCGGGCCGGTACGGCAGGAGGCCGTAGTCACCGCTCGAGTTCGTGGCGCGCCCCTGGTACAGCAGCTGCAAGTTGCACGGGTCGATCGTGTTCGTCTGATCCGCGCTGGTGCGTAGCAGTTCGCCGTGGCTGATGTCGTTGGTCCAGGTGGCACCGCTGTTGGCCTTGCCCGCGAACGGGTTGTTGTAGGTCGCCGCGTTCGGGGTCCAGGTGCCGCTCAGGCTGGTCGCCGTGAACGAGCGGAAGTAGCGCTCCCAGGAACTGGTCCTGGCCTCGACGATCATCAGGTACTGCTCGCGGCCCTGCACCTTGTAGACCTGCGGCGCCTCGAACAGGTTTTCCGAGGTGTCGCTCATGATCGTCGTGTAGCTGGAGCCGAAGCTGCCCGGGAAGTTCGCGATCGGCATGATCTGACGGTAGATCTTGCCGTTGTCGCCGGCGAAGAACAGGTACATGTTCTGGCTGTCACCGATGATCGTCTGGTCGATCACGCCGGTGCCGGAGCCGGTGATCGTCGCGGTCGACAGGGGCTGCGGGGCCGACCAGCCGTTGGCGTTGGCCGGATTGGTCGACGTGCGGTACGAGAACGATGTCGGACCCCACTGGTGGGCGAGAACCCAGATGTTCTTCGGGGCGAAGTAGAACAGCGACGGCGCGACGGCGCCCTGGCTCATGGCGTTCTGGCCGGCCGAGCCGAGCTGGTCGAGGTTGTCGACGAGACCGAAGTTCATCGAGCCCCAGCCGCCATTGGCGCTGCTGCTGTGGGTGGTGGCATACACCAGCTGCTTGCCCTGGTAGGGGGCGATGCTGAAGTCCTTGAGCGACGCCCAGCCGGACTTCGGCTGCGCCAGCGGGCCGGTCGACGACCAGCGGTAGGACGTGGGCAGCGCGCAGGAGGCCGGCGGGCTCGACGGCGGCGGCGAGCTCGGGGAGATCGGCGGCTCCGAGGAGGGGGTGACCGGCGGGGTGGTGGTCGACTGTCCGGTGCAGGCCACGCCGTTGAGGGCGAAGTCGGACGGGATCGGGTTGCGGTCGTTCGACGAGCCGTTGAAGCCGAACGACACCTCGCCGTTCGTGCCGATGGAGCCGTTGTAGCTGACGTTCTTGGCCGTGACGGAGGGACCGTTCTGGGTCAGCGAGGTGTTCCACGACTGGGTCACGGTCTGCCCGGCATCGTATGTCCAGGTCAGCGTCCAGCTGCTCAGCGCGTCGCCGAGGTTCTTGACGGATACGGCGGCACCGAACCCGCCCTGCCACTGCGAGGCGATGGTGTAGTTGACCGAACAGCCCGCTGCGGCGGCACTGGCCGGCATCGTCACCGCCAGCGCAGCCGATCCCAGCAGCGCGGCGCCGGCCGAGGCCAGAGCGGCATTCATTCGTCTGGATCTGTTCACAGATTCTCTCCTGAGCGAAGGCGGTGGCTCTCAGCTCCGAGCAGACCGCGTTGTTAGCGCTAACAAACGTTACTTGCATGTTACGGGAGCGCTCCCAAACCTTCAACGCCAGATTTGGATGTATCGATGTTGATGTAGCTGTGCCGGGCATCTGCCCACCACCTCTCCGGCAACGAAGCGGCCCGGCCGAGCACACGACATCGACGCACTGTTCCCGGCACCACAAGACGCCGGTCGCAGGCCGGATCTCTCCTACGCCAAAGGTGACGGGTCCTGACAGTGAAGTTGGTCGCCCGCATGGACTCGGTGTCCTGGGGCCGGTTCCGTCGTTGGCGTAGACGAGTCAGACCCCCCGATAGCAAGGATGTGAAATGAGCGGTTGGCAGAGTTCCCTCGAAGGCGGCAGCGGATGTCTCGACCTCGGTCGCGGTCTGTTCGGCGGCGGGGACCAGGGCTTCGGCCACGGGCAGCAGCACAACGGAGGATGGGGCGGCGCCGATGACTGCGGCGACGGCGGCCAGGCCGGCGGCGGCGACCACGGCTGGGGCGGTGACCACGGCTGGGGCGGTCCCGGCGGCGACCCGGGCCGGGGCGGCTTCGACGACTGCGACCCGGGCCGGGGCAGCTTCGACGACTGCGACCCGGGCCGGGGCGGCGGCAGTCCGATGGGCCACGACCACCACATGATCCCGTTCTGCCACTGACGACGTGCGCTGACAGCCGGCGGCAACGGGCCGCCGGCTGCCGGCCGGGCACCGGCACCTGACGGAGGCTGCGATGACCGTGCGGAGCGACCTGAGCATTCAGGACGACCTTCTGGACGTGGTCGAGAAGGTGCTGCAGGGAGCCGCCGCCAACGTACGCCCCGATCTGGAACGCCGGATGCGGCTGGCCGCCGCGGAGCTCGCCGACGGGCACCCCACGATGATCATCGCGGAAGCGGTGATGCACGCTCTGCAGCAGCTGGAAGTCGAGCTTCGGAGCCGGCGTGCGGCGATGGCCGACCCCCGTCACCGGGCGCGCCTCGCCGCCGAGGCGCGTGACGACGAGGCCCGCCTGCGCGCGTTCCAGGCACAAGCCGGCAAATGGCCACGGGCACTCAGCGACGCGTTGGCGGCGACCATGTCGGACATCGAGTTCGCCGTGCACAACTGGTTGCGGGCCCTGCTCGACGAGGGCACCGCGGTGATCGAGTCACAGGGTCTGGCCGGCGCCGACCTCGACCGCTGGCTGCGACAGCGCCTCGTGGCCGAGACCGAGGCGGTACATCGGGCGTTGCGCGTGGCCGCGCGCGAGATCGGCGAGCGGGTCGCCGCCTCGATCGGGGTGAGCGAGGCGGTGCCGCCGGCGCATCTCGACCTCGAAGCGCCGGCGGAGTTGGTCGCCCACATCCGCCGCGGCCCACGGATACTGTCCGAGCGGCAGACGATGGCCACCCGGCTGATCGGCGTCCTCATGCCGGCCTACAGCGGCATCATGATCGCCCTCATCGTTCCCCGGTTCCTCGGCCTCGCGATGCCGTACTGGCTGTCCACGGCCGTCGCGGCGTCCGGCGCGATCGCCCTCGGCGGGACCGCCCTCGCCGGGGAGAAGCAGCGGCAACGCAGCCGGCGCAACAGCGAGAGCGCCGCCGAGCTGAGGTCGCTGATCGACACCTTCCGGATGGCTGTCGGCAAGCGGGCACGCGACGGGATCCGCGCGATCGAGTGGCAGATGCAGGCCGGGTTGAGCGAGGCGGTGACGAACCAGTCCCAGCGGCTGCTCGCAGTCGCCGAGGCGTCGCGACGTTCGGCTCAGGCGGGTGAGCAGCCGGAACGGGCCTTGGCCGCCATCGATCTCGACCTCGCCCTCATCGGTGAGCTGCGAGAACGAACCCGACGACTCAGCCGTCCCCGCCGGCCGCTGCCCGCACGCGATGAGCCGACGGAGACACTCGACGCAGCACTACCGCCGGCTGGTTCACCATCGCCAGGCACCTGACGACCCCGGCGTAGGCGCTCCGGACCGGCCGGGGCCGGCGAGCTGCCGTTGCTTGCCGATCTGCTGGATCGTGACGGCTCTGCCCTCGAGGTCACGGCGGCCGGCTCGGCGCGGCACCGCCACCTCGGTCAACCGTGGCAGCCGGGCGGCCCGGCCCGGGTCCCGGTCCAGGTTCAGGGCCCGGACCAGGGTGAGGGCGGTGCGGGCCGGCGGGGCCACGCGGCCGCGGCGACGGAAGATCCATGCCGGCGGACGTAGCAACCGGCGTCGCGCCGCGGCCCGCCTCCCGTGGCGGTGGTCCACGGCGCACGACGCCATGACAGCCGGCCCGGGACGTCGCTCAGGCGCCGTTCTTCTTCGCGGCCCGGCGGTGATAGGCCTGCAGGTCGGCGAACCAGCGTGGCTGCTGCCAGTCGCCGCCGCCCCGGTCGACCGGACAGCCGGCGTTGTGCAGCCGCTCGGCGACCTTGTTCCGCCACTCCGCGGACGAGTCGACGGTCACGTAGTTCAGGCCCGCCAGGTCGGTGGTGCGACGCAAACCCCCGGCCTCGAGGATGACCGTGGCGTCCGGAAGCGCCGCCAGCGCCATTCCCAGCTCGAGGTAGACGTTCGGACGGGCCTGGCAACCGGCCTCGCGATCCACGGCAGCGTCCGAGCCGTTGCGCAGATCCGGATGCAGTCGCACGACGTCGTCCGGCGTCAGCAGGGCCACCACCGCCTGCGCCTCGCGCACCGCTCGGTCCACCACCTCGGCCAGCGAGGGCGCGCCCTTGCCGGTGGCCCGGACCAGGTGCTCCCATTCCTGTGGCTCGAGACGAAGCGCGCGCAGGAATGCGAAGAGCGCGTCGCGGGCCTCGATGTCGCGCCCGTGGATGACGAACACCGTCCGCGGATCCACAGCCAGTCGCCGGTGCCGGCCCGATCTCGCCGGTTCAGCGATTTCCTGCGTGATGTCATCACCCGCTCTGCCCTTGCCGATGACCCCTTTCTCGGCCTTGAACCTCTTGACGTTGATGTCCTGTCCCATTGCGCCGCCTCCCGAATCAGCTTCCGGTGTCGCCCTTCGCGGTTTTCACGGTGTCGCCTGCCTTGCCCTTGCCGATCACGACGTTGTCGGCGCTGAGACGGTCGATCGCGATCTTCTGTTTGGTGATGACCGTACTGATCTCCTCCCCCAGCGACGACGTGTCGATGTCGTTGGCGCGCAGATATCCGGCCAGCCCGTTGCGCAATTCCTGCATCAGGAAGTGGATCGTGCGGTTGATGTCCTGGACGGCATTCGGGTGGACGACGCGTACCCCCTCGGCCAGGCTCTCCCGGACCGAGCAGAATGCGCCGTGGCTCACCACCTGCTCATGCCGGAGCCGGTATCGCACGGTCCAGGCGGCGCGGCGGCGGCGAAGGACCTGGCGCAGATCCGTGAGAGGCCACAGGAAGCAATGGAGCGAGGTGCGCCACACCTGGGTCGCGCCCAGCCTGACCGCCGCGGTCGCGTGTGTCCACCAGTCACGGGGCATCTCCGCGATCAGCGGGCAGCCGCTGAGATCCATCATCGGGAGCATCAGCATCTCGGTGTGCAGGATCAGGTTCGTCTCGGTCAGGTCCGCACGGATGAACAACGTCAGGATGATCTTCTCGTTCCAGTTGACGACCGGCACCTGGAAGCACTGGTACGTCCGCAGGCTCGCCGTCGGGCCGGTCAGACCGGCGAGCACCTCGTCCAGCGGTAGCCAGCTCACCGGACGTCCGCCGGCCTCGGACAGCAGGTTCTTGCCTCTCAGGTTCCGGCCGTCCACGTACATGCGATAACCGGTCCATGCCCCGGGCAGATCCTTGGTCAGCGCGATCTCCTCCAGGCTCCGGTGCAGGGACATCAGGTCGATGGTCTGCGACTTCTTCACCTTTCCGTTCCTGGTCTGGCGGCCTTTGGAGACATCGATGCTGATCTCGAAGTCACCCACCGAGAAGCCACTCCCGACGAAGGTGTTCTTCAGGGAGTCCTCTCGCCAGTTGTCGAGGTCGTAGGCGATGACTCGCGCATGCGGATCCTCGGACGGCCACGCCGACTCGGCAACGTCGCTGAGGGCCGCCAGCCACGTCTCCCGCTTGGTCGACAGGGCCGGCGCCTGGTCGTGCGGGAACAGCGGGGTGACCCCGTCCGGGAGCCCACCGGTCAGCGCCGCGCGAACCCGCCGCACCACCACGAAGGCATCGACGAGAGCGATGGCCAGGACGATCAGTAGCAGAGCCAGCGCGACCACCAGGTCGCCTCGGCGGAGTGCCTGGACGAGCCAGTAGCCGGAGGCCAGGAGACCGAACAGGGCTACGACGAGGACACGCCGGCCGGTGGTCTTCTTCCCCCACATCGACCGCAGCGTCTTCCACACGGTTCCCTTCCTCCGGCGCACGATCCGGTGGAACACCACGGCCGCGACGACCCAGGCCACCGCGGTGGCGACGGCGGGCAGGTCGCCGCGGCTCCACCACCGCAGCACGAGCAGCGCGACGATGCCGAGAAGCGCCACGCCGAGGACCGCGTCGCGCAGGCGCTGCCAGCGACGCGCCCGCCAGGCGTGCCGGATGACCGTCGTCGTGTCCACGCCGTAGTTCGGGCCCCAGGCGCGATGCCGCTGCCCCAGGAACAGGCTGAGCACGAAGCCGCGGAGCTCGGCGTCGAGGTTCATCGCAGCGCACAGCTGACGTGTCGGCAATGTCGTGACCGGCAGGCGTGGTGCCGGCGGCCGGACGGTGATCCCACCGCCGGGCTCGTCCTCGTCCTCGTGCGTCATCGGAGCACCACCTCGTCGGGCGGGTTGAGAGGAATCAGCTCGGCGGCGGCCGGCACCCGCAGTTGCCGCCGAGCCGCGCGATAGAAGTCGAAAAGGGCGCCGAGCAGGCGCTCGCGCGGGGTCAGCGAGGGATGGTCGGCGGCCCGCGGGTCGGTCCCGGTCGCGGTTTCCACCTGCAGCGCCCAGGCGTGCCGCACGACTCTGCGGGCGGCGAGCTGGACCGCTTCGTCGCCCAGGATCCGGACCTCGGCCATCAGCACCTGCAGGCGGCTGTGTTCGCGGCGGGTCGCCTCGGGGACGTCCGGGATCTCCGGGTCGTGGTGTTCCGTGAGATCGAGAATGGTGCGGGCGCAGGCCGCGAAGTCCGCACATGTTCTCTGGATAGCTGAATCCCAGCGGGTGTCGAGTGCCGCCCTGTTCCGCATTCTCTCGATCATCGCGGTGGGCACGGCACCGGCGACCGCCCCGATCATGATCGGAATCAGGACCGCCGCGTCCTGCAGCCAGCCCACGATCATTTCCATTGTCGCCTGCCGATGTTGATACTGGCCATACGGTATCGCCTCCCCGGCGTGCCGGAACAATTCCGGTCTCGCTCCTCAAGGAAATCCGAACGATGCTTCCCGCGAAAGATGCCGAGCGCTTCCGGAGTGCTTCCGGTCCGCTTCCGTTCCTGGCCGTGCTGGGTCCGGCCGAGTTCGTCGTCGAGGACACCCGGCGGCGGCTGCCGCCCAAGTCACTGGCCGTGCTGCTGCGGCTCGCGGTGCAGCCCGACGAGTTCGTCACGGTGGCGGAGCTGTACCGGGACGTGTGGGGTGGCGACCGCCGGACGATCGGCCGGGTCGAACGCACACAGGTGCAGAAGGCGGTCAACACCATCCGCCGGGCGGCTCCGGTTCCCGGCGGCACGGTCGTCGAGACGTATCAGCACGGCCACACGTCGTCGTACCGGCTGCGGCTCGACGCCGACCACGTCGACTTCCGGTGCTACCGGCGCCTGGTCGAGCAGGCTCGCCGGGTCGACGCCGCCACGGCGGTACGCCTGCTGCGCGACGCGTCGTCGCTGTGGCGCGGCGATCCGATGCCGGAGGTGGCCGACCTGCCGTTCGCGGCGCCGGTCATCCGCGGCCTCCGCGACCTGCGCGCGGCCGCGGATCGGGACCTGGTGCAGGCGTACGCCGACGCCGGCCGCTCGGCGGACGCACTCGACCTGGCGGATCGCCTGAGCGCGGGCGCGCCGGACGACCCTGAGCTGACCCGCCTCATCACGAGCCTGCGGGCCCGGCATCGGAGCGCCCGCCGGGACCCGCTGCGCCGGGTGTTCGACGGTCCACACCCGTTCGTGGTATCGGTCGTGGAGGGCGACATCTTCGCCATGACCGACGCGCACCTGGTCATCGGCTTCACCGACACCTTCGACACCGACACCCGCGCGGACCTGGTGATCAACAGTCGTTCGCTGCAGGCCGAGGCGACCCGGCGGCTGTTCGGCGACCGGCGGCAGAAACTGGACCAGCACCTGCGGACCGCCCTGCGGAACGTCACGCCGCTGGCCCGGGAGACGCGGGCCGGCAAGCGGCACGGCAAGCTGATCCGGTACCCGGTGGGGACCGTGGCGGTGCTGCGGGCCGCCGGCCGGCAGATGTACGCGGTGGCCTACAGCAGACTCGGCAACGACCTGGTCGCCCGCTCCTCCGAGCACGACCTCACGGTCAGCCTGGACCGGCTGTGGGACGCGCTCTACCTGCACGGTCAGCTCCAGCCGGTCGCCGTCCCGCTGATCGGTGCCGGTCTGTCGCGGATCGACTCGGCGACGCCGGACGACCTGGTCGCGCTGCTCGTCGGCTCGTTCGTCGCCCGCAACCGGGCCGGCCGGTTCAGCACCGAGCTGCGGATCGTCCTGCGCCCGGGCGATCTGGCCCGGCTCGACCTGCAGTCGCTGGCCGAGTTCCTCGGCAAGCAGTAGAGCAGGGTTCCGGGGCAAGGCCGCGCGGAAGCCGCCGAGCACGACCTGTCACCGCTGCTGCGCTGCTCGCGTTCGAGGACGACGTCCACTACCGGTTCGTGCTGGACATGTCCGGTCTCGACGACTGATCCTCCAGGCCGATCGGGGTGGTGTCGTCGCGGTGCGGCAGGGTGGCCGGGTCGGGCAGGTCGAACAGGTCGTCGGCCGGGGCGGCGATCAGCCCGTTGCGGTGCGCGATCAGTCGTTCGCCGGCGACCAGGTCGTCGAGCATCGCGGCGAGCCGGGCCGATCCCGCCTTGTTCGAGCTCCACCCGAACAGCCGGGCCGCGGCCGCGATCAGGTCGTCGCTCTCGACCAGGCCGGCGTCGAGGACCAGGTATTCGAGGGCGAGCTGCAGCTCCGAGTCGGCGACCTGTTCCGGTTTGCGGGCCACCCCGTCGCCCGGCACCCGCACGGCGGGAATCGGGGCGTCGGCCGCGGTCACGAACGTACCGTCGAAATCGGTGGTGGATTCCTGGATCGCGGATTCGATGGCCTGGCGGATCGGTTGCGTGACCCGGCTGATGCCCCAGGCCTCGCGGATCCGGCGGACGAGCACGGCGATGTGGACGGGCCCTTCCACCTCGGCGATGGCTTCGACGGTACGGACGAGCAACGCCCGCACCACCGCGTCGTTGATCCGGGCGGCCGCGGGCAGCGGCTCCAGTTCGGCGTGGCGGTAGGGCAGCGCCCACTCGGGTGGCTGCGCGGGCCGGGTGACCAGGTCGAGGTCGGGTTCGGCGAAGACGTCGGGGACGGCGAGCGCGTTCTCGACGGCGGCCCGCAGCCGGTCCTCCTCCGCGGCCCGGTGACGGAACCAGGCGATGCTCCACACCCGGTGCAGGTGCCAGCCGAGTCCGTGCAGCACCTGTTCCTGCAGCCGGTCCCGGTCGCGCGCGTCGGCGAGCGCGGCGTAGCCGGGGCCGTCGCACTGCACGCCGAGGGCGTAGGCGCCGGTGCCGGCGTGCCGTACGCCGATCTCGATGCGGCAGTGACCCGCGCCGACCTGGCGCGTGACGGCGTAGCCCCACTTCTCGGCGACGGCGGCGACGGAGGCCGCCAGCGGCGACAGCTCCGCGGTGTCCCGGCTGGTCGCGGCGGCGCCGAGGTAGGCGGCCAGCCGCCGTTCGCCCTCGTCGGCCGGTTCCTCGCGGCGGGCCTCGGCGATCGCGGTGACGACTTCGAGGCGCTGGCGGGCGCGGGTGATCGCCACGTCGAGGCGGCGGGCGCCGGCCGGTCCCCCGGCCGCGGCCAGGTCCGGCCCGGTGCACAGGATGATCACGTCGCGTTCGTCGCCCTGGGCCGCGTCGGCCGGTTTGACGAAGAACCCGGTGAGCGGGTCGTCGCCGAGGAAACGTTCCAGGTCGGGGCGGGCGCCGAGGGCCAGTTCGACCGCATCGGCGACCGCGTCGGCCTGCCCGGCGGTCAGCGTGATCACGCCCAGGGACAGCGTGGGGCGGGTGGTGAAGTGGTGCGCGACCCGGTCGGCGACCAGGTCCGCCTCGGCCGTGGCGTCCACGGGCGGCAGCAGTTCGAGGCCGAGGTCGGGCCCGGCCGGGTGCGCGCTCGGGAACGTGACGAGCCGGTCCAGGTAGAACGTGTGGTTGGCGAAGTCGATCAGCGACTCGTGGCGGCTGCGGTAGTGCCGGGTCAGCGCCAGCCGGGTGAACGCCCCGCAGTCGTTGGCGGCGACCAGCACCGACGCCTGGCCGTTGGCCGGGGCGAGCTGCGCGTCGTCGCCGATCACGATCAGCGACTCCCCGCGGTACGCGCAGGCCACCGTCGCGGCGGGCGTCATCCGGGACGCCTCGTCGATGATCACCACGTCGAAGCGGCGCCCGGCCGGCAGGTAGCGGCTGACCGCGGCGGGCGGCATCACGAAACACGGTTTCAGGGCGGCGGCGGTCTCCCACGTACGGGCAAGAAGGTCCTTGACCGGAAGATGGCCGTCCGATCGCTGGCCCTCGGCCCGCAGGAGCGCGGGCGCACCGTCCTTGGTCACCGGGGGCCGTCGTCCGTCGATCGCCTCGATGATCGTCCCGGCCGCGTCCTGCATGAGGGCGGTGTCGAGCCGGCGGAAGTCCTCGACGAGCTCGTTGCGCCCGGCCGCGGCGTGCGGTTCGAGGCGCTCGTCGTCGGCGATGACCGCGTCGGCCCAGGCCCGGTAGACGGTCCGTTCGATCACCGCGCCGAGCCGGCCCACCTCGATGCCGTGATCGGCGCAGTAGTCGACGACCGAGTCCAGGCCGTGCTCGGCGAGCACCTCGCGGGCGGCCAGGTAGTCGAACCACTCGCGCTGCCCGGTCTCGTCCTCGCGCAGGTCGCGCAGCAGGTCCCGGGCGGTCTCGAAGCGGTCCAGGCTGGTGCCGAGCCGGACCTGCCGGGCCGGGCCGAACGCGTCGATGATCCGCTGCCGGGCCTCGTCCCACAGGGCGATGAAGTCGGACAGGTCGGGGCTGGTCGCGCTGCGCAGCGCGGCGGCCTGCTCGGCCGTGAGCGCCGCGTCGGAGCCGGTCCGCAGGGTCCGGGCCTGTGCCGTCCAGTCCAGCGCCCGGTCGACGGCGGGCAGGTCGGTGTCCCGGCCGCGGAACATGTCGCCCAGCGTGGCCTGCAGCCCGGGCGTCGCCTCGGCCAGCGCCCGGGCGGTGCCGAGCACCTGCCGGCGCGCCGCGGCGACCTCCGTGGCCGTGGCCAGGTCCAGGTCCCGCCCGGTGGCCGCGCTGAGCTGCCCGACCGTCTCGGCGACCGCTCGCAGCGGTCCGACCTGCGCCCGCAGCCAGGCGACGGCGGCGGTCACCGGCCCCTGGCCGAGTTCGGGGCGGGCCGCGGGCTCGGGGGCCGGCCGCAGCGTGGACCGCCAGTGCCGGAACACGTCGCGGGCCTCGCCGGCCACGCGCGGCAGTTCGCTGTCGCCACGGTGGCAGACGTAGTCGATGACCGCGGCGAGCGCCTCCGGCGGGGTCACGCGCAGCACCTCGCCGACCGTCTCCAGGGCCCGGCCGATGGCCAGGAAGTCGGTGTCGAGCCGCTTCCAGTAGCGGCCGAGCAGCGCCGCGTTCTGCCGTTCGGCGGCGGTCAGCCCCTCGTCGGCGCGCCGCCAGGCGACGGCGAGCGGCAGGTGGGCGATCGCCTCGTCGACGGTGACGCCGGGCTCGGCCAGCGCGGCCACGGTCTCCTTGTCCCAGCGGTGCCCGGCGAGCAGTTTGCGCACGCCGCGGTGCACGGTCGCGAACCGCTCGGCCAGGTCCTCGACCGGTTCGTGCAGCACCGCCTCGGTGAAGTACTCGCGGGCCTGGGCCCGGGCACCGGCGACCGCCTCGACGTGCCGGCGCAGCGCCCCGGCGGCGGCGTGCACGCCGGCCTGCGCGCCCGGCCCGAACCAGGCCGCCTCCGGCTTGTCCGGGCGGGCGCCGAGCTCGGCGACGAGCGTGACCAGCTCGACGTCGGAGAAGTTGACCACGTCGGGCAGGCCGAGCCGGCCGGTGATCCGGTCCAGGCTCTTCTGCTGGTGTTCCAGCTCGTCGGCGTCGGCGGCGAACCGGCCCGCCAGGGTCTTCGCGGCGGCCGCGGTCAGCGGCGCGATCGCGACCGCGGGCGGGTCGAGTTCCGGCTGCTCGGGCAGGGCGGTGACCTCCTGCTGGGCCAGCGCGGCGGGGTCCAGGCCGGTGCGGGCGCGGGCCTGCTCCTCGGCCTGCCGGACGTCGTCGATCAGGCGGGCCAGCGTTTCCGCGGCTTCCCGGACCGGGCGCAGGGTGGCCGCGGTGAGCCAGTGGTCGGCGGCCGCGGCCGGGCGCGCCGCGGCGTGCGCGGCGAGATCGGACAGGCCGGCCGCGTCGACCGGGAGCCGCACGTGGAAGGCGGCGGCGATCGGCGCGTACGCGTCGGTGGCCTCCCCCAGCACGTCCAGCGCGAGCTGAGCCTGCTCCAGCGCCGCGGCCAGCGACTCGCGTTCCATCACCTCGCGCCAGCGGAAGCCGCTGCGCTCGGTGGCCGGCCGCCACGCGTCCCGCAGCCGGAGCGCGGCCTCCCGGACCCGGTCCAGCGCCTCCTCGGTCAGCGCGAGCGGCTGCAACCCCGGTGCCGGGCTCTCCGGGATCCCGTCGAGAAGAGCATGGCGCCCGAGGACGTCATGCAGGCTTGCCCCCAGCGGTTCCCTGACTTCGTTCATTGCTTCGGCGTACGCCGTGAGCCGCTCCCGCCGTTCCCGCAGCGTCTCCCGGTCGGGCTCGTCCATCCCGGCCGACGGCAGCGGAACCGCCTCCAGAGCCGCGGCCAGCGAGGACGCCACCTGGCGCCGCCCGGCGCGCCGCCCGTGCAGGTCGAGCAGGTAGTTGCCGAGCCCGGCGGCGGCCAGCCGGTGCTGGACCACGTCGAGCGCGGACGCGGTCTCGGAGACGAACAGCACCCGCTTCCCGGCGTGGGTCAGCGCGCCGATCATGTTCGCCACCGTCTGCGACTTGCCGGTCCCGGGCGGCCCGTCGACGACGAAGCTGTGCCCGTCGAGCGCGGCGGCGATGCACGCCCGCTGGTCCGCGTCGGCGTCCAGCAGCAGCGGCACGTCGTCGCCGAGCTCGCCCGGCTCGAACCCGAAAGCGCCGTCCTCGGCGGCCAGCGCCCGGACCACCGGGTGCTCCAGGACGGCCGGCTCGTGTTCGGTCAGATCTTCCCGGACGGCCTCGGCGGCCAGGTCGAACGCGGCGAGCACCACCGTGTCGGTGAGCCGCCACCCGGGCCGTTTCGCGATCCGTTCGCGCAGCTCGGCGCGGTCCGCGCTCAGCTCGACGCCGAGCGCCCGCAGCCGCCGGGCCAGGGCCGGGTTGAGCACCGGGTCGCCGGTGCCGGCGCGCAGCCGCGGCACGTCGCCGGGGCCGAGCGCGACCAGGTCGACCGGGGTGAGCAGCACCGGACCGGCGTGCGCCGAGCCGTCCGCGTCCTGCCAGTGCAGCAGGCCGGTGGCCAGGTGCAGGACGTCCTCGCCGCGGTCCAGGCTCTCCTGGTGGGAGTGCCGGCGCAGGTGCCGCAGCAGCGTCTGCAGGGCGTCGGCGGCCAGCTCGGTGTGCAGGGTGTCGCCGCCCGCGCCGAACGACCAGTCCCGCCCCTGGCGCAGCCGGTCCAGCACGGCGTCCGGGCCGGGGCCGGTGATCTCGACCAGGTCGGCCCCGGCCCGTGGCAGGTCGACGAGCCGGTCGGCGGCGCCGGGATCGGTGAGCCCGTCGCGCCAGGCGGCGAGGGCCGCGCGAGCGTCGTCGCCCGGCCCGCTCTGTCCTTCTGCATCATCGCGCCGCATGAGCCCATTGCAGCAAGGCAACCGATTCCTTGCTGGCGATTCGTCCGAAAGACACCCGCGTTTACGCGTCCGGCGCTGTCCCGCGAGCCGCGTCGCCGCCCGTGACGCGTCACCCGGCCGCGCCCGGCTCCCGTCGCCGAGCCACCAGGACCGAGTCGTGAACCACGCCGTCATGGCCCTCGCGCGGCCTCTTCTCCACCACCCGCACCTCCCAGGCGGCCGGGTCCAGCTCGGCCGCCAGTTGCCCGGCCGTGAACATCATGTCCGGGAAGTGCATGGGCCGCGGCGCGGTGGCCAGGTCGTCCGGGTGGTGGCCGACGAGCAGCAGCGTGCCCCCCGGTTTCACCGCGCCCGCCAGCCGCGCGTAGAGCTCGCGCCGCACCTCGGCCGGCAGGTGCAGGTATTGCGCCGACACCAGGTCGTACGCCTCCTCCGGCGCCTGTTCGCGCAGGTCGGCCCGGGTGAACGTGATCCGGTCGGCGAGCCCGGCGGCCTTCGCGTGCCCGGCCGCCCGTTCCAGCGCCACCGCCGAGATGTCCACGCCGGTCACCTCCCAGCCACGCTCGGCCAGCCAGACCGCGTCGGCGCCCTCCCCGCAGCCGACGTCGAGCGCGCGCCCGGCCGGCAGGTCCGCGGCCTCGGCCACGAGCTGCACGTTCGGCTTCCCGGACCAGATCGCGTCCCGGGTCCGGTAGCGCTCCTCCCAGGCGTCGGCCTCGAACATGGTCGCCTGCTGGCGGCGGTACTCGGCGACCGCGTCACGCGTCTCCTCCGCGATCAGATCCATGTTGATCATCGCGCCGGCGGTCTGCCCGGCCGCCGCGGCGACCGCCACGGTCGCGCCCAGGTTCGTCACGTTCCCGGCCACCCAGACGCCGGGCACCGCGGTCGCGCCGGACTCCTCGGCCGGCATCCGCAAGCCCATGACGTGCCCGTTCATCTCCATCGGGCCAGGCTCCAGCCCCAGTGAGCCGAGGAACTCGGAGCGCGCCACGAACCGCGGGCCGACCACGATCACCTCAAGATCAATTTCACGACCATCATCCAGCCGTACGCCGGAAAGACGCCCGTCCGCACTCAACACCTCGGTGATCGGCTCGCGCACCACCGGGATCCTGCGGGCCGCCAGCTGCTCGGCGGCCTCGGGCGCCGGCGCCGCACCACCGTTGAGCAGGTAGACCACGTCGTCGCTGAGCCGGCGCCACAGGTGTGCCTGGTGCAGGCTCAACGGGCCGGTGGCGAGCACACCGATCCGCCGGCCGCGCACCTCCCACCCGTGGCAGTACGGGCAGTGCGCCACGTCCCGGCCCCAGTGCGCGGCCAGCCCCGGGACGTCCGGCAGCTCGTCGACCAGCCCGGTGGTGACCAGCAGCCGTCGACCGCGCACCCGCTCACCGCCGGCCAGCGTGACCAGGAACCCGCCGTCGACCCGTTCGGCGTGCTCGGCGGTGCCGTCGCGCACCTCCCCGCCGTACCCGGCGACCTCGGCCCGGCCCGCCGCGTACAACTGCGCCGGCGGGACACCCTCCCGGCCGAGCAGGTTGTGCACGTGCCCGGCCGGGGCGTTGCGCGGGTCCCCCCGGTCGATCACCAGCACCGACCGGCGGGAACGGGCCAGGGTCACCGCCCCGCTCAGCCCGGCCGCGCCGCCACCGATCACCACGACGTCGTACGTCTGCTCCATCGTCTGCCCTCTCGTCGTCACTGCCGCCACGGTCGCTCGCCGGGCCACAGAACGGCAAGTATCTTTGCTGCTATGGCAAAAGCGCTGGCCTCGGTCGGGCCGCAACTGCGATCCCTGCGACAGAAACGCGACCTGACACTCACCCAGGTCGCCGAGACGACCGGCATCTCGGTCAGCACGCTGTCCCGGCTCGAGTCCGGCGACCGCAAACCGACCCTGGAGCTGCTGCTGCCGCTCGCCGAGACGTACCAGGTCACCCTCGACGAGCTGGTCGACGCCCCGGAGACGGGCGACCCGCGGGTACGGCAGCGGCCCGTCGAGCGCAACGGTCAGATCTACATCCCGCTGACCCGCCGCCCCGGCGGTGTTCAGGCGTTCAAGCAGATCATCCCGCCCACCGCGCCGGACTGTGGGCTCGAACAGCAGACCCACGAGGGCTACGAATGGCTCTACGTCCTCAGCGGGCTCATCCGCCTGCGGCTCGGTGAGCACGACATCGTGCTGACCCCGGGCGAGGCCGCGGAGTTCGACACCAGGGTGCCCCACCTGGTCCTGAACCCGGGCACCGAGCCCGCCGAGATCATCAGCCTGTTCGGCCCGCAGGGCGAGCGGGTCCACGTCCGCGCCCGCCCCAAGGCCTGACCCCCACCCCGCGGCCCGCTCCGGGCCCGCACGGGCGGACCGGGCGGGCCGGTCAGGCGATCTTCATGCTGTAGATGACCGGGTCGTGATCGGAGAACGGGGTGTCGGCGACCACGCACCAGCGCCACGGCTCGGTGCTGAAGACGTGGTCGAGCTTGACGTTCCACACCGTGGTGGAGCGTCCGGTCCGCACCGGGTTCGCCGGGTCGGACTGGTCGCACTCGCGGTATCCGGTGGTGCCGTCCCAGTACAGGCCGGCCGGCCACACCCAGTCGCGGGAGTTGTCGCCGGGCCAGTCCGGCGGCACCACGTTCAGGTCACCGCCGAAGGCCACGTGCTCGTACCGGTCGACCACCGTCTTGACCTCGGCCAGCTGGTCGTCGGCGTAGTCCCAGGTGGGGTGGTCGGGGTTGACCCCGTACCGGGAGATGTGCAGGTTGCAGAGCCGGATGGCGTCGAAGTACGTGGCGGTGGCGCACTGCTGCACGGTGTTCTGCCCGTTCCACGGCTGAGTGGTCGGGATGATCTGCGGGTCGGACAGCCCGGCGTGGATCACGATGGCGGTGCCGTACCGGTCCTGCCGGCTGCTGTTGTCCTCGCCGCACCGGCTGTTGGTCCGCACTCCGTCGTTCGAGTAGTAGTACGGCGCGAAGTTCTTGCTCCAGCCGGAGCCGAGCGAGCTCATCAGCGTGGTGAGGTCGTTCTCGCAGATCTCCTGCAGGAGCAGGGCCTGCACGTAGTTCTTGTCCACGTGGTCCTTGACGACGCCGAGCTTGTCGGCGAAGGTGCCGTAGGCCCCGCAGTTCCAGCTGGCGCGCTGGGAGTCGCACATGTTCCACGACATCAGTTGCAGGTTCGTCCCGGCGGGCGCGGCGGCCGCGGCCGGGGTGACCGGCATCAGCGCGGCGAGCACGACCAGGACACCGGTGAGGGCGGCGCGAAGCTTCCTCAAGATCTCTCCCCGTTGTGATCGAAAGAAGTGATCACTGTAGATACCGCGATCGGGGCCGGGATCACGGCGTCCGGGAAAAGGTGGTTAAGCTGTGGCTTTGTGGATCTCTCGGTGAGCGTGGACGACGGGGTGGCGCTGCTGGAGATGCGGCGGCCGCCGGCCAACCATTTCGACGAGGTGCTGATCGGCGGGATCGTCGACGCCGCGCGGGAGCTGGACGACGATCCGCGGTGCCGGGTGATCGTGCTGGCCTCGGAGGGCCGGCATTTCTGCGCCGGGGCGGATTTCGGCGGTGGGGACTTCGCGGCCGATCATGTGGACGCGGCCGCCCGGCTGTACCGGCGGGCGGTGCAACTGTTCGACGTGCGGACACCGATCGTCGCCGCGGTACAGGGCACGGCGGTCGGGGGCGGCCTGGGCCTGGCGTGCGCCGCCGATTTCCGGGTGGCGGAGGCGGGCACGCGGTTCGTGGCGAACTTCGCCCGGCTCGGGTTCCACCAGGGGTTCGGGCTCAGCGTGACGCTTCCGGACCTGGTCGGGCGGCAGAAGGCGACCGACATGATGTTGACCGCACGCCGGGTCGGCGGTGAGGAGGCGTACCGGATCGGGTTGGCCGACCGGCTCGCCGAGACCGGGCGGGTGCGGGAGACCGCGCGGGCTCTCGCCGTGGAGATCGCCGCGTCGGCACCGCTGGCGGTGCGGTCGATCCGGGCCACGCTGCGCGGCGATCTGGCCGGGCGGGTGCGGGCGGCGCTCGATCACGAGCTGGCGGAGCAGCGGGTGCACTGGGCGACGAAGGACGCGGCGGAGGGCATCGCGGCGAGTCTGGCCCGGCGAAGCCCGACCTTCACCGGCGAATAGCCGCAGGTATCCTGCACAATCGCCCAGCGGCACGGGGCCGTCACGGGTGAACCGGAAAAGCGCCCACCCACGCGAGCCGTCACGCGTGAACCGGGAAGGTGACCACCATGGCCACCCCGGGATCACGGTGCTCGGCGGTCGCCGTCCCCCCGTGCGCCACCGCCAGCTGACGCACGATCCACAACCCGAGTCCGACCCCGTCCGGCCCGCCCACCGCGAACTGCCCGAACAGCGACCCCCGCAGCGCTTCCGGGATCCCCGCCCCGTGGTCACGGACCTCCAGCCGGTCCACGTCCCCGTCGCGGCTGATGCTGATCACCACGGGCGGGGCGCCGTACCGCAGCGCGTTGCCCACCAGGTTCAGCAGGATCTGCTCGAACCTCTGCTTGTCGGCCCAGATCGTCGACGCCGGGTCGACGTCCACCTCGATCAGTTCGTCCGGCCGCAGGTAGGTCAGCGCGTCCCGGACGAGCCCCAGCGCCGGATGCACCTGCCGATCCAGTTTCAGGTGCCCCGAGCTGTCGATCCGCTGCACGTCGAGCAGCGCGTCGGCGAGCCGGTGGATCCGGGCCGTCTGCCGCGAGGCCCCGTCGAGCATGACCGCCTGGATCCCGGTCGCATCCTCGCGCAGTTCGTCGAGCACCATCTGCACGCCGCCGAGCGGGCTGCGCACGTCGTGCGCGAGAGTATTGATCATCGCGGCACGCCACTGCTCGATGCGGGCGAGCCGTTCCCGGTCGTCGCGCAGGTGCCGGGCCTGCGCCTCGATCAGCAGCGCGACGGCGAGCGCGATCGGCATGAGGATCGCCGCGCTGCTCAGCACGAGGGGCGGCTGACCGGTGACGATCAGCGGGATCACGTAGGCGAGGGTCGCCGGGACGGTGTAGGCGAGCAGGATCCACCGCCGGAAGTGCAGCGCCGCCCAGGCGTAGAGCAGCACCAGGAACGGCCCGGTGCCGGCCGCCACCCCGCCGAACGACCAGGTGGCCATGCCGAGCACGCCGAACCCGGCCAGCCCGATCAGCGCGGGCGCGTCCGGCCGGGCCCGCCGCCACGGGACCAGGAAGGCGACCAGCGCGACGAGGGCGTCGCAGACGGCGACGAGCAGCAGCCGCCGGACGCGGTCGGGTTCGTTCAGCGTGCCGAGCACGGCCAGCAGCCCGGCCAGTGCGAAGAGCACGCCGGCCTGCCGGGCCGCCGCGCGCGGTCCGGTACCCAGAAGCCGGAAAGGCCCGTTCTGCGTTACATGGTCAACCTAGGCGACCCGGTTGCGCAGGGGGCGGCCCTCCCGGAAGGCGGCGAGGTTTTCCCCGATCAACGCCGCCGCGCCGAGCGGGCGCCCACCGGCCGCGTGCGGGCTGATGATCACGTTCGGCTCGTCCCACAGCCCGGAGCCGGCCGGCAGCGGCTCGGTCGCGAAGACGTCCAGCGCGGCGCCGCCGATCCGCCCGTCGCGCAGCGCGCTGAGCAGCGCGTCCTCGTCGAGGGTGCTGCCTCGGCCGACGTTCACCACCCAGGCGTGCGACGGCAGAAGATCGAAGACCCGGCCATCGAGCGTACGTACGGTCTCCGCGGTCGCCGGCAGGATCGCGACCAGCACGTCGGCCGTCGGCAGCAACTCCGGCAGGCCGGCGTCGGTCACGACGGGGAAGCCGTGCCGCTGTCCCGCGCTGCGGGCCACGCCCGTGACCCGGGCGCCGAGCGCCGTCAGCAGCGGCGCCAGCGTCGCCGCGATCCCGCCGAAGCCCCAGATCACCACGTGCGCGTCTCGGAGCGTACGGAAGGAACGGTTTTCTCGGACAGGTTGGAGGCCGCCCAGTTCGCCGGCCCAGCGGTGCCCGATCTGTGCCCGGACCAGCAGGTTGATCCGGCGTGCGGCGCCCAGCAGCAACGCCAGGGTGTGCTCGGCGACCGTCCGGTCGTGCAGCCCGAGCCCGGCGGTGACCGCGACGGACGGCTCGAAGCCGGCCTGCAGCACCGCGTCCGGCCCGGCGGCCAGGGTCTGCACCCAGCGCAGCCGCTTGAGCCGCTGCGCCGCGTCGGCCAGCCGATCCGGCGGGTTGCCCCAGACGATCAGCACCTCCGCGTCGGTGTGCTCGTCGGGGACGGGCGCGGCGATCGCGTAGGTGACGGCGGTGACGCCGTCCGGCAGGGTGACGTCGAGTTCCACGGAGTCGGGCAGCAGCACCTTCATCCGCCCATTAAACCCAGCCGGGCCCTGAGCGGCCGTTCCGCGTGGCGGCTCAGCAGGAGCGACACGCCGATCAGGGCCGCCACGACGAGCACCAGCAGGATGACCGGGTCGATGGTCGTGTGCCGGCGGAGCAGGTGGACCACCGCGAATCCCGCGACGTAGTGCAGCAGGTAGAACGGGTAGGTGGCGGTGCCGAGGGCGGCCAGCGGACGCCAGCGGATCCGGTCGAGGCGGCCCAGCGACAGCAGCGCCATGGCTCCGAAGCAGAACGTCACCGCGACGCTCGACGGCGTGTAGGACATGCCGTGGCCGGCCTGCCAGGGGTTGCCCTCGTAGTAGTGCATCGACAGGGCCCAGCTGATCGCGACGAGCAGCCACAGCTCGGGCCGGGAGCCGCGACGGTGGATCAGGTGGAACGCGATGCCGGCCACGAAGTAGTGGGAGTTGCCGCGCATCACCAGCGCGTCCAGCCAGGGTTGCCCGATCTCGGCCGCCAGCACCGACGTCGCGCTCCAGAGCAGGCAGAACGCGACCACGTTGCGGTATCTGACGCCGATCCAGACCACGATCAGGAACAACAGGTAGAACTTGAGTTCCAGCCAGAGGGTCCAGTAGACGTCGTCGACGCGGCGCACGCCGAGCGGGTCGGCGAGCAGGAACACGTTGGCGAGGAACGCCCGGAACGGGACCGGCGTGAACACCCGCGGATAGGCCGCCGCGACCACGGTGGTGATCGTCATGCAGACCCACAGGGCCGGGAACAGGCGGACGAACCGGGAACGCAGGTACTGCGCCGGGGTGCGGTCCCAGGCGGTCATGCAGATCACGAAACCGCTGATCATGAAGAAGAACGGGACGCCGACCCAGCCGTACGCCGCGATCCGGTAGAACGAGCCGAAGACCGCTTCGGGCGGCTGGCCCCAGATGCGTACGGCCCCGGTGCCGGCGACCGCCACCAGGTGGAAGAGGGCGACGCCGAGCGCCGCCACGATCCGGAACAGGTCGAGCGCGGCCAGGCGTGGGCGCCGGCCGTCCGGCGTGGCCGGGACCGCGGGTTCGGTGAGCCGGGGCGGTTCGACCGCCGTGATCGTCACGGCGCCGGCTCCGTCACCGGCGCCGCGGTCACCGCGTGCGGCAGCCGGACCCACGGTGACCAGCGGGCCGGGTGGCGGACCCGGCCGGTGGCGGCGCGTTCGGCGTCGTCCAGCAGGTCGGCGACGAGCGCCTGGTGCGTCCAGCGCGTCGCCAGCGGCCAGAGCAGCAGCATCACGCCGCGCGGCCGGGCCACCAGGGTGTGCACCATCTCGGACCGGTCCACGCCGAGCGGGCGCACCCACAGCTCGTGGAAGCCCTCGAGGGGCGAGCCGGCCAGGAATTCGAGGCGGACCCGCAGGCCCGGCTCGTACGCGGTGACGGTGTACCTGAGGTTCTCGTGGCCGCCGATCGCGCCGACACCGAGCGGGCCGTCCAGTCGGAGCGGGCCGTCCGGGCCCGCGAGCCGGCCGAGCAGCTTGCCGAGAAGATCGACCGGCACCGGGATGACGCGACGTTGCATGTTGATCATGAAAACTCCGTCCGGGCATGGCGAATCGATTCGCCACCGAGGGGTGGTGAATGCGCGTGACGTTCGGTGATTACTTGGCCGGGCCGGGCAACGCCTCGCCGAGTTCCGACCAGGTGGTGGGGTCGTCCGGATCGGCGAGCCGGGTGCCGCGCAGCACCTGGATCAGCTCCGCGTCCGGCTCCGGCGTCGTGGTGGTCGCCTCGATCACGTACGCGCCGTCGGCGGTGTACCGGAAGCAGCGGCTCTGCCCGGACACGCAGAACGGATCGACGAGGTGCGAATCGGCCGAGGGGGACTCCGAGGATCCGGGTGACGGCTCGTAGGACGGCTCGTAGGACGGCTCGTAGGACGGGACGTAGGACGGGACATTCGACGGCTCGTAGGACGGGACGTTCGACGGCCCGTAGGACGGCTGAGCAGAAGCGCCGCCGAAGACGATCGAGAACTGCTTCTCGCCGTACCACCGGGGATAGACCTTGATCCGCAGGCTGTCGGCGTCCGCGCCGGTCAGCGGCCCGCTCAGCCCGGAGTACTTCTCCGGCTGCCGGGTGAACCGGGCGTCGCCCCGCTGCACCTGCGCGCCCGACAGGCTGTCGTCCGCGACGAGCCCCATCGAGCTGAGCTGGTAGCCGGCCGGGAGGTAGGTCATCCGCCACGGCAGGGTCGCCGGACGACTCGCCCCGGTCCGCATCGCCTCGGCGACGCGCACCATGTCGTCCCGGGTCAGGTAACCGGGGCTGGAGCGGATCACCGCCCAGGCGTCCGGCCCGTACGGCCAGGCCAGCATCGTGTCAGCGACGACGTACCGCCCGGTGGCCCCGCCGATCTGCACCGGCTCGCCGCCGCTGACCACTGACGGATCGAAGACCCCGTCCCGGTAGACGGTGAGCACCGAGTTGCTGGACTCGACCGTTTCCGAGGTGCCGTCGCCGCGGTCGAGGCGGGCCGTCTCGTCGCCGCGCCGGATGCGCGCCTGCTGGTAGCCGGGGGTGACGTTGACCGGGTCGCTGACCGCGATGCCGCTGACCGTGTAACCGGTCAGGGTGTAGCCGAACGCCGTCACCGGGTACCGCATCGCGGTCCGGGCGCTCGCCGGAACGGCCGGGTGCCCGGCGACGACCTGCGGCACGACCACCACGGCGACGGCCGCCAGCGTCGTCCCGGCCGCGGCCGCACCGGCGGCCCAGGCCGCGCGCCGGCGGGCCCGGCGGCTGCGGCCACCCGCGACGAAGTCGTCGGTGCTGCGCCGCATGGGCGGTTCCCCGGCGGACGCCGTCTCCAGCAACTCACGCATATCTGGCATAGCGCGCCTCCTCGTCTGACTCTCCGGCCGGCAGATCGGCGTCGGCGCCCAGGAGCTCACGCAGCGTCCGCAGGCCGCGGGTGGTGTGGCTCTTCACGGTGGCCTCCGGGCAGTCGAGCGCCTCGGCGGTCTCCTGCACGGTCAGGCCTTCGAAATAGCGGAGCACCAGCACGGCCCGGCGGCGCCGCGGCAACTGGCCGAGGGCGGCGTGGATGCGCAGGCGCTCGTCGACCTCATGGGTGCGGTCGGGGACGGCGCGCTCCGGGATGCCGTGGCCGGCCGGCTGCTCGCGGCGCCACCACGGGCGGCGGCCCTCGTCGATGGCGGCGCGCACCACCATGCTGCGGGTGTAGCTCTCCGGCCGGTCGACGCGCCGCCACCGGGTGTAGAGCTTCGCCAGGGCGGTGAACACCGCGTCCTCCGCCAGCTGCCAGTCGCCGCAGGTGAGGTAGGCGAGCCGGCGCAGCGAGTGCGCCTGCGCGTCGACGAAACTTCGATAGTTCGTCTCTTCGTCACTGTTCACCAACCGTGGCTCCCGTCTGTCCGAGCACTAGACGGCGGGAAGGCCCCGCCGCGGACGCAGCGGGGCCGAACTTTTTTCAGAAAAGTTCCGCCCGACCTTATTCGCCCTGGTCGAACTCTTTCGACGAGGTGCCGGAACGGGATGATCAACTGCCGACCGGGCCACCGCCGGCGCGCCACGTCACGATGACCGCCGGCTTGGCGTAGTCACCGTCCGGCCGGGCCGAGGCCGGCTTGCCGACGGTTCGGCGCGGGGTGGTCACACACGTCCGACGCAGCGCTGATCATCGATAGGAAACTGTCCTGTCAGAACCGAGCGGCGGCCGGTCGCGTTAACGCTAACAAGAGCTTCCTAACCCCGCTAGCTTCCGAGTTTCAGCAGGCAGAACATCGACGTCGCCCTCTTGACAGAGCTATCGATGTTTGCGTACACATTGCCTACCGCCCCGGAACGAAACATCCCCGATACATCCACGTTGCGTCTCCACCCGCACCGGAGGAACCCCCGCATGCCCACACCTTCGATTTTCCCGTGGCACAGTAGAAAACGACTGGTCGGCGTCGCCGCCGTGCTGGTCTCCCTGCCGCTGGCCGTCGCGCCGCCGGTCTCCGCCTCGGCGGTCGAACCGGACTACACGATCAGGGTCAGCCCGACCGCGAACGGCGCCGCGCTCTCGAAGCAGCAGTACGGCGTCTTCTTCGAGGACATCAACTACGCGGCCGACGGCGGTCTCTACGCCGAACTGGTCCGCAACCGCTCGTTCGAGTTCACCGCGACCGACGCCACCGGCTTCAACGGCCTCACCGCCTGGACCACGACCGGCTCGGCCACCGTGGTGAACGACGACCAGCGGCTCAACGACCGCAACCGCAACTACCTGGCACTCGACGGCAGCGTCACCAACGCCGGCTTCGACAGCGGCATCGCCACGAGGAAGGGCGAGCGGTACGACTTCTCGGTCTGGGCCCGCGGCACCGCGTCGCTGCGGGTCACGCTGACCGGCGCCGAGCCGGTCACGATCGCGGCCGCCGGCGACACCTGGAAGAAGTACACCGCCACGTTCCGGGCGGCCACCACCACCGACAAGGGCCGGCTCACCGTCGCCAGCAGCGGCGCGGTCAAGGTCGACGAGGTCTCACTGTTCCCGCGCGACACCTACAAAGGGCGGGCGAACGGGCTGCGCGCTGACCTCGCCGAGAAGATCGCCGCGCTGCACCCCGGCTTCGTCCGCTTCCCCGGTGGCTGCCTGGTCAACACCGGCAGCATGTACTCCTACGACGCGGCCGCCAACTACCCGCGCGCCCGGTCCTACCAGTGGAAGGACACGGTCGGGCCGGTCGAGACGCGCGCCACCAACAAGAACTTCTGGGGCTACAACCAGTCCTACGGCCTCGGCTACTACGAGTACTTCCAGTTCTCCGAGGACATCGGCGCGATGCCGCTGCCGGTGCTGCCCGCGCTGGTCACCGGCTGCGGGCAGAACCAGGCCACGGTCGACGACGCCTTGCTGCAGCGGCACGTCCAGGACGCTCTCGACCTGATCGAGTTCGCCAACGGGCCGGTCACCTCGACGTGGGGCAAGCTCCGCGCCCAGATGGGCCACCCGAAGCCGTTCGGGCTGACCACGGTCGCGGTCGGCAACGAGGAGAACCTGCCCGACGCGTACTGGGCGAACTTCCTGAAGTTCGAGAGCGCGATCAAGGCGAAGTACCCGAACTTCACGGTCGTCAGCAACTCCGGCCCCGATGACCAGGGCAGCACGTTCGAGAACCTGTGGGCCAAGAACAAGGCCCACGGTACGGACATGGTCGACGAGCACTACTACAACAGCCCGTCGTGGTTCCTGCAGAACAATGCGCGCTACGACTCGTACGACAGAAATGGTCCGAAGGTCTTCCTCGGCGAATATGCGTCACTGGACGCGAAGTTCGCCAACTCCCTGGCCGAGGCCGCCTACATGACCGGCCTGGAACGCAATGCCGACGTGGTGAAGATGGCGTCCTACGCGCCGCTGCTCGCCGACGTCGACAACGTGCAGTGGAAGCCGGACATGATCTGGTTCGACAACGACGAGTCGTGGGGCTCGACCAGCTACCAGATGCAGAAGCTGTTCATGAACAACGTCGGCGACCGGGTCGTGCCCAGCACGGTCAGCGGCGGCGGCGTGGTGCAACCCAAGCCGATCACCGGCGCGATCGGGCTGTCGACCTGGCGGACCGCGGCCACCTACGACGACGTCAGGGTGACCAGGCCGGACGGCACGGTGATCTACAGCGACGACTTCAACGACGGCAACGCCGACGGCTGGACGCCGGTGGCCGGCCGCGGCAACTGGACGGTCGCCGACGGCGGGTACGCGCAGACGACCACCGACACCGAGGACACCATGGTCAAGGCGGCGACCGTCACGGACACCGACTACGACTACACGCTCAAGGCGACCAAGCAGGCCGGCGCCGAGGGCTTCCTGGTCGCGTTCGGCATCCAGGACACCGGCAACTTCTACTGGTGGAACCTGGGCGGCTGGAACAACACGCAGGGCGCGGTCGAGAAGGGCGTCACCAGCGCCAAGGAGCAGATCCTGACCAAGCCCAACACGGTCACCACGGGTCGGACCTACGACTTGAAGATCTCCGTCCGCGGTACGAAGGTGACCCTCTACCTGGACGGCCAGGAGTGGGGCAGCTTCGACGACAACGCCGTGACCGAACCGTTCGCCCAGGTCGTCACGACCGACGCGAAGACCGGTGAGCTGATCGTCAAGGTGGTCAACGCCCAGGACACCCCGGCGACCACGAGGATCGACCTGGGCAAGCGCAAGGTCGCGGGCACGGCGAAGATGACGGTTCTCGCCGGTGACCCCGGGGAGCAGAACACCCGTACGGCGGAACCGATCCTGCCGGTCACCAGCACGATCAAGGGCGTCTCGTCGAGCTTCACCCGCGAGTTCCCGGCGAACTCGGTCACCTTCCTGCGCATCCGGACCCGATGAGGAGCCCGATCATGAATCGTCGGACCTTGCTGACCGGCGGCGCCGCACTCGGCACGCTCGCCGTCATCCTGCCCGTCGGCGCCGAGGGCGCCCCGCACACCGACCCGGTCCGCAGCGATGCCGAGATCTACGGCGTGCCGACCACCCAGCCGCTGATCAGTCAGCGGGCCGACCCCTTCATCAGCCGGCGGTACGACGGGAAGTACTACTTCACCGGCTCGGTGCCGGAGTACGACCGGATCGTGCTGCGCAGCTCACCGACGCTGGCCGGGCTCACCGACGCCGCCGAGACGACCATCTGGACCCGGCCGTCGAGCGGCAAGATGGGCGGGTTCGTCTGGGCGCCGGAGATCCATCGCATCGGCGGGAAGTGGTACGTCTACTTCACCAGCAGCGACGCGAACGACATCTGGCACATCCGCCCGTTCGTCCTCGAATCGGCGCTTGACGATCCGATGGACCCGGCCGGCTGGACCGTGAAGGGCGAGATCGCCCTCGAGTGGGACAGCTTCGCGCTGGACGCGACCGTGTTCAGTCACCGCGGCCGGCAGTACCTGCTGTGGGCGCAGAGCGAGCCGGAGATCGTGGCGAACTCCAGCGTCTACATCGCCGAACTGGCCAACCCGTGGACGCTGAAGAGCAAGCCGACGCGGCTGACCACGCCGACGAAGAGCTGGGAGATCCAGGGCTACCGGGTGAACGAGGGCCCGGCCGTGATCATCCGTAACGGGCGGGTGTTCCTCACCTACTCGGCCAGCGCGACCGACGCGAACTACTGCATGGGCCTGCTCACCGCCGACGCGCACTCGGACCTGCTGGACCGGGCGAGCTGGACCAAGAACCCCGACCCGATCTTCGTCAGCAACGACGACACGAAACGGTGGGGTCCCGGGCACAACTCGTTCACGGTGGCCGAGGACGGGAAGACCGACGTGCTGGTCTACCACGCCCGCGACTACAAGCAGATCACCGGCGACCCGCTGTACGACCCCAACCGCCACACCCGGGTGCAGAAGCTCTACTGGCACCCGGACGGGACGCCGCTGTTCGGCGTGCCCGTCGGTGACGGCGGCCCGATCGTCCGGCTCAGCTCCGGCGACCAGTTCGTGCACCACGCCGGGACGGCCGTGCAGGTCGCGCCGGCACCGCACGACCTGGGCGCGACCCAGTTCCGGTTCCTGGACAGCGGTCTGGTCCAGTCGGTCGACAAGCCGTCGCTGTACCTCCGGATCGACGGCACGTCGGTGACGCTGGACGCCACCGGCACGCCGGTCCGCCGGGTCGCGGCCCGGGGCGGG
Source organism: Actinoplanes sp. NPDC020271 (assembly GCF_044388125.1). Lineage (NCBI taxonomy): Bacteria > Bacillati > Actinomycetota > Actinomycetes > Micromonosporales > Micromonosporaceae > Actinoplanes > Actinoplanes sp. NPDC020271. The sequence goes on from NZ_JBIRWQ010000016.1 coordinate 39,770, forward strand.
GTGACCATCCGGACGGTCGCCGACCCGGCCGTCTACCTGCGGGTCGCCGCCGGCGTGGTCACCACCGGCAAGACCGGCACCGTGTTCCGGTTGAGCTAACGCTCAGGTCGGCCACCGGCAGCCCGATGATGCCGGGGTGTTCAGCGCCCCTCAGCTCAGCGAGCAGCCGGTGGCCGGCGACGGCCGGTTCCGGGCCGTCGACGCGAGTTCCCTGGCGTACGTGCAGGTCGACCGCGCCGGCCTGATCCAGGACTGGAACCCGGCCGCCGAGCGGCTGTTCGGCTGGTCGCGCGACGAGGTGCTGGGCCGGCCGCTGGCCGACACGATCGTCCCGCCGGCACTGCGCTCCGGGCACAACGCCGGGTTCGCCCGCCGCGTCGCGCTCGGCGACGGCCCCGACATGGGTCACCGTTTCGAGATGCCGGCCGTGCACCGCGACGGCACCGAACTGAACGTGACCATGAACCTGGACTCGCTCGGCGAGGCCGGCTTCGGCGCGTTCCTGTCCGACCAGACCGAGTGGCATCAGGGCCGCCAGGAGTTGCAGCGCAGCAACCAGCTGATCAACGCGATCCTGCAGCACACCACCGCGGTGATCTCGGCCAAGGACCTGGACGGGCGCTACCTGTTCGTCAACGGCGAGTACGAGCGTGTCTTCGGGGTCAGCGCCGCCGACATGGCCGGGCGCGGCGAGGAGGACGTGCTGCCGGCCCCGATCGCCGCCGGCAGCCGCGCCCACGACGTCGAGGTGACCGACTCCGGCGACGCGCGGACGGTCCTGGAGGAGTTGCCGTTCGGCGACGAGATCCGGGAGTACGTCGTCACCCGCGTCCCGCTGGCCGACCCGGACGGCTCGGTCTACGGCGTGTGCACGATCGCGATCGACGACACCGCCCGCCGCCGGACCGAGGCCGCGCTCGCCGCCGGCGAGGAGCGCTTCCGCAGCACGGTGAACAACGCGCCCGGCATGCTCTACCAGTTCCGCGTCGAACCGGACGGCACGTCCGGGTTCAGCTTCGTGTCGGAGGCCTGCCGCGACCTCTACGGCGTCGAGCCGGCCGAGGTGGTCGCCTCCTCCGCCGAGTTCATGAACCGGATCGCCGCACCGGACCGGGAGAGCTACCTCGCGTCGGTGCAGCACTCCGCGCAGACCATGGAACCGTGGGAATGGCGGGGTGAGGTCATCCGCCGGGACGGGCAGCGCCGGCGGCTGCACGGCATGGCCCGGCCGCACCGCGAACCCGGTGGCGCGATCGTGTGGGACGGGATCCTGCTCGACCGTACCCACGGCGAACGCCTGTGAGCGCGCCGCGCCTGCCCCGCAAGCTGGGCGAACTCGCCGTCCCGACCAACCGCCGGCCGGTCGGCTCGCTCACCCTGCCGGCCGGCACCGACATCGACGTGGCCGCCGAAGCGGCGCTGGCCCGCCCGGCCGGCGAACGCGAGGAACCGGTTCTGGTCGTCTGGCCCGACGGCCGCTGCGGGATCGTCCCGGTCATGGACGTGCTCGCCGCGATGGCCGGCCGCTACGCCAAACTGACGCGCACCGACCAGCTCACCGGGCTGCCCAACCGCGGCATGATCACCGCCGAGGGGCAGCGCCGGCTCGACAGCGGTGACCTGGTCGCCGTGCTGCACCTGGGCCTGGACCAGTTCCAGGACGCCAACGACGTGCTCGGCCACCACGGCGCCGACGCGCTGTTGTACCGGGTCGCGGTCGCGTTGACCGCCGCGCACGGCCCCGGGAACCTGGCCGCCCGGCTCGACGGCGACCAGTTCCTGGTCCTGCTCACCGAACTGCCCGGCGGGCACACCGCGCAGAGCCTGGGACGGCAGCTCGCGGCCGGCATCCGCGGGCCGCACCAGATCGACGGCCTGCCGATCGGCGTCGAGGTCAGCATCGGGATCAGCCCGGCCGGCCACCACGACTTCCAGGTGCTCCAGCGCCGCGCCGCCGCCGCGATGCGCCGCGCCAAGCAGGAACGCACCGGCGTCGTCGAATGGACGCCCGGCCTGGACAGCACCCAGCGGGTCGACCTGCGTCAGCTCACCGAACTGCGGTCCGGCCTCAAGAGCGGCCACCTGCGCCTGCACTACCAGCCGCTGCACGACGCCGTGTCCCGCGAGATGAACGGCGTCGAAGCCCTCGTCCGCTGGCAGCACCCGCAGCGCGGCCTGCTGCCGCCCGGCGTGTTCCTGCCCGACGCGGAACGCTCCGACGTCATCCTCGAACTCACCGACTGGGTGCTCGCCGAAGCCCTGCACCAGGCCGCGACCTGGAAACGGAACGGTCACCACGTGCCGGTGTCGGTGAACCTGCCGGCCGCGTACCTCGCCCAGGAACGCGCCGTCCCCACCATCCTGGCCATGCTCCGGCTCGAACGGGTCCCGGCCGAACTGCTCACCGTCGAGATCACCGAGACCGCGGTGCTGACCCGGCCCGACGAGGTGGCCGCCCAGCTCGCCGAACTCCGCCTGCGCGGCGTCCGCGTCGCCATCGACGACTTCGGCACCGGGTACACGTCGCTGGGCCTGCTCCCCCGCCTGCCCATCGACGAACTCAAGATCGACCGCTCGTTCGTCGTCCAGATGCACGAGTCCGCCGCCCACGCCACGATCATCGACTCGGTGATCGCCATCGCGCGCTCGCTGGGCATGAAGGTCGTCGCCGAAGGCGTCGAGGACGAGCCGACCGCGGCGGACCTCGCGCGCGCCGGGGTCGACCTGCTCCAGGGTTACCACCTCAACCGCCCGACCCCACCCGAGGCGGTCCCTTTGCTGCCGGCTCGCCCACTGGTCCCGGCCGCCTGATTCCCGCAGTACGCCGGTGGCCCGCCCGCACGCCACGCCCGCGGGTGGTCGCTCGCCGGCCGCAGGCCCGCTGGCGTGCCGCGAACGGGGAGGCCGTCACGAATGCGGGCACGGCGGGTGGTCGAGCTGCGATCAGTTCCGGTCAGCTGACTCCGTGACCGGGGCGGATCGCTGGGCCGGCACGAGCGGCTGGAAGTCGGCGGGGCGCAGGCGGGCGGTGCGGCGGCGGTACTCGGCGGCCATGCCGGGCCAGTTCGTGACGATGCGGCCGCTCGCGGTGCGGTACCAACTCTGGCAGGACGCCCACACGCTGCCGGTCAGACGGGACTGCAGCTCCTGGTCATAGTCGGCCGCGACCTCCGGTCGTACCTCCATCGGGTGTTGATTTCGAGTCAGATGACGGACGGCCTGGACGATCCAGCGGGCCTGCGCCTCGTGGAAGAAGACCACCGAGGTGTTGCCGGTGTTCGTGTTCGGGCCGTAGACCAGGAACATGTTGGGAAAGCCGGGCACCGCCATGCCGAGGTAGGCGTGCGCGCCGTCCTTCCACGCCGCTTCCAGGGACTCGCCGTCACGCCCGGTGACCTTGATCGGGACCAGGAAGTCGGTGGCCGCGAACCCGGTGCCGTAGACCAGCACGTCGGCCCGGTGCTCGGTACCGTCCGCGGTCCGGACCGCGTCCGGGGTCACCGCGACGATCTGCTCGGTGACCAGGTCCACGTCCGGCCGGGCCAGGGCGGGCAGCCAGGCGTTCGTGAACAGGACGCGCTTGCAGCCCATCGGCTCGTCCGGGGTGACCTTGCGGCGCAGCTCCGGGTCGCGGACCTGCCAGCGACGCTGCGCGACCGAGATGGTCCGCAGCAGCGCGCCGGCGGCCCGGTTGCCGGTCACCGCGAGTCCGGTGACGACGGTCATCAGCCACGTTCCGGCGCGCGCCGGGCCCATCAACGCGGGCAAGAACCCGTAAAGAGCTTTGCGCGTACGCCCGTAGCGGCGCTCCGGTTTGGGCAGCGTCCACGGCGCGGTCCGCTGGAAGACCGTCACGTGCGCGGCGACGCCCGCAATGGCCGGGACCAGCTGGATCGCGCTCGCGCCGGTGCCGATCACGGCGACCCGCCTGCCGGTGATCGGCACGGACGCGTCCCAGGTGGCGGTGTGCATGGCCGGACCGGTGAACCTTCCCGGCAGGGCCGGGACGATCGGGCGGGACAGCTGGCCGACCGCGGGGATCAGCACGTCGGCTTCCAGGGTCTCGCCGGTCGTGGTGGTGACCTGCCAGAACGCGCCGGTCCAGGTGGCGGCGGCGACCTCCGTACCGCATCGGATCCGGTCGGCGAGGCCGAACCGCTCGATGCAGTCGTCGAGGTAGGCGAGAATCTCCCGCTGGGGTGGGAAGCGGCTGCTCCAGGCGGGGTTCTGCGCGTAGGAGAACGAGTACAGCGGCGCGGGGATGTCGCAGGCGCAGCCCGGGTAGAGGTTGTCGCGCCAGACGCCGCCGGGGCGGTCGGCCTTCTCCAGCATGGTGAGGTCGGTGAAGCCGGCCTTGAGCAGGGCATTCGCGACCGCCACGCCGCCGAAGCCGGTGCCGATGACGATGATGCGGGGGCTCATCGCTTCGCCGCCCGGGGTGCTCGCGCCGGAGGTGCGGGTGGTCATCGCTTCTCCGCCCGGGGTGCTCGCGCCGGAGGTGCGGGTGGTCATCGCTTCTCCGCCGGGATCAGGCGCAGGGCGGCGGGCGCGGTTTCCGGCACCACCGGCCGACGCGGTATGACCGGACTTATCGCCACATAATCGTCGCCGATCGCCGGGCGCACCTCGGGGTCCCCCGCGTTCGGCCAGAGCGCGACCGCCCGTTCGGCCAGCGCAGTGATCGTCAGCGACGGGTTCACCCCGAGGTTCGCGGCGACCACCGAGCCGTCGATCACGTGCAGGCCCGGATGCCCGTAGAGCCGGTGATAGGGGTCGACGACCGCCCCGATCGCGCAGCCGCCGATGAAGTGGCCGGTCACCGGCTTGCCGACCAGCTCGGTGCAGGAGCCCAGCGGCACCCCGTCGACCTTCTCCGCGGTGCGACGGGCGACGTCGTGCGCGGCCGGGACCCACTCCGGGTTCGGCTCACCGATGCCGGGCCTGCTGGTCAGGCGCCCGCGGCGGCGGAACACCGTGATCGAGTTGTCCAGCGGCTGCATCGCCAGCAGCACCACGGTCTGTCGCGACCAGTCCCTCGGGGACAGGTAGAGCCGCAGGTCACGGCCCGCTGTGGCGAGCTGCTTCAGGCCGGCCCACCAGCGCGGCCGGCGGCCGGCGTCGTCGACCATGACGGTGGAGAGCAGGGCGAGCAGGTTGCTGCCCGGCCCGTACCGCACCGGCTCGACGTGCGTGTTCTCGTCCGGGTGGATCGACGAGGTAATCGCGACGCCGTGACTGTAGTCGCGGTCCCTGCGGCGGGTGCGCGCGCCGAGGATCGACTCCGAGTTGGTGCGGCTCAGCTCGCCCAGGCGCGGGGAGACGGCCGGGAGGCTGCCACGGTCGCGCAGACGGTGCAGCAGCCGCTGGGTGCCGAGCGCGCCGGCCGCGAAAACGACCTGCTCGGCGGTAAAGGTGCGTTTCCGCAGACCACCGGTCCGCCGGGTGCCGACGGTGTACCCGCCGCCGGGCCGCGGCCGGACGTCGCGGACCGTGGTCATCGGGTGAACCGTCGCGCCCGCCCGCTCGGCCAGATACAGATAGTTCTTGACCAGGGTGTTCTTGGCGTTGTTGCGGCAGCCGGTCATGCAGGACCCGCACAGCGTGCACGTCCGCCGGGCCGGGCCGGCGCCGCCGAAGAACGGGTCGGGCGTCTCGGCGCCGGCTTCGCGTCCGAAAAGGACCCCCACGGGCGTACGCCGGTAGGTGTGCCCGACCCCGAGCTCCTCCGCCACTGCCCGCAACGCCCGGTCGGAGTCGGTCTCCACCGGGTTCACGGTCACGCCGAGCATCCGTTTCGCCTGGTCGTAGTACGGAGCGAGCTCGGCTTTCCAGTCCGTGACGGCGGACCACTGCGGGTCGGCGTAGAACGCGTCCGGCGGCTCGTACAGCGTGTTCGCATAACCGAGGGACCCACCCCCCACCCCCGCTCCCGACATGATCAGTACGTTCTTGAGCAGCGTCAGGCGCAGGATGCCGTAGCAGCCCAGCGCAGGCGCGTAGACGTAGTCGCGCAGCCGCCAGGACGTCTTGGCGAACTGCTCGTCGGCGAACCGGCGGCCGGCCTCGAGAACGCCGACGCGGTAGCCCTTCTCGGTCAGCCGCAGCGCGGTCACGCTGCCGCCGAACCCGGAGCCGATCACGAGGACGTCGTAGTCGTACGACATCGCCGTAGCATCACGCCCTTATTGGCAACATGTCAACAACGCGTTTCCGGTCTCGCTCACACCGCGAATCCACCCCCTCGACACTGCCGCTTCCCCTCTTGTCCCGGCATGGTGCTCGGGTGACGTCCCTCGCCCACGACCGCCGTGGCTCCGGGCCGCCGTTGCTGCTGATCCACGGCATCGGCAGCCGCCGGCAGGTCTGGTCCCCGATCCTCGATCTCCTCGCCCCGCATCGCGAGGTCATCGCCATCGACCTCCCCGGCTTCGGCACCTCTCCTCTCTGGCCGCCACTCCCCACCGCCGACAACACCACCCACCGAGCCGCCCCCGGTCAGGCGTCGCGCCGGGTCGTCCCCGGGTCGGTGCCGCACCTCGCCGACCTGGTCGAGTCGTTCCTGGACTCGCTCGGCCTCGGCGCCGTCGACGTCGGCGGCAGCTCGATGGGCGGCGGCATCGCCCTCGAACTCGGCCGCCGTGGCCGCGCCCGTGCCGTCACCGCCTTCTCCCCGGTCGGCTTCTGGCCGCCCGGCGGCGGCCGGTGGTGCCGTTTCGTCGTCGGCGCGGCCCACGCCGGCAGCACCGCGCTCGCCTCCTCGCTCCCTCGTCTCCTGGCCACCCGTGCCGGCCGCACGGCCCTGTGCTCGGTCTTCTACGCCCACCCGGGCAGCCTGAACCCCGCCGGCTGCCTGGCCGACGCCCGGGCGCTCGCCGGTGCCCCCGGTTTCCACTCCTCCCGTTCCGCTTTCCGCCACCTCACCCCGTGGTCCGCCGCGGACCTCGGCGCTCTGGCCGCCATCCCGGTCACCATCGCCTGGGGCACCCGGGACGCTGTCCTTCCCTATCGCCGTCAGGCCTTCCGTGCCCGCACCGCCCTGCCCGCCGCCCGTCACGTCCCCTTGCCGGGCTGCGGCCACCTCCCCTTCCCCGACGCACCACGACGCTGCGCCGATCTGCTCCTGCATCCCGCCGCGGTGTGAGCTCCCGGCGCTGAGGAGAGCCTGAACCCTGCCCTCGGGGCAGAGTCAAACGCCGCATCGGGCACGCCGACGGCCAGGCTGATCGGTTCCGGCCATCACCAGCCGACGGGAGAGACCAGCAGTCCGGAAGAGGCAGCAGTCCGGAAGAGGCAGCAGCCGGGAAGAAACCAGCAGCCGAGAGGGTCAGCGCCAGTAGGCGAGGAGGAACTGCGCGTCCACCGGCGTCCCCGACGGACCCCGGCAGACCACCCGTACGGCGGAATTCCGGTCCCGGGGGTCGACGACGCAGACAGCGTCGCCGGCATACGGCGTGACCTGCACGTTCCCGCCGTCGGCAAGCACACCCGGCAGACTCACGAGATAGTGACCCACCGCCGCCCGGCTGACCGTGTTCGATCGTCCCGCGCCGTTGAACTGGTAGTCCCCGGTCGCGGTGTACCCGGCTTCCGACGGCCGATCGGCTCGCAGATAGGCCCCGCCGTCGGCCCCCACCGTGAACGACACCGCGAATCGCGAGTCCACGGCCTGCGCCGCGGCGTCGCGGCAGCGGACCCGGACGGCGAGATAGTTGCCCTCGGGATAGGTGAACCACCGCTCGACGCCGCACACCGTCGCCGCCTCCCCGACGGCGGACACCTTCACGGTCCCGCCGGCCGCCTGCTCCTGCCGTCCGAAATAGACCACGTAGGAGCCGACGTCCTCCCGGTCCGCCGAGTTGATCCCGCCGGCCGAGTTGTATCCGTACGCGTCCTCAACCGTCTGACTGGTCCGCCCCGGATCGCCCAGCCGCAGGTAGGCCGCCGTCCCACCGCCGTCGCGCAGGTACCGGTACCGGGCCGAGAAGCCGCTGTCCGCCGCCGCCCCGGATCGGTCGAAGCAGGCCACTTCGACCTGCTCGTCGTCACCGTCGGGCCGCCAGTCCGTGAGTGTGCAGATCCGGTCGTCGGCGGTGACCGGCGTGACCTCGGCCACGCCACCGTCCTGCCCCAGCTTGCCGAAGGTCACGCGGTAGCGGCCCACGGCCGTACGCTCGATCCGGTTTTCCGATCCGGCCGAATTGCACTGCCCGGCGGGTCGGTAGCGCTCCTGAGCGGGCTGGTCGGCGAGCACCGTCCCGGACCGTCCGTGCGCCGCCACCGGGCAGTCATGATGCACCGGTTTCGGCTTGGCCGCCCAGGTCACCACCATGATCATGATCGGCAGTACGCCCCCGGCCAGGGCGACGAGCGCGACCAGCGCGCTGATCCGCGGCTCGGACGGGCCGGGCCGCGGGCCGGGTGCGATCCAGTCGCCGACCGCGGCCATCGCGCGGGATCCGAATCGATCGATCCGGGTGCGCCAGTCCGAGGCGGTCCGCGCCGGGGTCAACGGCACTCCGCGGCGGCGCACGCTCTCTCCTGGGCCGCGGCCGGGGTCGTCGCCGGAGCGGGGGCCGGGGTGGTCGCCGCGGGCGCGGTGGCCGGCGCTTTCTTCGGCTTGGACTGCGGTTTCGGCTTGATCGGGGGCGCCGGCGAGGAGGTCCGGGCCGGCGCGGGGGTCCGGGCGGCCGGGGCCGGGACCACCGCTGCGCGCGGCCGGGCCGGTGGCTCCGACTTGCGCGCCGCACGCGGCTGCGGCGTCGGCTCGCGCGTGGGGACGGGTTCAGTAGCCGGTGGAGGAGACGCGGACGGAGCCTCCTCCGCCGGCGTTTCACCACCGGGCAGAACGGTCCGAACCGGATCCTCCGGCGCGAGAATCACCCGGGCCGGCGCGCTCGGCGAGGCGGTCGTGGCCACCGTCCCCGGCGGCAGGCTCCCGGCGATCGGGCCGAGCGCCCGTCCCGCCGCCGCCCCGGTGGACCCACCGCAGCCGGACAGCGTCATCCCGGCCAGCACCACGGCCACCAAGAGGGTTCGCCCTCGAATCACCGAACCTCCACCACACCCGTCTGATCCTCAAACGACCCACGGCGGGAACGGTGATGCGGCCCGCGTACCCCGGCTGCCACACTGCCCATCGGTGGAACAACGAGCAGCACCCGACGAGGAGCGCGCCGACATGACTCTGAGCGACGCCGCGAAACTGCTGGCACAGGCCCGCCACGTGGTGGTCTTCACCGGCGCCGGGATCTCGGCGGAGAGTGGCGTGCCCACGTTCCGTGACGCGCTGACCGGGCTCTGGTCCCGTTTCGACGCGCAGTCGCTGGCCACCCCGCAGGCCTTCCAGGAGGACCCGGACCTGGTCTGGGGCTGGTACGAGTGGCGCCGCCGGCTCGTCCAGCAGGTTCGCCCCCATCACGGCCATCTCGCCGTCGCCCGGATGGCCGCGTGGGCCCCGCAGCTGACCGTGATCACGCAGAACGTCGACGACCTGCACGAACGCGCCGGTTCGGACGCACCGGTCCACCTGCACGGCAGCCTGTTCGCGCCGCGCTGCGTCTCCTGTCTGCACCCCGCGCCGCTGCCCGAGACCGTGGAGCAGCCCGGCGAGGGCAGCCGCATCCCACCACCACGCTGCACGCTCTGCGGCGACCTGGTCCGGCCTGGGGTGGTGTGGTTCGGCGAGCAGCTGCCCGAGGAGGCGCTGTTCGCCGCCGCGCAGGCCGCTTCGCGGTGCGATCTGCTGCTGACCGTCGGCACGTCCGGGCTGGTCTATCCCGCCGCTGAGATCCCCCGGCTGGCCGCCCGCTCGGGTGCCGCCGTCATCCAGGTGAACCCGCAGGCCACACCGCTCGACCCGATCACGGCGGCCAACCTGCGCGGGGCGGCCGCCGAGATCCTGCCGGCCCTGGTCTCGGCCGCCTGGGGCTGAGGTGGGGCGGTGCTCACGACGTACTGCCGCGTGGTGGCCGCGACCGGCAGCGCGGAGCGACCGGCGGCAGAGACCGTGAGCAGGGGGAACGCCGCCGGGTTTCAGCGGGGCAGCGGGAGACTGCGCAGCGGCCCCTTGCGCACCTTGTTCGACCCGGTCTTCGGCAGGTCGCCGACCACGTCGACGTAGACCGGGATCTTGTAGGTGGCCAGACGGCCGCGGAGGAACGCCGGCACGTCGTCCGGTGCGAGCGACGAGCCCTGGCGCGGCACGACGAACGCCCGTCCGACCTCGCCCCATCTCGGGTCGGGCACGCCGACCACGGCGACCTCGGCCACCGACGGATGCTCGAAGATCGCGGCCTCGACCTCGGCCGGATAGACGTTCTCGCCGCCGGAGATGAACATGTCCTTGATGCGGTCGACGATCCGGAAGTGGCCGTGCTCGTCGACGACCGCCACGTCGCCGGAGCGGAACCAGCCGCCGTTCTCGAACGCCGCCGCGGTGGCCTGTGGGTCGTTCCAGTAACCGGGGGTCACGTTCGGTCCGCGGACCAGCACCTCGCCGCGCTCCCCCGGATCAGTTTCGGTCAGGTCGGGCCGGACGCAGCGCACGTCGGCGAAGAACACCGGCAGCCCGGCCGAGCCGGCGTGCTCGCGACTCTCGCGCGCCTCCAGGAAGGTCGCGCCGGGCGCGGTCTCGGTCATCCCGTAGCCCTGGCAGAACAGCAGGCCACGCTCCTGATAGCGGTGGATCAGCGCCTCGGGCACCGACGCGCCGCCGGTCATCAGGCAGCGGATCGAGCCGAGGTCGGCGTCCGCCCAGCGCGGGGACTGGCTGAGTCCGGCGTACATCGTGGAGACACCGAACATCCAGGTCACGCGATGCTCGGCGATGAGGTCGAAGCAGGCGTCGACGTCCCAGCCCGGCATGATCACCGAGGTGGCGCCCTTGAGGAACGTCGGCAGCAGGCACTGGTCGAGCGCCGCGACGTGGAAGAGCGGGGCGCTGACCAGGGTGACCTCGTCGCCGGCGACGTCGACGCAGACCAGCAGGTTGTAGCAGTTCCAGACCAGGTTGCCGTGGGTGAGCATCGCGCCCTTGGGGTGGCCGGTCGTCCCCGAGGTGTAGAGGATGCAGGCCACGTCGTCGAGCGCAACCATTTCATCCGGATAGATCGGATCCGCGGCCGGAAGCTCGTCGGCCGGGAAAGTGACCGGCGCGCTGACCGGAGGCATGCCCGGCGCACTGATCAGAACCGCCGCGCCACTGTGGTCCAATTGGTATTCGATTTCGGTCGCCGTGAGACGGAAGTTCAACGGCACGAAGATCGCGCCCAGGGCCCACGTCGCGAACATCGACTCCACGAACGACGGATGATTCGGACCGAGATAGGCCACCCGATCGCCCCGCCGCACCCCGGACTCACGGAGTGCGGCGGCGAGCCGGGCGATCCGCACGTGCAGCTCGGCGTAGGTCACCCGCCGGCCCTCGAAGATCAGCGCGACGCGCCCGGGCGACATCGCCGCCCGGCGCGCCGGCCAGGAGCCCAGCCCCGCATTGTGCATGGTCACACCTCAGAAGTACTGGCGGTAGACGGTGCGGGCGACGCAGGCCGGCTTGTCGACGCCGTCGATCTGCACGGTGAAGTCGAACGTGCTCTGCGTGCCGCCGGGCACGTCCTCGACGCTGACCACCTTCGCGGCCAGCCGGATCTTCGAACCGACCCGGACCGGGTGCGGGAAGCGGACCTTCTCCAGCCCGTAGTTCACGCCCATCTTCGTCCCCTCGACCTTGAGCAGGTCACCGAAGAGCGGGATGACCAGCGACAACGTCAGGTAACCGTGCGCGATCGGGCCGCCGAACGGGCCGTCCGCGGCACGCTCCGGGTCGACGTGGATCCACTGGTGATCACCGGTCGCGTCGGCGAACGTGTTCACCCGCTCCTGGGTGATCTCCAGCCATTCGCTGGCGCCGAGGTCCTTGCCGGCCAGGGCCTTGAGCTCGTCCAGGCCGTTCACGATCGTGGTCACTTCTCTCCTCCAAAAAGCAGACGGGCGGCGTTCAACTTCACGATCTTTTCCCGTACGGCGTCCTTCAGCTCCAGCTTCGCGAAGTCCGCCAGCCAGCGATCCGGCGTGATCACCGGATAGTCCGAGCCGAACAGCACCTTGTCCTGGAGCAGGCTGTTCGCGTACCGCACGAGCTGGGGCGGGAAGTACTTCGGGGACCAGCCGGACAGGTCGATGTGCACGTGCTCCTTGTGGGTGGCGACGGCAAGCGCCTCGTCCTGCCACGGGAACGACGGATGGGCCAGGATGATCCGCAGATCCGGGAAGTCCACGGCCACGTCGTCGACCAGCATCGGGTTGGAGTACTTGAGGCGGATACCGCCCCCGCCGCGCACGTTCGCGCCGATCCCGGTCTGGCCGGTGTGGAAGAGCGCGACCGCGCCGAGCTCCTCGATCGCCTCGTAGAGCGGGTAGGCGAGCCGGTCGTCGGGCGCGAACCCCTGGATGCTGGGGTGGAACTTGAAGCCTCGGACCTTGTACTGCTCGACCAGTCGCCGGGCCTCGCGGACGCCGGCTTTCCCCTTGTGCGGGTCGATGCTGGCGAACGGGATCAGCGTGTCCGGATACTTCGCGCAGCTCTCGGCGATCTCCTCGTTGGTGATGCGCGGGTGGCCGGTGGCATGCTCGGCGTCGACGGTGAAGACGACCGCGGCCATGGTGCGCTCTTCGTAGTAGGCCGCCATCTCGTCGATCGTGGGCTGTCGGTGGTCCTGCGCCTTGAAGTAATCCGCGCTGGCGCCGAGGAGCTCGGGGCTCAGTGAGCCGTGACCGTCCTTGCTGACCTCGGCGTGCGTGTGCACGTCGATGGCGGCGAGATCGTCGACGTTCATGACGGGATCCCGTAGGTCTCCGGCGCGAAGTTCCAGGTGCCGGCGATGTCGTCGGCCGACCATCCGCCGTCCTTGTAGAGCACCTCGCGCTCGGCCGGGTGCGACCAGAGCGCCAGCTTGTCCCCGCCGACGCCGATCGCCTGCCCGGTGATCCCCTTCGAGGCGTCGGAGGCCAGGAACGTGATCAAACCGGTCACGTCCTCCACCGTCCCGAGCCCCTCGTCGTGGCGCAGCCAGGCCGGATAGGGCTGCCCGGTCCGCTCGGCCTCCTCGATCGCGGGCGCGAACGCCGGGATCGTCTTGGTCATCTCGGTCGCCGCGACCGGCACCACCGCGTTGACCGTGATCTCGTTGCGGGCCAGCTCCAGGGCCCACGTGCGGGCCATCGCGGCGATCCCGGCCTTGGCCGCCGCATAGTTCGTCTGCCCGAAGTTGCCGCGCTGCCCGGCCGGCGAGCCGATCAGGATGATCCGGCCGCCGGTGCCCTGCTCCCGCATCCGGATCGCGGCGGCCCGGGCGCAGGTGAACGTGCCGCGCAGGTGTGTCCTGATCACCGCGTCGAAGTCGTCGTCGGTCATCTTCCAGAGGACCCGGTCGCGCAGGATGCCGGCGTTCGTGATCAGCACGTCGAGCTTGCCGAACGCCTCGACCGCGGCCGCGACCAACCGCTCCGCGCTCTCGGCGTCGCCGACCGCGGCGGCGACCCCGACGGATCCGGGCACCTCGGCCACCGCCGCGTCGACCGCGGCCCGGTCCACGTCGTTGACGACGACGGACGCGCCGGCCGCGGCGAGCGCCTTGGCGTATGCCAGCCCGAGGCCCCGGCCGCTACCGGTGACGACGGCGACCTTGCCGCTCAGATCCATGTGTCTCAACCTCTCACGAAGACGGTGGGCGGCGCGACGGGTCCGGGCCCCGCAGCCCGTCGAACTCGGTACACCCATCACAATTAACAGGATTCCTGTTGATCTGGAGTCTCACGGATAATCAGGTTTCCTGTCAACGGGGTAATGTCGCAGCATCTTTCAGCACCCCGGAGGGCCCCATGCCGTCGCTGCTCTACCTGGTGAAACAGCTCGAGTTGGCCGTCCGCGCCCGGCTCGACGAGGTGGTCCGCGGACACGGCATCACCGCCCTGCAATACACGTCACTCACCGTCCTCGAACGGCACGACGGGCTGTCCGCGGCCCAGCTCGCCCGGGACTCGTTCGTGACCGCGCAGAGCATGGCGGACATGGTGCGCGCGCTGGAGAACCGCGGACTGATCCGCCGGGAACGGAACCCGGCCAGCCGGCGGGAACTGCTGATCCATCTGACCGACGGCGGGCGGGGGTTGCTGGCGGCGGTGGCCGAGCCGGTCCGGGAACTGGAGGGCCGGATGATCGCCAAGCTGACGGAGAACCAGGCGGCGGAGTTGCGGCAGTCGCTGATCACGGCCTGGCAGTCGCTCGCCTGAGCGGCAGGGGCGCGCCGCTCCACCCGCAAGCAACCCGCCGCCGAAGACGAAGAATGAGCGCTGAGCGAAAGATCGCACCGATACCGCCCCCGTGGGGCAGCATTCGCCGAGTGGCACTTGCGGGGAACCGCACCGCCCGGAGTTCTCCGCCGGGCCGGACGGCGGCCGATAGGAGCGGCGTGCAGACCCGCGGACCCGAGACCGGTGACGAGGCATGACCGGTCGTACCCGGGGTGGCCCGCGCCACCTGTGGTGGGTCTACCTGCTGGTGACGTCCGCGCTCGCGGTCGTCTACCTCACCGTGCCGTTCACCGCGGAAACCCGGTGGATCTACGTGGTGGTGAACAGCACCGCCCCGATCGCCACCTGGATCGGCCTGCGCGGGCACGTCCCGCAGCGGCGCGGGGGCTGGCTGGTGATCGGCCTGGGCCTGGCCTTCTCCGCGGCCGGGGACGTGATCTTCGCGGTGCACACCGCCCGTCACGGCACGCCCGCGTTCCCGTCCTCGGCCGACGTGCTCTACCTCTTCGGCCACCTGACGATCGCGGCCGGCACGGCGATGCTCGCGTCCCGCGCCGGGCGGACCGCCTTCGTCGACGCCGCGGTGATCCTCTCCCCGCTGGCCGGGATCGCCTGGATCCTGGTGGTCGACCCGACGCTGAGGGTGGGCGGCAGCCTGACGGCCCGGTTCTTCGCGATGTCGGCGCCGGTCAACACGCTGATCGTGGTCTACTGCGCGCTCGCGCTGGCACTCGGCGTCGAACTGCGCGCGCCGGGCGTGCGCTGGCTGCTCTCGGGCCTGGTGGCCTGGTTCGTCTCCGACGCGCTCTACACGCATCAGGGGCTGACCGGGTCGTACCGGGAAGGGGGTCTGATCGATCTGGGCTGGATGGCGATGCCGATCCTGCTCGGCACGGCCGCGCTGCACCCGTCGATGGTGGCGACCGCGCCCCGGCGGTCGGCGATCACCACGCTGACGCTGACCCGGGCGCTGATCCTGTTCGGCGCGGCGCTGCTGCTGCCCTGTCTGCACCTGTTCTGGGAGCCGGGCTCGGACACACCGCTGGTGCTCGGCTCGGCGCTGTCGATGGCGCTGGTCGCGGTCCGGCTGGCCGGTCCGATCCACGAGCTGTCCTGGCGGGCCGGGCACGACATCCTGACCGGGCTGGTCAACCGCAGCCTGCTGATGGACCGCCTGGCGCCGGCGCTCAGCTCGATGCCACACACCCCGCAGGCCCGCGTCGGGCTGCTCTTCTGCGACCTGGACCACTTCAAGGACGTCAACGACAGCCTCGGCCACGACGCCGGTGACCAGCTCCTGATCGAGATCAGCACCCGGTTGCGGGCCGCGGTCGGGGACAGCGACGTGGTGTGCCGGCTCGGTGGCGACGAGTTCGTCATCCTGATGCCGGAGACCACCGAGGAGCAGGCCGCGCAGATCGCGGACCGGGTCGCCGAGTACCTCGGACGGCCGATGCGCCTCGCCGACGGCACCGAGTTCTTCGCGTCGCTCTCGATCGGCCTGCGCACCACCGCCGACCGCGACGCCGACCCGGACGCCCTGGTGCAGGACGCGGACACCGCGATGTACCAGGCCAAGGCGGCCGGCCGGGGCCGGATGGTGCGGTTCGACGCGGAGATCCGGGCCGAGGCGGCGCAGCGGCTGCGGATCGACGCCGACCTGCGGCGCGCACTGAGCCACCCGGGGGAGATCTTCTGCGTCTACCAGCCGGTGTTCCGGGTCGACGACGGGCGGCTGAGCTCGGTCGAGGCGCTGGTCCGCTGGCGGCACCCGGCCGACGGCGTGCTGCCGCCGGCCGTGTTCGTGCCGATCGCCGAGGCGGCCGGCACGATCGCGCAGGTGTTCGCGGTCGTCCTCGACCAGTCCCTGACCGAGCAGCGCGGCTGGTTCGACCGGACCGGCCGCTGGATCCCGGTCGCGGTCAACCTGTCACCGCGTCAGCTCGACCAGACCACGGCCCAGTTCGTGCTGACCGCGCTGGAGCGCACCGGCACCCCGCCGGACATGCTCACCCTCGAGCTGACCGAGACCGGCATGGCCGAGCCCGCGACCGTCGAGGCCGCGCTCGGTCCGCTGCGCCGGGCCGGCGTGAAGATCGCCGTGGACGACTTCGGCACCGGGTACTCGTCGATGGCCCGGGTCGCCGACCACGGCTGGGACGTGGTGAAGATCGACCGGGCGTTCGTCGCCGGGATCCACCGCGACCAGGCCCGCACGTCGCTGGCCGACGCGATGGTGAAGATGGCGCGCGCCCTCGGCATGGTGACCGTCGCCGAGGGCGTCGACAACGCCGCCGACCTGCAGGTCCTCGCGCGGCTCGGCTGCGAGTTCGCCCAGGGTTACCTACTGTCCCACCCCGTCGGACAGGAGGGCATCCTGGAACTGGCCGAGGTCGAGCCGCGCGAGTCGGTGGAGCTACGCCCCGGCCGCGTCGAGGCGGGCCAGCTGACCGGCGTCGAGCTTGATGTCGAGGGCCGGGAGCAGGTCGTCTAGCTGCGCGGGCGTCTTCGGCCCGATCAGCGGCACGACCGACGGCGCGGTCTGGTGCAGCAGCCAGGCCAGCACCGTGCGATTGGGCGTCGACCCCACTTCAAGGGCCACCTCGTTGAGTACGCCGAGACGGGCGTCCGTGTCCGGCCCGGCATAGTTCTCCAGTGCCCACTCGCCGGTCCGCCGCGCCGCCGGGTCGTCGTAGACACCCTTGAGGATCGGCGAGTACGCGACCAGTTGCAGGTCGCGGTGCCGGTCCAGGTATTCCAGCTGCTCCACCCCGACGATCGAGGCGGACGCGTTCCCGGCCTTGGCCCGCAGATAGGAGTGCTGCTGCTGCAGTGCCACCGGTGCTGCCCAGCCGTGCCGGTCGCAGAGCTGCCGGATCGCCTCGAGCCGCCAGGTCCGTACGTTCGACCAGCCCAGGTAGCGCGTCTTGCCCGCACGGACCAGCTCGTCGAGCGCCTCCAGGGTTTCCTCCAGCGGCGTGCTCAGGTCGTCGACGTGCACGTAGTAGAGGTCGACGTGGTCGGTGCCGAGCCGCCGCAGGCTGCCGTCGAGCGCGTGCCGCAGCGTGTCCGCGCCCGCCCCGGCGAAGGTGCGCCGCGCCAGCTCCCAGTTCGCGCTCCCGTCGGCGTTCCAGAGCTCGTCCGAGTACGCCGGGACGGCGCTGCCCTTCGTCGCGAGGAAGACCTGGTCACGGCGGCCCGTGAGGTAGCGCCCGAGGAGTTCCTCGCTCTCGCCGCCCCGGCTGCCGCGGTGTGACCACCACTCGTAGCAGTCGGCGGTGTCCAGGAAGGTGCCGCCCGCGTCGAGGAACCGGTCGAGGATGCGGATGGCGTCGGGTTCGGCGGTGGCGCCGCCCATCTGCATGGCGCCCAGGGCGAGCTGGCTGACCTGAGTGCCGGTTTGACCCAGTTCGATCATTTCCATGACCCGACCGTATGACCTGGAGCGCGCTCCAGGTCAACCACCGGCGGCGACTTCAGTGACGGGAGACACTTTCGATACGAGAGCGTTCCGTTTCCTATCGTGCCGGACTACTGTCCCTATTGAGATACGAGACAGTTCCGTTTCGAAACCGGGGGGAAACACCGGATGAACGCGCAACAACCCCAGACCGCCGGGCATCCCCGACGCTGGGCCATCCTCGCGGTGCTGGTCATCAGCCTGCTCGTGGTGGTTCTCGACAACACCGTGCTGAACGTGGCCCTGCGGATCATCGCGGACCCGCAGCACGGTCTCGGCGCCACCCAGAGTGAGCTCGAGTGGGCCATCAACTCGTACACGCTGGTCTTCGCCGGCCTGCTCTTCACCGCCGGCATCCTCGCCGACCGGATCGGCCGCCGGATCACCCTGGCCGTCGGCCTGGGCCTGTTCGGCATCGCGTCGCTGGTCTCGGCCTACGCGAGCAGCCCCGACCAGCTGATCGGCGCCCGCGCGCTGATGGGCCTGGGCGCCGCGGCGGTCATGCCGTCCACGCTGTCGATCATCGCCAACGTCTTCGAGCCGAAGGAGCGCGGACGCGCCATCGGCGTCTGGGCCGGCGCGGTCGGCCTCGCCGTCGCCCTCGGTCCGATCCTCGGCGGATTCCTGCTGGAGCACTTCTGGTGGGGCTCGGTCTTCCTGATCAACGTCCCGATCGTCATCGTCGGCGTGGCCCTGGTCTTCACCCTGGTCCCCGAGTCGCGTGACCCGAAGCCCGGCCGCATCGACGTGGTCGGCGTGCTGCTCTCCATCGTCGGCCTGACCCTGCTGACCTACGGCGTGATCAAGGGCGGCGAGGACGGCTTCGGCGATGTCCTGGCCTGGGGTCCGATCGTGGGCGCGGTGCTGGTACTGACCGGGTTCGTGTTCTACGAGCGTGGCCTCGAGTTCCCGTCGCTGGACGTGCGGCTCTTCACCAACCGCCAGTTCTCCGCCTCGACCGGCATGATCGGCCTGGTCTTCTTCGCCGCCATGGGCGCGATGTTCTTCGGTGCGTTCTACCTGCAGCTGGTCCGTGGCTACGGTCCGCTCGCCTCCGGCGCGCTGTTCGTCCCGTTCGCGGTCGGCCAGATGGTCTTCGCCCCGATCAGCTCGAACATGGTCAAGAAGTTCGGCCCGAAGCTGGTCAGCACGACCGGCCTGCTGCTGGTCGCGCTCGGTCTGTCCACCTGGCTGTTCATCGGCGCCCAGACCCCGATCGTCGTCGTCGCCCTCGCCTTCTTCGTCCAGGGCGTCGGCATGGCCAACGTGATGCCGCCGGCCACCGAGTCGATCATGTCGGCGCTGCCCCGGGAGAAGGCCGGCGTCGGCTCCGCGGTCAGCAACACCATCCGGCAGCTCGGCGGCGCGCTGGGCGTCGCGGTGCTCGGCGCGATCCTCTCCTCGGTCTACCGGGACAATCTGGCCACCGACGGCCTGCCCGGTGCCGCGGCCGACGCGGCCCGCGAGTCGATCTCCGGGGCGTACGCGGTGGCGGCCCAGGCCGGTCCGGCCGGCGGGAACCTGATCCACAGCGCCAACGAGTCGTTCGTCACCGCGATGCACTGGGCCTCGGCCGGCTCGCTGGTGTTCGCGCTGCTCGGCGCCCTGGTCGCGGCGCTCTTCCTGCCGGGCAAGCGGCCGGCGGGCCCGCACAGCCCGGTTCTCGCCGAGGAGCAGGGCGTAGCCCTGGTCGAGGCGTAACCCAGCGGTAACAATGAACCCCATGACCAGCACGACGACGACCGGCCAGGAGCGCAAGGCTCCTGGCCGGCCCCGCAACGCCCAGGCCGACCAGGCCATCCTCGACGCGGTGCTCACACTGCTGGCGGAAGGGCAGAGCGCGGCGGCCCTCTCCATCGAGTCGGTCGCCGGCAAGGCGGGCGTCGGCAAGGCGACCATCTACCGCCGGTGGGCGAACAAGGAAGCGCTGCTCATCGACGCGGTCCGCAGCATGAAGGGCCCGCTGCCGGAGGTCGGTGGCGTCTCCGCCCGCGAGGACCTGATCGCCCTGGTCACCGCGAACCGGTCGTCCCGGGCCCGGGAGTTCGGCATCGTCACCGCCTGCATCCTGCCCGAGATGCAGCGCGACCCCGAGCTCAACCGGATGCACCACGCCGTGATGGAGCCCCGCCGCGAGCGCATGCGCGAGATCATCCGCCGCGGGATCACCACCGGCGAGTTCCGCGCCGACCTGGACGTCAACCTCACGGTGCTGATGCTCTCCGGCCCGTCGATGATGCTGGGCATGTTCGGCGAGGCGACCGGGGTGGTGGAGGAGGACTTCCCCACCCGGCTGGTCGACGCTCTCCTGCGCGGCGTCGCCGCCTGAGCCGGATTCCTCACCAGCCGAGGTAACTGCGGGTGAGGGCGGCGACATTCTCGACGGCGCGGATGCCCTCCTGCTGGCCGCCGTGCCCGTGGGAGAGCACCGACAGCGCCACGTCGACCTTGTCGCTGCTGACCCGGCCGGTGCTGTTGATGATCCAGCGGTTGTTCTCGGTGGAGCGGGCGAGCCAGCCGTTCTTCTGGGCGGTCTGCTCGCCGCTGAAGGTCGCGGCACTGATGCCCCAGGCCTGGTCGGCGTTGACCGAGGACATCAGGCTCAGGATCTGGTCCCGGGACGCCTGGGTCAGCGGGCTGTCGGTTGCCGTCAGCCGGCCGACCATCCGGGTCTGATCCTCGGCGGTGGTCGTGGTCAGTCCGAAGTTCGCCGCCGGCTCGGTGTCCTTCAGGCCGAGCCGGTCCAGAGCCTGGCGCAGTGCGTCCGGCCCGCCGATCGCGCTGTAGATCTGTGACGCCGCGTCGTTGTCGCTGGCGACGATCATCTTGCGGGCGCGCTCCTTCTCCGCCGCGGTCAGCCCGTGCCCGGTGTCCTGTGCCCGGAGCAGCAGGGCCGCGAGAAGCTCGACCTTGACGACGCTGGCGCTCTCGAACGGGCGATCGCCACGGAAGGCGTACCTCCGGCCGCTCTTGCGGTCGACGAGCGAGACGGCGAAATCCGGGCCGCCGTCGGCGAGTTTGGTCAGGACGCCGGTGAGCCGATCCGTGCGCTCCGCCCAGCTGCCCTTGGCCAGCGACCGGTCGACCTGGTCGCCCTTCTGCGGGCCGGGGAAGACACGACCGGGCACCGCCATCTTGATGTCGGCGCCCAGCGTCTCGAGGTCGCCCTTGCTCAGCCCGCCCACGTTCGCCGGGGGCAGGATCGCCGTCGGCTGACGCCCGGCGAACGCGGCGGCGAGAAAGTCGCGGAAGATCGTATAAGGCATGCCCTCGCCGTTGATCGCCTTGCCGTCCTTCGTGCGGATCGGGCCCGGGGTCTCCCGCCCGACCCAGGTCACCGCGGCCAGGCCGGACGCCCAGCCGGCGGTCCACGCGTCGGACGAGTCGGCGGTGTTCCCGTACTGCTGGGAGCCGGTCTTGGCGGCCGCCGGCACTCCGGGGACACGGCCGTCGTGGTCGACCACCCCGGTCAGCACCGCGCCCACGTCGGCCGCGATGCCACGGTCGACGGCGCGGACCGGTCGCACCTTCGTGCGGTACAGCCCGGCGACCGAGTCGACGAAGTGCCGGTTCACCCGCTCGCCGCCGTTGGCCAGAGTCGCGTAGACGCTGGTCAGGTCGGCCGGGGTGACCGGATAGCGCCCGATGGCGATGTCGGCCCGGGTCTTGCCGGGCGCGAGCTCGCCCTTGAGATCGACCATGGTGGTCTGCTCGTCGTACTTCTCCGGGACGCCGAGCCGCACGGCCAGATCCCGGACGGCCTTCGCGCCGATCTGCTCGGTCAGCGCGTAGAACGGCGTGTTCAGCGAATGCACCATCGCGGTGTCGAGCGGGCAGATCGGGCACTGGAGGTTGTTCAGGTTGTAGAGCGGCGCGCCGCCCCGGTCCGCGAAGACGCGCGGTGACGAGCCGTTGTAGTACGACCGGTAGTTGATGTCGTGCTCCTCGGCGGCCGCCAGCACAATCGGCTTGAACGTCGAGGCCGGCGGCCGGGCGGCCAGCGCGTCGTCGTAGAAGCCCCGGCCCCGGTCACCACCGTAGTAGGCGCGCACCCCGCCGTCCGCCGGGTCGATCGCCACCAGCGCGGAGCGCAACTCGGCCGGCTGTCCCTGGAGGGCCGTGGCGACGGTATCGGTCGCCGCCTGCTGCACGATCGGGTCGAGCGTGGTGGTGACGTGCAGGCCGCCGGTGCGGACCTGCTGCCGGCTGACGCCCGCGGCGGCCAGCTCCTCCTCGACCCGGTCGGTGATCAACCCGATCGGTCCGCCGACGGTGCTCGCGGTCACCGACTCCCGAGCGACCGCCGGATACGGCGTCGTGTCAGCCGTCCCGGCCGGCAGCCACCCGGCGTCGCTCATCGCGCGCAGGATCCACTTCCACCGGTTGAGCGTCCAGCGCGGATCGACGGCCGGGTCGCCACGGGTCGGGTCCTTGACCATCGCGGCGAGAACCGCG
Organism: Actinoplanes sp. NPDC020271; assembly: GCF_044388125.1. Lineage (NCBI taxonomy): Bacteria > Bacillati > Actinomycetota > Actinomycetes > Micromonosporales > Micromonosporaceae > Actinoplanes > Actinoplanes sp. NPDC020271. The sequence goes on from NZ_JBIRWQ010000016.1 coordinate 61,995, forward strand.
CCCTGATCCGCGCTCAGGTGCTCCACCGAGGTGCCGAAGAAGGCCTGCGCGGCGGCCTCGATCCCGTAGGCCCCGCGGCCGAAGTAGATCGTGTTCAGGTAGCGCTCGAGGATCTCGTCCTTGCTGAATCGATGCTCGGCCTTGAGCGCGAGCGCGGCCTCCTTGGCCTTGCGGCCGACCGTGCGCTCCTGGGTCAGGTAGGCGTTGCGCACGTACTGCTGGGTGATCGTGGACGCGCCCTGTCCGCTGTCGTCCACCACGTTCGACCACACCGCCCGCAGCAGCCCGCGCACCGAGACGCCGTGATGGTCGTAGAACCCGCGGTCCTCGGCGGCCAGGAATGCCTGCCGCACGCCCAGCGGCACCTTGTCCAGACGCACGTCGGTGCGGTCGGTCGTGCCGATCCGCGCAAGAACCGTCCGCCCGTCGCGGTAGTACAGCACCGATGCCTGCGGGGGCGCCGGGTCGGCGGGCAGGTCGACGCTCGCGACGTAGACGACGGCCGCCAGGACCGTGACCACCTGCACCGCGACCAGCACCGCGACCACCCGGCGCAGCCATCGCGGCCACCGCCGGAACCAGCGGCCGACGGCCGACCTCGCACGGTGCCGGGCCGAGTTCCCCGCCATACCGGTCCTCCCCCTCGCGTCGCGTCTATGTCCAAGACGACGGCCGAGGCCCGATATGGGTGACGAGGGTGGAAAGGCTCACTTTTCACGTTCGCGGTAAACCGTTGCGCCGTCGAATCCGTACCGGACTCATTTCCGGGCCGGGGCGGCGGGGATCACGCGAAGCCGCGCTCCGGGCGCGCGCTCCGCCGTGGATCCCTCGATCGCTCCGGTACGGCCGGTGCGCCCGGCCGCGGCCCGGTCGAGCGCGGCCCGCAGCCGGCCCTCCTCCCCCGCCCGGTCGCGGTACCACGCGAGGGCCCACGCCCGGTGCAGCCGCCACCCCAGGTCGATCAGCACCTGGTCGGTGAGCCGGTCCCGGTCCCGCGCGGCCGGGCAGTCCCGGTAGCCGGGCCCGTCGCACCGGATGCCGAGCAGGTAGTCCCCGGCCGGGTCGTCGGGGTGCCGGATCGCGATGTCGACCCGTCCGCCCGCGGTCCCCAGCCCGGTCCGCGCCGGGTATCCCCAGGAGCGGACGGTCTCCAGTACCGACTCGACGAATTCGCTGCTCCCGTCGGACTGGTCGGTGCCGGTGTCCCCGGCGCCGCGCTCGACGTAGTCCAGGTAGGCCGCGAGCTGCCGTACCCCCTCGTTCTCGGATTCGGGGACGTCGCGGGACAGGATCGAGGTGACCAGCTCGACGCGGTGCCGGGCCCGGGTGATCGCCACGTTCAGCCGCCGCCAGCCGTTGGGCCGGTTCAGTGCCCCGAAGTTCGCGCTGATCTTCCCGTTCTCGTCGTAGCCGTAGCCGATCGAGAAGATCATCACGTCGCGTTCGTCGCCCTGCACCGACTCGAGGCTCTTGACGAAGAAGCCGTGCAGCCGGTCGTCGGCGACCGCCCGTTCCAGCGCCGGGTGCCCGGCCGCGATCTTCTCCAGCGCGCGGTCGATCGCCTCGGCCTGGGTGACCGAGAACGTGACCACGCCGAGCGTGCGCCCGGGCCGGGTGGTGAAGTGGTGGACGATGCGTTCGGCGACCCGCTCGGCCTCGACCGGGTTGTCCCGGCTGGTCGCGCGGCGGTAGACCCCGGCGACCGGGAACAGCTCGACGCCGGTGTCCGGCCCGCCGCTGCCCGGGGCCGGGAACGTGCTGAGCCGCCCCTGGTAGAAGGCGTCGTTGGCGAACGCGACCAGCGCCTGGTGGCGGCTGCGGTAGTGCCAGGTCAGCCCCATGCCGGGGAACGCGCCGCACGCCTTGGCCAGCTCCAGCACCGACTGGTAGTCGAGCACCTCGGTGTCCGCGGTCGCGTCCGAGGTGAACGCCCGGTCGAAGAAGGACGTGGGTGGCAGCTGGCGGTCGTCCCCGGCGGTGATCAGTGAGCGGCCGCGGTAGATGCAGTTCACCGCGTCGGCCGGGGTGATCTGCGAGGCCTCGTCGAAGATGACCGCGTCGAAGGCGATGTCCGGGGGCAACGACTGGCTCACCGTCAGCGGGGAGGCCAGGACGCACGGGCGCAGAGCGAGCACGACGTCACGGGCTCGGGCGATCAGTTCCCGTACGGGCAATTGGCGGTCCGCTTTCATCGCCTCACGCCGCAGCAGCCCGGCCGCGGTGCTGTCGCCGGACGGACGGCGATCCTCCACCGCCGCGATGATCTCCCGGGCCGCGACCGCCGCGAGTTTCTCGTCGGCCGTCCGGAACTCGGCGACCAGCCGGTCCCGGTCCTCGGCGCGCCAGGGCCGCAGCCGGCTGTCGGCCCGCACCACCGCGTCGACCCAGCCGTGCAGCAGCGCGCGTTCGATCACCGCGGGCACGTCCCGGCTGTCGAGGCGCTGATCGGCGCAGAACTCGACGGCCGCGTCGAGGCCGTGGAAGGTGAGCACGTCGCGGGCGTCGAGGCAGGCGAACCACTCCTCCTGGCCGCTGCTGTCGTCGCGGATCTCGCGCAGGAACGCGGCCGCCCGCCCGTAGTCGGCGAAACGTTCGCGCAGGTCGGGCTGCCGGGACGGGGCGAAACCGGCGAGGACCGCGCGGCTGGCCTCGGCCCACTCCTGGGCGCGCTCGGCCAGCCCGGTGATCGGCCGCAGGTCCCGCAGCGCGTCGACCTGCGCGCCGGTGAGCGGCCCACCGCCGGTGAACCGGCGCGCCTCCGCGGCCCAGTCGACCACCTCACCGCCCGACGGCACGTCCGCCTCCTCGGTCCGGCCGCCGAGGGCCGCCTCGGCCTTCGCCGCCACGGCGCGCAGCTCGCCGAGCCGCAGCGCCTCCGCGTAGTCGAGGGTCCGCCCGGTCGCGGCGTCGAACGCCCGGACCGTGTCGGCGGTCGCGTGCAACGCCGTGACGTGCTCGTTCAGCCAGGTGATGGCGTCCTCGATCGGCCCCGAGACCAGTTCCGGCCGGGCCGCCGGGTAGGGCGCCGGGCGCAGCGTGGCCTGCCAGCGCAGCAACGCGTCGCGGGCCTCGGTGACGACGTGGACCGGCTCGGGGTCGGGGGCCGGCGCGCAGACGTACGCGAGCACCGCCTCGATCCCGGTCTGCGGCGCGGACGCCAGCGCGGCGGTGGCCACCGCGATCGCCTCGTCGAGGGCGGTGAAGTCGGTGCCGCGGCCCTGCCAGTACCGGCCGAGCGCGGTGGCGTACGCGTGTTCCGCCGCCGCCAGCTCGTGCCGCGCCCGTTTCCACGCGACCGCGGTGCTGAGCCGGTCGATCGCGTCCCCGAGATGGGCGGTCGGCAGCACGAACCCGGCCAGCGCCCGCTTGTCCCGCCGGTACGCCGACCGCAGCTTCCCGAATCCCCGGTGGATGGTCGCGAACCGCTCGGCGATCTCCTCCACCGGCTGCGCGAGGATCGCCTCGGAGAAGTACGGCCGCGCCTGGATCTCCGCCCCGACCAGCAGCTCCAGGGCCCGGCGCAGCGCGCTCGCCCCGGTCTGCACCCCGGCCAGCGCGCCCGGGGAGAACCAGAACCGTTCCGGTTTGTGCGTCCGCGCACCCAGCTCGGCGACGGCCGCGACCCGGGCGATGTCGCGGATCGTGGTCGCCTGCGGCAGGCCGAGCTTGGTGGTGACCCGGTTGACCGCGCGGCGGTGCTTCTCGAGCTGCTCGGCCGCCTTGGTGAACGTGCGGGCCAGCTCGTCGGCGTCGGCGGCGGTGAGCCCGCCCAGCTCGACCGGCGCGACGAGCGTGTCCAGCGCGGGCGGCATCGGCAGGTCGGCGGCGGACGGCAGCGCGGTCCACGGCACCCCGGCGCGCTGCTTGACCGCGTCGGCGGCCTCCGCGGCGGTGGCCAGTTCACCGGTCCGGCGGTCGGCGGCCTTGCGCACCGGCGCCAGGTCGGTCGCGGTCAGCCACGAGTCGGCGACCTGCTCCGGGCGCCGCCCGGCGTGGTCGGCGAGCCGGGCCAGCGCCGGGGCGTCGCCCGGCCCGGTCAGCCCGAACGCCTTCGCCGCGGCGTCCGCGATCCGGGCCGACCGGGCCAGCGCGGCCAGTGCCTTCTCGGCCCGGCTCAGCGCCGGGTCGAGCGGCTCCCGGGTGATCACGTCGCGCCAGAGCAGGCCGTCACCGTCGGCCAGCGCGCGCCACGAGCGGGCGAGCTGGTCGGTGGCCTCGTGGACGCGGCGCATCACATCCGGGGTGAGCGAATTCGGGACGATCGTCGGGACCGGTGCGGCGGGCGCGTCGGCGAGCCCGGCGCAGCGGCCGATGATCTCGTGGAGGGTGGCGTTCAGGGGCTGGCGGGGCTCGTTCATCGCGTACGCGAAAGAAGTCAGTTTTTCTCTTCGCTCGCGCAGCGAGCCACGGTCGACGACCGGGCCCTCGGCGGGCACCTCGGGCGCCTCGTCGACCGCGGCGGCCAGCAGCGTCGCCACCTCGCGCCGCCCGGCCTGCTGCCCGTGCAGCTCCAGGATGTAGCGGTCCAGCCCGGCCTCGGCGAGGCGGTTGCGGACCACGTCGAGCGCGGCGACCTTCTCCGAGACGAACAGCACCCGCTTGCCGGCGTGCAGCAGCGCCCCGATCATGTTCGCCACGGTCTGCGACTTGCCGGTCCCGGGTGGACCGTCCATCACGAAGCTGTGCCCGGCCAGGGCCGCGGCCACGCAGGCCCGCTGCGACGAGTCGGCGTCCAGGACCAGCGGTACGTCCTCGGGCGGCGCGAGCCGGTCCACCTCCTCCGGCCGGATCGGGGTGAACTTGAACTCGTCGGTCTGCCGCCGGTGATCAGTAGTGGCCAGCGCGCGGATCACCGGGTGCGCCAGGATACGCTCCTCGTTCTCCTGCAGGTCCCGGTAGATCGCCTCCTTGTGGAAGGTCAGGCAGGTCAGGATCACCGACCGTTCGATGTGCCAGCCGTGCCGCCGCGCCACGGTGTCGGTGAAATCTGACCAGAATCGGTCGACGTTCAGCTCGGCGCCGGGCTCGAGGTGCTTCACCGCGATCCCGGCCTGGCGCAGCCGCAGCGCGAGCGCCGGGTTCAGCACCGGTTCCTCGTCGCGCAGCCGCAGCTCCGGCAGTTCGCCCAGCTCACCGGTGACCAGCTCGGCCGGGAGCAGCAGCAGCGGGCTGGCGTACCCGGCCGACTCCGGCGCGTCCTCGTCGTCGGACTCCGGCCGCCAGTGCAGCAGACCGAGCGCCAGATGCAGCACGGAGACGCCCCGGTCCAGGTATTCCTGCTGGCCACGGCGTTGCATCCGGCGCAGCAGGGGGCCGAGCGAACGTTCGGCGACCTCGGTCCGGAATACGCCGTCCGCCGGCACGCCACCGGGCCCGGTCAGGGCGGCGCGCGCCCCGCGGGTCAGCGCGGTGACGATCTGCCCCGGATCCGGCGAGGTGATCTCCACGAGGTCGGCGTTGCCGCCGGTGAAGTTGATCAGCCGGTTGTTGTCGCCGAGATCGACCAGGCTCTCCCGCCAGGCCCGCAGCGCCGCGTGCACACCGGCCCGGGCCGGCCTCGGCTCCGGCCGGTCTTCCTCAAGGCGGGGTCCCATGCCCCGATTGCAGCATTGCGAGAACCTTTCGCGAGGCAAAACGGCGTTCTTCGTCTTTGTCGCTTTCCGTTCGCCCGGCCTTCGGCAACCCCCGATTTCCCCGTACGCCCGTGAGCCGCCCGTCCCCGCGGCCCGCCACGCCACCCCGGCCGCGGCCCGGCCCCGCCGCGACCTCGCGTGCCGGCGGGAGCGCGGCCGGGGCGGTGACCGGCAGCGGGCTCGCGGGCCGGGTCAGTGCAGGACCGGGGCCGGGGCCGGGGCGTCGCAGACCTCGGACATGCGGGCGATCTGGACGGCGGTGTCGGCGTCGGGGATCAGCGACCGCAGCCGGGCCGGGTCCAGCGGCGGCACCTCGACGTGCGAGATCAGCGGGTGGTACGGCCGCCGGTCGGTCTCCCCCGCCCCGAACAGCGTCTCGGCCAGCTTCTCGCCGGGCCGCAGCCCGGTGAACTCGATCGGGATCTGCTTGCCGGAGAGCGCCACCATCTGCCGCGCCACCTCGGCGATCCGCACCGGCCCGCCCATCTCCAGGACCAGCGCCTCCCCGTCGTGCCCGATCGCCGCGGCCTGGATGACCAGGTGCACGGCCTCCTGGGTGGTCATGAAGTAGCGGGTCACGTCGGGGTGGGTGACGGTGACCGGCCCCCCTTCGGCGATCTGGGTGCTGAACGTGGTGAAGACCGAGCCGCGGCTGCCGAGCACGTTGCCGAAGCGGACGCTCAGGAACGTGCCGGGCCGCCGTCGCGCGGTCCACGCCGTCAGCCGTTCGGTGATCCGCTTGGAGTAGCCCAGGACGCTGGACGGATCGGCCGCCTTGTCCGTGGAGATGTTCACGAACCGTTCGACCGACTCGGCCGCTTCCAGCACGTTCAGCGTCCCCAGGACGTTGGTCTTGACCGCTTCGGCCGGGTGCCGTTGCAGCAGGGCGAGGTGTTTGAGGGCGGCCGCGTGGAAGACCACCTGCGGTCGCCGGGTCCGCAGGATCTCCCGGATGCGCGGGCCGTCGCGCAGGTCGGCCAGGATCACCCGGGGGTCGTCCAGGCCGGCGCGGGGGTCGATGGAGAGCTGGACGGCGAGCAGCGACGTCTCGTCCCGGTCCAGCATCATCAGTTCGGCCGGCCCGAAGTGGTGGATCTGGCGGCACAGCTCCGAGCCGATCGACCCGCCGGCCCCGGTGACCAAGATCCGCTTGCCGGTCAGGTATCCGCCGATCATGGACAGGTCGGTGTCGATCTGGTGACGCCCGAGCAGGTCGGTGACCTGCACCTCGCGGATGTCGCCGACCTCGACCGCGTGGTTCATCAGTTCGCTGACCGACGGCACCACCCGGAACTCGGCCCCGGCCGCGGTGACCCGGTCCCGCACGTCACGGACCAGTGCCGCGTCCGCGTTGGCGACGGCGAAGACCAGCAGCTCGGCGCCGGTCTCGGCGAGCGCGCCGACGATGTCGTCGCGCGTGCCGAGGACCGGCACCCCGCGCAGGCGCAGGTGCCGTTTGCGCGGTTCGTCGTCGATCAGCCCGACCGGGACGTAGCGGCCCGACGAGTCGTGCAGCATCGAGTCGACCAGCAGTTCCGCCGCCGAGCCGGCCCCGAAGAGCAGCACCGGGGCGGCGCCGCGCGGCCGCCGGAGCCGGGAGAGCCGGGCCCGCCGCACGTAGCGGAACCCGAGCATGAGGACGAGCGCGACCGCCCCGCCGACCGGGGGCAGGCCGGGCGGGATCGGGTGGCGGGAGAGCAGCAGGTCGGCCGCGGTCAGGCCGAGGGTGACGACCACCGCGGTGGAGGCGACCGCGCGGATGTCGTCGAAGCCGGCGAACCGGTAACGCCCGCGGTACAGCCCCCGGGTGTGGCCGACGGCGGCCTGCATCGCGACGGCCAGGAGAGCGAGGGCGAGGGCGCCGGCCAGTTCGTGACGGCCGGGGGCGAGGTCGTACCGGGCGAGGACGGCGGCCAGCAGGCCGGCTGCCCACGCGGCGCCGTCCACGAGCAGCGGCAGCAGGCGAGCAGCCCTCATGACCGGCACTCTAGCAGGACAAATATGGATTAAAGCGGACTATTTCGATACCGGAGAAGTACCCCATACACCGCCATATCGTTGCCGCGTGGGTCCGCGCGATTACCTCCGTGTCGCCAGACGGCACTGGTTGTTGATGCTGGCCTCGGTGCTGAGCGCGCTCGGCGTGGCCCTGGTCGTGAACCTGAACACCACCCCGGTGTACGCGGCACGGGTCACGTTCTTCTTCTCCACCCCGGGCGTCGGCGCCTCCGACCTCTACCCGGCCAGCATGTTCAACACCAGCCGGCTGTCCACCTACGCCAGGTTGCTGACCAGCGACGAGGTCGCCACCCCGCTGGCCGGTGAGCCCGGCATCGACCTGAACCCGCAGCAGGTACGGGACGCGATCTCCTCGGAGACGGTCGCCGACACGGTGATGATGGAGGTGAGCGTGCAGGATCGGGACCGCAACCGGGCGTTGTTGCTGCTCACCCGCGTCACCACCCGCTTCGAGACCGCCGTCGAGGAACTGGAGCGGCCGGCGCCGACCGAGCCGTCCACCGTCAAGGTCACCGTCGTCTCCGGGCCGGCGCTGGAGGACGACCCGGTCGCGCCGAACTCGCTGAACAACTTCGCGCTGGCCACGGTCGCCGGGCTGGTACTGGGCGCGATGGGCTCGGTCGGGCGGGAGGTGGCCGACCACACCGTACGCACCGGCGAAGCCCTGCAGGTGCTCGCGTCGGCGCCGGTGCTCGCGCGGGTGCCGATGGATCCGGGTGGCCCGTTCGTCTCGTCGAGCACGTCGGCGCGGACCGAGGCGCTGCGCGAGGTCCGGACGCAGGTGCAGTGCGCCGCCGCCACGAACTCGGTCAAGACCCTGGCCGTGACCAGCGCCGTCCCCGGCGAGGGACGGTCGGCCACCGCGTGCGGGCTGGCGCTGCTCTTCGCCGAGGCCGGGCAACGGGTCCTGGTCGTCGACGCCGAGTTGCGCCACCCGCGGCTGGCCTCGTTCCTGGGCCGGGAGGACGCGGCCGGGCTCAGCACCGTGCTGGACGGGACCGCGATGCTCGAACAGGTGCTGCAGCCGTGGGGCGCGGGGCTGTGGCTGCTCGCCAGCGGGCGCACCCCGCCGAACCCCAGCGAGCTGCTCAGCTCCCCGCGGATGACCGAGCTGGTCGACGACGTACGCAAAAGGTTCGACGTCGTGATCTTTGATTGTCCCCCGCTGCTCCCGGTCACCGACGCTGCCGTGGTCGCCGCCCGCGCCGACGGCACCCTGCTCGTCGTGCGGGCTCGCCGCACCACGTCCGCCCAGGTCACGCAGGCGGTCCGATCGTTGCACGCGGTCAACGCCACGCTGCTCGGCTGCGTGCTGAACATGGTGACCCGCAAGGGCCCGGACGCGGTGCCGAGCTACGACACCTATCTGTCCGGCCGGAAGCCGCCACGTGCCTGGGGCGGCTGGAAGATGCAGGCGGCCGCTTGATGATCGGAGCCCGATGATGGAACTCCCCTATGTCACGGTCGTCATCCCGTGCTGGAACGAGGTCCGGTTCGTCGACGCCTTCCTCGACTCGGTGAAGGCGCAGACCTACCCGGCCGAGCGGATGGAGATCCTGCTGGTCGACGCGATGAGCGACGACGGCACCCGCGCGATCGTGCGGGACCACGCGCTGCGCGAGCCGAACATCCGGCTGCTCGACAACCCGGGGCGCAGCCGCCCGGCCGCGTTGAACCGGGGCATCGCCGAGGCCCGCGGCGACGTCATCGTGCGGCTCGACGTGCACGCCGAGTACGAGCCGGACTACCTGCTCAAATGCGTGCACGGGCTGCTGCACAACCCGGACGCGGACAACGTCGGCGGCATCCGGCGGCCGCTGCCGCGCGACGACACCGCGATGGGCCGGGCGATCGCGGTCGCCAGCACCGACATGTTCGGGGCCGGTGGCGCGCGGTACCGGACCGGCGCGGGCGGGCCGCAGTGGGTCGACACCGTGTTCGGCGGCTGCTACCGGCGCACCGTCTTCGAGCGGGTCGGCGTGTTCCACGAGCAGCTGGACAAGGCGCAGGACCGGGAGTTCAACCAGCGGCTGCGAGCCTCCGGCGGGAAGGTCCTGCTGCTCCCGGACATCTGCAGCACGTACTACGCGCGCAGCGACTTCCGCGAGTTCTGCGCATGGACGTTCGAGGCCGGCTACTGGCCGTTCCGCGCGTCGCGCTCGGTCGGGCGCTGGATCGGCTCGTTCCGCAACGTCGTGCCCGTCGGCTTCGTCGTCACGCTGACCGCGGCCGCCGCCGGTTCGGCCCGCTCCTCCCGGGCGAGGTGGGCCGCCGCCGGGATCGCCGGGCTCTACGGCGCCGCCGCGCTCGCCTCGGCCGGCCGGCTGGCCTGGCGCCACCGCGATCCGGCGCTGCTGGTGACGCTGCCGATCGTGTTCGCGACCACGCACGTCGTCTACGGGATCGGCTCGATCTGCGGCGCCCTGGACCCGGCGGCCCGGCGCGGATGAGCACGGCCCTGCCGCATGCTCGCCGGTGACCTCCCGGGCCTCAGAACACTGCTGCGGGCCGTGCCTGCCGCCGTGCGGCGCGACTATGTCTCCACCCTGGCCGTCCAGTGGTTCGTGCTCGGCACCGGGCTCTACCTGTTCCACCTGGTCGCCCAGCGCGGCAGCGTCGAGGGGTTCGCCTACTACCAGATCGCGCGAGGCACGGTCAGCACCTTCCAGCCGGCCCTGCTGCTCGGGCTCGGGCTCGGGCTGCAGCGCTACCTGCCGCGCACCGAGCACACCACCCGGCGGCTCGCCCGGCACGCCCTCTACGTCGAGACCGTGCTGGTCACCGTCGTCGGCCTGGTCGGCGTCAGCGCCGGCACGCAGATCGCCGGCGGCCTCGGCCTGACCGGTGGACGCGAGGCGGTCATCGCGATCGTCGTGATGCTCGGCGGCAACTGCCTGTGCTCGGCCGGGCTCGCCGCACTGCGCGGCAACCATCAGATCCTCGACTCGAACCTCATCTACGGACTCGGTCTCGGGCTGATCCCGCTGGTCGCGTTCCTCTCCGCCGAGACGATCGAGGAGTTCCTGATCATCCAGGGCGCCGGCGCCACCGCGGTCGGCCTCTGGGGCACCCTGGTCGTGCGCCGCCGTCCCGCCACCACCGTCGAGGGTCAGGAGCCAACCCTCAGAACCCTGCTCGCGTACGGCATCAGACGCATGCCCGGTGAAGTAGCGCTGCCCACGCTCTACACGTTCCCGACCTTCGCCGTGGCAGTCGCCATGCCCGGTCAGCCGGACGCGGGCTACGTCGGCTTCACCACCTCGGCGGTGACCCTGATCTGCTCCTTCTTCGCGATGCTGACCCCGGTGCTGATGCCCCGCCTGAGCCGGTTGTTCCACCGTGCCGGGGAGAACGCGGGCGTGCGCCAGCTGCTCACCGCGCTGCCGGTGATCGCCGGGATGCTGGCCGCCCTGCCGACCGCGGTGATCCTGGTGTTCGCGCCGGTCCTGGTGCACGGGTTCCTCGGCCGGGAGTTCTCCTCGGCCGTCCCGATCCTGCGCCTCGGCGTGCTCGCCGCGATCCCGCTCGCCATGTTCTACGCCGCCCGGCCCACGATGGACACGCTGCTCGAACCGAAGTTCATGAGCCGTCTGCTGATCGCCTGTCTCGCCCTGGAGATCGTGGTGACCGCGATCGGGACGGTGTTCCTGACACCACCGCACGCGGCGGTGCTGGGACTCGCCGCCGCCGCCACCGCACTCGGGTTCGACGGGGTGGGACTGGCCGCCTACGCCGTCCGGCTGCCCCGGTCATGACCGGCGAGCCCGCCACCCGCCCCGGGCTGATCGTGCTGTTCGCGTTCCTGGTCACGCTGGCCGGACGGTTCACGTTGTCGCGCGCCGGCCTGGACATTCCGATTGCCGACGACGTACGCGTGCCGCTGTTCCTGATCTTGATCTTGAGCCTGGCTCTGGAGTCGCACCATGTCGGACCTCGCCCGGCCGCGGCCGGGCACGCCGTGCTCGGCATCCTCGCCCTCCTCGCCTACCAGGGAATCTCCGTGCTCTGGGTGCCGCCCGGCACGATCACCGGCCCGGTCCTCGGCGACCTGTGCGCGGTCTTCGGGCTGCTGGTCGTCTACTACAACCTGGCCGCCTGGGACCGCGACCGGGTGACCGCGACCACGCTGAAAATGTTCCACGCGGCGGCCTGGATCTACTTCGCCGCCGCCGCGGCCGGCTTCGGACGCGAGGTGAACGGCCGGTGGGCGGCCCTCGGCGGCGGCCCCAACGTCTTCGTCCGGCTCATGATCCTCGGCATGATCACCTCGTTCTACCTGTACCTGCGCGAGGAGGAACGCCTGATCTGGCTCGTGCCGATCCCGGTGTTCCTGTTCGGGGCCATCGCCTCCGGCTCCCGCGGCGGTCTCGTCTCCCTCGCCGTCACCGTCACCATCGCGCTGCTGGCCATCCGCCCGCGCGTCGACTTCGGCCGGCTCGCCAAACCGTTCGGCCTGATCCTCGTCGTCGCGGTGATCCTCGTCGTCACCGCCGGCCCGACCATCGCCGACTACGTCCAGGCCCGCTTCATCCAGGGCACCCTCGAACAGCAGAACGCGTCGTCCCGCGACGTGCTCTTCGGGATGGCGCTGCGGATCTTCCTCCAGCACCCGTTGCTCGGCACCGGCCTGAACGGCTTCACCGTGGCCAGCGGCTTCGGCCTCGAGCTGTACACGCACAACCTGCCCCTCTCGATCGCGGCCGAGGGCGGGGCGGTCGGGCTGGCGCTGCTCCTGGTCGCGTGGCTGGGGCTGTGGCACGCGTACGCCGGGACGCCGTTGCGCGAACGCAGCCTGGAGGCGCGGTTCGCGGCGTACTGCGGCATCTTCATCGGCTGCACCAACCTCTTCTCCGGTGACTACTACGACGCCCGGACCATGTGGATCATGCTGTTACTGGCTGCCGTCCATCCCGCCCGCGCCCCGGCCACCCTCACCCACCGCTGAAGAGCCGAATCCGGTACCCCATGCCGGCCTCCGCTCGGCACATCCCGCGGTCCTGCCGGGCTTACGGAGAACCATGAACGCCGGCCGGCACGCGCCGCAGGCTCGGCCGAGTAGGAGGCGGCGGCTCATCCGGGGGCCGGGCCGGGGTGCAGCTTCGCGTGAGTGACCGGGGCGGGCTTGCGTCCGGCGGCGTCGAGCAGGACCCGCTCGAAGTCGGCGAAGAGCCGGTCACGGTCGAAGCGATCCCGGCCGAGCTCCGCCGACGCGGCCCGGGCCGCCGCGCACGCCGCGGGATCGCGCAGGAAGCGGGCGGCCAGGACGGCCGCGCCTTCCGGATCGTCCTCCGGGAACACCAGGCCGGCCCCGGTGGCGGTGAGCAGGTCGGCGCCCCAGCCGGCGTGGTTGACCGCGACCGGCCGCCCCGCCGCGAACGCGTCGAAGAACTTGTTGGACGAGTCGCTGCTGAGTTCGGGCACGTTGACGGTCAGGCAGGTCGCCAGGTCGCAGGCGGCGTAGTACGCCACCACCTCGGATTTCGCGACCGGGTCGAGCATGAACACGTTCCGGTTCAGCACGTCGAGCTCGGCGGCGAGGGCGCGGACCAGGTCACGCATCCGGCCGTCGCCGACGATCACGACGCGTACCTCAGGATCGGTGTGGGCGAGACGGGCGGCCATCCGGATCAGGTATTCCACGCCGTTGGCGATGCCGAGCGCCCCGGCGTAGAGGATCATCGGACGGTCCCCGAGCCACGGCGTCGCCTGGCGCAGCGCCGCGCCGCCCCGGTCGGCGCCGGCGAAGAGGTCACGGTCGGCGCCGTTCGGCACGACGGTGACGGGCACGCCGGGGAAGCGGCGCTCGATGCTGTCGGCGATGCCCTGCGAGACGGTGACGACGTGCGCCGACCGCCGGTAGGCCCACGCTTCGAGCCGGTGCGCGGCCCAGCGGGTGGCGGGCGAGCGCAGCACGCCCATCGCGATCGGCACTTCCGGCCACAGGTCGCGGACCTCGAACACCATGGGCACGCGCCGGAGCAGCGCCGCGTACACGCCGGGGATGGCCACGGTCAGCGGGGTGCTGGTCGCGAAGACCAGGTCGTGCCGCAGACGGCCGGCCACCACCGCGGCATGGCCGACGAACCCCAGAAAGGCCAGGATCCTTCGCCGGTACGACATCGTGTTGTCGTACGGCACCGGCAACCAGTGCACCACGATGCCGGCCTCGGTGCTGGTCCTGGCCCGGGTGCCGTCCGGATCACCGGTGATCAGGTGGACTTCGTGCCCACGGTCGACCAGGCGCCGCGCGAACTCGTAGGAACGGGTGCCGCCGGCCATCCCGGGCGTCCTGAAGTGCTGGTGGATGTAGGTGATGCGCACGAGTTCCCCTCACGCCGCCGGGACGCCCTTGACGGTCCGCCCCGATTCCACGTCCCGGACGACGCAGGCGTTGGCCCCGACTCTGGCCCGGTCGCCGACGGACCGGCCCTGCAGGACCGACGCGTTCGTCCCGATCAGCGCCGCCCGCCCGATCCGGCAGCTCCCGGAGATCGCGGCGAGCGGGTTGACCTGGACGTACTCTTCCAGGATGGCGTCGTGACCGACGGTCGCGTTCAGATTCAGGTGGGTGTGCCGGCCCAGGGTCACGTTCGTGGTCACCCGGGCCCCGGCGCACAGCACCACGCCGTCGGCCAGTTCGTTGGCCACGCCGACGGTGGCGGCCGGGTGCACGAGCCGGGCCGCCGGCCGGCCGTACGGTTCCAGTTGCCCGGCGACCCGGGCCCGGACCTGCGGATCGCCGATCCCGATCACGTAGTGCGCGTCGAGGCCGGCGAGCAACGCGCTCGGCCCCAGGCAGGGCACGCCGAGCCGGTCCAGGCAGCGCAGGTTGTCGCCGGTCGGCGCATCGTCGAGGAATCCGGCGACCTTCCACGGGCTGCCCTCGGCGGCGTTGACGGCCGCGACGACGCCGTAGATCTCCCGGCCGTACCCGCCGCAGCCGACGACGACGATGGTCTCAGGCAACCTCTGGCCCCTTCCCGGGCTGGACGGTGCCGGTGAACTCCGGCATGGTCGACTCACCGGGGGCACTGATGCCCTCGCGGCGCAGCAGGGTCAGCGCGGTCCGCACGATGATCCTGACGTTCAGCGCGAGGGACCGGTGGTCGACGTACCAGACGTCGATCGCCAGCCGGTCCTCCCAGCTCAGCGCGTTGCGACCGCTGACCTGGGCGAGCCCGGTGACGCCGGGCCGCACCTCGTGGCGGCGGGCCTGTTCGGGCGTGTAGAGGTCGAGGTACCGCATCAGCAGCGGACGCGGCCCGACCAGGCTCATCTCGCCGCGCAGCACGTTCCACAGCGTCGGCAGCTCGTCCAGGCTGAACGTGCGCAGCACCCGGCCCAGCCCGGTGAGCCGGTCGCCGTCGCTGACCAGCCCGCGCCGCTCGTCGACGTCACGCATCGTGCGGAACTTGACCAGCGTGAACGGCCGGCCGTGCAACCCCGGCCGGGGCTGGCGGAACAGCACCGGGCGGCCGAGCCGGGCACCGACCGCGACGGCGACCCCGGCCATCACCGGGGAGAGGACGACCAGCCCGGTGGCGGCGACCGCGACGTCGATCGCGCGCTGCACGACGTCGGTGGTCCGGGACGGGCGGCTCACCGGTGGCCGTCCAGGAACTCGGCGACGGCGTCGTGCACCCGCTGGATCTCGTCGTCGCGCAGGGCCGAGCCGCTGGGCAGGACGAGACCGTTGCCGAACAGGCGATCAGCGGCGCCGGTCAGGGCCGTACGGGCGTCGGCGAACACCGGTTGCCGGTGCATCGGCTTGAAGACCGGGCGCGTCTCGATGCCCCGGGCGGTGAGGTGCGCGGCCAGGTCACGGGCGTGCCAGCCGGCGAGGGCGGGGTCGGCGACGATGCCGGTCAGCCAGCAGTTCGCACCCGGATCGCCGCCACCGATGAGGGTCACGGCATCGACGGGGGCGAACAGGTCGGCGTACTGGTCGCGTACCCCCTGGCGTCTTTTGATCATCTCGTCGAGGCGGCGCAGCTGGGCTCGGCCGAGCGCGGCCAGGATGTTGCTCAGCCGGTAGTTGTAGCCGATCTCGGCGTGCTCGTAGTGCTCGGCCGGCAGCCGCGCCTGCCCGGCCAGGTGCCGCGCCCGGGCGGCCAGCCCGGCGTCGCCGGTGAGCAGCATGCCACCGCCCGAGGTGGTCATGATCTTGTTGCCGTTGAACGACAGCGCCGCCGCCCGCCCGAACGAGCCGGCCGGCCGTTCACCGTGCGCGGCGCCGAGCGCCTCGGCCGCGTCCTCGACCAGCGGAACGCCGTGCATCTCGCACAACGGCAGGATCCGTGTGTAGTCGGCGCAGGTTCCGTAGACGTCGACGGTCAGCACCGCACGCACCGACGCGTCCGTGGCGAGCACCCCGGCCAGCAGGTCCGGGTCGAGATTGCCGGTGACCGGGTCGCAGTCGACGAAGACCGGCGTCGCACCGGTGTAGACGACAGCGTTCGCGGTGGCCACGAACGTCAGGGTCGGCACGACGACGACGTCGCCCGGGCCCACGCCGAGACCGAGAAGGGCCAGGTGCAGCGCGGCCGTGCCCGAGTTGACGGCGACCGCGTGCGGCACCGCGGCCCGGTCGGCGACCTCGCGCTCGAAAAGCTCCAGATCCGGGCCGGCCGGGGCGACCCAGCCCGACCGGAGAGCGGCGAGCACGAACTCCTGCTCCAGCTCTCCGACGTCGGGGCCGGACAGCAGCACGGTACGTTTCTCGGCAAGCATCCCCCACCACCCATCGGGCCGCGCGTCGGGGGGATTTCGGCTCGGCCCTGGCAATGCTAGCCCGCGCCGGGCGCCGGGACCTATCCGTTGATCCAGGACGGCATGTAGCCGATCGCCCAGAGCACCACCGCGCCGGCCAGCGCCAGGACCAGCCCGGCCAGCGCCCCGGCGCCGATCGCCTTGAACCGCGGGTTGTTGAAGAGGACCGCGCCGATCATCCCGGTGACCGGGGCGATGCAGCAGCCGCCGGTGCCGTAGAAGTACATCCACTGGTGCGGGTCGTCGGTGTCGGTCCACAACCAGTTCGCCGCGAACAGGCCGAGACCGACGTGCACCGCGAGCACGAGAATGCCGACAAGCACCGCCAGAGATCCCTTAGCCACACCGGAACGTTAGCCGCACCGGTCACACCCGCCACGAGGGTGGGGTACCTCTTTCCCGCCGAGTCCGCGCAAAAGCCCATCAATCGGTCGGCTACGCCGGCGCACCGCCCACCCCGCGACTGGACGGTCCGGAGCGTGCCAGATCGTTTCAACTGTTGACGAGAAAGCAGCGGCATCCGTAGCCTGAAGCGCGACTGAAACGTTTCATCATCGAAGAAAGCGGGACCGCCCGATGAGCATCCCCCCGGACCAGATCAAGGAGACGCTGCGCGCCCAGCGCATCGAAACCCCTTCCTGGGCGTACGCGAACTCCGGCACCCGGTTCAAGGTCTTCCCGCAGCCCGGTGTCCCCCGCGACCCGTACGAGAAGATCGCCGACGCCGCCGTGGTGCACCGCCTGACCGGGATCGCCCCGACCGTCTCCCTGCACATCCCGTGGGACCGGGTCGACGACTTCACCAAGCTGGCCGCACATGCCCAGGAGCAAGGCGTCACACTCGGCGCGGTCAACTCGAACGTGTTCCAGGACGAGGACTACAAGCTCGGCTCGGTCACCCACCCCGACCCGCGTGTGCGCCGCAAGGCCACCGACCACCTGCTGCAATGCGTCGACGTGATGGACGCGACCGGCTCCCGCGACATCAAACTGTGGTTCTCCGACGGCACGAACTACCCGGGCCAGGACGACATCCGCGCCCGGCAGGACCGGCTGGCCGAGGCGCTGCGCGAGGTCTACCACCGGCTCGGCGACGACCAGCGCATGCTCGTGGAGTACAAGCTGTTCGAGCCGGCCTTCTACACCACCGACCTGCCGGACTGGGGCACCGCTTACGCCCACTGCCTCGAACTCGGCCCCAAAGCCCAGGTCGTCATCGACACCGGGCACCATGCGCCGGGCACCAACATCGAGTTCATCGTGGCGTTCCTGCTCCGGCAGGGCAAGCTCGGCGCGTTCGACTTCAACTCGCGCTTCTACGCCGACGACGACCTGATGGCCGGCGCCGCCGACCCGTTCCAGCTGTTCCGGATCATGTACGAGATCGTCCGTGGCGACGCACTGAACCCGGCCGCCGGGATCAACTTCATGCTCGACCAGTGCCACAACATCGAGGCGAAGATCCCGGCGATCATCCGCTCGGTCCTCAACATCCAGGAAGCGACGGCGAAAGCGCTGCTCGTCGACCGGGAGGTGCTCGGCGAGGCCCAGCAGTCGGGAGACGTCCTGGGAGCGAACGCCGCCCTGATGGACGCTTTCAACACGGACGTACGGCCGTTGCTCGCCGACCTGCGCACCGAGAACGGTCTCGACCCGGACCCGATCGCGGCGTACCGCCGGTCCGGTTACCAGGAGCGCATCAACGCCGACCGCGTCGGCGGAGTCCAGGCCGGTTGGGGCGCCTGACCCTCCCCCACCACAGCGGGCCTCGCGCCGGGCCCGGCCCACTCCGGCAGCCACCGCGACCCACGCAGTCCGGCTGGTTCTCACCGTTGTCGTTCGTGCCTCACGACAACGGTGAGAACCACCCGGGACCGCAGGACGCGCGGCAACCACCGCGGCTCACGGGGGGCGCGACTCACAGCGGGCGCCGCGACTCACAGCGGGCACCGCGATCCACAGCGGGCGCAGCGACCCACAGCAGCCACCGCGACTCCCAGCAGCCACCGCGACTCCCAGCGGGCGCCGCGCGGGACCGGTGTCAGAGGCGGCGGATTACGGAAACGACCTTGCCGAGGATCGTGGCGTTGTCGCCGGGGATCACCGGATAGAACGGGTTCTGCGGGACCAGCTCGACGTGCTCGCCGCGCAGCCGGAGCGTCTTCACCGTCGCCTCGCCGTCGATCATGGCGGCGACGATCTCCCCGTTCTCCGCGACGGGTTGCTGGCGGACGACCACCACGTCCCCGTCGCAGATGGCGGCGTCGATCATCGAGTCACCCTTGACGTCGAGCGCGAACAGCGTGCCGTGCCCGACCATGCCGGTGGAGACGATCAGCTGGTCCCGCACATGTTCCTCGGCGAGGATGGGCGCGCCGGCCGCGATGTCACCGAGCACCGGGATCGCGACCACCGTCTCGGACGCGACCGGCTCCGCACCGCCGAAGAAGTGTGAACGGTTGCCGAATTTCGACGCGCCGCCATCAGCATGCGGCGGGCGGAGCTCGACGGCCCGGGACCCGTGCGGCTGCCGGCGGAGCAGCCCGTGCCGCTCCAGCACTTTGAGGTGGTGCGCCACCGACGACGGCGAGACCAGACCGACCGCCGCCCCGATCTCCCGCACGGTCGGCGGGAAGCCCCGGTCCCGCACCGAGTCACGGATGACCGAAAGGATGCGCTGCTGCTTGGCGGTTATCCGGGGTGGTGAACCATCCTCGCCAGAATCGGCATCGACGCTCATGACCGCACCCTACCCCATGATTAGATCAGATGTACGAATCGTGACCGGAACCGCACGTTCGGGTAATCCCATCAGCGGACGAAGAGCAGGAACAGACCCGCCCACGTGCACCCGATCATGAACAGCACGAGCGGGAACTCATCAGCCAGCGTGGCCAGCACCGGGCGGCGGTCCGACGGCACCGCCGACAGCGCCGCGTCGTGCGCGACGATCACACCGAGGACGTGCCCGACAAGGATCAGCGTGACCTGCGCGGTCGCGATCGCCGCCGGGACCGGGACCACGGTCCAGGCGGCCCCTGGCGCGAGGCCCCACTGCTGGATCGCCAGGAGGAAGCCGCGCGGCGCCTCGACGATCAGCAGCGACAGGTAGTGGGCCAGCGTGTACCCCACCGCGATCGGGATCAGCGAGGCGGTCACGTCGAGCCGGCCCGCGGTTCCGCGCACCGCGAGCAGCACCCCGGCGCAGACCAGCACCAACGCGCCCGTGGCGTAGAGCTCGGCGTGCCCGGCACGCTGCACGAACCCGGCCCACGCGGGCGACCCGGACGCGCTGTCGAAGACCGTCGAACCCCACCACACCGCCACGAAGGCCGCCAGCGACGCGGACGAGACGGGGAACGGCGCGGCCAGACCGGTCAGCGGGCGGCGCCAGCGGACCGGACTGAGCCGGCCGGCGAGCGACGAGTACACCTCGAAACAGTCACCCCGGGCGAACCACTCCTCACCGCGCAGAACGGCCATCCCGAGTTGCACGATCGCATACCCCACGAGACCGAAACCGATCACCCGGGGATCGGTCCGGTGCGGCGCCACCAACTCGAACCACACGAACGCCAGCAGCCACAACACCGCAGGCCAGGCCCCGAGCCCGTCGGCCGGCCGCACCCCCGCACGCGGCAGCCGCAACCATCGGAACAGCGTCCGCAGCGGATTCACCGCCCGCCACACCGGCCCGAGAATCACGCTCAGCGGCACGAGACCGACCCACAGCCACACGAACAGCGCATGCGCCGCCGGATTCGTCGCGTCCCGCGGCCCGGCCAGCGCATTCCCGGCCAGATAAAGACACAGACCCAAGACGATTGCCTGCGGTACGGCGATCCAGCCGCCCGTCCCCGAGGAACGAACCGTGCCACCACTCAACCGCGGCCTGGTCCACAGCACCGCCGCGATCAGGAAGGACAGCACCACGGTGGCGGCACCGGCCTGCAACACCAGGTCGAGAGGCAGTGGCAGATCGGACGAGCTGCCGACACCGTGAGCGAGCAGGCTCACTTCACTTCGAGCTGCAGCAGCAGCGTGTCCGGGTGGGCCTCGACGTCGAAGAGGCCGGCCCGCGAGGCGACGAAGACGACGCACATCGGCTGGCCGGGCTGCACCTGGTACTCCAGGTCGTACCCGTGGACGTGGATCTGCGCCGCGGTGTCGGCCGAGACGCCGAGCCGGACCTGGCTGCCGAGCGGCACGCTCACCCGGTGGGGCGCCGGGGCGGCCTTCCCGTCCGCCAGCGCGGTGTTCGCGACGACCTGGTCGGGTGTCGCCGAACCGCACGCGGCCGGGGTCGCGGCCTGCGCGGCCGGCGCCTGCGTGCACCCGGGCAGCAGCGCGAGCGCCGCCAGCAGGAACGGCACCAACCGCAGCGACCGCCTCCCCGCCCCACCGTCAGGAACGGCTGCCGAGCCGGACACGACAGGCCGCGCGGGGACCGGCGAACCAGACACAACCGGCCGCGCGGAGACCGGCGAACCAGACACAACCGGCCGCGCGGAGACCGGCGAACCAGACACAACCGGCCGCGCGGGGACCGGCGAACCAGACACAACCGGCCGCGCGGAGACCGGCGAGACGGACGGCGCTGCGGAAGGCGGCGCGCCGGACAAGACCGTCGTGCTGGACAAGGCCGCCGCGGTAGACCGGACCGAGGCGGGAACGACGGGTGCCGGCGACGACACCCCGGGCACGGAGGCGATCGACGAAACGGACCGGCGGGAGCGCGGCGAGACCGGCCGCTGCGCTCGCCAACGGGTCAGCGACAACACCGCCAGTTGCAGGAAGATCGCGATCGACGCCGACGACACCAGCAGCACGAACGAGGCGAACAGGGACGACAGCGAGAACAGGCTGGGCGCCACCAGCAGCGCCTTCACCCCGAGCAACGCCGGCAGGGTCAGGAACGCCGACGACACCAGCAGCAACAGGCCGATCAGCACCTCACACCCCCTCCTCGGCGACCGCCGCGCGCTGGGCCAGGGTCCGCAGCACGGAGGCGCCGGCGACCGCCACTCCCGCGCCGAGGCCCAGGGCCAGCACGACCAGCACCCGTTCCACCACCGGCGGCCCGGCGAACGGGAGCACCGCCCGGTGGAACGACGTCACGTCCGGCAACACGAACACGGCGGTGAGCGCCGCACCGGCGCAGACCGCGAGCAGCCCGGCCGGGCGCCCGCGCAGCGCGACCCAGGCGCCGCCGAGCAGCAGGGGCCAGCTCAGCAGGTTGATCCCGGCGGCGTTGAGGAACGTCCCGGCGAACGGCGCGGACTCGACCGCGAGCGTGGACCCGGTCACGTGCGCGACCGAGGCGGCCATCGCCACGACACCGGCCGCCGGCAGCAGCAGGTCGGCGCGGCGCAGGCGCCGGGCGATCACGGGAATGGCCACGGCCGCCACGATAGCCAGCCCCCACCAGGGCAACGGGTTCGGCGGGCGCTCGCCGGTGAACACGCCGGTGACCGTCACGGCGGTGCCGGCGGCGTCGAGGGGGAGCGACCAGTCCGCCGTACGCCCGGAATCGATCTTCTTGTTCTCCGGGGTTGACCGTGAGTCTGCCCAGGTCACCGTCGCACCGGGGGCAACGGTCCGGTTGATGCCGCTGATCGTGACCGGTGCGGGAGTCCCGTTCGTGAGGCGCAGCTTCGCGCCGCCCTCGATCGCGATCACGGTGAGCCCCGGAATCTCCGGTGTGATCGCCACCACCCGGCTGCGCGCGTCGGTGGCGACGAGCCCGCCGGCGTGCGCGGACGCCGGAGCGCCGGAACCGAGCACGATCGCCCCGGCGACCAGCGTGAACGTCGCCAGCCGCCGGACCACGTGCCACCGGCTCACTCGGGCTGCAGGAACTGGACGCTGCGCGTGACCAGGACCGTCGCCGCGCCGGTGAGCGCGGTGAGCGTCAGCAGGCCGCTGACCATGTGAATGTTCCACCCGACGGACCCGGTCTGGATCTGGCCGACGATCAGCACCGCGCCCCAGACGGCCGGTGGCGCGATCAGGCCGAGCGCGACCCAGCGGCCGTTGACCGGCAGGCTGACCAGCCGGTTCGCCAGACGCAGCACCAGCTCGACGACCGGCGCCGCGATCGCCACGGTCAGCTGCGGCCACCAGGGCGCCTCGGAGTCGAACATCAGGTGCATGAGCAGGGCAGGGATGGAGACGAGGGCGGTCGGCAGGCCGATCGGCAACGGCCAGCGGCGGCCGATCATCAGCAGCGGGACCAGGAGCAGCACCGTGCTGAACAGGTAACCGTGGACGAGCTGACCGTCGGTGGAGAACACGTTCGGCACGGCGACGCCGGAGCCCAGGTGGCGGAACCCGAGCGCCGTGGCGTGCAGTGAGTAGATGTGCAGCGGCAGCACCGCGAACAGGGCGGAGATGCCGACCAGCCACGCACCGCCGAAGCTCAGGGTGCGGCCGGGGACGGTGGCGGTCATCAGCGCCGGACCCATCGCGACCAGCACCATGCCCAGGATGATCAGCTCGTGGCTCGGGCTGACGAAGATCTCCAGGTTCTTCTCGATGCCGAAGATGTTGTGCCAGAGCGTGTCCATGCCCCCGCCGACCAGCAGCGCCGCCATGCCGAGCAGGGGCAGGCGCAGGGCGTTGGGCAGCGCGATCAGCGTCCGGTAGGTCGGAATCACCGGCAGGCGCGACCGCATGATCCACAGCAGCGTGAACCCGGACGCCGCGATGCCCGAGTAGAGCACGCCGTGCCACGGAGTCCAGAAGGTCTCCAGCTCAGGCGTGGTCGCATGCGCGTACGCGTCGAGCTGCAGACCGATCACCAGCCAGGCGCTCGCCACCAGCAGCACCCACCGCTCCCGCGCGGTGAACGCGGTCACGGCGGGCGCGGCCCCGGCCGGCCGCGGCCGTTCCACGGATGTCGTCACGTCTCCCCCTCCGTTCGATCCGGGCGAACGTAACCTACATCGCCCCTGTTACATGGATCGATCAGACATCAGATCTGTGGACAACCGATTGACGCCGCCTGGACTCTCACCGCCGCGAACGTGGCCGGGCCGGTGGCGACATCGGCCGGCCCCGCCCGCTCCTGGGTGGCGGCAGGGCCTGCATCACGCGGTTGCCGCAGATCGTCCCGGTGCGGGCGGAGCCGGTCAGCCGAGGCGGTCGAGCTGCTCCTCGAGGTGGAAGATCTGGTCGAGGACGAGCATGCCCTCGTCCGGGCGCAGCTCGCCCAGGACCGGGAAGAACTCGGCCATGGCGGCCTGCCAGCGGGCGTTGACCTCGGTGCGGGCCATCGCCACCTGCGCGGCAGCGAAGTCGTCGGTCTCCAGGGTGCCGACGAGCAGGCCGTCGGGGCGCAGGAAGAGCCGGTAGTCGCGCCAGCCGGTCGCGTGCAGCGCCCGCAGCATGTCCGGCCAGACGGCGGCGTGCGCCTCCCGGTAGGCGTCCAGCTTGGCGGGGTCGACCTGAAGCGTGAAGCAGACGTGGGTCACCTTGTGAAACGTATCAGCCAGCTCGTCGGCCCGAACAGCCGCCGGCGCCCCCAGGGCCACGTCCGACCGGGCCGCCACGTCGTCCGGCCCGAGGGCATCCCGGCGCGTCCGCGATCGTTGTCCACACGGCTGCCGCCGTGGCCCGGCCGGCTTTCTCACCAGGTTCGATGCCCCGCGCCGGAGCGGTCCCGGCGAGGTTTCTCAGCGGGCACTCAGCGTGACCCGCGCAGAGTGCCGTTCGGGGCCCCTGGTGAGAATGCGCACGTGAGTGGTCATTTTCACGGCATACGGGTATGCCGAAGTGCGCTGTACTAAGCGGACAGACTGGGACGGGAGCAGGCAATGACTCAAGCAAGTCGCCGCCAACGCGTGGTCGTGGTGGGGGCCGGGTTCGGTGGGCTCTTCGCGATCAAGGCACTGCGCAGGGCTCCGGTGGACATCACCCTCATCAACGGTACGGCGTATCACCTCTTCCAGCCGCTGCTCTACCAGGTGGCGACCGGGATCCTGTCCGAGGGCGAGATCGCCCCGCCGATCCGTGAGGTGCTGAAGAACCAGGACAACGTCGACGTCCGGCTCGGCTGGGTGTCCGACGTCGACATCGAGAAGAAGGTCGTCTCGGTGTCCGGTCCCGGCATCGACTACACCGTGGAGTACGACACGCTCATCGTGGCGGCGGGCGCCTCCCAGTCGTACTTCGGAAATGATCAGTTCGCCGATCACGCGCCCGGCATGAAGAGCATCGATGACGCGCTCGAGCTGCGTGCCCGGATCTTCGGCGCGTTCGAGGTCGCCGACCTGCACACCGACCCGGAGACGATCCAGCGCTGGCTGACCTTCGTGGTGGTCGGGGCCGGCCCGACCGGCACCGAGCTGGCCGGTCAGATCGCCGAGCTGGCCCACCGCAACCTGCCGGGGCAGTACAAGCACATCGACCCCCGCAAGGCGCGGATCATCCTGGTCGACGCGATCGGCGCGGTGCTCAACACGTTCGGTGACCAGCTCTCCGCCGGCGCCCAGCGACAGCTGGAGAAACTCGGCGTCGAGGTCAAGCTGAACACCAAGGTGGTCGGCGTCGACTCGACCGGCATCGAGGTGGAGGACGCGAACGGCCGGCACCGCATCCCGTCGGTGACCAAGGTGTGGGCGGCCGGGGTGGCCGCACCGCCGCTGGCCCGCAAGCTGGCCGAGGCGGCCGGGGCGCAGACCGACCGGGCCGGCCGGGTTCTCGTGGAGAAGGACACCACACTTCCCGGGCACCCGGAGATCTTCGTGCTCGGCGACATGATGAATCTGGCCGGCGAGGATGGTAAGCCGCTGCCCGGGGTGGCGCAGGTCGCCATCCAGAGCGGCCGGCACGCCGCCGACCAGATCAAGCGGCGGCTCAGCGGGAAGGAGACCGGGCAGGCCTTCACATACTTCGACAAGGGCAGCCTGGCGACGATCTCCCGGTTCTCGGCGGTGGCCAGCATCGGCAAGGTGCACCTGTCCGGCTTCCTGGCCTGGGTCGTGTGGGTCGCGGTGCACCTGTTCTACCTGGTCGGCTTCAAGAACCGGGTGACGGCGGTGCTGCACTGGGCGGTCAGCTTCGTCGGGCGCGGCCGGGCCGAGCGGGTCGCGACGCAGCAGCAGGCGTTCGCGCGCCGGGCGATCCGGGCCTACGGCGACCCGTTCGAGCGGGAGCGCGCCGAGGCCGTCACGGCCCACAAGCAGGAGATCCTCAGCAACGCGGCCACACCCGCCCAGAAGCAGCCGACGGCCGGCCCGGCCGCGCAGGCGCCGACGCTGGAGGCAGCGAGTGCGGAGGTCGCGGTGGAACCGGAGCGGGAGCGGCTCAGCGTCCGGGAGTAGTCAGCGGTCGGCAGGTGGCCGGCGGCAGGTGGCCGACGGCAGGTGACCGGCGGCAGGTGGCCGGCGGGGCGGCGTGAGCTTCGTCGCCGGTCCGAGCCTGGCCGAGGTCACCCCGCCGGCGGCGCAGGGCACCGTGCCGGTCACGCTCGGTGGCGGAGCCGGCCAGGTCGAGGTGCATCCCACCGGGAGTGCACCGGCGCGCATCCGGGTGGGCGGCGGCGCCGGGCCGGTGACCGTCGACGGCGTACGCCGGTCGGGAATTGCCGGTGGAACGGACTTCACGCCGTCCGGATGGGGCACCGCGACCGACCGTTACGACATCGACCTCGCATCGGGTGTCTCGAACCTGACCGTCGACCGGCGGTAACCTGGCGTTCGATCATTAGGTAGCGTGTACCGGCCCGACCCGGAAACCGGCCGGGCCACAAAGCCGACGAGCCCCGCGGAGCTGGGTGAACGGGCCGGCACGCCACCGCAGAGAAGAGGCCCCGATTGATCCCGGTCCCCGCCGCCACCGTGATGACCCCACGGCAGCCGGCTCTGGCTCCGGTCTTCGGAACCCTCACCCTCTTCACCGGCCGGATGGGCTCGGGCAAGAGCACCCTGGCCCTGCAGAACGCGTTCAACCGCCGCCAGGCCGGCCGCCCCGGGGTGTTACTGACCAGCCAGGATCGGGCGGGCGAGGGAATAATGTCGTCGCGCCTCGGGGTGACCGCCGACGCGATCGAGGTCGGCACGGAGATGGATCTGGCCGCTCTGGTCGTCGACCGGGTGCCGGCCGGCGGTTTCGTGATCGCCGACGAGGCCCAGTTCCTCACGCCGGCCCAGGTGGAGCAGCTGGCGTGGGCGGCGGACGAGCTCGCCGTCGACATCGACTGTTACGCGATCACCACGGATTTCCTGTCCCGGTTGTTCCCGGGCGCGCAGCGTCTGGTCGAGCTGGCCGACGTGATCACGCCGCTGCAGGTCGAGGTGACCTGCTGGTGCGGGCGTCCGGGCCGGCAGAACGCGCGGATCGTCGACGGTCAGGTGGCCCGGGCCGGCGAGCAGGTCGCGGTCGGCGACACGTCGGAGACGTCGGCGGTCTCCTACCGGGTGCTGTGCCGCCGCCACTGGCGCAACGGCGAACCGGGCCCGGCCTGAAGAGAAGAGGGCCGCTTCACCAGGGCCTGACCGGCCGCGGGATCAACACCGGCCGGTGCCCCACCACCGGCACGCCACGGTCCACATGTCGGCGGTCTGCAACCGCACCGCCCCACCCGCGTCGTCCAGCGCGTCCCGCCCGGTGCCGAGCGAGATCGACTCCCCCGGTTGCAGGATCGTCGGCTCGTCGAAGCGGTACCGATATCGCCCACCGACCGCGACGTGTCCCTGCAGGTCCACCGGTGAGCCGCTGACGTCGGTCACGGTGATCCGCTCGATCCCGCCGTACTTGATCGTGAGTTCGATCTTGTCGGTGAGCGGGCTGCCGCACCTCGCCACGCACGGGTAGACGAACGATCGTCGCAGGTCACCCTGCGGATCGAAGAGGTACGCCCCGTCACTGCCCGACCCGGGGTCGGTGAAGATCGGCGCGGGCAGCCCCCAGTACTTGTGCGTCGCGGTGTCCCGCCCCGCGCCGGCGTGCACGTAGATCCGCCCGCCGGCCGGCACCACGGTCCCCCGCGCGAACGTGTACCGCCGCAGCCCCGAATCCCGCACCCACCAGCCGCTCAGGTCCACCGCCCGGGATCCGGCGTTGCCCACCCGGGCCCACTCGTCCCCCTCGGGGTTCGCCCGCACGGTCAGCGTCGCACCCGGCGACGGACCGGCCCCGCAGGAGTCGTCGTCCCACAGCCCTTTCCGCTGCCCCGCCGCGTCCGCCGCGGCTCGCACATAGGTCGCGTCCCACGCGTCCTCCCCCGGGAATCCCAGTGCCAGCGCATATCCGCGACGCACCAGGTCAGTGCCGAGGTCCACCCACCGCCCGCCGATCCGCACGGCGATCGACCGCAGCGGCCGCCCCCGGCTGGCGCTGGCCGCCCGTCGCGCCGTCAGCCGCACGACGCCCTTACCGGCTTTGACCAGCTGTTCCACTCGCGCGGTGGCCTCCAGTGCATGGCATTCGCCGCTGCGCCGCGCCGGGCTGGGCGAGTATCGATGCTGTTCCATGGCCTGCACGCCGATCAGCCGGATCGACCGCGCGGCGGCCCGGCCCACGCGGATCACCAGCGTGTCCCCGTCCGGCACCCAGTCGACCCGGCCGGTCCACACCGTGCAGCGCGGGCTCCCGGCGCCCGGCCGGCACGCGACGGTCGCCGCTGCCGCGGGCGCGGGAATCACACTGACCAGCAATACCAGGGCGGCGATCCAGGCGAGGCGGCGCGGCATGCCTTCACGATCGGCACATCTCGCTCGCCGGCTTAGACCACGAGGACGGCATCCGCATCACCCATCGGGCGCTCGACGCCGGCATCAACGTGACACGGCCGACGCCGGTTACGTGCCACCGTCGCTCACCGACAGAGCGCTCCGCCGGCGCTGACCCGATTCCGGCCGGCACGTTTCGCCTCGTAGAGCCGGGCGTCGGCGCGCGCCAGCAGGTCGGCCTGCTCGTCACCCGGCATCGCCGGGCCGGCGCCGATGCTGACCGTGACGGGCAGGTCGCCGGCCATCTCGCGCCACGTGTGCCCGGCTATCGTCGCGCGGACCCGTTCCAGGAATGCGGCTGTCCCCGACTGGTCGAGACCGGTGACGACCAGCAGGAACTCCTCGCCGCCGAGACGGGCCACGAAGCCACCGGCCGGCTCGGAGGCGACGAGCAGACGGGCGACTTCGACCAGGACGCGGTCGCCGGCTTCGTGCGTACACAAGTCGTTGATCTGCTTGAAATGGTCGAGATCGAGCAACGCGGCCCAGAGCGGAACTCCGGTCCGGGTGGCGTTGTCGATCAGGGCGGGGAGCGTCTCGTCGACGTGGCGACGGTTGCGCAGGCCGGTCAGCGGGTCGCGCCGGGCCTGCTCACGGAACCGCTCGGCCTCCTGCCGGGCCTCGTTGACCTCGAAGAGCGCCTGCCGGTTGCGCGCCTGGGCCTCGCGGGCGGCGGAGAGCACCTCCTTCTCGGCCGCGTGGAACCGCTTGTGCTCGGTGAACGCCTGCCGGAACGCGCCGGTCGCGGCATACAGCTCGGCCTGTTCCTGCATGACGCGGACGAGGATCTCGCCGTGCCCGTGCGCCTCGCACTGCTCCCGGCAGAGGTCGAGGGTCTGCTGGGCGTTGCCGGGGTCGCCGAGCAGCCGCCGGGTGATCGCGAGGGTCAGCAGGAACTCCGGGAGTGCGTCGGCTTCCAGCGGCGCGTCCGGATAGCCGGTGATCGCGGCGAGGACGGTCTGCTCGGCGTCCTCGTAGTGTCCGAGAGCGATCTGCACGCTGGCCACCGTGTCGAGGTCGTTCGGGTCGAGGCGGTAACCGTGGGCGATGGCGGTGGCGCGCATCCGGCGGACCACGGCCCAGGCGCGCCCGGGTTCGCCGGCGAGGTGCTCGGCGTACGCGTGATTGTTCAGCACCATGATCCGGTCGCGCGGGTCCTCGCTGTGCCGGGCCAGTTCCTCGGCCTGACGGTAGCGTTCGCGGGCGGCGTCGATCGAGCCGGTCTCGGTGAGCGCGTCGGCGTACTTGACGACGTAGGGCAACCGCCGACGCGGTGCGACGGTCTCCTCCAGGGCCTCGACCGCGGCCACGGCGTGTTCGAGCAGCGCGGCGACGTCACCGAGGTTGCGGTAGGTCCGGCCGAGCAGCAGATGACTGCGAGCGATCAGGTAACGGTTGCCGTGTGCGTGGGCCCATTCGTTGATCAGCCACATCGCCTCGGCGGCGGCCCGCAGCTCGCCGTTGCGTTCGGCGACGTCGGCGCGGATCAGCCGGGCGCGCATCCGGACGACGTCGTCGCCGGTCTCCCGCTCGATCTCGGCGGCGCGGGCGGCACGGCCGGCGGGATCACGGCCGACCCAGTCCTCCAGATCGTCGAGCTCCGCGGAGTTCACGCGATCATCGTGCGCGCCCGCGGCACGGTCGGCAAGGACGTCGTGACAACTCGCTCATGCCCGTCCGGGTGGTTAGCCACCGGCTGGATCGTTAGTTAGGCTAAGCACCTGAGTAAGGAGCGCCGCTTGTCCGACGTCCCACGCCGCGCCCCGCGGGCCGGCATCCACCCCGACAAGTCGAAGAGCTGGCTCCGCCGCGCCTGGCCGCTGCTCAAGACCCACCGGACGCTGCTGGTCACCTCGCTCGTGCTGTCCTTCGCCGGGCTGATCGTGCAGGTGCAGATCCCCGACCTGGTCCGCGTCGGCATCGACCGCGCGCTGGTCGCGCACACCGCCGGCCTGGCGCGATACGTGTGGCTGATCGCCGGGCTCGCGGTCGCCCAGGGCGTCCTCAACTACCTGGCCCGGCTCTACCTTCTGCGTACGGCGTACGAGCTGGAGTACGACCTACGCAATATCGTTTTCGGTCACCTCATGCGGATGTCCTACGCCTTCTACGACCGCGTGCAGTCGGGCGAGCTGATGTCGCGCGCCACCTCCGACATCCGCGCCGTGCAGATGTACCTCACGTTCGGCCCGTCGATCCTGGTCCAGTGCATGATCGCGGTGATCGCGTTCGTCCTGATGCTCTCGATCAACCCGCTGCTCGCCGTGGTCGCGATGCTGACCATGCCGGCCGTCGCGGTGCTCGGCGTCCGGATGCGCAAGGCGATCTTCCCGGTCTCCTGGCTGATCCAGTCGCGCCTGGCCGGTGTCGCCACCGTGGTCGACGAGAACATCCAAGGGGTCCGGATCGTCAAGGCCTTCGCCGGGGAACAGCGCCAGGTCGACACCCTCGCGAGCGCCGCCGATCGGGTCCGATGGGCGTACACCACGGACGCGCGGCTGCGCAGCCGATGGACTCCGGTGATGGACAACCTGCCGCGGCTCGGGCTGGCGCTGGTGCTGCTCGTGGGTGGGTTGATGGTGCTGCACGGCCACGCGACGGTGGGGACGGTGGTGGCGTTCAACTCGTACGTGCTGATGCTGCAGCCGCCGTTCCGGATGCTCGGCATGATCATCATGATGGGGCAGCGGGCCGCTGCGTCGTCCCAGCGCATCTACGACATCCTGGACACGCCGGCCGAGATCGTCGACCCGGTCTCGCCGGTCGAGCCGCGGCCTCGCGGCGACGTGCGTTTCCGCGATGTCGGGTTCTCCTACCCTGATGGCACTCCCGGCTTGACCGGTCTCGACCTGCACATCCGGCCGGGCGAGACCGTAGCGCTGGTCGGCTCGACCGGATCGGGCAAATCGACGGTCGGCCGCCTGGCCGCCCGCTTCTACGACGTCACCGAGGGCCAGGTCCTGCTCGACGGCGTCGACGTCCGCGACTACCCCCTGGAGACGCTGCGGGACCGGGTCGGCATCGTCCCCGACGAGCCGTTCCTCTTCTCCGTCTCGCTGCACGACAACATCGCCTTCGGCCGCCCGGGAGCCACCCGCGAGCAGGTCGTCGCCGCTGCCGTCGCGGCCGGAGCCCACGAGTTCGTCCAGGAACTGCCGAAGGGGTACGACACGGTGGTCGGCGAGCGCGGCTACACGCTCTCCGGCGGTCAGCGGCAGCGGGTCGCGATCGCCCGGGCGTTGCTGGTCAACCCGCCGGTGCTGATCCTCGACGACGCGACCAGCGCGGTGGACGTCCGGGTCGAGCACGAGATCCACGAGTCGTTGCGCACCCTGATGACCGGCCGCACCACGATCATGGTGGCGCACCGGCTCGCCACGATCGGCCTCGCCGACCGCGTGATCCTGATCGAGAACGGCCGCGTGGCCGCCGATGGCACACACGCGTCGCTGCTGGCCACCGAGCCGCGGTACGCCCGCGTCCTGGCCGCCGCGTCCACCGGGGAAGAGGTCCCGGCATGAGCATGTTCGGAGGCGGCTTCGGCGGGCCCGGTGGCGCGATGCCCGGCGGGATGACCGGCGCTCGCCGCGACCGGCCCGGTGGCACGCCGTTCGCCGGCATCCCGCCCGAACTGGCCGCCGGCGTCGCCCGCCTGGAGTCGTCCGAGCCACCCGCCGCGGCGGCGGCGGAAGCCTTCCACCGGCAACCCGGCAACCGGAGGCTCACGCTCGGTTCGCTGCTGGCCAACCGTCCCGCGGTGCTGGTCACCGCCGCCGTCGCGGTCCTCGCCGAGGCGCTGTTGTTGCAGGCCGGGCCGCTGCTGGTGCAGATCGGCATCGATCGCGGCATCGTCGCGCGCGACGTCACGGTGCTGGTCCTGTCCGCGGTCGCCTTCCTCGCCGCGGTCGGGCTCACCGCGTTCGCGTCCGGCGTGCGGATCCGGCAGAGCGGGCGCCTGGCCGCCTACGTCACCCGTGACCTGCGGGTCCGCGTCTTCAGTCACCTGCAGCGGCTGAGCCTGGACTTCTACACCAAGGAGAAGGCCGGGGTCACGATGACCCGGATGACCTCCGACGTCGAGGCGATCCAGCAGTTGCTGCAGGACGGTTTCGCGCAGTTCCTGATCCAGGGACTCACCATGATCGTGGTGACGGTGGTGCTCGTGCACTACGACGCGGAGCTCGCCGCGATCACGTTACTGCTGGTCGTGCCGCCCCTCGCGGCGCTGTCGATCTGGTTCCGGAAGGCCGCCGACCAGGGGTACGACCGGCAGCGCGACGCCATCGCGGGGCTCTTCTCGCACCTGTCGGAGAGCCTGTACGGCGTACGCGTGATCACCGCCCACAACCAGCAGCGCCGCAGTGTCCTCGAGCACCGCGAGGTGGTCGGCACCTACCGCGACGCCAACGACCACACCGGGCGGATCAGCGCCGTCTACGGCCCGGGCAGCTCGGTGATCGGCCTCGTCGGACTGGCCGCGCTGCTGCTGATCGGCGGGCGCATGGTGCTGCGCGGCGAACTGACCCTCGGCGAGCTGACCGCGTTCGTGCTCTACCTCAACGCGTTCTTCCAGCCGGTCCAGCAACTCGTGCAGCTCTACACCAACTATCAGCAGGCCCGGGCCGCGCTCGGCAAACTGCGCGGACTGCTCGGGACGGCACCGTCCGTACCGGAACGAACTGATGCTGTTGATCTTCCGCCGGCCCGCGGGGGCATCGAGCTGCGGAACCTCACTTTCGGGTACGACCCCGGGCGTCCCGTGCTGCGCGACGTCACCCTGCGGATCGCGCCGGGCGAGACCATCGCGTGCGTCGGCCCGACCGGCGCCGGGAAGTCGACGCTGGCCAAACTCGTCGCCCGGCTCTACGACCCGGACCGCGGCGCGGTGCTCATCGACGGCCACGACCTGCGCGACGTCACGCTCGACTCGCTGCACCGGCAGGTCGGCGTCGTGCCGCAGGAACCGTTCCTGTTCGCCGGGACGCTGCGCGACAACATCGCGTTCGCCCGCCCGGACGCCACCGACGACGAAGTGTTCGCCGCCGTCGACGCCGTCGGCCTGCGCGACCTGGTCGAACGCTCCCCCGAAGGCCTCGGCACGATCCTGCACGAACGCGGCCAGTCCGTCTCCTCCGGCGAACGTCAACTGATCGCCCTGGCCCGCGTCTTCGTCGCCGCGCCCCGCGTCGTCGTCCTCGACGAGGCCACGTCCAGCCTGGACCTGCGCTCCGAACTGCGCGTCGAAGCCGCCGTCCAGCGCCTCCTCGAAGGCCGCACCGCGATCCTGGTCGCGCACCGCCTGTCGACCGCGCGCCGGGCCGGCCGCGTCATCGTCGTCGACAACGGTGGCATCCTCGAGTCCGGCCCGCACGACGACCTGGTCGCGGCCGGCGGTCGCTACGCCACCATGTACGCCACCTGGGAATCCCACACCACAACCCCCGATTAGGTACGCCGTGAGCCGCCCGCCCGGCGTCGGCTTCCCGGGCCGGCGCCCGCGCGAGCCCGTCTCCACTCGCCACCAGCCGCGCCCCGGGTCCCGGCTGGTTCTCACCGTCGCTGATCGTGCCTCCTGAACGGCGCGGTGACGGTGACCGTCGCGCGGCGGATCGGGCCGACGATCGCGTGCTGGCCGTAGGCGCCGTCCATCCGGTAACTGCCGTTGCCGCTGAGCCAGACACGCTGAGCCAGACACTCAGACCGTAGCCGTTGCTGAACCCCGGCCCGTACTCCGACAGCCCTCCCGGTGCACGTGAATGCCGTAGCCGCCGAGCCCCTTCTCCCGGTCGGCACGCACGAAATCGGCAAGTAGATCGTCACCCATGTCCCGAAGTCACCGCCTCACGCGGCCGGGACCAGGAAGGCGAACACCCGCACGCCGACCGGGCCGGTGGGCAGCGGCGCGGGGGCCGCCCCGGCGACCTTCATCCCGGCCTCCCACGGCTCACCGTCCAGGAAGACCTCGTTCGTCAGCATGCGCCCGTCCTGGTAGGCGGTGAAGAATCGCAGCGCGTGCACCGCCGGACTCAGCGGCACCTCCCGCAGTGCCACCAGCAGCTGGTCGAAGAGCGGTTCCGCGGACGGCACCGGGTCGGTCGCGAACAGGTCCACCTGCGCGCCCAGCAGCAGCTCGAACTCACCGGCCGGGTGCCGGTAGCGCTCGACGGCGACGTGCTCGGCGGCCGCCTTCCGGTCGATCAGCGCGGCGATCATCGGGTACGCCACGGCCCGCTCGAACATCGCGAGGGTCTGGAAGATCGCCTCCTTCCACGTCGGGGCGACACCGACGCAGCTCTCCACCATCCACGGCCGGGCCAGCGCCGGATGGTTCACCGCGAAGTTCACCTGGGCCACGACCAGCTCCGGCGTCGGCCGCGGATGCGCCGCCAGGGTCGCCCGGAACTCGGCGTCGCCCAGCTTCAGATCCTCGCCGATCGCGACCCCGTAGGCCGCCATCCAGTGGGCAAAAACGGACGCCGGTGACGGCACCCCACCACTGCCGGTGCCGAGCGGCGGCAGCCCGTCGTCCAGCGAGACCGGCCCGAGCCGCAGCCGGCCCGCGTCGGCGCCACCCTGCAGGGCCTGGCCGACCACGGCGACCTCGCTGCTGTACCCGGCGATCCGCGCGATCTCCGCCTGGTCCGCGACGGCAGCCCGCGCCACGGCCGCCCGGTAGACCGGGTCACGATCGAGGCGCCGGCGCGTCTCCCCGTCGAGGAACGTCTCGTCGACCTGCACGCCGCCGAGCACCCGCCGCCCGAACGCGAGCGGCAGGAAGTAGGTCAGACGCTCCGCCAGCCACGGCTCGACACCGCCACTGAGCAGCCGTTCCTTGACCTCGTTACCGGACGGCTCCGGCGCGCCCTCGCAGAACGCCGTGACCCCCACCACAACCGCCTCGTCGAACATCGCGTGAGCCTATCTCCCGCCTGGTCGCCCGCAACCCCTCAAGATCAAGATCAAGAGCCGGTCTGCCGCGGTTCCGTCGCCCGCCGGGGACCACGGTGACGCTGCCGTTCTTCAGCGACCCGCGTGTGGCCGGTGCCGAAAACAGATTCGCGTTGCACAATCTCTCATGACCGCATCCGCATTGCGCGCGCTCCTCACCTCTGGCCGGGTCACCCACGTGCCCGGTGTCCACGACCCGATGACCGCGGCGCTCGCCGTCGCCGCGGGTCACCGGGCTGTGCACCTGTCCAGCGTGGCGGTCTCGGCGACCATGCTGGGCCGGCCCGACCTGGGTTTCGTGCACGCCACGCAGATCGCCGACCGGGCGGCCACGCTCGCCCCCGCGCTGCGGGGCACGCCGCTGCTGGCCGACGCGGACACCGGGTACGGCAACCCGGAGCACGCGGTCTGGACCGGGCTCGCGTACAGCCGCGCCGGGATCTCCGGGCTGCATCTGGAGGACCGGGTGAGCCCGAAGCGCTACGGGCACCCGGCCGGCACGGAGGTGATCGAGACCGGTCTCGCCGCCGCGAAGATCCAGGCGCTGGCCGATCAGGTGCCGGAGCTCGCGATCATCGCCCGGACCGACGCGTACGCCGTGCACGGTCTCGGCGACACGATCGCCCGCTGCGTCGCCTACGCCGGGGCGGGGGCCGACGCGGTCTGCCCCGACGGGGTACGGGATGCCGGGGAACTGGCCGCGATCAGTCGCGCGCTTCCCGGCGTACCCCTGGTGATCAATCGGAGCGAAGCCGCCGCCGACGTACCCACCTGGACCGACGCGGAACTGGCCGAGGCCGGCGTGCGACTGGTCCTGCACCCGGTCGCCGCGCTGCTCGCCGCGATGCGGGCGGCGTCGGTCACCTATCGCGCGATCGCCGACACCGGCAACGCGGAGTCCGTCGAGCGGATGCCGTGGGCCACGTTCACCACGCTGACCGGCCAGGACGACACCCTCGACGCCGACGCCCGTTACGTCCCCGCCCGGTTGCAGACGTGAACATTCCCGCCGGGACCCGGACAGTAACGAACCATCGGGGGTCAGCCGATATTCATCGACATCGGTGATTCTGCCGATGCGTGCCGGGGATCGGCGTGGCGAGACTGACGGCATCCGCCACCCTCCGCCTTCCGCGGACGGCCGGCCCGGCCCGGGCCCGGCGGACGTTCCCGACCGAGGAGATAGCGATGACCACGCCATCGTCCGTCCCGCGCCGGCCCCGCCGTTGGCCCCAGCTGATCGCCGCGATGACCGCGGCGGCCGTCGCGCTGACCGCCGGCCCGGCACCCGGCGCCGAGGCCGCGCCGGCGGCCGCAGCCGCCACGGTGCCCAGCCCCGCGATCACCGTCCCGCCGCCCGGCACGCACGGTTTCCCGTTCCTGGCCGAGGCGGAAGACCTGACGGCGGCCGGGTACACCGAGTCGGAGTACTTCCTCTCCGGCGTCGCGTCCTCGTACACCGGGCTCGGCGTCCTCGGCTCGAACGGGCGCTGGCCGGTCGCGGTGACCGGCCGGGCCCCGTACCGGACCAGGATGCTGGTGCGCCGACCCGCCGATCCGGCCCGGTTCAACGGCGTCGTCCTGGTGGAGTGGCTCAACGTCAGCGGCCAGGTGGACCTCTCGCCGGACTACTGGTTCGCCCACGACGAGTTGCTGCGCGCCGGCTACGCCTGGGTCGGCGTGTCCGCGCAGAAGGTCGGCGTGGACGGCGGGATCGGCGACCTACCCGGTCTGCGCCAGTGGGACCCGGCCCGGTACGGCACGCTGAACCACCCCGGTGACCAGTTCTCCTACGACATCTTCTCCCAGGCCGGGCAGGCACTCCGCACGCCCGGCGGACCGGACCCGCTGGCCGGCCTCGACGTACGCACGGTGCTCGCCGACGGGGAGTCGCAGTCCGCGCTGCGCATGACGACGTACGTCAATGCCATACATCCGGTGGCCAAGGTGTACGACGGCTTCCTCATCCACAGCAACAGCGCCCTGGCCGCCCCGATCGACGCGCTCGGACTGGGCATGCCACTGGCCGTCCGGATCCGCACCGACCTCCGGCAGCCCACCTTCGTCGTGCTCACCGAGACCGACGTGGCCGGCCACGCCCCGGCCCGGCAGCCGGACACCGCGACCGTGCACACCTGGGAGCTGGCCGGCACGGCGCACGGCGACCAGTGGGCGCTCGACCGGGGCGATCCCACCCTGCGCCGGTCGCTGGGCAGCCAGACCCCGGCTCCCGACTGCCCGGCCGGCTCGGCCCCACCCAACGACGGGCCGGGGCACTACGGCATCGACGCCGCGCTGGCGCACCTGACCACGTGGGCGCGGGGTGGCACGGCGCCCCCGGCGGCACCGCCGG
This sequence comes from Actinoplanes sp. NPDC020271, assembly GCF_044388125.1. Taxonomy (NCBI): domain Bacteria; kingdom Bacillati; phylum Actinomycetota; class Actinomycetes; order Micromonosporales; family Micromonosporaceae; genus Actinoplanes; species Actinoplanes sp. NPDC020271. The sequence continues at coordinate 99,449 of NZ_JBIRWQ010000016.1, forward strand.
TGACCCTCCTCGGCGGCGCGGTGATCCGGGACCCGGCCACCGGGCTGGCCCTGGGTGGCCTGCGACTGCCCGACGTGACGGTGCCGACCCACACGCTGAGCGGTCTGCGAGCGATCGGCGGCGGGCCGTTCTGCGGTCTCTACGGGGCGCGCGACCCGTGGAACGCCGACGCTGACGGGTGGGACCGGCACGACACCGGCGACCCGTCGGACCCGGCCCTGCCGGTCGTCGCCGAGCCGGACCTGGCCACGCTCTACCCGACCCATGCCCGCTATGTCGCGGCGGTGCAGGCCGCGGCCGACACCGCCGTAGCCGCCGGCTACCTGCTGGCCCCGGACGCGGCGCGGATCGTCGCCACCGCGCAGGCGTCCCCGATCGGAGGTCAGGGCGCGGCGGGATCGGTGCCGGGCAAGTCGTAGACGAACACCGGAACGTCCACATTCGCCGTGATCAGCGGCTCGATCCGGGACCACTCGCCCCCGGCGAGCCCGCACCCGATCCGTGGCATGTGGACCGACGCGCCGCGCTCCCGGGCGAGGGCGGCCAGGGTGCCCAGGCACTCGCGGATCGCCTCGTAACGGACGGGTGGACCGGCATCGGGCTCGAACCCGGTGCCGGGCCCGGACCGGCCGGATCGGTGGCGTCACCCACGACGTAGGTCAGCTTCTCCATGGCCCGGGATGCTAACGCCGGCCCCCGACAAGAATGCGACCGTCCCCGTACCCGGGCGCGCTCCACGGCGTACGCGCAGATCGGGGTTGATCTGGGGGTTTCGGGCGGCCGAGCGGTGGAACGGAGGGCGTGATTAGCTGGGGGCATGATCGGCGACACCATCGACCCCGCCCGCCTGCAGGAAGTGCTCGACGGGCGGTGGGCGCACATCCGGCAAGCGGTCCGTGACGAGCTCGGCAAGGCCGGGTTCGCGGCGGTGCACGGCGAGACCGGCGCGGAGGCGCGGGCGCGGATCTCCTCGCTGATCAGGCAGATTCCCACCGATGTCGGGGTGGCGTCGGCGTTCCCGAGCGACTTCGGCGGTTCCGACGACCCGGGCGGTTCGGTCGTCGCGGCCGAGATGCTGGCCTACGCCGACCTGTCGCTGATGGTCAAGGCCGGCGTGCAGTGGGGCCTGTTCGGCGGCGCGGTCGTCGCGCTCGGCACCCGGCGGCACCACGAACAGTTCCTGCGCGGCATCATCTCGACCGAGATCATGGGCTGTTTCGCGATGACCGAAACCGGTCACGGATCCGATGTGCAGAAACTCCGGACCACGTGCACGTACGATCCGGCCACCGGCACCTTCGACCTGCACACGCCGCACCCGGCGGCCCGTAAGGACTACATCGGCAACGCCGCCCGCGACGGCCGCATGGCGGTGGTGTTCGCCCAGCTCATCACCGGTGGGCGCAGTCGCGGGGTGCACGCCTGGCTGGTGCCGCTCCGGGACGCCGGCGGCAACCCGATGCCGGGCGTGACACTGGGCGACGCGGGACACAAGGCCGGGCTGCTCGGGGTCGACAACGGGCGGATCAGTTTCGATCACGTCACCGTGCCGAGGGACATGCTGCTCGACCGGTACGGCCAGGTCGCCGAGGACGGCACGTACACCAGCCCGATCGAGAACGACACGCGGCGCTTCTTCACGATGCTGGGCACGCTGGTTCGCGGGCGGGTCACGGTCGGCGGCGCGGCGTCGGCGGCCACGCGGGCGGCGCTGACGATCGCGATCCGGTACGGCGAGAGCCGCCGCCAGTTCGGGGTGCCGGGCGACGAGCGGGAGGTGGTCCTCAACGACTACCTCGCCCACCAGCGCAAGCTGCTTCCGGCGCTGGCCACGTCGTACGCCTATGCCTTCGCCCAGGAAGAGCTGGTCGGCACGCTGGCCGACGTGCAGTCCGGCCCCGGCCCGGTCGACGAACACCGGCAGCGCGAGTTGGAGTCCCGCGCGGCCGGTCTGAAAGCGATGCAGACCTGGCACGCCACGCACACCATCCAGATGTGCCGGGAGGCGTGCGGCGGCGCCGGATACCTGTCGGAGAACCGGCTGCCCGCGCTGAAAGCGGACACGGACGTGTTCACCACGTTCGAGGGCGACAACACGGTGCTGCTGCAGTTGGTCGCGAAGGGCCTGCTCACCGGCTACCGGGACGCGTTCGGATCGCTGGACGGCTGGGGTCGCGCCACGTTCGTCGCCGAGCAGGTCCGCGAGATGGTCCTCGAACGCACCGCCGCCCGCGGCCTCATCCAGCGCCTGGTCAGCGCCGTTCCCGGGCGGGGCGAAGAGGTCGCCGTCACCGACCGCGGCTGGCACCTGACCATGTTCGAGGACCGGGAGAAGCACGTCCTCGACGGTGCGATCCGCCGTCTGCGCAACGGCGCCGCGACCAAGAAGGACCGGCCGTTCGAGATCTTCAACGACGTGCAGGACCACGTGCTGAAGACGGCGACCGCCCACATCGACCGGATCACCCTGGAAGCGTTCGTCGCCGGTATCGAACGCGCCACCGACCCGGCCGTGAAGTCGCTGCTCAACCGGCTCTGCGACCTGTACGCGCTGACCACGATCGAAGCCGACCGCGGCTGGTTCCTGGAACACGGCCGCCTCACCCCGGCCCGGTCGAAAGCCGTCACCGGCGTGATCAACGACCTGCTCCGGGAGTTGCGGCCCCACCTGCCGGTGCTGGTGGACGCGTTCGCGATCCCGGACGAGTGGCTGAACGCGGCGATCCTGCGGGAGGAGCCGGGCCGCCAGGAAGCGATGGCGGAGGAGGACGCCCGGGTCGCCTCCGCCTGACCACGGTTCGGACGTCCGCGCAGCCGGTCGGCGTGGAGAGCGGACGAGCCGGCCGGCATCGACGGCGGACGAAGCCGGTCGGCGCGGTGGCGGCCCGTGCTGCGGTCGCGCGTTCGCGGAGCGTGGCCCTCGGAGTGGCGGCTAGAAGGCGGCGTCGTAGAGCGCCTGCAGCCCCTCCGCGTCCGCCTCGCCGCTGTAGCCACACGTGATGACGCTGCCCTGGGACGCCGCGACCAGGTACTTCTTGCCCGCCTCGAAGGATCCGCTGCCCATCAGGCCCTCCGAGGCGCCGGGCGCTTGCGGCACCTCGATCAGGTCCACCGGGCCGCCCTTGTAGAGCTTGGTGACCTGCAGCGTCACCGTCTCGCCGGTGATGTCGCGCACGGTCGCGGCGAACGCGAGGTCGGCCCGGGAGGTGAGCACCCCGGCCTTCGGTTCCACGCATTTCGCCGCGATCCCGGCCGCGGTGAGCCGGGTGACGACGGGCGCGGCCGATGCCGGGGTGGCCGCGGCCGGCGGTGGCGCGGCGGTGGTCGAGGGGCCGGACGCCGGCCGCAGGGTCAGCCAGCCGATGACGCCGGCGGCGACGAGGACAACGGCGGCCGCGGCGGCGAGCAGAGCGGGCCGGGACCGGCGGGACGGGGTCGCGGGCCGGGTGGAGGCGTCGGCGAACGGGGTGGCCATGGTCTGCTCCAGGAGGTGGTCGACGCGGGCGGGAGGCAGCGGTGGCAACGACGCCGCCGGGTCGGCGCGGCGCAGGGTGGTGCGCAGCTCGTCGTCGGTCACGGCCGGCTCCCTTCTGTCGACTCCTCATGTCCGGCAGTCTCGATCAGCTTTCGCAGCCGTTGTTTCGCGCGGTGCAGCCGGATCGTCGCGGCGTTCGCGGAGACGCCCAGGACCAGGGCGATCTGTGGGGGCGTGAGGTCTTCCCAGGCCCACAGGCGCAGCAGTTCGGCGTCCTCCGGGCGCATCGCGGCGAGGACGGCGGTCAGATCAGTTCCGGTCGCGGTGGGGTCGGGCGCGACTTCCGGCGGCGGGTCCAGGGTGGCGATGCGCGCGGCCAGGCGGGCTTGGCGGCGGCGTCCGCGGTCGGCGTTCGCGAGGCAGTTGCGGGCCACGCCGTACGCCCAGGGAAGGTGCTCCTCGGGTATCTCGTCCAGTCGGCGCCAGCAGATCAGGAGCGTTTCGGACAGGACGTCGTCGGCGGTCGCCGGGTCGGTGCGCCGGGCCAGGTAACGGCGCACGGCGTCGATCACCGCCGGGGCGATCGCCTCGAAGCGCTCCCGGCGATGATCCACGTTCACGAACTCCACCCTGCTTCATGTCCGGCAAGGGGCGGGGACTTTCACGTGTTCGGCATGTCGTCGCCGGGCCACTCCGGCAACGGGGAGATGACCGCGTGCTCGTGCGTACCTCGGTCGCGAACCGTCCGGACCGAGCCCCGGCTCCGGGCACCCGCACCACGCAGCGCGGCCGACCGGCCACCCGCGAACAGCCGTCCGTTGTGGACGATCGGCCGTTCGCACGATGCCGGTCGCATTACCGGAGCCACCCGAATGGATTACCGCCCGGCCACCGGGAACGAAAGCGTGCAATGCTGCGGGCCGACATCCGGCGAACCGGGAGAAGTGTGAAGTGTTCGACGAGAACGACAGCCTGGGACTCGCCGGAGTCCTGGAGGCGCTCCGCGCGGAGATCGCCACGGCACAGGAAAATGCCCACGAGGCGAAGATCAATTTTCCGATCACCGGCGTGACGGTCGAGATGAAGGTCGCGGTCACCCGCCATGTCGACGGAAAAGCCGGCTTCCGAGTGCCTCTGACCGTCGATCTGAGCGCCAAGGGCGGATGGAGATCGGAGTCCCTGCAAACGGTCACCGTCAACCTGGACGCGCCGGTCGCCGCATCCGGCCTGCCGGTCCGAGTGAATTCCTCAGCGAATGCGGAAAAGGGATAACCCCGCCCGCAGTTCCGAGTTCCGTGACCGGATCGTCGAGGTCATCGCCGATCTGGGTCCTGACGCGCCCGTCCGGTACCGGTACGGTTCCGGCTGTGTCGTTGCTCCGCACACGGTTCTGACGGCGGGGCACGTCGTCCACGGCGCGGTCGCGGTGAAGGTCCGCAACCGGCACAAGGAAAGCTTCGCGGCTGATCTCGCCGCATCACTTCTGAGTCCGCCCGGCTCGCGACTGGACATGGCGATCATCGCCCTCGCCGAGTCGGCACCGCTGCTTTTCCGGCCACTTCGGATTGCCCTGGTGGATCGAGCCTGCCCGGACCCGAACATGGTTCGTGGCTGCGAGACGTTCGGCTATCCCGATTTCATGGAGTACCGATCGACGCCGGACTCCGGCATGATCCGGGATGTCGTTCACGTCCGCGGAGACATCTCGCTGATCTCCAGCTCGGTGGACGGCCTGCTCACCCTGCAGGTGTCGGCCCAGCCACGACCGTTGCCCGAAGGCGAGCTCGCAGCCGGCCGATCGGAGTGGTCCGGCATGTCGGGAGCGCCGGTGTTCGCCGGCGACCACCTCATAGGTGTCGTCACCGAACATCGGCTCCCACAGGGAACGTCGTCGATCTCGGTGTCGGCGCTCGCGGATCTGCTCGCCACCGATGAGACGACGGATGCCTTCCCCGATGCCGCCGAGTGGTGGACGCGCCTGCATGTCGCCGATCCGCGGCGGCTGAGACGGGTGCCCCGCTCGGTCGCCGCCAGAAGGCGAACCCTCGCGGCCGCTTTCGGAGCCGCCGTCTTCCTGATCGGCTCGGTGCCGACGGCCGGAACGGTGGTCACCTGGCTCCGGCAGCGAGACGACGGGCACGGACCCGAGGCGACTTCCGCGTTCCGTACGAACATCGACTGGGACGAGCTCGCGCCGGACGATCCCGCGACCGGCGCCGTGCGGTATCGCACCGTATTCGCCACCTCGGCGGACGGCTGGCCCCGACGGAGAACCGGCTCGCACGTCCTGGCGTACGCGAACAACACGTATGCCATGACGATCCGGAAACCCGGCACGATCGTCACGGTGCGCTCGCCCGTACACACCTCGGGAACACATGAGATCGTCTCCGGCACCGCGACGATCAGGGGTGGCGCGGGAAGCTGGGGGGTGTGGTGCCGGGGATCAGGCCGGGACGACGCCGACCGGTACGAGTTCCGGCTGAGTCACTCCGGCGCGGTGGAGATCGTCGAGCCGGAAGTCGCACCGACGGGCTGGGTCAAGATCAACGGGCTGGACATGAGCAAACCGGTGACCTTGACCGCCCATTGCGACGACTCGGACGCATCCGAGCCTGTCCATCTCCGCCTCGCCGTCAACGGGCGAGCAGTCATCGACTACGCCCCACGAGGCCGCTTGCTCGGTCCCGGGAACACCGGATTCCAGGCCTATTCGTTCGGCGATGTCAGTGGCGGCGAATTCGTCGTCGACCTCATCGACTTTCAATCCGGGGATTCTTGACCGGACCGCCTACCAGCATTTGTACGTGCGCGCGTCCACAACGGTCTTACGGCCCGTCAAGGTCCAGACCTTGTGCGATTTTGTGACGACCCAGTCGCACGAGACCTGACCGGTGCAATGGACGCTGCTCGAGCGACCGTTGCTGATCGTGGTCGACGTTGTCGTGTTGCACACCCGATGGGCTTGGCCGGGAGAAGCGGTCACCAGCACACCAGCGGTAGCGACGGTGAGCGCCAGGACGACACCACGGATTCGATGCTTCGCCATTCGATCCCCCAAGCAATAAAGTAATGCCGTGGAAGAAATCAGGTTATAACTTGATCCGCAGCATTCAACCACCAATTCGGGTGACATCGGCCGTACACATAATTTGATCTACCGCCCATCGGGCGCCGGAATCGACGAGCACGAGGGGACGAGCGAACCGGCGAGAAGCAATCGGGACAGGACCGGGAACGGTGACCGATCCCGCGGGCAAGGGCGGCACGTCACGGTTCCGGGCATGCCGCGGCGCGGGGTGCAAAGGGCCGGGGTCCGGGTGGACGTGCCGGTGGACGCGCACGGATCACCTGCGGGGCCGATCCGGATCGCGCGGGGCGCTGCGGCTGATGCGTCCGTGGTGGCCGAGCAGTGGACGATGCCGTTTCTGGGGCTTGTTCGTCGCGGCGGCCGGCTTCGATCGACTCCGACCGTTCCGGCACGCTTCTCGCCATCCGTGACACGTCTCGCTGCCTGTGACACGCGGAAGCGCCACGCGACCGGGCCGGGGGCCGGGTCGGTGGCGCTTCACGACGTACGGGGAAATCGGTGGGGGAAAAGGGCAGCAATGTTGCGCTGCGTCACTCCTCGCCGGCGCCGAGGTGCCACGGGACGACGAGCGGGTGGCGCTCCTCGTCGCGCGCGGCGAGGCCCTCCATCGATCGCATGTATTGCCGGCGCGTGATGTCGCCGTCCATCAGCTGGGTGCAGAGCACGCCTTCCAGGCTCTGAGGCGCGAAGAACGCCTCGGGCACCAGCAGCGGTTCTTCCGCTTTGCGCGCTTCGGCGCGGACCCCCCGCACTGCGAGCACGCAGGCGGCGACCAGGACCAGGATGAGCAGGAACAGGATCAGCATCGCCACCGCCTTGTCGGATCTGGAGCGGACCGAACTCGTCCGCCTTGTCAAAGCAAACGGATCACCGGGCGTATTGGTTCGACGGTTTCGCGATGATCTCCGTCAGGTGCGGATCCGGGCTTCGCCGCCGGCTTGCAACCGGCCGCCGGTTGTGCGGACCAGGATGGTGGCGGGGTGGCCGAGCCGGTCACCCATATCGACGCTTATTTCCGGTACGCCGAGAGCCGCCGCCAGACCCGACGAGCTGTTGACGTTGGCGATGTCCTCGGGCACGCCGATCGACGGCGCGAACATCCGAGCGGCGTACCGGCCCGGTGCGACCGGGTGGTAGACGAAGCAGCCGAGCAGGCCCGCCGCGTCGCACGCCGAGCGCAGTGCCGGAAGGTCCGGGTCGACCCGGGAAGCCGACGTCACCGGGATCAGCAGCCGCCACCGCCCGGTCGAGGCCGCCACCACCCCGGGATGCGCCGGGCCCAGCCCGAGCGCCGCGAGCACCGCGCTCACGTCACCCGGGTCCCGCAGCCTCACCGGCGCCTGCTCGAACCAGGCCCGCGAACCGTCGACCCACCCGCGGAGAATGCGCCCGGAGATCCGCAGCGTGAACTCACCGCCGCGGCCGAGCCGGTCGGCGAGCCAGGTCAGCGCCGCCACCGTCCCGTGCCCGCAGGCCGGCAACTCCCCCGTCGAGGTGAAGAACCGGATGTCGGCTATGTCACCACCGAGAGTCACGTACGCGGTGTGGGAGGCACCGGGGTGAGCGCCCCGCGCCGGCGTGTCCTGGAGAACCACCGTGGGGCTGCCGCCCCGGCCGTCGCGCAGGCATGCGTCCACCATCACCGTCCCAGCTTCCACGATCGGGTACGGGGGATGTCCAGCCCCGGTGATCTCTGGCTAGTGTCCAACTGTGCCCGGAAAATCCGGTTCACTTCCGAAAAATCAGTAAATGCGTGCTGTGCGCAACCGGGCCGTCTGTCCACATTGCTCAGGGAGCACGATGCCCTACGACTACGACAGCTTCAGCCGCCTCGCCGGGTCCCCGGACCCGGCCCCCGATGGCGACTACCGGGTCCGTCTCAAGCGGCTGACCCGCCATCGCCCGGTACGCAGCCTCCTGATCGCGGGTTTCGCGTTCACGCTGGAGGCGACGTTCTTCGGCTGGCTGCTCACCTCGGCCGACCTGGCCGGCGGGCTCAGCGTCCCGACCCTGACCATGGTCGTCGCGATTGCTCTGATCGAACTGTTCCGCCTGGTCAACGTGGTGACGCTCTGTCTCGCCACGCTGCGGGCGCGCGATCCGGTGCCGGTCCCGCCGGACCTCCGGCTGCGGGTCGCCTTCCTCACCACGATCGTGCCCGGCAAGGAGCCGATCGAGATGGTCGAAGGGACCCTGCGGGCGGCGCGACGCATCCACGAGTGCCCCGACGTCTGGCTGCTCGACGAGGGCGACGACGCCGAGGTCAAACAGATGTGCAAGCGCGTCGGCGCGAATCATTTCAGCCGTAAGGGCGTACCGGAATGGAACGCCGGCGGCGGCGCCTTCAAGGCGAGGACGAAACACGGGAACTACAACGCCTGGGTCGACGCGCACGGCGACGAGTACGACGTGTTCGTCTCGGTCGACCCCGACCACGTGCCGTTGCCGTCGTTCTGCGAGCGCCTCCTCGGCTACTTCCGCGATCCGGACGTGGCGTTCGTGGTCGGGCCGCAGATCTACGGCAACTACGACAACCCGGTCACGCGGTGGGCGGAGTCGCAGCAGTACCTGTTCCACTCGCTGCTGCAACGGGCCGGCAACAAGCTGGGCTCGCCGATGCTGGTGGGGACGAACAACGCCGTGCGCATCGACGCACTTCGCAGTATCGGTGGTCTTCAGGATTCGATCACCGAGGACATGGCGACCAGCCTGGCGATCCACGCGACCCGCAACCCGGCGACCGGCCGGCGCTGGAGTTCGGTCTACACGCCCGACGTGCTGGCGGTCGGCGAGGGCCCGTCCTCCTGGACCGACCTCTTCAGCCAGCAACATCGCTGGTCGCGCGGCACCGACGAGGTGTGCCTGACCGGTTTCTGGAAGAAGATTCCAGGCTTGGGCGTACGCCGTTCGCTGCACTACGGCCTGCTGATGGCGTACTACCCGCTGACCGCGATCGCGTGGCTGCTCGGCACGGCGACCGCTTTCGGTCACATCGTGCTCGGGTTCCGCGGCGTGCAGGTGCCGCAGCAGGTGTGGTCGATGCTCTACGTCGACGCCGCGCTCTTCCAGGTCGGGCTCTACCTGTGGAACCGCCGGCACAACGTCAGCCCGCACGAGGAGGCCGGCTCGTCCGGGCTGACCGGGATGCTGCTCTCCACGCTGTGCGCGCCGGTCTACGTCGCCTCGTTCCGGCAGACGATTCTGCGGCAACGGGCCGGGTTCGTGGTAACGCCGAAGGGTGACTCGGCCAGCCCCGACCGGATCGCCACCTTCCGGGCGCATCTCAACTGGGCCGCGTTCTTCGCGTTCCTGCTGGTCACCGCCGTGGTCACGGGTCGTACGCACGGCCTGATGTGGCTGTGGCCGGCACTCAACCTCGCTCTCTGCCTCGCTCCGCCCGCGCTCTGGGCCTTCCGGCGCCGTCCGTCGCCCACGCCCGCGGTCATCCCCTGCCAACGAACAAAAGAGCCGATGAGGACGTACGCATGATCCCCCGACCCGAACCCACGCCGGCCCGGCGACTGCTCCGGAGCCTGGCCGTCGTCCCCGCCGCGGCCGCCGTGCTCGCCGCGAACCGCCCGATCGCGGTCTTCGCCGCCGACGAGTACCACCAGTTCAAGATCGATCGGCCGGCCTACAAGGAGACCTACGGCCACTGGTCGATGCTCGCGGTGCCGGGCGCCTTCACGATCAACGCGATCCACGCCGCGCTGCTCAGCACCGGCAAGGTCCTGATCGTCGCCGGCTCCGGCAACAACCGGCAGAACTTCGAGGCCGGCACGTTCAAGACGATCCTGTGGGACCCCGCCGCCGACAAGTACTCGCTGATCCCGACCCCGACCGACATGTTCTGCGGCGGGCACACGTTCCTCGCCGACGGGAAACTCCTGGTCGCCGGGGGCACCAAGTCGTACGAGGTGCTGCCGGAGAACATCACGTTCGCGGCCGGCGTCATGAAGATCAAGAACGAGTCGCCCGACGGTGGCCCGCTCCCGGTGAAGAAGGGCACCATCTTCGTCGCACCGGACGGCAGGCAGTACGCGACCCGCGTCGACGTCACCGTTCCGGCCGCGGCGAAGATGGTGCACGCCGGGACGACCATGGTGCACGCCGGCGAGGTCGAGGTCTGGGTCGACGCGCTGATCGCCGGGGACAGCCAGGTGATCGAGCAACCCGCGCAGTACCGCATCGCCGGGCTGACCGGGGCCGCCGCCCACAACCTGTACGGGGTGGCCGACAAGATCAGCCGGGACAAGCAGGAGTACGGCGGCGACAACACGTCCTACGAGTTCGACCCGGCCGCCGAACGTTATGTCCGTACCGGGGATCTCACCGACCACCGGTGGTACCCGACCCTGGCCCCGCTGTCCGGCGGCAACGTCATCGCCGTGTCCGGGCTCGACCAGTTCGGCCGGATGCTGCCCGGGCGCAACGAGGTCTACTACGCCAAGGACAGACGCTGGGTCGCCACCCCCGGACTCACCCGCCCCTTCCCCACCTACCCGGCACTGTTCGTCACCCGGGACGAACGACTCTTCTTCTCCGGGTCGAACGCGGGCTACGGGTCGGCCACGGTAGGCCGTACCCCCGGATTGTGGAACCTGAAGAACAACGACTTCCAGCCGGTTCCCGGCCTGCGTGACGCGACGATGACCGAGACCAGCGCGTCAGTGCTGCTGCCCCCGGCCCAGAAGCAACGCGTGATGATCCTCGGCGGCGGCGCGGTCGGCGACTCCCCCGTCTCCACCGCCCGCACAGCCATCGCCGACCTGTCGGTGAAACACCCCGTCTACGAACCCGGGCCGGACCTGCCGAACCCGACCCGGTACCTCAACGCCGTGATCCTGCCCGACGACACCGTCTTCACCAGCGGCGGCTCGGCCGGATACCGCGGCGGCCCCTACCACGGGCAGATGCGCAGCGACCTGCTCACCGCCCAGATCTACGACGTGGAGAAGAACGTCTTCCGGACCGCGGCCGCCCCCACGGTCGGCCGCGACTACCACTCGGAGGCCCTGCTCCTGCCGGACGGGCGGGTGATCACCATGGGCAGCGACCCGATCTACGACCGGACCGGCAAGAACCCCGGCGTCTTCGAACAACGCATCGAGATCTACAGCCCGCCGTACCTGTTCAAGAGCCCACGCCCGGCGATCGTCGCCGGCCCGGCCGAAGTCGCCCGCGGCGCCGTCGTCCAGTACGCCACCCCCGACGCCGCCCGCATCGAGACCGCCCGCCTGATCCGCCCGGCCGCGGTCACCCACGCCACCGACCTGGACCAGCGCTCGGTGGCGCTGCCGCTACGCCGTACCCCCGGCGGGGTGATGGTCCAGGTGCCGAAGGAGCGAGGGGTGATCCCGCCGGGCTGGTACATGCTCTTCCTGACCGACACGGCGGGCGTCCCCTCCACCGCCAAATGGGTGCACGTCTCCTGAGCCACCCGGCCGGGGGGGGGGGGGGGGGGGGGGGGCGGGGGCGGGCGCGCGGGGCGCGCGCGCCCCCGGCGCCGGGGCCCGCGCGCCACCCCCCCCCCCCCCCCCCCGCCCGCGCCCCCCCCCCCCCCCCCCGCCGCGCCCCCCCCCCCCCCCCGCGCCCCCCCCCCCCCCCCCCCCCCCCCCCGCCCCCCCCCCGCCCCCCCCCCCCCGCCCCCCCCCGGCCGTTCGCCCGCTCGAGCGGCACGTGCCGGTCACCACCACTGCACTCCGGCCGACCTCGCGAACCGGGCTCGAGCGTGGTCATCGGGCCCGGGTGAGCCGGCGAACCTCAGCTGGTGGCCAGGGACAGGGCGTACTCCGGCCACCACTGGCCCGCTTCCGGGGCGCCGCGGCCGCACGCGCCGTCGGATTCGCCGGGGCGTTTCACCCACAGGTAGGCGTCGACCCGGGGATTGCCGGTCTGCGTGGTGGGCGCCGGGCCCAGGGCCCGTCCGGGCGGGTTGCACCAGTGTCCGTCCCCGGGCCCCTCGGTGCGGGCCGGGCCGTTGCCGTTGCGACTGGTGTCGATGACGAAGTGCTTTCCACCGAGGCGGTCGGAGATGGCCGTACCGTAATCGATGTTGGCTTCGGTGGTCTCGAAGTTGGCGACGTTGAGGCTGAAACCGTCCGCGTCGGCGACACCGGCTCGGCGCAGGGAATCGACGACCCGGTCGACGTCCTTGACCCAGCCCGGATTGCCTCCGTCGAGGTAGACGCGCACCCACGGATCGGCTTTCAAGGCCCGGATCGCCTCCCCGAGCAGCTGATATCGCTCCTGGGTGGACTCCGGGGAAAGACAATTCTGCAGTACGTGCGTGACCGCGTCCGGCTCCAGGACGACGAGCGCCGGGGAGCCGTTGATCGCGGCGGCCAGCTGCGTGATCCACGCCCGGTAGGCGGCGGCGTCGGGCGCGCCGCCGCCGGAGTGACCGCCGCAGTCGCGCTGCGGGACGTAGTAGGCGACCAGGACCGGGGTCCGGCCGGCCGCCCGCGCGGCGGTGACCAGGTCACGGGCTTCGTCGGCGAACCCGGGGTCGGCGTCGGCGAACCAGACCGCGGTCGGCGCGTCCGCGATCCGGCGTACCGCGGTGGCGTCCCCGACCCGGCCTTCGGCCTCCCACTGCTGGACCTGGGCGACGGCCGGCCCGGACGGCTGGGTGTAGAACTGTTCGACGGACGCGGACGGGCTCGCCGTCGTCGGGGCGGGCTGGGGTGCCGGGTCGTCGGAACAGCCCACGAGGACCGAGCAGGCGGCGACGGCCAGGGCCGCGGAACGAACTCTCATAACCCCTTCACGGTCCGTCGAACTGGTAGAAAACGCACCGTACCGCCTCATCGGGCGCTGGTGACCACACCGGGGACGCCGTTTCGCCGGAATCCATGAGAAGCACCCGCTCGGGCGACGCGTACGCGTAGATGTTCCCCTCGACGCGGGAACCATCCGGCGGATCCGGTGACCTGGACGGAGTATGGGATTCTGCCGTCGGGCTGAGTCCCACCGATGGTGTCGGGGGCTGCTGCTAGCGTTCCCGGCCGTGTGGAGTGAGGAAGTCGTGGCGGGGCGGGCGGCCTGGCGGCACGTCCCGTCCGGAGTGGTGTTCCGCGAGGTGCCCGGCGGCGTGTTCCGGATGGGCTTGTCCGAGGCCGAGCTGGAGGCGGTCCGCGTGATCGAGCGGGACGGCGGCGTCGAGGACACTGTCGAGCCGTTCTTCGCCGCGGCCGGGGACGCCCAGCCGGTGCGGGAGGTGCGGGTCGAGCCGTTCCTGATCGCGCGGCACCCGCTGACGGTCACGCAGGTGCAGCACTGGCTGCCCGGCTACGAGGACGACTACGCCGACGCGGACTCCGGCACGGCCCGGCTCGGGGACGACCTCGGCGACCTGCTCGAGGTGTTGCCGTTCCGGCTGCCCAGCGAGGCCGAATGGGAGTACGCGGCGCGGGCGGGAACGACGACGCTGACCTTCCGCGGCGACGGCAAACCCGAGGAGGAGTGGCTGATCCACGACTTCGCCGACGAGGAGCGCACGGCCGCCGCGGAGAACGCGTTCGGGCTGGCCGGCATGGGCTCGGCGAACGAGATCTGCGCCGACGTGTGGATCCCCGGCTTCGACGGCGCCCCGGCGGACGCCCGACCGCGACTCGGCGACGGCGCCCGTACGGTCCGCGGCGGCGCGGCCGACATCTCCCCCTGGCAGGGCTGCGACGAATGGTTGCTGCTGCTCTCGTCCACGCGTTACGAGCACTACGACTTCACCGCCGTACGCCCGGTCGCCGCCCGGCCGGCCCGCTGATGCCGCACGCCCGCCTGGTCACGACCCTGGACGGCCTGTCCGAACCGGTGTGCGGCGGCTCGCTGCTGATGCAGCGCAGGGACGACGAGGTGGTGGTCCGGGCGCGCGGCGGCGACCGACCGGCGCGCCGCTTCGCCGCGCCGCGGGCCGATCGAGTATTCGTTTCCGGTGCCCGAGCCGCCCGGTGCGGCCGGCCCGGGCACCTGGTGCACCACGGCCGCGGGCGGGTCGGCACTGCATGTCTGGACCGTTCAGGTCCTCTTGCGGAAGACGTCGATGAGGAACCACTCGTCCTCGTGGTGGATGAGGCGGTCCAGTTCGGGGCGGGCCGCGACCTCCGCGTGCACGTTGAAGCCGTCGTAACCGCCGGGGTTCTCGCGGTCGCGGAAGTGGGCGAGGAGCAGGTCGCCGCCCTCCTCGAGGCGGGTGAGCAGGCCGTCGACGGTGAGCTGCAGGTCGTCGGCGGAGAGGTAGTACAGCAGGTCACCGATGACGATCAGGTCGTACGTCCCGGTGGGCAGTTCGGCCGGGAGCAGGGCACGTTCGACGCGTACGTGCGGAAGGCCGGCGGCGGCTGAACGGGCCTGGACCACCGCTTCCTCGACCGCGTCGGTGGCCAGCAGCGCGTCGCAGCGGGCGGCGAGCATCACGCTGAGCACACCGACGGCGCAGCCGGGTTCGTAGCCGCTGCGGTAGCGGGCGCGCGGCAGGCTCGCCATTGCGACCGCGTATTTACGCTGGTCGCTCCACTTGCTCTCGTTGTCCCAGGGGTCGTCCTTCGCCTCGTAGAGGCCGATGAAGTGGTCGAGGGAGTAGGACTTCTCCGGCGGCTGGGCGTCACCCTGGGTACGTGTCACCCCGCGATTCTGCCCCTCCGGCGACGCGCGCGAGTCGTCAGGGGCGGTGAGCCGGCCGGGCGGCGGGCTCACCGCCTCAGGTCAGCCGACGGAGACGGTGACCGTGCCGATCGTGATGCGGTGGTCGGAGCAGGAGCCGGCCGGGTAGTCGTCGGTCGCGGCGACGCCGGTGCAGGCGGTGGAGATGCTCAACGAGTCGCCGCTGTAGCCGCCGACGATGCGGCTCTGCCGGGCGAAGATCAGGTCGATCTTGGCGAGCCCGCCGCACGGCGGTGTGCTGCCGGGCGTGCCGGTGGCCGTCCACTCGCCGTAGCCCAGGCAGTTGCCCGAGTCGTTGTCGTCGAGCTCGCGGTAGGCGCCGGTGTTGCCGCTGTTGTTCGCCACGTTCAGCGTCGACGAGTACCACCCGTTGAGCCGGCCGTAGTGGGGCTGGGCGTTGAAGTCACCGGCGATCAGCGCGGTGTCGCCCGCGGTGTTGAAGTCCTCCATGCGGTCGAGCACGTAGTCGAGCTGGTTCTCGTTGTGCTTCTTGCCGTTGGCGGCGACGACGTTGCTGGTGGTGATGTGCGTCGTGCAGAAGTGCACCTTCGGCTGGGCGGTCGGCGCGACGCAGGTCAGGCTGCGCTGCTCGGCGGTCCCGTCCGAGGGCAGTGTCCAGCGCTGCGCCCCGAGCAGCGGAAGTTTGCTGAACACCGCGTTGCCGAACGGCTCGCCGGCGGAACCGGCGGCGCAGCTGCCGGCTTCCGAGCTGGCGGTGAAGCGGGCGAAGTTGGTGGTGTCGGCCGGCCAGCCGAGCGCGCGCAGCTTGGTGATCAGCGCGTTGAACTGGCTCTGGCAGAGCTCGTTGAACGCGGCGAAGTCGGCGTCACGGTTCACGATCGAGTTGGCGGCGGCGTCGATCAGCCCGTCGGTGGTGCGGCCCGCGTGCAGCTTGGCGCCGCCGACGTTCCACGTCCAGAGGTTGTAGGTGGTGTTCACCGCGGCGGACGCCGGAGCGGTGGTGCCACCGAGAACGAGCAGCGCGCTTGCCGCGGCGACCGCGATTCTCCGTGCCAGAGTCATGTCTCTCCCCGTATTGATCTACTTAAGATCGGCGATGTTTGCACAGCGGAGGAGACCATAGCGGCCGGGTACGACAGAAGAACTCAGCCGGTCTGGACGGCCAGCGTTCCGACCCCGCCCTCCGAGTCGATCTTCACGTCGGCGTTCTGGCCGGAGCGGATCGTGTCGCCCTTGTCCACGCTGTCGTCGGTGTCGCCGTAGAGGGTGACCTCGCCGGCGCCCTTGCGGAAGAACGCGCGGACCGCTTCCTTACCGTCGGTGACGATGCGCCAGGTGCCGATGCCGCCACGTTCCACGATCGGGATGGTCTCCATCTGATCAGGAACGGACATGTCCATGGTCGCGGCGCCGCCGATCAGCTCGATCTCGCCGACCCGGCCGGCGGAGAGGTCGAAGTCGGCCTCGCTGACTCCGCCGCGCATCCGCAACGACCACTTCACCTTGTCGCTGAGCACCACCGTGACCTTGGCCGAGCCCTTCTTCCGGCCGTTCGGCGCGACGGTGACCTTGAGGGTGCCGTCGGCGAACGCGGCCTTCGCGGTGATCGTCGTGTCGTCGCCGACGCCGACCCGGAAGAAGCCGCTGCCGGCGTCGCCGATCGCCACCTGCAGCTCACTGACGCCGTTGACCAGCTCGAACGTCGCGGACGCGGGAATGGGGGGCGGGGTGGAGACGGTGGCCGGCGGCGGCACGACCGTCTTCGGCGCGGTGGACGGGGCGGCCGGCGGGGAGGCCGCGACGGAGACCGGCGGGGTGGCCGGCGGAGTGGCCGGCGGGGTGGCCTCGGCGGTCGCGGCGGGGAGCGGCGCGGGCGGGAGCGCGGCCGGGGTGCCCCCGCCCGACCGGGCGTAGGAGACCGCGGCGAAGACGGCGCCGCCGACCAGCACGGCGACCGCGGCCAGCAGCACCACGGGCTTCCAGTCCATGCCGGTACGCCCGCCGGGGTCCCCGATCCACCGGGTACCGGCGGGATCCTCGTCCGGCGAGTCCTCGGCCGGTGGCCGGGTGTGCAGGGCCGGCCCGGTGCGGGTGGCGTCCACTCCCGGCAGCTCGTAGTGGTCGGCGGGCGGCCCGAACCGGTGCGGCGCGTCGGGCCAGTAATCGGAGATCCGGGGCCAGGCCGGTGGGGTAGCCGACGGATCGTCGGTCTTGGGAACAGGACTCTCCACGCGTACGTCTCCTCGCTGCGGCCGCCCGGCACCCCATGTCCACGCCGGGTGGTCCGCTGAGGTATACGCACCGGCCCGCGGTTCGGTTCGGCACTCGGCGAGAAAAGATTTGTACGCGTTTTCCAGCGAACCCCTTGATATCCGGCACCCGTCCGACAAAGATCCTTATCGCTTCATTAAGTTTGTTTGCGTCAGGTTCTGCAGGAAGCGAATTTCATGCCGGAAGACGACTCCCCCGAGGGGTTGCGGGTCGGCGGCTGGGTGCCGCCGTATTCCCCCGATGTGACGCCCCGCAAAGCGGCGTTCCGGCCCACCATGCCCGCCTCTTTCCCGCCTGCGCCGATTCCCGGTTTCCCGGGCTGGAGCCGCAGGTCCGGGCAGTTCCGCCGGCGGGCCGCCCTGGTGGCCGTCGCGGTCGCCACCCTGGGGGTGGCCGGAGTGACCGCGTCCTCTCTCGGCAGCGCCGAGAAGCCGGGCGACCCGACGTTCCTGGCCGGCGGTGTCCCACCGGCACCGCCACCCGCCCCGACCGTCGCCGTCGCCCCGATCCCCAGTTCAAGCCCCAGTTCCGCCGGGAGCGCTCCCACGACGACCCCCTTGCGCTATCGGCCGACTTCGAGGCCGAGCCCCTCCCCGCCCCGCAGCTTCACCACCACGACCACCACGACCAGCACGACCACGCCCCCGGCCGTCACGGTGAGTGTCGGGTCGACGGTCATCATGCCGCTCGCCGACCGGCCCGGGTTCCGGATCCGGCACCGTAATTTCCTCGGGCGGGTCGACGCCGTCGGAGCGTCCAGCAGCGCGAGCGACCGAGCCGACTCGACCTTCACGGTGCGTGCCGGCCTGGGCAATTCCGGATGCGTCTCGCTCGAATCTGTTAACTATCCTGGCTATTTCATTCGGCACCAGAACTTCGAAATAAAATTGAACCGCCAGGACCGGTCGGATCTGTTCGCTCAGGACGCTACTTTCTGTCCGATCACGATTCGCTCGGGCGCCGCCCTCGCGTTGCGTTCCATCAATTATCCGAAACGCTTCGTCACCGAATCCGACGGCCGCCTGTTCCTCCGGGAGGCCACCGCGGAGCAGGCCCTGGCCCTCGTGCCGGGCACGACGAGCTGACAACGACGTGAACCGGCGCCCGTCGCCAGACGGACGCCGGTTCGGCCCAGCCCGCTGGGTGCTGCTTCAAGGCCCCCGAAGCAGCACCCAGCGCCTGGCCCGTTGATCAGGAGCGCAGGATCACCACGCCTCTGGGCTCGAGAATCCCGTCCGCGCCGAGGTCCACCGGCTCGGACGTGCGGTTGATCAGGAACCGGTGATCCCCGCGCCGGGCCAGCTCCACCCGCCCGCGCAGGGCCGGCGGCAACTCACTGGTCACCCCCGCGGCGTCCAGCAACCCGGGCAGCACCGCGGCGACGCCGTCCGCGCCGAGCCGCGTCGAGACGTACGCCGCGGATCCGGCGCCCACCGCGCGCCGGGTGATCGCCGGGCGTTCCGCCTGTTCACCGGTCTTGTAACGGGCGATGATCTCCACCTCGGGATCGGTCACCTCGATCCGGTCGGTCCAGAGCGTGCCGGTCGTCCCGTTGTCCAGCTCGGCGGTCTCGCCGTCCAGCAGCGGGGCGAACTCCTCGATCCGGATGCCCAGCACGTCGCGGAACGCGCCGGGGTAACCGCCCAGCCAGATCTGGTCGTTCTGATCGACGATCCCGGAGAAGTACGTCGTGACCAGGTGCCCGGTCGCCGCGTAGTCCCGCAGTCGTCCGGCCAGGCCGGCCGGTACCACGTGCAGGATCGGCGCGATCACCATCCGATAGCTCTCCCAGGCCGCACCGGCCGGCACGACGTCGGCGCGGATGCCGTGGTCGAGCAGCGCGGTGTACCAGTCGAGCGCCTCCTGCCGGTACCGCAGCCGATCCGTCGGGTGGGAGTCGTTTTCGGACACCCACCACGACTCCCAGTCGACGAGGATCGCCACCTCGGCCGGAACCCGGTCACTGCCCGCGAGGTCCGCGAGGTCACGCAGCCGCCGGCCGAGCGAGACCACGGAACGGAACAGCGCGCTGTCCTCCCCCGCGTGCGGAACCATCGCCGAGTGGTACTTCTCGGCACCGGCCCTCGACTGCCGCCACTGGAAGAAGCAGACCGCGTCGGCACCGTGGGCCACGTGCGTGAGCGAGTCCCGGTGCAGCTCACCGGGCTTCTTCGCGACGTTGATCGGCTGCCAGTTGACCGCGCTGGTGGAGTGCTCCATCAGGAACCACGGCCTGCCACCGGCGATGTTGCCGGTCAGGTTCGCCGAGAAGGAGAGCTCGTCACGGGCCTGCGGGCCGGGCAGCACGTAGTGGTCGTTGGAGACGAAGTCGACCTCGGCCGCCCAGTCCGGGTAGTTCATGGTGTTCATCTGGCCCATCACCATGAAGTTCGTGGTGACCGGCACGTCCGGGCTGAGCTCGCGCAGCAGGTCCCGCTCGGCGCGCAGGTGGTCCTTGAGCGCGTCCGAGGAGAACCGCTTGAAGTCGAGGTTCTGGGTCGGGTTCGGGTGGGTGGCGGCCTGCCGCGGCGGGATGATCTGGTCCCAGTCGGAGTACCGCTGTGACCAGAAGTCGGTGCCCCACGCCTCGTTCAACCCGTCCAGCGTGACGTAACGGTCCCGCAGCCAGGTGCGGAACGCGGTCGCCGCGTCGTCGGAGTAGTCGTAGACGTTGTGGCAGCCCAGCTCGTTGCTGACGTGCCAGGCGACCACGGCCGGGTGCTTGCCGTACCGGGTGGCCAGCGCACGGACCAGGCGCAACGCGTGCGCCCGGAAGACCGGCGAGGTGGGCCGCCAGTGCTGACGCCCGCCCGGCCACACGGTGTTGCCGAACTTGTCGACCGGCAGGATCTCCGGGTGCCGGGCAGTCAGCCACGGCGGGGGCGACGCGGTCGCGGTGGCCAGGTCGACCCCGATGCCACCGGCGTGCAGCAGGTCGATCACCTCGTCGAGCCACGCGAAGTCGTACACCTCGGGCCGGGGTTGGATCCTGGCCCAGGAGAAGATCGCCAGCGAGACGACGGTGACTCCGGCCTCCTGCATGGCCCGCACGTCCTCGGCCCAGACCTCCCGCGGCCACTGCTCGGGGTTGTAGTCGGCGCCGAACTCCAGGCGGGGCGCCCCGGCGCGGCGCAGCCAGCGCCGGGGCGTCGTGTTGTCCGTTGTCATTTAACCGTGAAGCCCTGTTCCTGGCCGTACTTGACGGAGGTGTCCTGCCAGGCCTTGAGGCCGTCCTGCAGGGTGCTGCCGCCGGTGTAGGCCTTACCGACGGAGTCGTTGTAGACGCTGTTCGCGTACACCTGGAAGGGCAGGTAGTTCCAGCCGGTCGCGACCTCGTTCGCGGCCTCGGCCAGCACCTCGTTGGCCTTCTGGCCGCCCAGGTACGGGAACTCCTTGTTCTTGAAGGCGTCCGCGGTGATCTGCTTGGTGGTCGCCGGGAACGCGCCCTCGTCGGTGCGGCTCTGGGCCCCGTCCCCGACCGTGGCGTACTTCATGAAGCCGTACGCGATGGTCTTGTTCTGGCTTGCCTCGGTGACGGCCAGGGAGCTTCCGCCGTTCTCCGAGGTGACCTTCTCGCCGGAGGCCCACTGCGGCATCGGCGCGACCCGCCACTTGCCGGCCGCGGCCTTGACGCCGGACTCCAGGTTCGGCGGCATCCAGGCGCCGATCACCAGGCTGGCGATGGTGCCGTCGCCGAGGCCCTTGTACCAGGCGTCGCTCCAGCCCGCGACCGGGGCGAGCAGCTTCTTGTCGATCAGGCCCTGCCAGAGGCCGGTCCACTTCTTGGTGCCGGCGTCGTCGAAGTTGACCGTGACGTCGGTGCCGTCGACCTTGTACGGCCGGCCGCCGGCCTGCCAGATCATGCTGGTGGTGAAGCCGGCGTCGCCGCTGTCACTGGTGATCCAGGAGTTCGGGTTGGCGGTGTGCAGCTTCTCGGCCGCGGCGGCGTACTCCTCCCAGGTGGTGGGGACCTGGATGCCGTACTTGTCGAAGACCTCCTTGTTGTAGAAGAGCGCCATCGGGCCGGAGTCCATCGGCAGGCCGTAGATCTTGTCGCCGGAGTGCACCGAGCTCCACGGGCCGGGGGTGAACGTGCCGTCCAGCGACTTCGCGCCGAACGTGTTCAGGTCGGTGACCGCCTTGCCGAGCGCGAACTGCGGCAGCGCGAAGTACTCGATCTGGGCGAGGTCCGGCACCCCGGTGCCCGCCTTGATCGCGTTCTGCAGCGCGGTGTACTGGTCGTTGCCGCTGCCGTTCTTGATCAGGTTGACCTTGACCTTGGGGTACTTGGTCTGGAAGTCAGCGACCACCTTGGTCAGCGTGGGCTCCCAGGCCCAGACGGTGATGCTGCCACCGGCCTGCAGCGCCGATTCGACGTCGGCGTCGGAGACGGTGGTGGACGCGGCCTTCGTGTCGTCGCCGCCGTCGTCGGACGAGCCGCAACCGGCAGCGAGCAGGGCCAAGGACGAGGCGGCGCCGAGAAGCAGGCGCCGGCGGGAGATTTCCATGCGCATTCCTTTTTCTCTGAAGGGATTCACTGTTTGACGCTGCCCACCGCGAGGCCCGACTGCCAGTAACGCTGGAGCAGCAGGAAGGCGGCGATGAGCGGGACGATGGCGAGCAGGGACCCGGTGATCACGAGGTTGAAGACGACGTCGCCGCCGACCGTCTGGGCCTGCTGGTTCCAGGAGTAGATGCCCAGGGTGATCGGGTAGAGGTTCCGGTCCTTCAGCATGATCAGCGGGAGGAAGAGGTTGTTCCAGGTCACCACGACGTTGAAGAGCAGGGCGGTGACCAGGCCGGGCGAGAGCAGCGGGACGGCGAGCCTGAAGAAGATGCGGAACTCGCCGGCGCCGTCGACCCGGGCCGACTCGAGGATCTCGTCCGGCACCGCGTCCCGGGAGAACGTCCACATCAGGTAAAGGCTGAACGGGACCATCAGGGACGGGATGATCACCGCCCAGACCGTGTCGGTGATCCCGGCCTTCGCGAACATCAGGAAGGTCGGGATCGCGAGCGCCGTGGGCGGCACGGCGACCGCGCCGAGGATCAGGGCGAAGACCGCCTTGCGGCCGGGGAAGGCGAACTTGGCCAGGCCGTACCCGGCGAGCGTGGAGAGCAGGGTCGCGCCGCCGGCCCCGATCACCACGTAGAACACCGTGTTGCCGAGCCAGCGCAGGTAGATCCCGTTCTGGTAGGTGAACGTCTTCCCGATGTTGTCGAAGAGCGCGAAATCGCCGTGGAACCAGAGGCCGAACGAGCCCAGCAGGTCGTCCTGCGTCTTGGTCGCGCTGATGAACAGCCAGGCCAGCGGCAGCAGCGTGTAGATCAGCATCAGGGTGGCGATCGCGGTCAGCGACCAGCTCTTGGTCCTGGCCCGCGGCTTCGCTTCGGCTCGCGCTCTGCTGCGCGCCTGCGGGCGGATCGTGGGTGCGGAGACCATCAGACCGCCTTCCGTACGGCGCGGGCCTGCACCAGATAGGCCACGAGCATGGTGAGCAGGCCCATCACGACCGCGACGGTCGCGGAGTAGTTGAACTGCTGGCCACCGACCGACAACTGCCAGGCGTAGTAGTTGGGCGTGAAGTAGGTGAGGATCGCGTTCGGGGCGATCGTGCGCAGCACCACCGGCTCGGTGAAGAGCTGGAAGCTGCCGATGATCGAGAACAACGTGGCGATCAGCAGCGGGCCGCGCAGGGCGGGCAGCTTGATCGCGCGGACGATCCGGAACTGGCCGGCCCCGTCGATCGCCGCCGCCTCGTAGAGCGAGGGGTCCACGACGCGCAGCGCCGCGTACAGGAGGATCATGTTGTACCCGACGAATTCCCAGGTGTTGATGTTGCCGATGGCGGCCAGGACCAGGTTCGGGGCGAGCGGGTCGGGCAGTGTGGTCCCGAACCAGTCGTTGAGGTAACGGATCAGGCCGAACTGGCTGCCGTACATGAAGCCCCACATCAGCGTGGCCACGACGGCCGGCACCGCGTAGGGCAGGAAGATCGAGATGCGGAAGAAGGACGAGCCGTAGAGCCGTCCGCTGTCGATCGCGAGCGCTATCAGCAGCGCCAGGAACAGCATGATCGGCACCTGGACGACCAGGAACAGGCTCACCCGGCCGACCGCGGACCAGAACTGCGGGTCCTCGATCGCCTTGGAGTAGTTCTCCAGGCCGACGAAGCTGGTGCCCCCGATCAGCTTGGTGCGATACAGGCTCAGGTAGAGCGAATAGGCGATCGGCGCGAGGAAGACCAGCGCGAACACCGCAAGGAACGGGGCAACGAACTGCCATCCGATCCATGACCGCCGTGTCAACGTGCCTCCTTACGTTGGTTGTCGTTGTCGATGTTTACGTAAACATGTTCGACCGCGGTCGGAAATGTTTGCGTAAACATGTGTGCCGTATAGTGGCACGCGTCACCAGGCCGGTCAAGGAGTAACACCATCGAAACACAGCGTCTTCGCGGCGGATCCGATGTGCCCGGCGGGCGCCGCAAACAACGGGTGTCGATGGCCGACGTCGCCAAGCTCGCCGGGGTCTCCTCCCAGACCGTCTCCCGGGTGGCGAACGGACAGGCCGGCGTGGTCGAATCCACCCGCGAACAGGTGCTCGCCGCCATGCGCGAACTCGGCTACCGGCCGAACAGCGCGGCACGGTCGTTGCGGTACGGGCGGTTCAACACGCTCGGGGTGATCCTCTTCGGGCTGTCGTCGACGGGCAACAGTCGTACTGTCGAAGCCATCGCCACCCACGCGGCGGCCGAAGGCTATGCGATCACGCTCATCCCCGTCGGAGCGCCCACTCAGGACAATGTGCTCGGTGCGTTCACCCGGATGGGCGAGCTCGCGGTCGACGGCGTCATCGTGATCATCGAGGTGCACCTGCTGGACGCGGCGACCCCGGCCCTACCGCCCGGCGTGCACGTGGTGGTCGTCGACTCGGATGCGGGAGAGCGTTATCCGGTGGTCGACACCGACCAGGCCGACGGGGCCCGGCAGGCCGTCCGGCACCTGCTCGAGCTGGGACATCCCACCGTGTGGCACATCGCCGGGCCCGCCGAGTCGTACTCCGCCGAGCGCCGCGCCCAGGCCTGGCGGACCGTGCTCGAGGAAGCCGGCCGCGAAGTGCCCCCGGTCGGGCGCGGCGACTGGTCGGCCGAGAGCGGCTACCGGGCCGGGCTCGCACTGCCGGCCACGTGCACCGCGGTCTTCGTCGCCAACGACCAGATGGCGCTCGGCGTGCTGCGGGCGCTGACCGACCAGGGGCGGCGGGTGCCGGCCGACGTCAGCGTGGTCGGCTTCGACGACATCGCCGACGCGTCGTCGTACCTACCGCCGCTGACCACCGTGCACCAGGACTTCGCCGAGGTGGGGCGACGCTGCGTGGAAGCCCTGCTGAAACAGATCAGCGACGGGCCGGGCGGTCCCGGCACCGACCTCGTGCCGACACACCTGGTCGTCCGCGGCAGCACCGCCTCCTACCCCGGCCCCGGCTGAGCGGCTTCCGGGCTGAGCGACCCGAGCGGCGACTGACCGACTTCCGAGCTGCGCGACCCGAGTGTCGGCTGACCGACCCTTCCGCCGGGGCGGAACTGACAGTCTGATCCTCTACGCCGGCGAGAGGGGATCAGCGATGGACAGCACCACTCTGCTTGACAAGGCGAAAGCGGCAACCGACAACGCGGCGGTGAGCCGGGTCTTCGGCGAACCGGTCGAGCGCGACGGCATCGTCCTGCTGCCGGTCGCCAAGGTGAGCGCGGGCGGCGGAGGCGGCGGTGGCAGCGGCTCGGCCCCCGCCTCCGAATCGGCCGAATCCACGCCGCAGGGCGAGGGCTCGGGCGCCGGATACGGACTGAGCGCGAAACCCGCGGGCGTCTTCATCCTCAAGGACGGCGAAGTCACCTGGAAACCGGCGATCGACGTCAACAAAATCATCATCGGCGGCCAGGTCGTCGCCGTGGTGGCTCTTCTGGTCGCCCGCTCCGTCCTGCGCCGCCATCTGCGCCGCCGCTCCTGACCCGCGCCTCGAACGCCCGCGAGCACGACGTCGGGTCAAGCCTGCGACGCGGCGCCGGGATCCGGCTGGTTCTGACCGTGGCTATGCGTCCCGCATAGCCACGGTCAGAACCAGCCGGGAGCGGGGGCGCGGCCGCAACAGCGACCGACTGCCCGCCGCGCGGGCTCCGACGGGGCGGGACCCTGCGGTCCGCTCGCGCCCGTTGACGGGCGGCTGCGGCGGGGACGGGGACGGGGCGGGAGTTGTGGGCGGGTTTGTTGCTCTGACCGTGCCCATCCACGGAGGTCGCCCTTCCGGTCTGAGCGTTCAGGGGCGCCCCGCGCCCCTGCTCGGACCGGAAGGGTCCCCGCGGGAGCGGCGGAGGGCGACCACAGCGGACGTGGGACATGAAGAATGTGATCTTCAGGGTTCTGGGTAGTGGGCCAGGCGGAGGCGGTGGGCGAAGACGGCGAGGGTGCCGGCGGTGCAGACGAGCCAGACGACGGCGAAGTGGGCCAGGCCGCGCCAGAGGTAGGCGGGGTCGGTGGCGTCGACGGCGTAGGTGCCGATCTCCCGGACGGACCAGAACGGCATGAGTTTGGCGGCCAGGCCGGCCGGGTCGGCGAGCATCTGGACGGCGCAGACGCTGAGCAGGGCGAGGGCGCCCTCCAACTCGCGGGGCAGCAGAGCGCCGACGAGGCTGCCGAAGGGGGCGGCGACGAGGGCGGCGAGGAGCATGATCAGGCCGGCCGCGAACGGGTGCGGGACGGTCTGGTCGACGCTGATCAGGGCCCAGTAGCCGAGGGCGAGCAGAGTGCCGGCGCCGCTCATGGCGAGGAGGCGGCCGCCGACCAGGCCGATGACCGACGCGCCGTTGAGGCGCAGGCGCGGGTCGACGCCGCGGGACGCGTTGATCACGAAGAGGGTGAGCGTGGAGATCGACCAGCCGATGCCGAGCGACAGCATCCGGATGGACTGGCCGGTGAGGTCCCGCCGGACCAGGTAGAACCAGAGGGGCAGGGCGATCACCAGGAGTACGGCGGTGCGGCGGCGACTGACCTCGCGGGCCGAGAGTCCCGCCACGACTAGGGCGGTCATCGGGGTTCTCCCAGGTCGAGGACGTGGTCGACGTTCGACAGGTCGTGCAGCAGGTGGGTGACGACGACCACGGCCCGGCCGGCGTCGCGCCAGTTGTGGACCTGACGCCAGAAATCGATGTACGTCCCCTGGTCGAACCCCTGATAGGGCTCGTCGAGCAGCAGCAGGTCGGGGGCGTGGAGCTCGCCGAGGACCAGGTTCAGTTTCTGCCGGGTGCCGCCGGAGAGCTGCTGGGCCCGCTGGGCCGGCTCGGGGCGCCAGGCGAGCGCGGCGGCCAGGTGCGCGCCGGTGGAGCGGGCGCGGCGCGGGATGACGCCGGCGGCCGCCCCGAAGAGGGTGAAGTGTTCGTCGGCGGTGAGCCAGCCGGTGGTGCCGCCGTCCTGCGGGACGTATCCGACGCGGCGGGTGCGGCGGACCTCCCCCGCGTCGGGGCGGGTCAGGCCGGCGCAGATGCGCAGCAGGGTGGACTTGCCGCAGCCGTTCGCGCCGACGACGGCGGCTACTTCGCCGCCGCGCACCGTCAGGTCGATGCCGGTCAGCACCGTGCGGCGGCGGTAGCGCTTGCCGACGCCGGAGAGGCTGAGCAGGACCGGGCCGGCCGGCCGGAAGCGCGGCGGGGCGGCGACCGGCGCGGCGAGCTCGGTGATCAGGTGCCGGGCATAGAGGTGCGGCGGGCCGAACAGGCCGGCCGGGTCGGTGGCCTGCTCGGCGGCCTGGGCCGCGGTGTCCTCGGCGAGGCGGCGGGCGCGGGCCTGCGGGACACCGAGGCTCTCGAGTTCGGCCCGGAACCGCTCGGGCCAGGTCACGGCACCTCCTTGACGGGCGCCAGCAGCGTGTCGACGCCGTCGCGGAACGTGACCCACTGTGCCGACTGCTCGTCGAGGACGTTTCGCCCGGCCGGGGTGATCTCGTAGTACTTCCGGCGGGGGCCGGACTCGGACGGCGCCCAGGTCGGCACCGCAAGCCCCTGCTCTTCGAGGCGGAGCAGCGCAGGATAGAGGGTGCCGCCGGGGACGTCGGCGACCCCGGCCGTGGCCAGGCGCTGAGCGAGGCCGTAACCGTAGTCGGCCCGCTCGCGGAGCATGGCCAGCAGGCACAGGTCGAGGAAGCCGTGCAGCCACGGCTTGGGCATCATGTAGTCAGACTAGCTGCATAGCAGGGAGACTGACTAGTTCGGTAACAGAAAAATAAAGTAAGAAGGGCGGTGCACAGAAATGGGGGCGGCGGGCGTCGATGGAGATGTGACCTTCGAGCAATTCGCGATGGCCCGGCTGCCCAGCCTCCTGCGCTACGCGGTCGTCCTCACCGGTGACCGTCATCTCGCGCAGGACGTGGTGCAGGAGGTGCTGGCCCGCGCCCACGTCAAGTGGCGACGGATCAGCGGCGCGGACTCTCCGGAGGCGTATGTCCGGCGCATGGTGCTCAACGAGTACCTGTCCTGGCGGCGCTCCTGGGCGGCCCGCAATCTGCACCTCGCCGGTGAGCGACTGGTCGAGATCGACGATGCCCGGGGCGGGGTCCACGACCACGCCGACCGGATCGCCGAATCCGACGAGCTGTGGAACCGGCTGGCGACCCTCGGGCGCAAGCAGCGTGCCGTGCTCGTACTCCGCTACTACGAGCAATTGGACGACGACAGCATCGCGGACCTGCTCAACTGCTCACCGGCGACGGTGCGCAGCCAGGCGTCGAAGGCACTCCGAACGCTCCGGCTGGAGTCGGAGCGACAGTTACAGTTTGCCGAGGAGAAGTCGTGACCGACCACGGTGACCGGCTGCGCCAAGCCTTCGAGAGCCGGGAGTCCCACACACCGGACCCGGCCGAGGTGTACGCGCGGGTCGTCGAACTGTCCAACAAGCACAAGTGGCGCCGTCGTGGCGCGACCGTGGCCGGGGGTGCCGCGCTGGGCGCCGGCCTGATCGCCGCGGTGGTCAACCTGCCGGCCGTCCTGCCCGGTGACCCGTCGGGCAACTCCACCGGCACGGCGCCGATCGTGGCCGCGGCTCCGGCCTCGCCCACGCCCAGCGCCGCGTCGACCGAGGCCGCGAACGACGCGTTCTTCGCCGCCGGTTACACCATCGACGACGCGGAGGCACTGGCCAAGCTCTGGAACATGCAGGACTACAACATCGCCAGCGTCAAGATCGCGGCGGGGCAGAAGCTGCTCGCCGGGGAGACGCTGCCGATCAAGCCGCAGCCGGTGGAGACCATCCCCGCGTCGGTGAACAAGTTCTTCGACGCCGGCTACGACTGGGACGACGCGGTCAAGCTGGCCAAGCTGTGGAAGCTGAAGTCGCCGTACGACGCGAAGGTCGCCGGCGGGGAGAAGCTGCTGGCCGGCAAGGAGCTGCCGATCAAGCCGAGGCCCGCGAACGTGGCCAACGCCAAGGAAGAGGCCCAGGTGTCGGCGTTCTTCGACGCGGGCTACAACGTCGACGACGCGGTCGAGCTGGCCAAGCTGTGGAAGCTGTCGTCGGCGTACGACGCGAAGGTCGCGGGCGGCAAGAGGATCCTCGCGGGCCAGCCCCTGCCGATCAAGCCGTGACCTCGAGGTTGCGCCGGCGCACCGGCTTCGAGATCGAGCTGATGGCCCCGCCCGGGGTCAGCCGGCGCACCCTCGCCATGGACCTGGCCGGACGCTGCGGGGGCAGTGTCCGGCCGGTGTGGCACCACGACAGCGAGCCGTCCCTGGTCCCCGGCCTCGGGCGGTTCCTGCACCTGACCCAGGGGTTCGAGGTGCTGCGCCCGGACGGGACGCAGCTCTGCACCCTGGTCGACGACATCACGCTGACGGCCGGCCTCGACCCGAAGGCGCCGCCGATCCCCGGTTGGTTCCGGGTGCTGACCGACGACTCGCGGCTGCTGCGGCTGCTCGCGCGGCACAGCGACCCCGGCGGGACGATCGGGTCCGCGCTGGACGGGGCAGCCGAACTGTGGGGCAGAGCGGTGCAGCGGCACGGGAACTTCTACCGTCTCGACGACGCCGCGGACGCGACGATCGCGCTCGCCTCGCCGCTCGGCGGGGAACGGGAACGGCCCTGCGAGATCGTGACGCCGCCACTGACCGGGGACCACTTCGCCGCCCTGGAAGAACTGCTGGTGCCGGCGCGCGAGCTGGGGTTCACGGTTCCCCACGAGGCGGCGGTGCACCTGCACGTGGACGGCGGGCCGTTCCGGGCGCCGCACGCGCTGGCCAACCTCGTGCGGCTCTTCGCCTACTGGCGCGAACCCCTGCGGGCGGTGCTGCGCACCAACCCGGCCTGCCGCAGGCTCGCTCCTCTGCCCGGGCCGCTGGTGGAGGCGGTTCGAGGCGTTCCCTCGTACGCCGATCTGCGCGCGGCGGCGACGGAAGGTGAGCTGACCAAGTACTTCGACGTGAACCTGACGCAGCTGCTGACGGACACGCCGGTGCGGGACACGGTGGAGATCCGGATCCTGCCGGGCGCCATCACGGCCGGGCCGATCGTCGACCAGGCCGCGCTGGTGGAGCTGCTGCTCGACCGCTGCCTGGACCCGGAGCCGATCCCGGCCGGGGACGACGTGGACGGGCTGCTGGAACTGGCCGCGGAGGCCCTCGCCGCCCGCTCGTGACCGCGTCGTGTCAGGTCGGCGTCGGCGGCCGGCGTCGGGTAGACCGGCGCGCCCGGCCGGGTGGGACCGGGCGCGCCGGGTGTATCAGCGGACGGCCGGCCAGCCCGTCGAGCTCCAGGCGAGCAGGTTCAGGCCGAGCTTCGCGTCGCCGGCCGCCGTGTAGTAGTGGTAGACCAGCACGTCGGCATCGGTGTCGGTGAAGACGGCCGGGTGCCCGGGGCCGTGGATCGCGTCGTGCGACGCCAGGATCTCGGTGCCACCGCCCGCGGTGGTCAGCGTGCCGGCCCGGTCCTGGTACGGCCCGGTGATCGACGTCGACCGCGCCACCACCGTGCGGTACGTGCTGGACGCACCCTTGCAGCACAGGTCGAACGCCATGAACAGGTAGTAGTAGCCGTTGCGGTAGAAGATGTACGGCGCTTCCACCGACTTGCTGTTCACGAACCGCTCGGCGATGTTCGTGATCGTGCTGTCGGCCCGCTTGCCCGTGGACGGGTCGAGTCTGACCATCTTGATGCCGGTCCAGAACGAACCGAAGCTCAGGTACCACTCGCCGGACGGCGTGACGGTCAGGTTCGGGTCGATGGCGTTCCAGCCGCTGGTCGCCGTCGACTCGATCACCTTGCCGGAGTTGGTCCAGGTGCCGGCCGCGCCGGTGGTCGACTGGGCCATGAAGATCGCCGACTTGCTGGAGCCGAACGTCGACGCGGCGTAATACATGAGGTATTTCCCGCCGTGGTAGGAGATGTCCGGCGCCCACAGGTTCGCGCTGCCACCGGTGTACGCGTCGGCCCACGGCGTCCCGTTCGGGAAGGCCTTCCCGGCGTCGGCGAACGCGGTCCGGTCCGACGACGTCTTCAGCGTGATGCCGTCACCGGTCGTGGCCAGCAGATATCCGCCGCCTGGCCGCTTGACGATCGCCGGGTCGTGCGCGGTGGTCGAGCCGGTGACCAGGCCCGGATTCGGGTAGGTGGCGGCGTCGGCCATCGTCAGGCCGTACACGCTGGCCGCGATCGCGACGATGCCGGTGACGCCGGCGAGCAGCGCCTTGCGGAAGCGGGATCTCATCGGGGGCAACACCTTCCGGGGTTGGGGATGTAACCGGAAGGTGTGCCGCCGGGCGCGAAAGGTTGCCCGGAAGATCAGGGAAGAGCGGCGATCAGGTTCCCGGCCTCGCCCGGCTCCGGGACGGAAATGATCACGACGGCGCCGCCGGCATCAGGTCTTCCAGATCACCCACAGGATTGTCAACAATTGTTCCGCCCGCTGGGACCGGCTGCTGGCGATCATGGGCTCGCCGGATCCGCGGCAGATCGACGGGATCGGCGGCGGGCACCTCCTGACCAGCAGGGTCGCCGACGTGAGCCGCCCGGAGCACTCGCGGGCTGACGTCGACTACCTGTTCCTGCAGGTCCAGGTGGACAAGCCGGTCGTCAGCGCGGAACAGCCGTGCGATATATATTCGCGGGAACCGCTCTTTGCGAAATTGCGCAACAATAGCCGATCGGCGGTCACTCGCGAGCGTTAACCGAGCATTTTCCGCCGATATCCTCAAGGCCTGAAGAACAACGGGCTCCTCATCCTGGATCTGCTGGCCGGGCCGGCCCGCGACGGGCTTCTCGTCCTCGCCGGTCTCGCGTGGGCCGCCGTCGCCGCGAGCGGCCTGCTCTTCCGGCCGCGGCTGCGCGTGCCGGCCCTGCACCGGCGCGACGGCCTTTTCCTCTGGGTACCGCACCTGCTCGTCGCGGCACCGTTCTTCCTGGCCGGGGCGGCCTACGCACTGTGGGCGCCGGCGGTGGCCGCCGCGGCGCTGGGACTCGGGCACCTGGGGCGGCGGCTGACCCGGTGCGACGACGGGGTGTCGATCCGCGGGCCGGTACTGGCCGTGCTCGTCACCGGGACGCTGCTGCTGCACCTCGGGCTGTCGCTCGCGGTGCGACTGGTGGTGGCGCGCGATCCGCTCGAGTCGTTCCGGGAGGCGACCGGGACGGACGATCTCCGTACCGCGTGGCCGGTTCTGATCGAACCGATCCTGGGGTTGCTGATCGCCATTGCCGCGGTCAATTTCCGGAATCGTATTCGCCTTTTCGAGGGCCGGCGGCCGGCCTGGATCACGGCGGTCGTCACGATTCCCTTTCTGCTGCCGCTGGTCACCGGCGCGGGGCGGGCGTCGCTGACGTTCGGGCCGATCGCCACGCCGGAATACGGCAAGCTGCTGCTCTGCGGGGCGCTCGCGATGCTGGTCGCCCGGGACGGCTACCGGTTCCACGACGTGCACCTGCTCCGGTCACTGCGCCGGATCCGGCAGGCCTCCGGCGGGATGCTGCGCCGGCCGGCGCTGGTCGCGAGCTACCGCGCGAGCCGGTTCCTGCTGGTGCCGATCGGGTTGTTCGGGCTGGTCGCGGTGGCCAGCGGGCTGCGGCGGGACTTCGGGACGATCGTGCCGGCCGCGCTGATCACGATGGGCGTCACGTGGTCCGCGACCCGCCACAACCTCGACCGGGACCGGGCCGCGGATCCGGCCGGCGCTCAGAGGTGGTTCCGGACACCGAGAACAGCGCTCGGAGCCGGCCGGAAACGGCGGGCCGGCACTCGGAGGTGGTTCCGGAGATCGGGAACAGCCGTGGCGGGGCCGGATCTGGTGCTGGCGTATCGGCTGTTCATCGGCGTTGCGGTGGTGCTGATCGGCGGGGCGGTGACGCTGCTCGCCACCGACTACGTGGGCGAGCGGGGCCGCGTCTGGAGCAACCCGTGGCGCTACCGCTGGGACGCCCCGTGCCTGGTGATCGAGGCGCCGCGGGTGCACGCCCCGGACGGCCGGGTGCCGTGCCTGCGCTCGCTCGCCGCCGACGCGGAGAGCGAGGAGTCCCAGGTCGCGGGCGCTGTCGCGGCCACCGCCGACGGCGGGTTGTGGGGGCGCGGCATCGCCGACCGGGCGTCCGCCGCGGTTTCCGCCGGGCCGACCGATTTCGTACTCGCGGTGATCTGGAACAAGCTCGGCGGCCTGGTCGTGATCGCCGCGGGTGCGGTCGTGCTGATCCTCGCGGCCGGGCTGGTGCGGGCGGCCGAGCACGAGCCGGTGGCTCGGCTGTTCGCGGCCGGGCTGGGCGCGATGATCGCCGGTCAGTACCTGTTCGTGCTGGCCACCACGGCGAACGTGGTGCCGCACACCGGAATCCCGGCGCCGCTGCTCTCCCGCGGCGGCCAGTCGACGCTCGCACTGCTGATCGGGATCGTGATCGTGCTGGCCGGCGCGCGCCGATCGATCCCGGTCACCACGGCACCGCGGCGGGTGGTGAGCACGACCCTGACGGCCGGGATGCTCAGCGGGATCGTGGCGGTGCTGACGCTCGTGCCGTACTCCTCGCCGGCCGGTCTGCGCGTCTACTCCCAGCGGCGGCCGCCCTGCCCGGCCCGGCCCGCCGACCCGGACGGCCTGCAGAGCCCGAGACCGGACCCGCGCGTCTGCTCGACCGACCGGATCGCACCGGCCCGGACCCGCGTCGCGCTCACCTTCCCCGGCAGCGGCCGCCTGATCCTGGACCGCCCGGCCCATCGCTGGCGACCGGATCGCCACGGCGACCTGGACGGCGACGACCTGCGCGGGGTGACCACCCTGCTGGAGCGGACATATCCCGAGGTCGTCGCGTTCTCCGCGGGCGCGGGCCTGCGCCGTCGGCTGCTGCCGGCGGAGCGCGATCGGGTCGACGGCGGGCTCGCGCTGACCCTCGACCCGGGACTGCAGCACGCGCTGGCCGCGACCATGACGGGTCCCGAGCCGGCCGCCGTCGTCGCCCTCGACCCGGCCGGCGGACGGATCCGGGCGAGCGCCTCCGGGCCGATGCTGGACGAGGAATCCCCGGTGGACGCGGGTGCGGCGGAGAAATTCGCCGATCAACACCGTTATTACGTACGTCGTGAGCCCGGCCCTTCGGTCGACGACGCGGCCGCGGACCGGTCGTGCGAGCGCCGCTCCCCCGACCCGGCGATGCAGTTCGGGTGCTGGCGCTGGTCGTACACCCGGCCGGACCCGCCGGGCAGCGAACCGGTCCACCCGTTCGGGCCGGTCGCGGATCTGCTGCGGCAGGCCGCGCCCGGGCTGCTGGCCGACTGCGGCGGCCCGGACCGGTGGACGGTCCCGGTGCTGGCCGGCAGCGCCGGGTCGTGCCCGGACCAGGGCACGCCACTGACGGTCGCCGTCCTCGCCGGCGCGGTGTGCAGGAACGGTCAGGGCGTGCACCCGCGCTTGGTGGAGAGCGTCACCTGGCCGGCGACCGGGGCCACCGAGCCGGTACCGGGGCGGCCGGCCGAGACCGTCCTCTCCCCCGCCGTCGCGCAGGCGTTGCAGGCGTCGTTCGTGAGGAGGGACGGGCTGCGGCTGTTCACCGGCGCGAGCGGCGGCACGCACTGGGCGGCCGGCTGGGACGAGGCCGGGACGGCCGCGTTCGCGGTGGTGGTGCGGACCACGGACGGGACCGTGGCCGGCGCGCGCATCGGCCGGGTCCTCGACGTGCTGCGGGACCGGGAGGCCGGTCGGTGATGAGCGAGCTTGCGAGCGAATCCATGAGCACAGTCGTCACCTCATCGCGGCGCCGGAGCGCAGCGGAGGCGCCGCGATGAGCGAGCGGGCGGTGCGGCACGCGTTCCGGGAGGCGGTCGAGACCTACTGCAACCTGCTCACCGCGTCCGGGCGGGACAGCCGGGGGCTGCGGGTGCGGGTGACCGTCACGACCGTGCGCACGTTGTCGCCGGAGACCGTGCGGTGGATCCACCTGGCCGCGCAGGATCACGTGCGGAACCTGCTGCCGGGCGCCGAGGTGCAGTCGATCGAGTTCCCGGTCCGCCCCAGCCTGGAGTCCCCGGGCCACCGCTTCGGCTTCCGTTCCACGGGTCCCGGTCCTTGCGCGGCCTCCGGGGTCGACGACGTCACGGAGGAGCACGAGGCCGGGGCGGTCGCCGTGCTGACGCTGCGCTACGACCGGAGTTTCGTCTGGCCGTGCCGGATCGGCGCCGCCGCCGGCTGGCTCGCCGTCGGCCGTCAGCCCGGCCCGGGTCAGCTCCCGCTGCCGTCCTGGGCGGCCTGGCTGCCGCGCGGTCCCCTGCTGCTGGTCCGCAACCACCGGGGGCGGCTCGACTTCGGGCGTTCCGGTCAGCGCCCGCGCTACCGGATCCGGGTCGACGGCGTCGACCTGCACCCGGGCGGACCGGTCGGCGCCGCGTCCGCCGGCGAGATCCACTACCACGACCAGGACCAGGTCACGGTGCTGCGTTACCGCGTCGACTGGGAGGGAAACCATGCCTGACACCGATCCCCGTCCACTCACGATCGACATCGACGGCTTGTCGCGGCACGCCCGGCTGACGGTCGCCCCGCCCGGCGCCTGGCAGCCGAAACGGGCCGGCTTCGTCGTCACCCAGGGCGGGCCGGCCGGACCGTCGGCCATGATCGACACACAGGTCGTCTTCACCACCGCCGAGAACGAGTGCGACGGCTGGCGGCACTGGCACGTCAAGATCTACCGCTGCGCGAACGGGGTCGACGCCGACGCCCTGCGCGGGCACCTGCACCGGCAGGCGGCCGCGCTGCGCCGGGTCAACAGCTACCTGCCCGCGCCGCGGCGCCGGCAGGCGATCGAACCGCCCTGGGCGGTCGTCCCGGTGCAGGTGGTGCGCGGCGACGGCGGGCTGGACAAGGTCGAGGGCGTGGTCGAGACGCGGCTGGGCGTGCCCGAGGACGACATCCTGACCCGGCTGCGCCAGCACCTGCCGGACTGGCTCGGCGACGCCGCTCGCCCCGAGGAACTGCTCTTCGCCGTCTCGCCCCGGATCGACGAGCTGAGCTGGGAGGACACCAACGCGCACCCGGCCACCGAGCACCTGGAGGCGTTCACCACGCTCGCGGCCGGGCTGGACCAACTGCACGCGCACGGCTGGGTGCACTGCGACATCAAGCCGGACAACGTGTGCCGCTGCACGTACGACGGCCGGACCGACTACGTGCTGATCGACACGGACGCGGCGACGCGGGCCGACCCACCGCCGCGGCGGGTGCGGTCGTCGCCGCGGTACACGTACCGCGGGATCCGCGGCCGTGACGACGGCCTCTCCCCCGGCCTGCTCTACGCCCAGGACCGGTTCGGGTTCCTGACCGTGGTGCTCAGTGCGCTCGCCGGCCGCGAATGGGTCGACCGGGTGCTGCTCGCCGAGGACCCGGAGGACCGCGAGGGCGGCCGGATCGCCGACCACGGCGATCGGGTGGCCCGGGCGCTCGCCGCGCTCTGGCCGCACGAACGCTGGCAGCCGCTGCGCGACGTGCTGGCCGAGCCGTTCGGGACCGGGCCGAACGGGCAGATCGCGCTGGAGCACCCGGAACCGTGGGCGGCCGCCTGGCTGGACCGGCTGCGGGCGGCCGAGGCGCGCTGCGAGGACCCGGCACGGACCGTCGCCCGGCCCGCGCCAACCGCGTCGTGGCTGGTCAGCGACGCGGACGTGGAGCGCGTGCGCGTCGCCGCGCGAGCTCATCCGGCCGGGCGCAACCAACGCGTACGGCTGGCCTATTCGGCGATCGCGCAGGGCGCGCAAGCCGCCGCGAACCGCCAGTTCCGGCTCGCCGCGTGGGGCTGGGGTGCCGGGCTGACCGGGGCCGCGGCGGTGGTCGCGCTCGGCGCGTTCGTGGTCGGGCGGTAGTCGTGCTCGCCGACCTGATGCCGCGGCTCCGGGCCGTGCTGCGCGACCGCGTCGCCCAGCGGTGCGGGCACCCGGAGGACACGTTCGCGCCGTACCAGCACAAGTTCGGCCGGTGGCTGGACGCCGGCCCGGAGGCTCCGGAGGACGACGAGCTGACCGAGGTACGGGCCGCGGTCGCCGGCTACCTCGCGGTCGCCGCCCGGGAGGGCCGCCGGTGGGGCACGGCCACCGGGGTGGTGCTGGGTGGCCTCGGCGCGGTGCTCACGTTCCTGACCATCCGGGCGCTGTCGTGAGCGCCGGCGACGACGTGGCCGGCCGGTTCGGCACGCACTGCCCGGTCTGCGGCTCCGCGCTGGGCGACACCGAACCGCGGATCGACGACGCCACCGGCCGGTTCACGCAGTCGCCGTCGTTCCGCCTCGAAGTCGACGACTCCGGTGGGCCGGGGCCGGCCGGCTGGCGGGTCACCATGCTGGCCGGGAACTATCCGCCGGCCGAGTCGACCGACCCGCCGTTCAACCCGCACTCGGTCGACTACGTCTACCTGCTCTGCGGGGACGGGCACATCTTCCCCGACGCGACACCCGCGTTCCTCGGCGGGACGCAACGGCATCGGGACGTACGCCAGCGGGTCGACGACTTCAACGTGGTGGCAACCGTGGGGTCGCCGGCCGGCGGAAAGACGTACCTGCTGATCCGGACCCTGCATCAGAACCTGGACATGCGCGGCTCGTGGCATGCCGAGCGCGACCCGGCCCGGATCCGCGCGCGCGAACTGAGCCCGCTGGAGAAGCTGCCGACCCGGACCTGGACCGACCGGTACGACATGACGCGCAAGGACGGCACCGCGATCCACCCGAGCGGCACGGAGAGCGCCGCCTACCCGTTCGGAATCATGCAGCGGCGGTTCCCGCGGGCGCTCACCGCGATCCAGGCGATGGTCCGCAAGGTGGTGCTCGACGGCGGGCGGCGCGCCGACAACTGGGGCAAGGGCTTCCGGCAGCCCCTGGTCCTGCGCACCGACAGCGGCGGCCACCGCACCTGGACCGGGATCGCCGACCTGCCCGGCGAGCTGTTCACCGAGGACGGCGTCAACCGGCGTGAGCTGCGGATGCTGCGGTCCTTCGACGCGCTGGTGTGGGTGCTGGACCCGGCGGTGGCGTACAGCTCGCGCCGCTGGATGCGGCTGGTGGCCGACCCCGACCTGGACGAGTCGCTGCAGCTCGGCGGCAACCTGCGGCCGGGCACCGTGGACAAGGCCAGCGCCGACACGGTCCGGGTCAACCGGGAGGCGATCCAGAACCGGATCGGCGAGAAGATCACCGTGATCGACGGCCCGCTCGCCGACGCCGAGGGCCGCCCGCTGCAGATGCTGGTCACGATCAGCAAGTGCGACCTGATCCGGGAGGCGCTGCGCCGCGGTTGCGGGCTGACCGGGCTGGGCCCGTCCGGCGACGTGCTGGCCGGTGCGGCGACCTACCTGGGTTTCACCCTCAACCGCTGGGCGGCCGGGCGCGCCACCCCGGACGCCGGGGCCGGGCAGCTGCTCGGTTACCTGCTCGGCGCGCGGCACGCGCCGGAGGAAGGGCGCCGTCGCCGGGTCGAGCAGATCGCGGCCGGGCTGATCCGGCACTACTCGGACGACACCGAGTTCTGGAACCTGGTCCACGACGGCGCCGAGACCAAGGTGAACATCCCGGCCGGCAGCATCGCCGAGCACCCGCAGTCGCTGCGGATCCCGTCGCTCGACGAGCACCTCGACTCGGCCCGCCGGCCCGGCAGCGACGGGCACCTGCTGCTGCGGGACCTGGCGATGTCGACGGTCGGGTGCGGCCTCGCGTTCGCGCTCGGGCAGCGGGACGCGCTCAACAGCATGCACCAGGAGGCGTGGCTGACCATGCGGTACTTCCTCTGCTCGCCGCTGACCACGGTGCCGGTCGCCAAGAACGACGAACAGCTGCGGCCGCGCGACCCGGACGACTGTTTTCCGCCGATCAACGAACGGGCCGCCGGGCTGACCCAGTTGCTGCTGGCCATTCTGGAGAGGGCGCGCCGATGACCGTTTTTTCCGAGGGTCACGCCGGGGAGCGTTTTTCTGAGGGGACACGCCGGTGAACCCCCGGCTGATTCGTGTCGAGTGGGCCGACGTCAGCGGGACCGGCTTCAGCCCGCAGCACCGCGACGGCGAGGAGATCCCGCCCGAGTACTGGGCCGCCGCCGAGGCGCTGCTGCACGACGACCTGAGCCAGCCGCCGGAAGGGCTGCGGCGCACCGGGGAACATCCGGTCTGGACGCTGCGGAGGGTGGTCGTCGGCAACGCCCGGACCTGGTGTTTCGTGGTCCAGGGGCGGCGCGGGCCGTTCGGGGTGGCCGGCGCCTGCCGGTTCGGGTTCGCCCCGCCCGGGATGGACGCCTACGAGAGCTGGAAGTGCGGCGTCGAGCAGGTCGCCGAGCCGGCCGCACCGCCCGCGGAGGAACCGCCGACCGGGATCCTGAACGTGGTGCTCGGCGGGGTGCTGCTCGGGCAGCGGATCATCCCGATCGGCCGGCCGCCCGCCGACGCCGCCTGGGTGATCCGCCGCGCGCTGAGCATCGTCCCCGAGGCCGAGGCGCGGCGGTGGTCCTGGTCCACGTGCCTGCTCCAGCCACCGGGCGCGGGCAGCCCGCGGGTGGTCGCCGGACGCTGGCCGGCCGACTTCCACGAGTGGGAGCCGGACCTCGGGCGGGCCGTGCGGCAGACGTTCGCCGGTGGGGCGGTCACCGGGCGGCAGGTCGCCGAGTACCTCGCCGACCCGGCCGCGGAGAAGAGCTTCGAACAGCTCGTCGACCGGGCCGCTCAGGGCCGGCCGCACCCGGGACGGCGCCGCGGCGACCTGAGCCTGCTGGAACTGGTCCGCCAGGGCACCGGCTCGGCGCCGCCGGTGCGTCAGGAGGAGGCGCTGGACATGCTCGACACCCGGCACGGACGCGAGGAACTGGCCCGGAATCACCGCGACAAGGTGCGCCGGATCGGGCGGGACCAGCCGGCCCAGGCCCGGCGGATCCTGCTGACCATCCGGATCGAGCCGGTGCTGGAACATGAGCTGCTCGCCGGGCTGATCCAGGCCCAGGACCGGACCGAGGAGAACCCGCTCGGGCTGCCGACCGGCCGGGACCCCGGGGAGGCGGACTGGTTGCGGCGGCTGGCGGAACTGTTCCGGCAGGCGTACCGGCCGGAGGAGCGGGCCGGGCACGCGCTGCGGTGGTGGCAGACGCGGCGGCCGTGGAAGACGCCAATGGATCTCGTCGCGGCCCGGGACTGGCTGCTGGCGGCCGGGCTGCTCGTGCCGGACGCGCCGGAACTGTTCCCGATCCGGACCCAGGTGATCGTCGGGGAGCTGCGGCGGCATCACCGGGTGACGGCGGCGGCCCGGGAGGAGTTGCTGCACGTACGGCGTCCGGCCGAGCTGATGCGGGTGATCATGGAGGAGGTGCCGCCGCTGCCGGTGGAGACGAGCGAGGACCTGATCCGGACTCTGACCGGCACCGACCGCAAGGCCGCCGCCGAGTTGCGGATCCTGGTCAACCGGGCGTCGGAACCGCCCGTCACGGCCGACGCCGGCGGCTGGAGCCGGAAGAACACGCTCATGATCGCGGCGATCGCGGTGGTGACCCTGGCCGCGATGATCGTCATCCTGATCCTGGCGCCGGGCCGCACCGACGACGCCAAGCCGACGCCACCGCCGACCGCCGTCTCGCCCCGCTAGGCCGCGTTTCGTCGTTCGGCCGAGTGCGAGGCGCGGTCGAATGGCGAAACGCGGCCTAGCTGGACATCACACCTAGTCCTGGCGGAAACGCCAGCCCATGCTGTCGGTGTCGTCGGTGTCCGCGCCGCCGGCCGGGGCGGGGCCCGGCCCGCCCACCGTGGTCCGGCCGCCGAGTTCGTCGTCCGGCCAGTCGCTGTAGCCGGCCGTCGGCACCGGCCCGGGCCGCGACCGCCGCCGGGACGGTGCCGCGGCCGGTGGACCGCTGAGCCGCCGCAGTTCACCGGCGCGCCAGCGGCGCAGTTCCTTGTCGCGCAGCTCGGCGCCGATGGTCGCCTCCCGCTCGGAGCGTTCGGCGAACTCCTTCTCCCGGTGCTCCCGCTCGACCTGCAGCGTGCTCTTGGCGAGCTCCACGTCGGCCTTCTCGGCGGAGGCCAGGATCTGGTCGTAAGCGGTCGCCGGGCCCACGTTGAGCAGGAACTTCGTCAGCACCGGCAGGACCTCCACGGCGGTGATGAACAGCAGCAGCGTCAGGTAGGCGGTCTTCAGCGTCTCGTTGCGGCCGGTGATCTCGCTGAGCGCCTCGATCTGCGCCAGCAGCCCCCGGTCGTTGCGGCTGTCGACCAGGTAGCGGTCCTGCTCGGCGGCCCGGAGTTGTGTGAGCCGGGCCAGCTCGGCCTGCTTGGCGGGCAGGTCGCCGCGCGCGTCGGCCTGCTGCCCGGTGCTCGCTTTCTTCTGCCGGTCCAAGGCCGTGTTCTTGGCCGTGTCCAGTCTCGCTGCTGCGCCGTCACGCTGGATGCGCAGGTCCCGGGCGTACTGCAGCTTCTTCTGATAGGCCGGACCGCCGCCCTTGCGTTTCGACCCGCAACTGCCGTCGAACTCGCAGAGGGCGTCCGCCTCGGCCTGCGCCCACTTCCTGTCGATCTGATCGAAGTCGGCCTTCGCCTGGACGACCGCGGGGTCCTTACCGACCACGTCGTCGATCTCGGCGCCGGCCGCGACCCGCTGCAGCCGGACGACCTCGGCCGCCAGATCCGGGATCGGCGCGAACCGGGTGTCCGCGCTCAGCGCCGCCTCGAACCGGTTGCGGTCGGCCTGCTGGTCGACGGTGAGCTGGGCCTGGATCTCGCGCTGGAAGATCCACAGCACCAGCGGCGTGGAGACCACCGCGCCGATCACCAGGGCCAGCAGCAACCGAGGGAGCAGCGTGAACAGGTTCTGCCACCAGCGTTCCCGGCGCGACGCGGCGGCCACGAGCCAGCGGTCCAGGTTCGCGATCGCCAGGCCCCAGAGCAGCGCCACCGGGATCGCCGCCCAGAGCGGGGCCCGGGCCCCGTTGTGCAGCGCGAACGCCGACGAGATGGCGGCCATGCACGCGGTGGTCAGCACGACACCGCCGAGGCCGGAGAACTTGCGCCGCTCCCGCGGGCTGCGCTCCAGGGTGTCGACGTCGGCACCGGAGAGCCAGATCAGAAGACGCGCCACCCCACGAGCATCGGTGATACGCAGATCGCCGGAAATCCCCCGATGTGATGGCAGAGCGCTCAACAGGTGTCGTCGAGACCCTCCAGGACCTCGATCACGCTCGCGATGTGGTCCCGCATCGCCAGCTCGGCGGCCTTCGGGTCGCGCGACCGGACCGCCGCGATGACCGCCTCGTGCTGCGGCAGGGACTGCTGCGGTCGGCCCGGCACCAGGGCGAGCATGACCTGGTGGCGGGCCTGCTGGGCCTTGAGCGTGTCGATCAGCCGGTCGGCGGTGCCGTGCCCGGCGATCGTCCGGATCAGCGTGTGCAGCCGCCGGTTCAGGTCGCTGTAGCGGCGGTGCTCGCCGGTCTCCACCGCGCGCCGCATCAGCAGGCCGATCTCGTCCAGCTCGGCGGCCTGGGCGGTGGTGACCCGCTCGGCGGCGCGCGCGGCGACCAGGCCTTCCAGGACCATGCGGACCTGGGTGATCTCGATGGTCTCGGCGAGACTGATCTTGCGGACCACGGCGCCGCGGTTGCGCTGGATCTCCACCAGGCCCTCGGCCGCCAGGTCCTGCAGGGCGAGCCGGACGGTGAACCGGCCGGCGCCGAACCGCTCGATGAGCTGAGCCTCGACCAGCCGCTCGCCGGGCAGGTAGGCGCCGGTCAGGATCGCCTCGCGCAGGGCGTCGCGCGCGCTGGTCATCAGTCCCCCGTCTGGATGCGTACCGGACCGGTACGGTACCGCGCCCCGGCAACCGTAGCCTCTGACCCGAATTGTCAACAATCACCATGACGGCGAGCAGTGCGACGACACATGCTCGCCAGATGGGCAGAACCGATTGTTGACAATCATGCAAACGAAAGCACCATCCGGTGACGC
The DNA here is from genome assembly GCF_044388125.1 of Actinoplanes sp. NPDC020271. Classification (NCBI taxonomy): domain Bacteria; kingdom Bacillati; phylum Actinomycetota; class Actinomycetes; order Micromonosporales; family Micromonosporaceae; genus Actinoplanes; species Actinoplanes sp. NPDC020271. Next base: position 142,365 of record NZ_JBIRWQ010000016.1, read on the forward strand.
GCAGCCCTGGGCCCCCCGGGAGAGTGCGACCCGGCGCCCTTCCTCAGTAGCCGGAGGAGGCGTCGATGCCGAAGATCCGGACGACGGTCGTCAGCACGAGCGCGATCACCATCCCGGCGCTGATCAGCGCCGCGACGACCAGGACGGCCGCGCCCATGGCCCGCCCGATGCCGCCGAGACCCTCGGCCAGGGACCGGCCCAGGCCGGGGTGCGACCAGACCATCGGCGGGTACGTCCGGCTCGCCGCGAACGCCGGCGGGGCCTGCGGGACGTTTCCCCGGGGCCGGGCGGAAGGGCTCTTCTCCAGCAACATGACGTCGCCTCCTTCGCAACCAACGTGCTCTACGAGCAGCATGCGCCGGCAGCGGCGGCAACATCAGGTGTCTTCGGCCATAATATTTCCGGCCACATCGCGCTATAGCTTGAGGAATGCCCCTCACGCGGGACGACCACCGAAAGCCCACGCGTGGACCTCGACCGCGGCGTAACGGTCAGCGGTGAGTACGCGTCGAGCCCGCGCCGGCGAGTCGGCGTGGACCAGGGCGGCGGTCCCGAGCCACTGCGACCCGTCGTCGGAGAGCAGCGGGCCCTGGGCGATCAGCCACTCCCCCGCGCCCGGTGCCAGGTCGGCCGCGGGACCTTCGCCCAGGCCGAGCACCAGGAAGTACGGCCCGCCCGCACGACCGGCGGGAAAGTCCCACATCGTCCGGCCCAGGCGGTTCTCCCAGCGGCGGATCAGCACGTCGCGGTAGGCGCCGGCTTGGTAGCCGGGTTCCTCGAAGGCGAAGGCACGGGCGGCCGCCGGGTCCGGCAGGTCGAGTATGTGCAGGCTGCCGGTGAGCGTCTCGCCGTCGAAGGTGGGGCCGCGGGCGATCATGCGATCGGCGAAGCGGTCCATGTAGGCCCAGTGCTGCTCGCGCAACGCGAGTCGCAGGTCGCCGGAGCCGGCGCGGTCACGGTGGTAACAGAGGAACTCCACGCGGCGGATCATATCGGGCTCCTTGGTACCCCCTAGGGGTATGTGTATGGTGAAGGTATGAGGACTTCGGTGCGGCTCATGACGTACGCGCTGGGATTGATCGTGGTTTTCGCCGGCGCGGCAGGGGCCGGGCGCGCCTTCGGGCCGGACGCGAAACCGGCTCCGGCCCCGGCGCACCCGGCCATGGACGAGCACTCCGGGCACGAGGCGAGCGCGGTGCCCGCCGAGGGGCTGCAGATCACCCGGGCCGGCTACACGCTGAGTCCGCTGACCACGCGGCTGACGGCCGGTTCGGCGCAGACGTTCGCGTTCCGGATCGTCGGGCCGGACGGGCGCGCGGTCACGCAGTTCACCGAGGAGCACGGGACCGAGCTGCACCTGATCGTGGTCCGTCGCGACATGGCCGGTTATCAGCATCTGCACCCGGTCCGCGCCGCCGACGGCACGTGGTCGGTCCCGCTGACGATCGCCGAGCCGGGGGCCTACCGGGCGTTCGCCGACTTCACGCCCCGCGCCCGGGCGGAGGAACTGGTGCTCGGCGCCGACCTCGACGCCCCCGGTGACTACCAGCCGCGGCTCCTGCCGCAACCGGCGTGGGCGACGACCGTCGACGGGTACACGGTGACCCGCGCCGGCGAGCCGCAGGCCGGCACCGACTCGTGGATGACCGTCTCGGTGAGCAGAAACGGTCAGCCGGTGACGCTGGAGCCCTATCTCGGGTCGTTCGGCCACCTGGTCGCGCTGCACCAGGGCGACCTCGCCTACCTGCACCTGCACCCGCAGGAGGGCGCGACCGCCGGGCCGGACGTGACGGTCGACGCGTCCGTGCCGGCCACCGGGGCGTACCGGCTCTTCCTGGAGTTCAAGCACGACGGCCGGGTGCATCTCGCCGAGTTCACCGCCACGACCGGCGCCGGCCACACCCACAACTGAGGATCAGCGATGATTGTCGAACTCGAAATCGGGGGCATGACCTGCGCGTCCTGCGCCTCACGGATCGAGAAGAAGCTGAACCGGATGGACGGGGTCAGCGCGTCGGTCAACTACGCCACGGAGAAAGCCACCATCAACGCTGTCGATGGGGTGAGCACCGCCGACCTGATCGCCACGGTGGAGAAGACCGGCTACACGGCGGCGGAGAAGAAGGCCGAAAAACCGCAGGAAGAGTCGGATCCGCTGCGCGATCGGCTGATCATCTCGGCCGTGCTCAGCGTCCCGGTGATCCTGCTGGCCATGGTCCCGGCCTGGCAGTTCGACCACTGGCAGTGGCTGTCGCTGACGCTGGCCGCGCCGGTCGTCGTCTACGGCGGCCGGCCGTTCCACCGCGCGGCCTGGGTCAACCTGCGGCACGGCGCGGCCACCATGGACACGCTGGTCTCGCTCGGCACGCTCGCCGCGTTCGGCTGGTCGCTGTGGGCGCTGTTCCTCGGCACGGCCGGCGAGCCCGGCATGACGCACCCGTTCCGGTTCGACATCGGACGCACCGACGGCGCCGGCCACATCTACCTCGAGGCGGCCGCCGGGGTCACCACGTTCCTGCTGGCCGGGCGCTACTTCGAGGCCCGGGCGAAACGGCGCGCCGGGTCGGCCCTGCGCGCGCTGCTGGAGATGGGCGCGAAAGACGTCGCCGTGCTGCGCGAGGCCCACGAGGTCCGCATCCCGATCGCGAACCTCGCCACCGGCGACCGGTTCGTGGTCCGCCCCGGCGAGAAGATCGCCACCGACGGCGTGGTCGAGGAGGGCACGTCCGCGGTCGACGCGTCGATGCTGACCGGCGAGAGCGTCCCGGTCGAGGTCGCGCCCGGCGTCACCGTCGTCGGTGGCACGGTCAACGCCGGTGGCCGCCTGATCGTCCGGGCCACCCGCGTCGGCGCGGACACCCAGCTCGCGCAGATGGCCCGCCTGGTCGAGCAGGCCCAGGCCGGCAAGGCCGGCGTCCAGCGGCTCGCCGACCGCATCTCCGGCGTCTTCGTCCCGGTCGTGATCGCGCTGGCGGTGGCCACGCTGGGCTGGTGGTCCGGCACCGGCGCGGGCTGGACGCCGGCGTTCACCGCCGCGGTCGCGGTGCTGATCATCGCCTGCCCGTGCGCGCTGGGCCTGGCCACGCCGACCGCGCTGCTGGTCGGCACCGGCCGGGGCGCCCAGCTCGGCATCCTGATCAAAGGTCCGGAGGCACTGGAGCAGACCCGCCGGGTCGACACGATCATCCTGGACAAGACCGGCACGGTCACCACCGGCCGGATGTCGCTGGCCGCCGTCCGTCCCGCCCCCGGCCAGGACCCCGACGAGCTGCTCCGGCTGGCCGCCGCCGTCGAGTCCGGCTCGGAACACCCGATCGCCACGGCGATCGCCACCACGGCCGCTGATTCGCTTCCGGTCCGCTCTTTCACCAGCATGGCGGGATTCGGCGTACGAGGTGAAGTCGCCGGGAAGGACGTCATCGTCGGCCGGGCCGCGCTGCTGGAACGGGAGGGCTGGACCGTCCCGCCCGAGGTGGCGTCCGCCGCCGCGGAGGAGGAGTCGGCCGGCCGGACAGCGGTCGTCGCCGGCTGGGACGGGGTGGCCCGGGGCGTGCTCGCGGTCGCCGACACGGTCAAGCCGACCAGCCGTGTCGCGGTAGCCGGCCTGCGCAAACTCGGATTGACTCCGATCCTGCTGACCGGGGACAACAATCGGGCGGCCCAGGCGGTCGCGGCCGAGGTCGGCATCGACGAGGTGATCGCCGAGGTGCTGCCGGCCGGCAAGGTGGCCGTCGTCGAACGTCTGCAGAAATCCGGCAGGGTCGTGGCGATGGCCGGCGACGGGGTGAACGACGCTGCCGCGCTCGCCCAGGCTGACCTGGGGCTGGCCATGGGGACCGGCACGGACGTGGCGATCGAGGCGTCCGACCTGACCCTGGTCCGGGGCGACCTGACCGTGGCGGTGGACGCGATCCGGCTGTCGCGCCGCACCCTGCGGATCATCAAGAGCAACCTGTTCTGGGCGTTCGCCTACAACGTGGCGGCGTTGCCGCTGGCGGCGGCGGGCCTGCTCAACCCGATGATCGCGGGGGGCGCGATGGCGTTCTCGTCGGTGTTCGTGGTCGCCAACAGCCTGCGGCTGCGCAACTTCACCTCCACCGCCGACCGCCTGATCCTGACCGCCGGCCCGACACACCCTTGATGCCCAGCCGCCGTGGGGTGAGGGGTGCTTGCACACCCCTCACCGGGTCAGTCCAGGACGGCGGTCACCGTTCCGGCGGCTACCGTGCGGTTGCCCTCGCGGACCGCGAAGCCCAGACCCACCTCCAGCGCCACCGGCTTGCCCAGGTGGACGGTGACGGCGTCGAGAGTGTCGCCGGGCATGACCAGGTCGCGGTCACCCAGGTCCATCCCACCGGACACGTCCGTCGTGTGGAAGTAGAACTGCGGACGGTAGTGCGTCTCGAAAGGCGTGTGCCGGCCCCCTTCGGCGGCCGTCAACGCGTACATCCGAGCCTGGAAAATCGTGTGCGGGCGAACCGATCCCGGCGCCGCGAGCACCTGGCCACGCTCGACCTGGTCACGCTTGATCCCGCGCAGGAGCACGGCCGCGTTGTCGCCGGCCTGCGCCGACTCCAGCACCTTGCCGAACGTCTCCAGCCCGGTCGCGACGCCGGCCAGCGTGGGACCGAGGCCGACGATCTCGACCGGCTCGCCGGCCCGCAGCTCGCCGCGCTCGACCTTGCCGGTGACGACCGTGCCCCGGCCGCTGATCGACAGGACGTTCTCGATCGGCATCAGGAACGGCTCCCCCAGCTCGCGCGGCGGGATCGGCACGTAGGCGTCGACCGCGTCGAGCAGCTCGACGACCGACGACACCCAGCGCGGGTCGCCCTCGAGGGCCTTGAGCGCGCTGACCCGGACCACCGGCACCTCGTCACCGGGGAAACCGTAGGCGGACAGCAGCTCACGGACCTCGAGCTCGACCAGGTCGAGCAGCTCCGGGTCGTCGACCATGTCGCTCTTGTTCAGAGCCACCACCAGGTACGGCACGCCGACCCGCTGTGCGAGCAGCACGTGCTCGCGGGTCTGCGGCATCGACCCGTCCTGCGCGGAGACGACCAGGATCGCGCCGTCCACCTGCGCCGCGCCGGTGATCATGTTCTTGACGTAGTCGGCGTGACCGGGCATGTCGACGTGGGCGTAGTGGCGGGTGGCGGTCTCGTACTCGACGTGCGCGATCGTGATGGTGATCCCGCGGGCGGCCTCCTCCGGCGCACGGTCGATCCCCTCGAACGCGACGTACCGGTTGGCGACCGGGTCGCGCTCGGCGAGAACCTTCGTGATCGCGGCGGTCAGCGTCGTCTTGCCGTGGTCGACGTGACCCATCGTGCCGATGTTGAGGTGGGGCTTCGTACGCACGAACTGGCTCTTGGCCATTGATCTTCATTCCTCACTGGATGCGAGGCAACGGGTGGTACGCGCGCCGATGCCAACCGGCACGCGCCAGAACCGCGCACGACGAGCCGACCCGTCCCCGGGTTCTGCTGCCGGTGGGGACGGGTCAGACTCGCGAATCGACGCCGGGAAACACGCACACGGGAGCCACCGTGAGGGGCAGCTGCAGACCGGGCGTGAACATGAACAGCACCGTAGCCTCCGCCACGGGACCGGGCGACCGAATTACCGGCACAGCGTCAGGGCTGATGCCTCTCGCCGACAGACGTGGGCCGGGCCCATTGCAGGACCAGACGCCACGCATTCGACGGGACGAACGCCCAGGCCCACAGCAGCGGCTCGACGATCAGGCGCACCAGGCGTGCCCGGTCGGTGTCGAGGCCGAAACCGTCGACGTGGTCGAGGTACTGGGCGATGTTGCCCGGGAAGACCGCGACGAGGAACGCCGTCATGACCAGCCCGGTCAGTGCCCGCCAGCGGCGCAGCACGACGACGGCACCGCCGATGAGGATCTCCAGCACTCCGGAGACCAGCACCACGACGTCGGGGTCGGCGGGAAACCACGACGGCACCTGCGCCTGGAACTCGGTCCGCGCGACGGTCAGGTGGGTGATGCCCGCGAGGAGCAGCATCAGCCCGGCGGACACCCGCAGGGCGGCCGCGAACCAGCGCTCGCGCCGCCCGGAGGCCGAGCGGGCAGCCTCGAGGAATTTGGTCACGTGTTCAAATTATCAGACGGTCGTCGACGGCTCCGCTCGGAGCGCGACCTAGACCTGGCTCTCGGTCCTTGCCCGGCCGCCCTCGATGCCGGCGGCGGCGAAAGCGGAGCGCGACCTAGACCTGGCTCTCGGTCCTCGCCCGGCCGCCCTCGATGCCGGCGGCGGCGAAAGCGGAGCGCGGCCTAGACCTGGCTCTCGGTCCTTGCCCGGCCGCCCTCGATGCCGGCGGCGGCGAAATCGGCCAGTCGCTCGACGAAACCCGGGTCGAGACCGGCGCCAGGAACTCCGCGCACCCCGCCGACCTGCTCAGGACTCACCAGCAGGGCGAGAACGGAGAAGACCGCGATGCCGACCCGGCCGACCACCTCGTGCCGATCACGGTCCGGCAGTACCCGGGCCGACACCGCGGCGAGCAGTTCGTCCAACTTCGGCCCACCGCTGACCGCCGCAACCCAGGAAGGATCCTCCGCCAACTGCAGCCGGGCGATGATGCGCATCCAACGCAGGCCACCCTCAGGGTCGGCCTGGATCAGGGCGACGGCCGGCATCAGCACCGCCTCGACCAGTTCCCGGGGCGTGACCTCACCATCCCGATCCAGCAGTGCGCGAAGCCGGCGGGACATGTCCTCGCCGACGAGAGCCATCCGGCGGTCGACAACCGCGGCGACCAGGGCAGGCTTGCCTGCGGGGAAGTGGTACGCGAGTGCCCCCGGCGCCACGCCCGCTTCACGGGCCACGGCTCGGGCGGACACCGGGTCCAGGCCCTGCTCCCCGAACATCCGCTCGGCCACCGCCACCAGCCGGGCGCGGACGTCCAGATCGGTACGCGGGCCGCGACGCCGACCGGGACCGGAGTCGGGGCCGGTCGTCACCCGGCCAGTCTACGCATCCGGGCGGCGGCCGGGCGGCCAGCAACGGGCGTCGTCGCCGACAGCAAACAGAGCGGCGCTCACTGTCGGCGGCAGTTGAGCGCGCCTCACCGATGAGCAGCTGGCCGACCGCCTGGACCTGGCTCGGGAGTACGAGCAGTCGCCCAACAGGTCGCCGGGCCGAAACGCCAAGGCTCGGCGCGATTGGCGACGCCGTAGAGAAGCGGTCGAGACGGAGATGCTGGCGCGCGGGCTGCTGTAACCCGCTGTCGGCGCACAGCGGCAGCCGTTGGCGCAGCAGCGCACGACCGTCGACAGAAGAGGGCGCCGGCCAAGGAAGGACATTTGGCCGAGGCGGCGTCGACAAGCTGCGTCCACGCTCGCGTCATAGCTCATCGGTGCGGCCGTATCGTGCCTGAGTGTCGTTCTGCTCGACCTTGCATCGCCACCTCAGCTGCGCTGGCTGACTCAAGGAGGCGTGGAGGATTTCCAGCCCTGGATGCGTTCATTGCGACTGCTACAGAGGGCAACTCGAAGACCCTCGCCGCTCTACGAACGGACCCGTGACTAGGCAACGCGGACGATACCGGGCCGCACTGACCTCGGAACGACAAAGAGGCCCGCCCCAGGCAGCAGGCCACGGCCCGTGACAGCAGCCCGTCCCAGTCCGGACAGCGGCGGAGAAGGACGCCAACGAGCATCACGACCGATGTGACTTCACCCCTTCAGTAGTAGGCCGGGACCGAAGAAGATGCTGTACTTCCTTGCTCGCTGACCAAGGACAGAAAATGCCTCCGTACGCCGCAACAGCACCGCAAACCGCCCGGACACCCGTGATTCCGAGGGGTGGCGCAGCCTGGGCCGTGCCCGGCTACGCCGGCATGGTCACCCTGCTGGTAGGTAGTTCGTTCGTGACCCCGCACTCGGTGGCGCCAGTGCTCTACCTCATCGCCATCGGCCTGACATTGCCGATCGGCGTGACGATCTACCCGGCCTTGATGCTCAGCGCCTTGGCAGTCGGTGTCCTGAGCGATCTCCTGGGTATGAGCCCGAGCGCAGCCGACATGCTCCAAGGGGCTGGAGTGCTGGCAGCCTTCGCCGTTGCAGCACTCCTCAACGGCGCCGTTGTCTCCTATGCCTGGCGCTCGATGCGCCGGAATATGAAGGGCCGCCGAGCCGGACCACCGTCTCATGCAGTACCAGTGCCAGCCCACACCCCGCCCGCACGGTCTGCGGCAGAAGAGGACGTCGGCCGCCTCCCCTGTCAGGTCGATGCGAAGTTCCAGTACGCGGGCAGGACGCCCTCACACAAGGCACAGGTGAAATCGCCTTCGCGAACGATATTGCGTTCACCGCAGGCCGGGCAGCGCCGGAAGACCAGCTTGGTGGTGAAGTCGCCTGGATGCCTGAGCCCAAGCCGATCGAGTGCTTCGCATACCGCCGGCCAGCATTCCGGGCCGGGGCAATAGCCGGTCGATTGGTTAGTCACCTCCACCACGCGATGAACGCCGGCTTCGAGGGTGAACGTCATTTCGCCTGCAGCGAGTACGTCCCGGCCCGATGCCAGGGCGACGTGCTCGCTACGACGTGGGGCAACTCGGAGCCCACCATCGAGCGTCACGACGAAGGTAAAGGGTTCGTCCAGCTCGGTTCGATCACGCCCAGCAAGCCAGCGGCCAAGAACAGCGCTGGAGCCAACGGTGACCGCCTCCGCAGACGGAAGGAGGTCTTGGAACTCCGCCGGACCGACATAGCGGTATCGACTCGGATGCCTCATCCGGCGACGGTAGCCAACCGCAACGAAGCTCGGCGACCCAGTTTGCGCACCTCGGATGCCGTCGAGTCGATACCCAACTGAACTGCCGTGGCGCGCGACTCGCGGCAGATGAGGACGCCAGCGCGGCATCGTGGATCATCAGGGGATGGGCATTCAGGTCGAGCTGCGCCTGGCCGGCGAGCGGATACAACGACTACCGGATCCGGCCGGCGGGTTCTTCGACGCCGCTGGCGACTTCGACCGGCTGGTGTTCCACGGGAATCCGGCACTCCGGCTCCTGGGTCGACTCGATCCCCATCGTGAGACCCGTTTCGGCGCCAGCCAGATGCAGCAGCTCGTCACCGATGTCGAGCTACTGCTCACCCTCGCGAAGGCGAGCACTGAGCATCGTGGGCTGATGCGGCTTCGATTGATGGCGGAGCACTGCGCGGAGCAGCACGGCGAATTGGTATTCATCGGCGATTGAGCAGGCCGAGCACGCGACTCGCGCATGAGATGACCGTGGTTGAACGACAGTTACTGCGGTAGGTTGCTTTGTCTCGGCAGGTTAGGCGGGTACCGGGTATTGAAGCGCGGTGAGTAGCTGACTGTGCAAGTTGGCGTTGGAGTACAGGCCACCACCTTGGTAGCTCGCACGCCCTCCGGTCTGGTCGGTGAATCGGCCGCCCGCTTGCTCGACGAGAAGGATCCATGGCGCGTGATCCCAGGTGTGGTAGCCCTCGGCCAGCAACCCGTCGATTTCGCCGCGAACCAGCTCAACCAGGGGAAGGGGACTTGCCGGCGCATGGTCGACGCCAGGTAAGAGGCGGGCTCTGGATGCGTTTCCCAAGGCGTTTAGCCGAGCATCAGCCAGGTTCGAAGTCGCGCTGACTGCAAGGCGCTTCGTCCCGGAATCCTCGCGTGGCCAGGAACACTCGAACGCCCCGCCACCTCGGGTCGCCCACCAGCATCGCCGTAGCGCAGGATCAGCGACGACAGCAATCTCAATGCTGCCGGCAATCTCCAGCGCGAGGTGTACACGCCAGTTCGGGTCACGTCGGGTGAAGAAAGACGTGCCATCTACCGGGTCGATAATCCAGACCCGCTCGGACTCACCGAGCCGACCGAATTCCTCGCCCAGTAACGCATCATCCGGCCTCGCAGCAGACAGCGCTTCGCGGAACAATTGCTCGACTGCCCGGTCGGCTTTGGTGACGGGTGTGCCGTCCGCCTTCAACGTCGCCGAAACGCAGGCCTCGAAGTATGTAAGCGCCAACTTGCTGCCCGATCCGACATGTCGAACGCAAGTTGTAAGTCATCAGCGCTATCCACGGCTGGACGCTATCAAGGTCGAACCACCGCGGATACAGCCGTGACCGAACGGCGACCGCCCTCTGGTCGACGCACTACTTTCGGCAGATCAGTGGGTGCGCCGGGATTTCTTGTCGGTGAGGTAGGACGTCGGGATTCGGGTGGTGGCCTCGTTGCGGAACGCTTCGATGCGGGTGATCACCTGGCGGCGGCCGATCGTGTTCTCGATCCGGTCCAGGTAGAGGCAGCGGGCCGCCAGCTTGTCCAGGTCGACCGTGAAGTACATGGCCATCAGCGGGTTCACGAACAGCTGGCTGCCGCTGGTGCGCCGGGTGAACTGGACGTCGCCGAACTTGCCGGCCAGGGCCGCGGCGATCTGGCCGTTGACGATGCTCGGCCGGTCCGGCGTGTTCTTCGCGGCGTGCGGCAGCCCTGGCCTGCTTGCTGACGCGCACCGCGGCGACCCCGGGGGCATGACGTGGCGCATGTTCCCGGGCTCGGCGAGGCGTGCGGACTCCCACCGGGCCCGGGGGACGAGCGCCTCGGCGATTTCCCGTGGGTCGGCGGGGCCCGGCCGGGACATCCGGCAATTCTGCCGGAGCCCGGGACCGGGGTCCCGAGCGAGGACGGGCCGCCACCGGTCCCGGGCGAGGGTGAGCTACGGCGGGAGCTGACGCCCGTACGCGCGAAGGGGTTTGACCTTGCGCGAGAAACCGGGATCAGCCGCCGATGGACTTGAGGACCGAGTCGGACATCTCGACCGTCTGGTTCTTGGCGGGCCGGGCGATGGCGACCTTCGACCCGATGTCGGTGTACGACGCCTCGACCTTGCCGGCGCCCTGCGCGACCGCGTTCATGTCCATGGTCATCTTCGTCAGGTAGCCGTCGGAGTCGACCTGCGCGGTGAACGGGACCTGCGTGCTCTTGCCCTGCATGGCCTTGACCATCTCGGCGGTCAGACTCGGCGACTTCGTGATGTCGAGCGTGCCGGTGAACGTGTTGCCGGACTTCTTCACGTCGGTGGTCTGCTCGAGCAGCTTCGCGGTGTTGCGCGGGTCGTTCTTCTCCAGGCTCAGCGCGCTGGTCTCGGGCATCTTGCTGGCGTCGATGTGCATCCACTTGCCGTTGCCGAAGCTCTTCGCGGCAGCGCCGCCGAACTTCATGTACATGTCGGTGCCGACCTCGCGGATGCTGACGTCGCCGAGACCCGCCATGGTCATCGTGATGTCGAGCGCCTTGTTCGGGGTGTCGAACGCGCCCTCGCCGGTCATCCCGCCGGCCATCGTCATGTGGATCTTGCCGGACGACTCGGTGACCTTGAGCGCCGCCGCGCCCAGTTCCTTCGCCGCGGCACTCGCCGACGCGGTGGCCGACTCGGCGACGGGGGCCGCACCGGTCGAACTCGCGGCCGGCGTCTCCTTGTCGGTGCAGGCGCTGAGGCCGGCGAGCGCCACCAGGGCCGCACCCGTGACGGCCAGACGTCCCATCTTCATCGTTGCGACTCCGTCCCTAGGCATCGGCCGCTCACCATAGACCGTGCCATCAAACGAGTCGCCCACGGGCGGACCGGCCCGTAGGGTGCGGGCATGGCACGCGCGGAGGTCTACGTCAGCACGGACGTCGAGACGGACGGGCCGATCCCCGGGCCGCACTCGATGCTGAGTCTCGGCTCGGCGGCATACGTCGAGGACGGCACGCTGATCGACACGTTCAGTGTCAACCTCGAGACGCTCCCCGACGCGTCCGGGCATCCCGCGACCATGAAGTGGTGGGCCACCCAGCCGGCCGCGTGGGAGGCGTGCCGGAAAGATCCGGAACACCCCACCCCGGCGATGCATCGATACCGCAAATGGCTCGAAACGCTTCCGGGCCGGCCGGTGTTCGTCGGATATCCGGCAGGGTTCGATTTCACGTTCGTGTACTGGTACCTGATCCGGTTCACCGAGGCCAGCCCGTTCTCGCACTCGGCGCTCGACATCAAGACGTACGCGATGGCGGTCCTCGGCACCGACTTCCGCAGCACGGTGAAACGCAGCATGCCCCGCCGCTGGTTCGGCGACTTCCCGCACAGCCACGTCGCCCTCGACGACGCGATCGAGCAAGGCGCCCTGTTCTGCGCGATGCTCGCCGAGCGCCGCCAACGCTAGATCAAGGCCCTTTCCCCGTACGGGCATCATGGTCGGCGTGACAGACCCGTTCGCGCTCGCCGTGCCGCCCCTGTTCGCCGCCCTCTCCGCCGCTCGCCGAGTCCTGATCGCCGGGGCCGGCGGCGGCTTCGACATCTACGCCGGCCTCCCCCTGGCCCTGGCGCTGCGTGCCGCCGGAACGGAGGTGCACCTGGCGAACCTGTCCTTCTCCGAGCTGGAACTCCTCGACCGCGAATCCTGGATCAGCGACCACGTGGTCGAGGTGACCCCGTCGTCGACCAGCCCGGACTGGTACTTCCCGGAGGGCACCCTGTCCCGCTGGCTGGCCGCGAACGACATGCCGTCGACCGTCTACGCCTTCCCGCCGCTGGGCGTGCAGACGTTGCGGGAGGCCTACCGATTCCTGATCGCGCGGCTCGACGTGGACGCGATCGTGCTGGTCGACGGCGGCACCGACATCCTCTGCCGCGGCGACGAGAACGGCGTCGGCACCCCCGTGGAGGACATCACCAGCCTCGGCGCGGTCACCGCCCTGGACGTGCCGGTGAAACTGGTGACCTGCCTCGGCTTCGGCATCGACGCCTACCACGACGTGAACCATGTGCAGGTGCTGGAGAACCTGGCCGCGCTGGACCGGGAAGGCGGCTATCTGGGTGCGCTGTCGATCCCCGGCGCGAGCCCGGAGGCGATCCTGTACCGGGACGCGGTCGCGCACGCCGCGACGAACACGCCGGACCGGCCGAGCATCGTCAACGGCCAGATCGCCGCGGCCCTGGCCGGCGAGTTCGGCGACGTCCAGTTCACCCGGCGCACCAGCGGCAGCCAGCTGTTCGTGAACCCGCTGATGGCCATGTACTTCACGGTCGACCTGGACAAGCTGGCGGCCCGCTGCCTCTACCTGGACCGGATCGAGAACACGATCGGCCGCCGCCAGGTGATCACCCGCATCGAAGCGTTCCGCAACGAGGTCACCACCCGCGTCCCCAAGGCCTACCCGCACTGATCACGTCCGCGGCCGGTCAGGGGGCACTGGCCGGGTCCGACGCGGCGGAGGTGCGTTCGCGCTCCTGGCGGGCGCTGTCCCGCATCGCCGCCGACGCCTGGTCGAGCGTGCGTTTGAGCAGCTTGGCGACGGGTTTCTCGACCAGGCGATGCAACAACCAGGCCGACACCAGCAGGATCCCGATCGTCAGCGACAGGACCAGCCACGGGTCGAGCCGGCCGTTCAGGCCGTGGATCAGCGACCAGCCGATGCTCTGGTGCAGCAGGTAGTACGGGTAGGTCAGCGCACCGGCATAGGTCAGCCAGCGCCACTGGATCCGGGCCGTCCAGCCGAGCGCGATGATGCCCAGGACGACGAAGAACAGCGTCATCACGAGCATGCCGACCTTCGGGTCGAGGTCGACCCGGCCGACCTTGGCGGCGGCGATCACCCGCCTGTCCACGTTGTGCATGGCCATCATCCAGGAAAGCGCGATCGCACCCCAGATCTGCAGGTTCGAGCCGAACTTGTGGATCAGGAAGAACGCGATGCCGGCCACGAACAGCGGAGCGTACTGCGACTGGAAGACCAGCTCGAGCACGGGCAGTTTGCCGGCCGCGGCCACCGCCCCGGCGATGAGCCAGCCGTAACAGAACAGCAGCGTGCGGTGCAGGGTCAGCCCGCGCCACAGCATCACGACGCCGAACAGGACGTAGAACCGCAGCTCGCACCAGAGCGTCCAGTACGCCGAGTCCACGCTCTTGACCCCGAACGCTTTGTTCATCATCGAGAGGTTGAGGATGATCTCGTCGGTCGGCAACCGGTGCGAGGCGACCGGCCACAGCGTCACTACCGCGGTGGTGATCAGCACCGCCGGCCAGTAAGCCGGGAACAGCCGGACCACGCGGGACCGGAAGAACTGCCCGGGGGTACGCCCCCAGCAGCTCATGCAGATCACGAAGCCGCTGATCATGAAGAACAGCTCGACGCCCAGCCAGCCGAACGAGGCGTACGAGAACAGGTGCGGGAAGAGATTCCGGGGATCGGTCTCCCACGCCTGTCCCGACGGCAGATCCCCCGCAAGGTGGAAGAGCGAGACCGAAAGGGCGGCCACCAGCCGGAGGCCGTCCATCACCGCGATACGGCTGTTCGGGCGCCGTGGGGAAGCCGGCGCCGGGGGGACGTCTTCCGGCGAGCGCCGCGGCTCCAGCGTCGTTGTCATGGCGCGGGACAATACCTACTGCACAGTCCCGGCACAGCCGGGGGCTTGCGGGGTGTGGCGGGCGGGTATGTCTGGGGCTCACGACCTGAGGAGGCACCACGATGGCGACTCTTGCCCAGCGCGTCCGTACGTTCCTGCAGAGCCCGCAGGGCCGGCAGCTGGTCGATCAGGGGCGCCGCCAGCTGGCCAAGCCGGAGAACCAGCGCCGGCTGCGCGGGCTGTTCCAGCGGCTGCAGAACCGGCGGCGTCCCTGACCGATGGCGCCGCCGGGCCCCTGATCACGACCCCGGCCGCCGGCCCGCCGGTGGGTCCTCGCCGGTCGGCGGCGCCGGCGAGCGGCGGTTCCCGTCAACGGCCGGTCACCCGGTCACCGCGGAGCGCAGGGCGCGCAAACGCCGCGCCTCGGCCGGGTCGGTGACCGGAACCGCGGCGAGCAGCTCTTTCGTGTAGGGGTGCTGGGGCTGGGAGTAGACCTCGGCGGTCGGCCCGATCTCGACGATCACACCGTCCTTGAGCACTGCCACCCGGTCCGCGATCCGGCGCAGCACGGCCAGGTCGTGGGAGACGAAGACCAGGGACAGACCGAGTTCGGCCCGCAGTTCCTCCAGCAGGGCGAGAACCTGCGCCTGGGTGGTCACGTCCAGCGAGGAGACCGGCTCGTCGCAGACGATCAGGCGGGGGGACGGCGCGACGGCGCGGGCGATCCCGACGCGTTGCCGCATGCCGCCTGACAGCTGGTGCGGGTAGCGATCGTATTCGGACGCACTCAGCCCGACGCGCTCCAGCAGGTTCTCGACTCGGGCGCGTGGGTCGCGTACGCCGGAAAGCCTCAACGGGTCGGAGATGCTCTCCCCGATCGTGCGCCGCGGGTTGAGCGACGACAACGGGTCCTGGAAGACCATCTGGACGGATCGTCCGCGGCGTCGCGCGATGTCCACCCCGTCGAACGTGATCGTCCCTGAGCTGGGCGGGACCAGCCCGACCATCATCCGGGCGAGCGTTGTCTTGCCGGTGCCGGACTCGCCGACGATGCCGAGCGTCTCGCCCGCGTGCACGTCGAGGGTGACCCCGTCGACGGCCCGGACCGGTGGTGATTTGCGGAACGATCCGCGCCGCGGCTGCGGGAAGTGTTTGCGCACGTCCTGCACCCGCAACAGCGGCGGCCCGGGCTCGAAGTCCCGGTCAACGGGCTTGGGCACCGCGTCGAGCAGCGCTTTCGTGTAGTCGTGGGCGGGTGCCAGCAGCACGGACTCGGTGCTGCCGGACTCGACGGCCTGCCCGTCGCGCATCACGATCACCGACTCGGTCGAGCCGGCGACCACGCCCAGGTCGTGGCTGATCAGGAGCAGGGCCGCGCCGGTCGTGGCGCGTACCTCGTCGAGCAGGTCGAGGATCTGCGCCTGGACGGTCACGTCGAGGGCGGTGGTGGGCTCGTCCGCGACGATCAGCTTCGGACGGCAGACGATGGCCATTGCGATCAGGGCGCGCTGGCGCATGCCACCGGAGAACTGATGAGGGTACGAGCCGGCCCGCCGCGCCGGGTCCGGGATGTGCACCTGGCCGAGCACCTCGACCGCCCGCTCCCGGGCGGCCCGGCGGGTCGCGCCGGTGTGCAGGCGGTACACCTCGGCGATCTGGTCGCCGACGGTCTGGAACGGGTTCAGCGCCGTGAGCGGTTCCTGGAACACCATGGCGATCTTCGCGCCACGGATCGTGCCCCAGGCGGTGTCCGGCCCCAAGTCCGTACCGTCACATCGGATCTTTCCCGAGATCGTGCCGCTACTGAGCCCGAGCAGCGCCAGAGCGGCGGTGGATTTGCCCGATCCGGATTCACCGACGATGCCCAGCGCACCCCCGGCTTCCAGGTCGAAGGAGAGCCCGTCCACGGCCGGCTTGTCGCCGAAGGAAACGCGAAGATCGTGAACACTGAGGAGAGTCATCGTAGTTGCACCCGGGGATCGACAGCGGCATAAAGGAGGTCGGCCGCGGTGTTGGCGAGCACCATGATCAGGCCGGTGAGCAGGGTGACCCCGACGACCACCGGCAGGTCGATCTGGTTGACCGCGCCGACCAGCAGCTGACCGACGCCGGGCAGGCCGAACATGGTCTCGGTCAGCACCGCGCTGGTGATGATCCCGGCGAGGTCGACCGCGGTCAGCGTGACCAGCGGCAGCAGCGCCCCGCGCAGGGCCTTGCGCCAGAGGATGCGGCGTTCCGGGATCCCGTACGCCCGTGCGGTGCGGATGTGATCCTCGGCCAGGCTCTCCTGCAGCCCGGCGCGGGTCAGCCGCGCGTAGGCCGCGGTCTGGATCACCGCGAGCGCGATCCACGGCAGGATCAGGTTCTGCGCCCAGAGCAGCGGATCGGTGGTGAACGGGACGTACTGCGGGAACGGCAGCCACTGCAGGTGCACGCAGAAGAGCAGGAGCAGCAGCAGGCCGACCAGGAACACCGGGGTGGCGTAACCGGCCAGGACCAGGCCGTTGACCAGCCGGTCGAACCAGCGGAAGCGGCGCGTACCGGAGAGCAGCCCGGCACCGATGCCGAGCGCCAGCGACAGGATCTCGGCGCCCAGCGCCAGCGAGAACGAGACCGGGACCCGGTCCAGCAGCAGCGTGGTGACCGGCTGCGAGGTCTCGAACGAGTAGCCGAGGCACGGGGCGGGGCAGTGCCGCACGGTCGGGCCGAGCGAGTAGTCCCGGCCGGTGAAGATGCCCTGGAGGAAGTGCCAGTACTGGGTCCAGACCGGGTCGGCCAGGCCCATCGCGGCGCGCACGTCGGCGAGGCGTTCCGGGGTGCAGCCCTTGCCGCAGGCCAGGATCGCCGGGTCGGAGGGCGCGAGGTAGAACAGCGCGTAGATCAGGGCGGAGAGGACCAGCAGGACGGCCACGCCGCCGACCAGCCGCCGCGTCAGGTGGCCGATCAACTGTGCTCCTTTGCGATGCTCGCCCGGCCCTCGCCGACGAGGCCGATGTTCACTTTCGCCGGGTGCCGCTCGGTGCAGCCGGTCATCGCAGGACCTCCCGTTGCCGCGGGTCGAGCACGCGGCGCAAGCCGTTGGCGACCAGCACGAAGGAGAGCAGGGTCAGGAACAAGAGCAACCCCGGAAGGACGACGTACGTCGGATCGGCCCGGAACCAGGTCGTCGCGCTGGACAGCATCTGGCCCCAGGACGGGGTGGGCGGGCGCACGCCGACGCCCAGGAACGACAGCCCGGCCTCCAGCACCATGTTCGTCGGCAGCAGCAGCGCCGCGTAGGTGAGGACCGGTGCGGTGAGCCCGGGCAGGATCTCCCGCCGGGCGACCCGCCACCAGGGCGCGCCGGCCACCTGGGCGGCGGCCACGTAGTCCCGGGTGCGCAGGGTCAGCGTCTCGCCGCGGCTGATCCGGGCGGTGCCGCCCCAGCCGAGCAGTGCGATGACGACGGCCAGGATCAGCGGGCGCGGCCAGTCCTGCGGCACGATGGCCAGCAGGGAGATCGCCAGGACCAGCACCGGGATCGACAGGACCAGGTCGATGAGCCGGCTCAGCCCGGCGTCGGCCCAGCGCCCGCCGAGCCCGGCCGCGATCCCGACGCCGACGCCGAGCAGGACCTCGAGGATCGTGGCGCCGACCGCGACGCCGACCGACACCTGGGCGCCGTAGACGATGCGGGCGAACAGGTCACGGCCGGTGCCGGGTTCGACGCCGAGCCAGTGCTCGCCGCTGACCCCGCCGAACGCGCCGATCGGCACGCCGCCGCGGGCCGAGTCGAGCAGGGTGTCGTGGTACGTCGTGTAGTCCTGGCCGGCGAGCGCGGCGAGCAGCGGGGCGGTGACCGCGACCAGCACCATCACGGTCGCGATCGCCGCCCCCGCGACGAAGCCGCGGTCCCTCAGGAGGGAGCGGGTCACTTGACGGAGATCCGGCTGACGTCGAGCTGTCCGCGCCACCCGTCGGCGTACGCGTTCTTGACGTTCTTCCCGACCAGGTAGACGTCCTTCTCGTGGGTCAGCGGGAGGACCAGCGCGAGCTTGCCGAGCTTGGCGTCGAGCGCACCCCAGCGGGCGGCCGCGGCGGCCGGGTCGGTGAGCGCGTTGATCGCGTCGATCTCGGCGTTGACCTCGGGGTCGTTGTACTGCGCGAGGTTGAAGTTGCCGCCCGCGGTGATGATCTGGCGACCGTCGAAGATCGGGATCAGGAACGGGCCACCCGACGGCCAGTCGGCGCCCCACGTGGCCAGGGACAGACCCGGCTGGGTGGCCGGCTTGCCGGTGACGTCACGGTAGGCCGCGGCGTCGATCGCGTTCAGCTTGACCGTGACCCCGGCCTGCTTGAACGCCTCCTGGACGGCGGAGGCGACCTTCGGGCCGATGCCCTCGGAGTCGTCGTTCTCGTAGGCGAGCTCGATGCTCAGGTTGGTCAGGCCGGCCTCGGCGAGCACCTTCTCGGCCTGCTCGGCGTTGCCGGTGTCACCGGCCGGGAAGAAGTCGTACGCCTGGTAGCCCAGCGCCTTCTGCGGGGGCAGGAACGTGGTGGACGGGCCGACGACGGCCGAACCGCCGAGCGCGTTGACGACCGAGGTGCGGTTGATCGCGTACGAGAGAGCCTCTCGGACCTTCGGGTTGTCGAACGGTGCCTTCTTCGTGTTGAAGGCGAGGTACGTGGTCGACGGGAACTCGCCGCGCGTGACCCGCTTGTCCAGCTCGGAGCCGGTGCCGAGCTGCGCGAGCTGTTCCGGGCCGACGACCGCGTCGGTGGTGACCGCGTTCGCGTCCTGACCGGCGCCGGAGACGATGCGCTGGTTGATCACCGCGGAGTCGAGGCCGGAGGTGACCTCGATCCGGTCCGGGCAGGCGTACCGCAGCTCGTCGATCTTGGTCGACCAGTGCGTGTTGCGGACCAGGACCAGCGACTTCTTCGGCTCGTAGGACTCCACCTGATACGGCCCCGACGAGATCGGGTGCTTCTCGTAGTCGACGCCGGTGTCCTTGGCCGCCGGTACCGGCGCGAACTGGGTGGCGGTGGCCAGGAACGGGAAGTCGCCCTCGGGCTTGCTCAGCTTGAAGACGATCGTCTTGTCGTCCGGCGTCTCGATCGACTTGATGCCGTCGGGCTGCTTGTACGGGCCCTGGTAGTCGGCGGCGCCGTCCAGCCAGTCACGCAGGTAGGGCGCGCCGCCGGGGAGCTCGGGGGCGAACGAGCGCTCGATGCCGTACTTCACGTCGGCCGCGGTGATCGGCGTCCCGTCCTCGAACTGGATGCCGTCGCGCAGGTGGTAGGTCCACGTCTTCGCGCCGTCGGACGGCGTGCCCAGGTCGGTCGCCAGGTCCGGCGCGGGCTTCGTGCCGGCCTCGCCGGCCTGCCGGTTACGCGTGGTCAGCGTCCGGAACAGCAGCGACGGGAGGTTGCCGCCGCCGGAGGTGTAGAGCCGGGCCGGGTCGAGGTGGGTGATGCCACCCCGGTTCAGGACCGTCAGCGTGCCGCCCTGGCAGGTCGCCGGGTCGAAGGCCGCGTTCGGCGTGGTGGTGTTGCCACCGCCGCCACCCTGGCAGCCGGCGAGTAGCACGGTCGCCGTGAGAACGATAGGCACGAATCTGCGCATGAGGGTTTCCTTGAGAAGGGGACCACAACAGCGGTGAACCTATCGGATCGATAGGCAATGTGCACTATCGCCGCAACAATCGATACAAATCGTTTAACTTTCCGGTACGTCCGCGAGGCCGCTGCCCCGCACGGCCGCGGCGCGACCCGCGCGGCCGGTCAGGAAGTCGCCCGAGTCCGGGCCGGCCGCCCCCGGCCAGGCCGCCGCCGATCGCGCTGCGCCCGGGGCCGGGAGCCGGCGAGAAGGATCAGACCTGGTCGGGGGCGGTGGCCGGCTGGGAGACGTCCCAGTGTTCGACGATCAGGTCGCCCTCGAAGCGCCAGATGTCGACGACCGCCTCGCCGAGGCCGCCCTCGGGCGGGGTCAGCCGATAGTGGGCGACCACGAACTCGTCGTCCGCGATCACGCGGCGCAGGTCGAGAGTGGACGACGCGATCGGCCCGTTGATCGTGGCGTCGATGAATCCGCCCTTGTCGCGCGGGGTGGCCGGGTCGTGGTTGACGAAGTCGTCGCGGATGACCTCACGCAGCACCTCCACGTCACCGGCGGCGAATCGACCGAACGCGTCCAGAAAAATGTCCTTGATGGTCATGCCCGCACGATGTCATCGCCGGGGCGGCGGCGTCGATTACTTCAGCGGTAACCGCCAATGCTCTCAAACCACTACTTGACATTGCCTGGTACTGGACCAAACATAGAACCGTGACGGAGAGCCATGACCCGCAACTCCTCAAAGGCGTCCTGTCGCTCCTGCTCCTGCACCTGCTGGCCGAGCAGGAGTCGTATGGCTACGAGGTGGTCCAGCGACTCCAGGCCGCCGGGTTCGCCGACGTGCTGGAGGGCAGCGTCTACCCGGCGCTGAACCGCCTGCTCCGGGAGGGTCGCGTCGAGACCCGGCTGGTGCCGTCCCCGGGCGGCCCCGCCCGGAAGTACTACCGGCTCACCGGCGAGGGCCGGAAAGCGCTCGCCGACTCCACCGCCGCCTGGGACCGGCACGTCGCCGGGGTCCGGGCGGTCCTGTCCCGCGTCGCGGAAAGTCAAGGAGACTGAGATGGCGATCGGATGGATCGACCGGCTGCGCATCGAGCGCCTGGTCTGGATGCTCGACCAGCAGATCTACGACCTGCCGCGGGCCCGGCGGATCGCCACGCGCCGCGAGGTCCGGGCGAACCTGCGGGAGGCGTCGGCCGACGTCGGCACGACCGAGGCGCTGCGCCGGATCGGTGGCAGCCGCGGGCTCGCCGAGCAGTACCTGGTGGCCGAGTTCGGCGACCAGCCGCGCCCGTCGTGGATCGGGGCGATCTACGCCGCCGGGCTCACCCCACTACTGCTGAACTACCTGCTCAGCGAGGTGACGAACGGGTTCGCGGACGGGGTGCGGGCCGCGCACGGGAACGGGACGTTCGCGTTCGAGGGGGTGGCGTTCCTGCAGCACGCGCTGACGGTCACCGTCACCGGGCCGGACGTGACGCTCAGCGGCGGGTCGTGGACTCCATGGACGTACGCCATCTGGCTCTTGATCGTGATCCTGGCCGGACGCCTCTGGCGCCTGCGACGGCGGAGTTCTCACGTGCGGGCCGGTGCGACCGACTAATAAGCGCGAGCGGTCCCGGGGACCGCAACCGACGGGCACCTGTGCGAGCACCGTCGTGACAACCGCGTTCCCGGAATCTTCTTCCCATGCCCGGCGGGCAACACCGCCGGACAACATGGGGGAGATTCCGCTTGAAGCGCTCGACGCTCCGCAAGACCGTTCTGACGCTGGCCGCTCTCGTCGCCGGTGCCGGCGCCGCGATGACGACCACGCCGGCTCAGGCCTCGCCGACCGCCGCCGCCGCTTCCTCGAAGTCCTGCGTCACCGGCGCCAAGCTCGTCCCGACCTGCGGCGTCCTGTGGGGCGCGGCGGCCGGCGGCTTCACCGGCAAGCCGCGCGACGAGGAGCACAAGAACTGGGAGAAGCTCTCCGGCCGCACGGCGACGATCTTCCACGCGTACCACAAGGGTGACGAGAAGTTCCCGACCGACGCCGAGATCGCGATGACCCGCGACAAGGCGCACCCGCGGGTGCTGCTGCTGAACTGGCGCGTCGAGTACGGCTCGACCTGGGCCGCGGTCGCCGCCGGCAAGCAGGACAAGCGGATCGACGCGTTCGCCGCCCGCCTCAAGAGCAAGTTCACCGACAAGTTCTTCCTCGTGCTCAACCACGAGCCGGAGGACGACGTCCGCACCGACGCCAAGTCGGGCATGACCGCCAAGGACTTCGCCAAGTCGTTCCGCCACGTCATCCAGCGCCTGCGCGCCGACGGCGTCACCAACGCGGTCAGCGTCGTCGCCTACATGGGCAACGAGAAGTGGATGGCCCGGTCCTGGTGGAAGGACCTCTACCCGGGCAACGACGTCGTCGACTGGATCGGCCTGGACTCCTACGTCAGCGCCGAGAAGAACTACTACCACGCCGGCAAGTTCGCCGACCTGCTCGACCGCAAGGCCAAGGGCGGCCAGGGCTGGTACGACTGGGCCACCCGGAACCACCCCGGCAAGCCGATCATGGTGGCCGAGTGGGGCGCCTACCACCGCGTCGGCCAGGTCGTCGACAAGGCCGCGCAGTTCAACAGCGTCCTGCCGGAGCTGGCCAAACGGCCCGCGATCAAGGCGATCGTCTACTTCGACACGAAGAAGGACCTGTTCGGCGACCGCGACATCAGCGTCGACAGCGCGCCGTCGTCGCTCGCCGCGTTCCGCAAGCTCGCCGCGAACCCGCTGTTCAACGTCACCGTCCGCTGAATTCTCCGAACGGGCTGCCCGGCATCACGCCGGGCGGCCCGTTCCGGCTTACCACCCGGCTCACCATCGAAGATCGAATTCAAGGGCTTCATGTCCTGCGTCCGCTGTGGTCCTTCTCCGCCGCTCCCGCGGGGACCCTCGCGGGCTTCGCAGGGCCGTGGCCGGCCCAGACCGCGAAACCCACAAGGGCGGCCTCCGCGGGTGGGCACGGTCACAGCACAAGATCCGGCGCCGCGCCGGTTGTCCACACTGACGCGCCGTCCACAGCCCACCCACACGATCATGGCCCTTCACGTCACACTGACGTCAGAGGCGGTGGCCCCCCCAGTGGTGGGTGGGTCTTGTCTGCGCCGGCGCGCCCGCGCGTGAACCGCCGCCGGGTCGCTGCCACTCCAGGCCCAGCCGCGCCCGCTGTCCCGGCCGGCCGCCACCGTTCCAGGCCCAGCCGCGCCCGCTGTCCCGGCCGGCCGCCACCGTTCCAGACCCAGCCGCGCCCGCTGTCCCGGCCGGCCGCCACGGTCGTCGAGGGCGGATCACCGCGGTGAGAACCAGCCGGGGCCGCATCGCTCGACGCGGGCCGAGCTGCGGCGCGGGGTGCTGTTCCAGCTGGCTGCCACCGTTGTCGTCGGAGTCGGATCACCACGGTGGGAACCGGCTGGGAGTGGGACGCCCGCCGCCGGGGTGGAGCGGTGCGGGCGCCGGGTGGGGTCAGCTGGTGGCGGAAGGTACGGGGTCGGCGGCGCTCGGGGCGGTGCCCGGGGTGCCGCTGTCGCCGTTGGTGCCGCCGTTGCCGGGGGCCTGGCCGTTACCGGGGGCGGTGCCGTTACCGGGGGCGGTGCCGTTACCGGGGGCGGTGCCGTTGGGGTTGTTGCCGTTGAAGCGGCCGCCGCCTTGCTGGCCGGGGCCGTAACCGCCGCGGCCGGAGCCGTTGTTGCCGGGGGCGTTGCCGTTCGGGCCGAAGCGGTCACTGCCGGGGCCGGAATGGCTGCGGTGGTCGCCTCGGTGGTGGCCGAAGACGGCGCCGCCCACCGCGGTGATGCCGGCGCCGAGCAGGCAGCCGAGCAGCAGGGCGGCGACCGTGGCCAGGATCGGGACGCGACGGCCGGACCAACTGCCGCGCGGTCCGCGGGGGCCACGGGCACCGGCCGGGACGTAGGCGAACCCCGGCGGAGGGGGTGGGAGCCGGCTGCCGCCCTCACCGGTGGGGACGTAGGCGTATCCGGGCGGGGGTGGGGGGAGCTGTCCGCCGGTGGGGACGTAGGCGTAGCCCGGAGGGGGCGGGGGCACGGCAGCGCCCGCGACCGGGGTGGCGGTGGGCTGGGCGCCCGCGACCGGGGTGGCGGCGGGGGCGACCGGGGTGGTGGGCGGGGTGAGCGGTTGGCCGGTGGGGTCGACGGCGGGCTGTTCGACCGCGACGGCGGGCTGCTGGACCGCGACGGCGGGCTGCTGGACCGCGACGGCGGGCTGCTCGGCGGTGGGGGTGGTCGGGTGAGCGGCCACGACCGGCTGCTCGGCGGTGGGGTGGCCGGCGACAGCTGAGGTGTAGGTCGTTTCGGGCGGCGCCGGGATCGGGGCGGTGGGGGGCTCGGACGAAGGGGTGGAACTGCGCGCGGGGTTCTCTTCGGTCATCGGGGGGCTCCGTGTTCGGGTTCGGGGCAGGTGCGCCCGGTACGAGAATCGCTCGCGTACCTGTGATGAACCGTCTCACCGACGTAAGAAACGGCTAAGAGCTGTTACGGCCGTACCGAGAGATCGGGTGGCGAGGCGGCGGAGCCGCTGGGAACCAATGCGCTGTCCGGGGCGACTAACCGCCGACCCGACGAGAAGGATTTACTGACGCCATGACGAAACGTCTCCTGCTTGTTCTCGCCGCCATGGCCGCGGTGCTGCTCCCCGCGGTGCCCGCTGCCGCGCACAATCCGCTGGTGGAGGCGGTTCCGGCGAAGAACTCGACCGTGAAGACGGCGCCCACCGGCGTCAAGCTGACGTTCCTGGAGAAGCTGAGCGGGTTCAAGGTGACCGTGACCGGGCCGGACGGCGCGGCGGTCGGCGGCGCGTCGCCGGACGTCGGCGGCAAGACGGCGCAGTTCGCCTTCGCGACGCCGCTGGCGAACGGGAAGTACACAGTGGCGTACCAGCTCACCGCCGAGGACGGGGACGTGGTGAAGAGTTCGTACTCGTTCACGGTCGCCGCGCCGGTGACCGCCTCGCCGTCGGTGGCAGTCTCCGAGGTGCCCAGCGCGGCGCCGTTCAGCCCGATCGCCACCGTCGCCGTGCAAAACGCCGAGCCGGCCACTGCCGGCACCGGGAGCAGCAGCGACAACGGGCCATGGCTGGGCCTGATCGCGGGGATCGGCATTCTCGTGCTCGCGGGGGCCGCGATCTTCGTGTTCGTCCGGCGGCGCAACGCGGCGAAGTGACACCCGGCCGGCGGCACGGGACCGTCGACGACCTGAGGACCGCCTGACGCGCCGTTCCACCCGGCGCCAGGCGATCAGCGAGCCGACCGTGGAGGGGCGGCTGCGGACGTACCGGGCAGGTGGAGGACGCCTCCGGCGGCGGCGGATAACGGTTTTCTCGGCGGGGGCGGCGGATTCCGTACGGACGGGCAGTCTTTTCTTTCCTCTCTTTTAAGTGCCTGTCCGGGGCGTGTGCGGCCTGCCTAGCATTCCCGGCGATCAAGCCGTTGTCGCCGGGGAGTGTGCTGTGTCGTCTTCCGTGTCCCGTGAACCGTCGCGTTCTGGCCGTCACGCCCGGCGTCCGCGGGGCCTCGTCGCCGCCGCCGCGGGGGTTGCCGTCGCGGTGGTCGCCGGGGTGGCGGTGTGGGCGAGCCGGGGCGGGGAGGAACCGGCCGGCGTGACAGCGGGCGAGCCGGTGGCCGTCGATGCGAGCGCGTCGGGGGAGGTTCCGCCGGCGTCCGCACCGGCGTCGGCCGGCCCGTCGCGCTCCGTGCCGGCCTCGCCGAAATCGACCATCGCGGCCACGCAGCCGGTGGCCACGGGCGGCTGGATCCCGATCGACTCGGCCGCCTGGAACGCGCAGGTCGCGAAGTTCAAGGCGACGAAAGCCGACCCGCCCGGCAACGCGGGCAACCTGGCCGAGTTCCGCGCCGACTGCACGTACAGTCACCGCAAGGCCGACGACCCGATCGTCTTCCCCGGGCTGCCGGGAGCATCACACATGCACTCGTTCGTCGGTAACAAGGCGGTCGACGCGGGCACCACCGCGGACGACCTGATGAAGTTCACCGCCTCGACCTGCAAACCGGCCGTGGACCATTCCGCCTATTGGGTGCCGACGCTGTACGACGCGGCGACGAAGAAGCCGGTCGAGCCGACCGGGTTCCGGGTCTACTACCGGTCGATCCGGAACAATTCGACGGGCATCATGCCGATGCCGGACGGGCTGCGGGAAATCGCCGGGGACGCGAAGAAGAAGGTGCCGACGCCACGCGGTGCGCAGGGGCAGTTCTACTGCGCTTTCTACGGGCCGGGCAACCTCGACGGCGATTCCCGCAGCGACAACGGGAACTGGCCGATCTGCGGCAAACCCGCCCACCTGCATTTCACGCTGCAGTTCCCGGACTGCTGGGACGGCAAGCACCTGGACAGCCCGAACCACAAGGAGCACGTCGCGTTCGGCACCGACCAGGGGTGCCCGGCCGACCATCCGGTGCGGATCCCGGCGTTGACGTTCGAGATCACGTACGGCGTGACGGGTTCGAAAGCCGGTTACTACCTGTCCTCGGATCCGGACGGCAGGAGCGCCTCCTCGATGCACGGCGACGCGTTCCTGATGTGGGACGCGGCCGCGATGAACCAGCGGGTGCGCAACTGCATCGCCCAGCGCCGCACGTGCGACAACGACGGCTACGACCCGTTCTCCTTCTGACCGCCGGCATCGTGACGGCCGCCGGCATCGTGACGGCCGCCGGCATCGTGACGGCCGCCGGGCCCGGCCCACAGCGCGGCTCGCGGGGCGGGGCGGTGGTGCTGCTCCTGCTGGGGCGGCCGGCCCGGTCGCGGGCCGCGCGCCCCTGAGCAGGATGATGCAGCGTCGAGACGACGGGCGGCTCAGCCGAGCAGGCGGACAACCGAGTCGCCGGGCGCACCGAGCCATCCGGCGATCGCCACGATCGGCTCCTGCAACGCCCGCCCGGCCAGCAGGAACGCGCCGGCCCGGGTCAGGGTCTCGGTGAGCCGGTGCATGACGTCGGCGATCTGCTCGCGGTCGATCTCCGGTGCGGCCAGGGCGGCCTCGACGGTGGCGAGCTCGAGCCGCCCGGCCGCTTTGATCTGCGGCGACAACGGCAGGGCGGCCAGCACGCGGCCGATGTCGCGCACGTGGGCCTGCACGTCGGCGGTCGCGGTGATCACCTGCGCGGTGGGGGTGCCGTGGGACGAGAACATCGGATCAGCCTCCTAGGCAAATCGTACTTAATCGGACAAATCGTCCGCCCCTCCAACGACGGAGGGCCCGCGCACGGTGCGCGGGCCCTCCGGTGAGACGAAGTCGTTACTTCCAGGTGTCGCTCGTCGAGTACGCCGACGCGGTGCCCGTCGTGAACGACCGGTTGCTGCCGGACTCCCAGGTGACGTTCCCCGCGGCGTCCTTCTTGAGGTACTTGTAGGTGAAGCTGGTGCCCTGCGGGACGACCACCGCCCTGCTCCACGCCGACGAGTTCGTCGCCGTCAGCGGGATCGCGTCAGCCGGCGCCCAGCTGCCGAGCGAGGCGATCGAGCCGACCACGTAGACGGTCTGGCCGCTGCTGACGGTCGCCGACTCGTTGAAGGTGACCGCGGTCGCGCCGGCGTTGGCCACGCCGAAACTGTTGTTGTAGGTGACTGCCGAGCTGCCGGTGGTCACCGCCCGGTTGGCGTTGCTCTCCCAGGTGACGTTCCCGGCGGCGTCCTTCTTGAGGTACTTGTACTCGAAGCTCGACCCGGACGGCACCGCGATCGTGGAGGTCCAGATCGGATAGCCGCCGGCCGACAGCGCGACCGCCTTCGACGTGTCCCAGTTGCCCAGGGCCGCGTTCGAGCCGACGACGTAGACGCTGGTGCCGGCGGTCGTGGTGGCGTACACGTTGAAGGTCGCCTGCACCGTGCCGGCGGGCGTGGTGGAGGAGGGAGTCGGCGAGGCCGAGGTGGTCACCGACGGCGACGGGGTGGCGCTGGTGGTCGCGCCACCGCCGGACTTCGCGTTGACGTCGATCGCGACAGCGCCGTTGGCGGGGATGGTGACCGACGCGGTCCCACCGGAGACGGTGATCGCCGTCCCGGCACAACCGGTGCTGGTCGCGCCGCCGGTGATCCGGTCGCAGTAGGTGCCGCCGGCCAGCCCGGTGGGGTAGGTCGCGGTCGACGCGCTGCCGGAGCGGTTCACGCCGAACCAGCCGAGCGAGCCGCGGCTGAACCCGATGATGTTGCCGGCGGTGTTCGTCCAGTTGGAGACCGTGGTGACCGACCGCGTGGCGTTGTGCCAGCCGACCATGCCCTTGACGCCGGTGCTCTGGGTCGAGCACTGCCACGCTCCGTTGGTGCAGCTCGTGTCGGTGACGTAGCCCTTGGAGTCGGACGGCGGGGACGCGCCGGTCGCCGAGGTGGAGAACGCGAAGCCGTCGTAGAGGAACGGCTGGCCGTACGGGTAAGCGAGCAGGAAGTAGTTCGCGAGCGTGTACGCGCTGCCGTCCTGGTAGCGCAGCGTCGACCCGTTGCGCTCCAGGTCGTGGTTGGTGACCATGGCCGCGGTCTGCGCGCTCGACGCGTCCAGGCTCCACGACGGGATGCCGGACAGGTTGGACAGCGTGCCGTTGGCGAACTGGGTCTTCAGCCCGTACGCGTAGTTGAAGCCGAGCACGTCACCGATCCCGGTGTACGCACTGGCGGCGATCTCCCCGCTGCCGCCCGGCATCACCTCCTGGGCGAAGTACGGCGACACCCCCTCGGCGGTGGTGTTGTGCAGCAGTCCTTTGATCGCGGAGAGGTCGGAGGCGGCCATGTGCTTGGCGGCGTCCACCCGGAAACCGTCCACACCCCAGTCGACCAGCTTGTTCAGGTAACCGGCGATCTTCGTACGGACGCCGGTGTCCTGTGATTTGAGGTCGGAGAGCGCGACGAGCTCGCAGTTCTGCACCTCGGAGGCGTTGCTGTAGTCGTCGATCACACCGTCGTCGTCGGAGCAGTAGCCGTCGTTCGGGTGGTGGAAGTCGCTGTACGAGTACGGCACCGCCGGGTAGGAGTAGCCGCTCGGGCTGAACGTGGAGCCGCCGTACCCGGTGGTGACGGTGTTGTTGGAACCCGCCATGTGGTTGATCACCGCGTCCACGTAGACCCGGACGCCGGCATTGTGGCAGGCGGTGACCATGCTGGTGAACTGCGCCTGGGTGCCGAGGCGGCCGGTGATGCCGTACGAGACCGGCTGGTAGACCTCCCACCACGGGTGCGAGCCGTCGCTGGTGGAGGAGAGCGTCACCGACTCCTGCGGCGGGGCGACCTGGACCGCGCCGTACCCGGCCGGGCCGAGCTGGTTGGTGCAGGCCGCCGCGATGGAGTTGAAGTTCCACTCCCACAGGTTCGCGGTCACGTCACTGTTGTTGAGGGTCGCGGCGGCGCTGGCGGTGGTCGCCAGGCCGACACCGGCCAGGCCCGCGGCGGCCAGCGCGAGACTGGTCACGGACCCGAGAAGCAGAGTGCGCGTTCTTCTCTTCATGGGGGACGCTTTCTGTGGGACGGGTGGTGAAACTTCTTTCAGGGGTTACGGCAGCGACCCTTTCCAGCGGGGATGGGCTGGACGCTCAGGGCCGTCACGGAGATGGCTGCAAGTCCTTGCAACTTGTTTCAGGAAGTTACCAAGCCATGTCATCGTCGTAAAGACATCGAACCCTGTGTGTCCAAAATGAAAACGACCCGGCCTTGCGGAGTGACCACCCCCGCAAGATCCAGGCACGAACGACTGCGTCAGACTTGTTTACGTGACCACCAGCTCCGCGCCGCCACCCCGGCGCCGGGACGCGGCCCGCACCCGGCAGCTGCTGCTCGACGCCGCCCGGCGCCGCTTCGCCACGGCCGGCTACGCGGAGACCACCGTCCGGGACATCGCCGACGAGGCGGGCGTCAACGTGGCGCTGATCAGCCGGTACTTCGAGTCCAAGGTCGGTCTCTTCGAGGCGGCCCTGACCGCCGGCTTCGCCGAGTTGCGCTCCGCCGCCGGCGACGTCACCCCCGGCGAGGTCCCGGAGACGATCGCCCGGATGGCGGTCGGCCAGAGCACCGGCACCGGCCCCAGCCACAGCCTGCTGCTGATCCTGCGCTCCTCCGGCGACGAACGCGCCGACCAGGTCCGCCTGCGTTTCCTGCACATGTTCGCCGAGAAGCTGGCCGAGGCCGCGTCCATGCAGGGCGGCGACCCCGACATGCTGCGCGCCCAGATCCTGCTCTCCACCGCGATCGGCGTCACGCTCCTGCGCGCCACCAACCTCGAACCCCTGGCCTCCGCCTCGGCCGAGGACCTGACCACGCCACTGCGCGACGTGGTCGAGGCCTTGATCCAAAAACCTTCCTAGGTACGACGTTCCGGCGCCCGTCCGCAGGCGACACGACCGAGCCGCCCGTGCCCGCGCCACCCCCGCCGTGCGCCGGCCCCGGCCGCGCCCCACCCCGGCCGGCTGGTCCGAGGGGTGCCTCACCACTCGGGAGACACCCCTGAAGAACCAGCCACGACCGTGAGCCGCGCCGCGGCCCGGACCACAACGGCGCTCCCGGGGGGGGTTGCGTGCGGACGGGCGGCTTGTCGCCGTACGCGCGAATGGGGTTTTCAGGAAAGGCGGACCGGGACCACCTCCGGGGCGCCGAGGCGGGCGGCGTCGGCCGTCTCGTCGGACTGCTGCTCCTGGGAGGCGCGTTCGGCCTCGACGCGGAGGCGGTAGTTCTCGACCTCTCGTTCCTGCTGCTCAGGGGTCCATCCGAGGACCCGGGCCATCAGTTCGGCGGCCTCGGAGGCGGAGGCCGTGCCCCGGTCGAACGTCTCGATCGAGATGCGGGTGCGCCGGGTGAGGACGTCGACGAGGTGGCGGGCGCCCTCGGCCGCGGCCGCGTAGACGACCTCGGCCCGCAGATAGTCGTCGGCGCCGTCGAGGGGCCGGGCCAGCGACGGATCCTCCTTGATCAGCTCCAGCAGTTCCCGGGTCAGCGAGCCGTAGCGTCCGAGCAGGTGCTCGACCCGGGCCACGTGCAGGCCGGACTCGGTGGCGATCAGCCCGCGGCGGTTCCACAGTGCGGTGAAGCCCTCGGCGCCGATCAGCGGGACCTTGTCGGTGCAGCAGCGCGCGATCGGGCGGTTCAGGTTGAACGCGCACGCGTCGACCGCGTCCTTGGCCATCACGCGATAGGTCGTGTACTTCCCGCCGGCGACCACGACCAGGCCGGGCACCGGACTGGCGACCATGTGCTCGCGGGACAGTGTCGACGTGGACTCCGACTCGCCGGAGAGCAGCGGGCGCAACCCGGCGTAGACGCCCTGCACGTCGGCCCGTTCCAGCGGCCGGGCCAGCACCTTGTTGACCTCGGTGAGCAGATAGTCGATGTCCTTGGCGGACGCCGCCGGGTGCGATTTGTCCAGCGCCCAGTCGGTGTCGGTGGTGCCCACGATCCAGTGCCGCCCCCACGGGATCACGAAGAGCACGCTGGTCGCGGTCCGCAGGATCAGCCCGGTCGACGATTGGATCCGATCCCGCGGTACGACCAGGTGGATGCCCTTCGAGGCCCGGACGTGGAACTGTCCCCGCTCGCCGACCAGCGACTGGGTCTCGTCGGTCCACACCCCGGTCGCGTTGATCACCTGCTGGGCGCGGATCTCGAAGGTCCGGTCGTGTTCGAGGTCGTGGACGCGTACCCCGGTGACCCGCTCCCCCTCGCGCAGGAAGCCGACCACTTCGACCCGGTTCGCCACGTGCGCGCCGTAGGCCGCCGCCGTCCGGGCCAGGAACATCGTGTGCCGCGCGTCGTCCACCTGCGCGTCGTAGTACTGCAACGCCCCGACCAGCGCCTCCTTGCGCAACGCGGGGCACCGGCGCAGCGCACCGCGCCGGGTCAGGTGCCGGTGGCGCGGCAGAGAACCGGACCACGCCATCGTGTCGTAGAGGGTGACCCCGGCCCCGGCGTAGAGCCGCTCCCAGCCGCGATGCTGCAGCGGGTAGAGGAACCGGACCGGCCGGGCCAGGTGCGGCGCGAGCCGGGACAGGATCAGCCCGCGCTCCCGCAGCGCCTCCCGGACCAGCGAGAAGTCGAGCATCTCGAGGTATCGCAGGCCGCCGTGGATCAGTTTGCTGGACCGGCTGGACGTGCCCGAGGCGAAGTCGCGCGCCTCGACGAGCCCCACGGAGAGTCCCCGCGTGACCGCGTCGAGGGCGCAACCCGCCCCGACCACTCCCCCACCGATGACCAGCACGTCGACCTCGGCCCCCGCGAGGGCGGTCAGCGCGGCGTCCCGGGACTCTGGTGAGAGAGCCGCCATCAGTCCACGTCCACCCAGTCGAGGGTCCGCTGCACCGCCTTCTTCCAGCGGCCGTAACCCTGTTCCCGCTGCTCCGGCGACCAGTTCGGCTGCCAGCGCTGCGACTCGTTCCAGTTCTCCCGCAGTTCGTCGGTGTTCTTCCAGAAACCGACGGCCAGACCGGCCGCGTACGCCGCACCCAGTGCCGTGGTCTCCGCGACGACCGGCCGGCTCACCGGGACACCGAGCACGTCCGCCTGGATCTGCATGGCCAGGTTGTTGACGGTGATCCCGCCGTCGACCTTGAGCACGTCGAGCGTGACGCCGGAGTCCTGCGCCATCGCGTCGACCACGTCCCGCGTCTGGTAGGAGATCGACTCGAGGGTGGCCCGGGCGATGTGCGCGTCGGTGTTGAACCGGGACAGCCCGACGATCGCGCCGCGCGCGTCGGAACGCCAGTACGGCGCGAACAGCCCGGAGAACGCCGGCACGAAGTAGACGCCACCGTTGTCCGGCACCTGCGCGGCCAGGGACTCGCTCTGGTCGGCCGACTTGATGATGTGCAACTGGTCGCGCAGCCACTGCACGGCCGAGCCGGTGACCGCGATCGAGCCCTCCAGGGCGTAGACCGGGGCGGCGTCGCCGAACTTGTAGCAGACCGTGGTGAGCAGCCCGTTCTCGGAGCGGACGAGGTTCGTCCCGGTGTTCAGGAGCATGAAGTTCCCGGTGCCGTACGTGTTCTTGGCCTCCCCGGGGCTGAAGCACACCTGCCCGACCGTGGCCGCCTGCTGGTCGCCGAGGTCCCCGGTCAGCGGCACGTCCCCGCCGAGCGGCCCGTCGACGTGCGCGATGCCGTACCCGTTGGGATCCGACGACGGCCGGATCTCGGGCAGCATCTGCCGTGGGATGTTGAAGAACGACAGCAGCTCGTCGTCCCAGTCGAGGGTCTCCAGGTTCATCAGCATCGTGCGGCTGGCGTTCGTCACGTCCGTGACGTGGTTGCCGCGGGTGATGTTCCAGAGCAGCCACGAGTCGGTGTTGCCGAAGATCGCGTCACCGCGCTCGGCCGCCTCGCGGACCCCGTCGACGTTCTCCAGGATCCACTGGATCTTGCCGCCGGAGAAGTACGTGGCCGGCGGCAATCCGGCCTTGCGCCGGATCACGTCGCCGCGACCGTCGCGGTCGAGCGCCGACGCGATGCGGTCGGTGCGGGTGTCCTGCCAGACGATCGCGTTGTAGTACGGCCGGCCGGTGCGCCGGTCCCACACCACCGCGGTCTCGCGCTGGTTGGTGACCCCGACCGCGGCCAGGTCGCCGGCGCTCAGGTTCGCCTTCTGCATCGCGGTGCGGACGACCGCGACCGTGCGCTCCCAGATCTCGATCGGGTTGTGCTCGACCCAGCCCGCCTGCGGCAGGATCTGCTCGTGTTCGAGCTGGTGGCGGGCCACCTCGTTGCCACCATGGTCGAAGATCATGAAGCGGGTGCTGGTCGTGCCCTGGTCCACGGCTCCGACGAAGTCAGCCACGGTTCGCCTCCACACTGTCGCGTGCCGCCGGAACCTCGCCCACCTCTTGGGGCTCGGCCGACGGCAGGAATCGTCCGATCAGATACTGGTACAGACCGGCCCCGAGGACACCACCGATGATGGGTCCCACGATCGGTATCCAGAAGTAGAGATAGCCGGTCTGATCTCGGAACGCCGTCTCGTACCCGGTGAAGAAACTGGCCAGGCGCGGTCCGAAGTCACGGGCCGGGTTGATCGCGTAGCCGGCGTCGGTGCCCCAGGCCATGCCGATCGCGACGACCAGCAGGCCGACCACGAACGGGCCGAGGTTCGCGGCCGGGGCGTTGTTGGCCACGTCGGTCAGCGCGAGGATCACGAACAGCAGGATCGCGGTGCCGATGATCTGGTCGCGGAACGCGCCCCACTCACCGACCGGCAGGCTGCCGTTGCCCGGCAGCGTCGAGAAGACCCCCTGGGTCTTGATCGTCAGTCCGGGGTCCTTGGCGTGCAGCACCTCGGTGTAGTTCCAGCGCACCAGCAGCGCGGCGACGAACGCGCCGAGGAACTGGGCGAGTGCGTAAGGGGCCACTTTCCGCCAGGAGAAGCCCTTGAAGACGGCGAGCGCGATGGTCACCGCCGGGTTGAGGTGGGCGCCGCTGAGCCGCGCCGCCACGTACACGCCGAGGGTGACGCCCAGGCCCCAGGCCCAGGCGATGCTGTCGTGATCACCGATGCCACCGGCGACGACCTGCGCCACCACCCCGCAGCCGAACAGGATCAGGATCAAGGTGCCGGCGAACTCCGCCGCGAGCTCACCGACCAGTCCAGGAACTTTGAGTCGTGCGGCCATGCTCCCTCCTTCGTCCTCTGTCGATGCCCTGGACGCTAGGAAGCCCTCGACCCCGGGGCAACGAACAGCGGTCGGCATTGTCGAACATCAACTACGGCGGGTCGTCTCACGAACGCATAGAGTGCGAAACATGCCGGGAACAGTGCAGTCCATCGAGCGCGCCGCCGCGATCCTGCGGATGCTCGCCGGTGGGCCGGGCAGACTCGGGCTCAGTGAGATCGCCCGATCCCTCGACCTGGCCAAAGGAACGACCCACGGCATTCTCCGTACGCTGCAGGGCGTCGGCTTCGTGGAACAGGACCGGGGCTCCGGGCAGTACCAGCTGGGTGCTGCGCTGCTCCATCTCGGAACGAGCTATCTGGACATCAACGAACTGCGGTCGCGCTCGATCAACTGGGCGGATCCACTGGCCGCGCGCAGCGGTGAGGCGGTCCGGATCGGGACGGTCTGCGAGGGACAGGTGCTGATCGTGCACCACGTGTTCCGGCCGGACGACACGTTCCAGACGCTGGACGTGGGCACACTCCTGCCGTTGCACGCGACGGCGCTGGGGAAGGTGCTGCTCGCCTACCGCGCCGGAGCCGTGCCGTCGGACCTGCCGGGATATACCCGGAAAACGGTGGTCGACCGGCGTGAGCTCTCGGCGGCTCTGGACCACGTCCGGGACAACGGCTGGGCCGCCGACGTCGAGGAGTTCACCCACGGGCAGGCCGCCGTGGCCGCGCCGATCCGCGGGTACGGCGGGCTCGCGATCGGCGCGATCGGCGTCTCCGGCCCGGTCGAACGCATCTGCGACAGCCACTACCAACCACGCCCGCACCTGGTCACCAGCGTGCGGGAGGCGGCCCGGGCGATCTCCAGGGACTTGGGAGCGGCCCGGCCATAGAAGGGACTGACCATGACCGAGAGCTATGTGGTCGCGATAGACCAGGGCACCACCTCGACCCGGTGCATCGTCTTCGACCGGCGCGGGCAGTTGGTCTCCCTCGCCCAGCAGGAACACAAGCAGCACTTCCCGAAGCCGGGCTGGGTCGAGCACGACGCCATGGAGATCTGGCGCAACGTGGAACGGCTCGCGCCGCGGGCACTGCGCCGGGCCGGGATCACGATCGACCAGGTGGCCGCGGTCGGCATCGCCAACCAGCGGGAGACGACGGTGATCTGGGACCGGGCGACCGGCATCCCCGTCGGGCACGCGATCATCTGGCAGGACACGCGGACGGATGCACTGGTCCACGCCCTCGGGGAGCGCTCCGACGCCGATCAGCTATCGGACATATCCGGATTGCCGCTCGCGACATATTTCTCCGGCCCCCGACTGCGCTGGATGCTCGACCACACCCCGGGCCTGCAGGCCCGGGCGGAACGCGGCGAGGTGCTCTGCGGGACCATGGAGACCTGGCTGATCTGGAACATGACCCGCGGCGCGCACGTCACCGACGTCACCAACGCCAGCCGCACCATGCTCCTCGACATCCACCGGCTCGACTGGTCCGACCAGGCTCTCGGCTTCTTCGGGATCCCCCGCGCGATGTTGCCCGAGGTGCGGGCCTCGATCGGCGCCTTCGGCACCGCTTGCGAGGCGTTTCCGGGGGTACGGATCGGGGCCGCGCTCGGTGATCAGCAGGCCGCCCTGTTCGGGCAGACGTGCTTCACCTCCGGCGAGGCGAAATGCACCTACGGCACGGGTAGCTTCCTGCTCCTGAACACCGGCACCGAGCTGGTGAAACCGGGACACGGGCTGATCGGCACGGTCGCGTACCAGGTCGCCGGCTCCCCCGCCTGTTACGCGCTGGAAGGCTCGATCGCCATCACCGGATCACTCGTCCAGTGGTTCCGCGACCAGCTGGAGCTGATCTCCAGTGCTCCGGAGATCGAAACCCTCGCGCGTACGGTCTCGGACAACGGTGGCTGCTACATCGTGCCCGCGTTCTCGGGCCTCTACGCACCGCACTGGCGCTCCGAGGCGCGCGGCGTGATCGTGGGCCTGACCTCGTACATCACGAAAGGTCACCTGGCCCGGGCCGTCCTCGAGGCGACCGCGTGGCAGACCCGCGAGGTGGTCGACGCGATGAACGCCAACTCCGGTCTCGCCCTGAGAACCCTGAAAGTGGACGGCGGGATGACCGCGGACAACCTGCTCATGCAGATGATCGCCGACGTCCTCGACGTGCCGGTGGTCCGGCCGCTCGCCGTCGAGACGGTGTCACTGGGCGCGGCCTACGCGGCGGGACTCGCCGTCGGATACTGGCCCGACCTGGACGGGCTGCGCCGCAACTGGCACATCGCCGGTCAGTGGATGCCGGCGATGGACCCGAGACTGCGCGACACCGAGTACGTCAACTGGCAGCGCGCGGTGGAACGCACCTTCGACTGGATCCAGCCCGCTTAGGCCGTGTCCCGGGGGCCGGCCTCGGTGCCCGGAACACGGCCTACACGTACGCGGGAATGGTCTTGATCTGCCTGAAGGCCATGCAGTGAGCGCAGCGCAGGAAGGATTTCCGGGGCGCCACCGGGAACAACGGAACGAAGAACAAGGTGAACCTGGTGGTGCGGGCGAACCGGGCCTGTGGGGCCGCCCAGCCGCAGACCTCGCAGGTCAGGACCCGGGTGTCGATCGGGTCGTCCTTGGTGCGCACGCCGAACAGCAGGAAGAACATGACTCCAGCCTGACACCGGCCCACAAGCGTCACCCGTCGCACGGTCAGGGCCGCGGCCCAGGGTTCCGGTTCTGGCTGGTTCTGACCAGGTTTCCCGTCGGCGAGACGTCACCCGAAGGAGACAAGAGGAATCAGGACCGGTTCAAGATCAAAAAAGGTCGTGCCCGCCGGACCATGGGTGTGCTGACCGTCACTGGGTGGAATCGAGGGTGGGTCGGCGGGGTTCGCGGAAGTATGACGACCATCGGACTTATCGGTAGTGGGAACATCGGCGGGACCGTGGCGAAGCTGGCCGTGGACGCCGGGTACGACGTGGTGCTGAGCAACTCGCGCGGCCCCGAGACGCTGCAGGGACTGGTCGCGGAGCTGGGGCCGAAGGCGCGCGCGGCGACGCCGGCCGAGGCGGCGGCGGCCGGGGACATCGTGGTGGTGACCGTGCCGCTGAAGGCCTACGGTGACGTGCCGGCCGCGCCGCTCGCGGGCAAGGTCGTGATCGACACGAACAACTACTACCCGGAGCGGGACGGGCAGATCGCCGCCCTGGACAACGACGAATCGACCACCGGTGAGCTGCTGCAGCAGCACCTCACCGAGAGCAAGGT
Source organism: Actinoplanes sp. NPDC020271 (assembly GCF_044388125.1). Classification (NCBI taxonomy): domain Bacteria; kingdom Bacillati; phylum Actinomycetota; class Actinomycetes; order Micromonosporales; family Micromonosporaceae; genus Actinoplanes; species Actinoplanes sp. NPDC020271. The sequence goes on from NZ_JBIRWQ010000016.1 coordinate 180,245, forward strand.
GGTCAAGGGATTCAACAACATCTGGTTCGGGCACCTGGCGAAACTGGGCCGGCCCGCCGGGTCGGCCGATCGGACCGCGCTGCCGATCGCCGGTGACGACACCGCCGCGAAGCTGGCGGTCACCGAGTTCCTGGACACGATCGGGTACGACGCGGTGGACGTCGGGCCGCTCAGCGAGAACTGGCGGACGCAGCGGGACACCCCGGTCTACGTGACGCCGTACGGGCCGTTCGGTGGCGAGGCCAACCCGGCCGGCGCCGACGTCGTGCGCAAGGCGGTCGCCGAGGCGAAGCGCTGACGCACACCGGGTCTGTCGCCGGCTGTGGCGGCAGACCCGGTGCGTGCGACACTGCACGCGGATCACCGCTTCCCCCTGCCGAGGACCGGTAATGCGCAAGCGCCTGGCCGTCATGATCGCCGTTCTGCCGCTCGCCGGGGTGGTCGCGGCCTGCGCTGACCCGGAGCGCGGCGGGCCCGAGGTTCCACCGGTGACCGTCCCGGCCCCGAGCGCGACCCCTTCAGCCGGGGCGGGTGACGCCGCGCCTTCGAGCCCGGCGGTCGCCCTCTCCACGCCCGCGACCAGCCGTCGTGTGACCAGACCACCGGCGGTGCGGCCGCGGGCGACGACGACTCCGGCGCTGCCGCCGTTCCGCCCACCGACCACGGGCAAGCCGATCTTCCCGAGCGGCCCGATCACGCCGCCCCCACCGATCGCCGACGACCCGGACGACACCGAGCAGCAAGCCCCGAGCGCGCGACGCGCAAGATCCCCTCTGCCCGCCCGTCGCCGCGGCCACTGACCAGCCGCGCCAGCGGGCCTCACCGTGGTTGCCGACCGCCGGAGACCTCGGTGCGGGCCGGCTGCGACCGCAAGCCGCCCCGCTGGGCCTCGCCGTGGTCGTCGGCGGCGGGAGTCGCCGGGGGTGACGCGGTCAGCGGGTCAGGCGGGCGGCGGTTCGCTGCTTGAAGGCGTAGGCCTGTTTGGCCGTGTCGCGCAGCTTCGCCACCAAGGGGGAGCGGGACTGGCGGGCCCAGGGGACGGGGACCTCGATGGTGCCGTACTTGGTCTTGTAGGCGTTGCCGCCGACGAAGTCGAACTCGGTGAGGCCGCGGGACCTGGCGAGGCGCAGCGCGTGCCAGATCAGCGCCTCGTTGGGGCGCAGGTGCTGGTGTTCGCGGTAGCTGGCGCCGCCCCAGAAGTACATCGTGCGGTGGTACCACGGCAGGACCGCGGTGGCGATGCAGCGGCCGTTCGCGTCACGGGCGCGCAGAAGGCTGATCCGGCCGGCCGGAGCAAGGTGTCGGATCAACGACTTCACCCGTTCCACGGAATAGGTGGGAACCAGATTCTGTTTCGCGAAAACGTCACGCAATTGATCGTAGAATTCGTCGGCGAATGACGGATCCGCGTCCACCTCCTCGATGATCACTCCGGACTTGGCGGCTTTGCGGATATTACGGCGACAGGCGCTGGTCATCGCCTCGAGGAGGGTGTCCTCGTCCGGTTTCAGGTCGATCACGGCGGTGGGCGCGGCGTCCCACCGCAGGCCCAGGCCGGCCAGGTCGGTCTCGGTCGCGCCACGGTCGCGGACCTCGAGGTGGGCGCAGCCGAGCTCGTCGAACGCGAACCGGGTCAAGGCTTGCAGGGCGGCCCGGCGCGGGATCCCGTCGCGGAGGTTGAAGCCCAGGTAGGAGGTGGTCCAGCCGGCCATCGGACTGCCCAGGATCCGGAGTCCGTAGCGCCGGGTGAGCAGCCCGGTGAAGTGCCCGACGGTGACCCCGTCATCGCTGAGGGTGGCGAGAAGTGGTTCGGCGCGCTGGCACTCGGCCACGAACGTGAGCCACTCGGGAGTGTGGAAGATGAGGCGGTCCTGATAGGTGGCGCGGTCGGCGTGGAGGGCGGGAGTCGCCTCCACCCGCTGCAGGCGAAGCATCCGTTCGGCCCCGATCGAATTAGGCGTCGAAGGCGGATGATGCCCCGCCGAACGGCCATTCCGCAAGGCCCGAGCGGACCATTCGATAATTGACGTGAATCAGATTCGTGTTCAGCGTGACAATTGCTACTGCCGTCCGCCCGTATCCATTTGCCAAGGTAATGCCATGGAGACGCCGACGGCCATCAAGCGACGTCTGAACGAACTGGGCCTGCGCAGCCGGCTCCGGGCCCGGCCGCGGACGCAGGGCCGGGTGCTGGCCCCGGCCGGCCTGTTCCGCCGCCTGCCCAGCGCGCCCGGGCTGTACTTCCCCTTCTATCACGACGTGCTTCCGGAGTACGCCGCCGACCTGCGCCACCACCTGCGCACCCTGCTCCGGCAGGGGCCGATGGTCAGCTGGGACGAGGCGCTGGCGGTGCTGGCCGGCGAACGGCCGCTGACCGGGCCGGTCTTCTGCCTGTCCTTCGACGACGCCCACGTGAGCTGGCGCGACGTGGTCGTCCCGGTGCTGCGCGAGCTGACCGTGCCGGCGACGTTCTTCGTGACCACCGACATGGTCGGCCGGCCCGGCAACCTGACCTGGCACGACTGCCGGGAGATCCGGGACGCCGGGTTCAGCTTCGGCTCGCACACGGTCAACCACAGCCGGCTGGCCGATCAGGACGAGGCCGGGGCACGGCGCGAGATCGTGGACTCCAAGCGCGAGCTGGAGGACGAGCTCGGCACCGAGGTGCGGGACTTCGCCGCGCCGTACGGCTATCCCGACGTCGACTTCACCGAGCGTGACGTGCGAGCGGCGCGGGAGGCGGGGTACCGCAGCTTCGCGACCACCCTGCGGCCGGCGATGCACGCCGGTGACTCCCCGATGTGGATCACCCGGCAGGGGTTGCACCCGGCCTGGCCGATCATGGCAGTGCGGACCCGCGTCCATGACTGAGCCATCGACGACCGAGCCATCGAAGATCGAGCCGCGGATCTATCTGTCCCCGCCGGACGTCACCGACGTCGAGCGCAAGTTCCTGCTGGCGGCGTTCGACTCCAACTGGGTCGCGCCGGTCGGGCCGGATCTGGACGCGTTCGAGGCCCGGTGCGCCGAGCTGACCGGGGTCCGGCACGCGGTCGCGCTGAGCAGCGGCACCGCGGCGCTGCACCTGGCGCTGATCGCGGCCGGGGTGCGGCGTGGCGACACCGTGCTGGTGCCGTCGTTCACGTTCGCCGCGACCGCGAACGCGGTGATGTACCTCGGCGCGCGGCCGGTCTTCCTGGACAGCACGCCGGAGAGCTGGAACGTCGACCCGCAGATGCTCGCCGACGAGTTGCGCGGCCGGTCGGTGCGGGGCAACCTGCCGCGCGCGGTGATCACCGTGGACATGTACGGGCAGTGCGCCGACTACGACCCGATCCTGGACGCCTGCGACCGGTACGGGGTGCCGGTGATCGAGGACGCGGCCGAGGCGCTCGGCGCGACCTGCCGGGGGCGGCCGGCCGGATCGTTCGGGCGGGCCGGCGTGCTCTCCTTCAACGGCAACAAGATCGCCACCACCGGTGGGGGCGGGGTGCTGGTCACCGACGACGGCTCGATCGCCACGCAGGTGCGGCACCTGTCGACGCAGGCGCGCGAGCCGGTGGCGCACTACGAGCACCGGTCGGTCGGGTACAACTACCGGCTCAGCAACCTGCTCGCCGCGGTCGGGCGGGGGCAGTTGCAACGGCTGCCGCAGCTGGTCGAGGCCCGGCGGGCGACGTTCGAGCACTACCGGGCGGCGCTCGGGGACCTGCCCGGCGTGACTTTCCAACCGGGGGCGGCTTACGGCGTACCCAATCGGTGGTTGACCTGTCTTTTGCTTGATCACGACCGGCGGGACCGGGTCATCGCGGAACTCGACCGGGTGCGCATCGAGGCGCGGCCGACGTGGAAGCCGATGCACCTGCAGCCGGTCTATCGGGACTGTGTGATGCGCGGCGGCTCGGTCAGCGCCGACCTGTTCCATCGCGGGCTCTGCCTGCCCAGCGGTTCCGCACTCACCTCGCACGACCGGGACCGTGTCGTGACCGTCGTCCGCTCGGTTGTGAAGGAGTGACGGGCTGATGCGCGTCGTCTACATCCATCAGTACTACTGCAATCCGCAGATGGCCGGGGGCATCCGCTCCTACGAGCAGGCGAAACGGCTGGTGGCGCGTGGACACACGGTCGACGTGATCACCACCGACATCACCCCCGGCGAGCGTGAACTGGGCTGGAAGGTCACCCACGAGGACGGGGTGACCGTCCACTGGTTCAAGATCCCCTACAACAACCACATGTCGTTCGCGCGGCGGTTGCGCGCTTTCGCCGAGTTCATGCTGCTCGCCACCGTGCGGGCGGCGCGCCTGAAAGCGGACCTGGTCTTCGCCACCAGCACGCCGCTCACCGTCGCGGTACCCGGTGTACTCGCCGCTCGGCTGCGCCGGGTGCCGTTCGTCTTCGAGGTGCGGGACCTGTGGCCGGAGGTCCCGATCGAGATGGGCGCGCTGCGCAACCCGCTCGCCCGGCGACTGGCCGGTGGGCTGGCGGACTTCGCCTACCGCAACGCGGCCGAGGTGGTCGCCCTCTCCCCCGGCATGGCCGCCGGGGTCACCCGGCGACGGCCCGGCACCGCCGTCACCGTCGTGCCCAACGCCGCCGACCTGGACCTCTTCCACGTCGACCCGGCGCAGGTGAAACGGTTCCGGGGCGAGCACCGGTGGCTCGGCGACCGGCCGTTGCTGGTCTACACCGGGGCGCTGGGCGCGGTGAACGGCGTGGAGTACCTGGTGCGGGCGATGGACCGGATCCGCGACACCGACCCCGGGATCCAGCTGCTGATCGTCGGGCACGGGCGGGAGTGGGAGAGCACCGAACGGCTCGCGGCCGACCTCGGGTTGCTGGACCGGACCGTACGGATGTGGGCGAAGGTCCCGAAATCGGAGCTGCCGGTGATCCTCGGCGCGGCCACCATGTCGACCAGCACGGTCCGGCCGATCCGCGGGCTCTGGGACAACTCGGCCAACAAGTTCTTCGACGCGCTCGCGGCGGAACGCCCGATCGCCATCAACTACGGCGGCTGGCAGGCCGACCTGCTGACCGACACCGGCGCGGGGCTGGTGCTCGACCCGCACGACGCGGACGCGGCCGGCGACGTCCTCGCCATCCACCTGCGCGACGAGGATTGGCTGGTCAAGGCCCGGTCCGCGGCACACCGGCTGGCGGTCGAGCAGTTCTCCCGCGACATGCTCTTCGAACGGTTCGAAGCGGTGCTGACCCGGTCCGCGGCCTGAAACGGGGTACTGATGGAACTGCGCGCCTACGTCCGGGCCTGCCGCCGCCGCTGGCTCTGGCTGGTGATCCCGGTGCTCCTGGCCTCGGCGATCGCCGGGGCCCTGACGCTGACCGCGAAACCCGCCTACCAGTCCTCGATGATCCTGTTCGTGTCGGCCGGCACCGGCGACCCGGACGCCGAGGCGCGCCGCCTCAACTCCTACATCGCGCTGCTCACCGGCCCGCGGGTGGCCCAGGGCGTGGTCGCCAAGATCGGCGACGGCCAGGTCACCGCCGACCAGGTCCGGGCCGCGCTGGCCGCGCAGGTCAGCGAGGGCACCGACCTGCTGGAGATCTCGGCCACCGACCCCAGCGCCGCGCGGAGCCGGGAAATCGTCACCACCGCCGCATCGGTGCTGGTCACACTGGCCAAGCAGATCGCGCCGGCGAACCCCGCCGACGGCGGCCCGGCCCCGAACATCTCGGTCCTGCAGGACGCCGAGACCGTCAAGCAGCCGAGCGGCCTGGCCCGCAACGCCGGGTTCGCCGCGGTGCTCGGCCTGCTGATCGGGGCGATCGCGGTGGCGATCCGGGAGGCGGCCGGGAGGACCGTCGCCGAGGAGGACGACCTGCGCCGGCTCGGCCTGGGGACGGTCGGGGTGATCTCGCTCGACGGCCGCGACGGCCGCGGCGAGCACCCTGACCAGGCCTTGGCCGAGGCGTTCCGGCGGCTGCGCAGCGTGCTGCCGGGAATCACCGACGGGCGCCGGGGCAACCCGCGCGGCCGGGCGCTGATGCTCGCCGCCCCCGGGCGCAAGGCGGGGACGACCGCGGTGACCTGCGGGCTGGCCATCGCGCTGGCCGAGACCGGGGCGCGGGTCGTGCTGGTCGACGCGAACCTGCGGTCGCCGGGCGTCGGACGCTACCTGTCCCTCGACCCCGCACCGGGGCTGGCCGAGGTGCTCTCCGGGACGGCCCGGGTGCCGGAGGTGCTGCGCGAGTCCCTGAACGGGCGGCTCGCCGTGCTGCCGGCCGGTGAGCACGTCCCCGACCCGGGCGGGCTGCTCGCCTCGCCCCGGCTTCCGGCGACGGTACGGACCCTCACCGAACGTTTCGACGTGGTGCTGGTCGACGCACCGCCGCTGAACGGGCCGGCCGACGCGGCGGTGATCGGCGCGGTCACGGACAGCGCGCTGCTGGTGGTGCGGGCGAACCGGACCCGGACCGCCGATGTGGAGCGCTCGGCGGAACTGCTGCAGCGGGTCGGCGCGAAACTGGCCGGCGCGGTCCTCAACGCGCTGCCGCGCAAACTGCCGACCGGGCAGGCGTGGGCGGCGGCCGCGCAGGTGCCGCCGGCCGAGGCGCTGATCCCGCTGGACGAGCCGGACGAGCCGGACGAGCCCACGCCGGTCAGCACGCCGCCGGCGCCGCGGACGCCGGACGGGGTGGTCCGGGGGCGGGCGCGGGTGATGAAGGCGGCGCTGGCCGGGTCCGACCTCAGCGAGAGAAACGGTAAGGCGCAGATCATCGACGAGGAGCCGGAGAAGCCAGGGGAGCCAGAGGGGCGCAAGGACGGTGAGTGAACTAGCCGGGCTCGCCCCACGCCGCGCCGAGTCGATCGCCTTCGTCCGCGCGCAGCTGCGCGAGCCGGCCGTCCAGATCCTCGCCTCGCAGGTGCTGACCGGCGCGGTCGCGATGGCCGCGAACATCCTCATGGTGCGGTCGATGACGCCCACCCATCGGGGCGAGGTCGCGCTCCTGCTGCAGGTCGTCTACCTCGCCACGCAGGTGCTGCTGCTCGGCACCGAGCGTAGTTTCGTCGCCAGTTACCACAATGTCGCTCCGGGGCCGGCGGTCCGCGCGTACGGCAGATTGCTCTTGATCCCCGCCTCGGCGGGGCTGCTCGGCGTGATCGTCTTCACGGCGGCCTCGCCGCACCACCGCAACCCCGGGCCGCTGATCGTGGCGCTGCTCGTCGTCTACACCATCGTGGAGGCGTCGGCGCTGGCCAGCCGCGCGGTCGCGATCGCGGTGGGGCGCGTGCGGGACTTCATGATCGCCCGGGTGCTGGAGTCCGTGCTGCTCCTGGGGATGCTGGTCGGCCTCTACGTCACGCACACCTCGCATCCGGAGACCTGGTTCCTCGCGTACGTCGTGGCCGGCGCCGTCCCCACGATCGTCTACCTGCTGGTGTGGCTGCGGCTGCCGGTCGACCCGGCCGCCGCCCCGGTCGACGCCGCTCTGAACCGTCAGGTGCGCCGGGAGGGGCTCGCGCTGTTCCCCGCGGCGATCTCGAACATGGCCATGTTGCGCGTGGATCGCCTGGTCATACCGGCGCTCGCCTCGACCGCCGCGCTCGGCCTCTACACCAGTGTGGCGACGATGACCGAGCTGCTGGCGTGGCCGGTCCGGGCCTACGCCGACTCACGCCTGGGCCGCTGGCGGGCCTCGCACAACGACGGGGGCCTGCACACGCGCCCGATCGTGCTGGCCGTCGCGGCCTACTCGCTGGTCGTGGTCCCGATCGTGGCCGGCGGCCTGTACCTGCTGATCGTGCCGGTCTTCGGTCACCAGTACGCGCCGGCCAAGGTGGTCGTGCTGCCGCTGGTGGTGGCGGCCGGGCTGTACGCCGTGTCCCGCGTGAGCCTCGGCCTGCTGATCGCGAAGGGCCGCGGCGGGCTGGTGTCGGTCGCCGAGATCACCGGGTTCGTGGTCAGTTTCGCGGTGTATCTGCTGCTCATCCCGCGGCTGGGGATCCTCGGGGCGGCGTACGGGTCGCTCGCCGGGTACGGCGCCTGCCTGGTGTTCGCGCTGATCGCGACGTACCTCGTGAAAGAGCGGACATGAGGCAGCGGATCTTCCTGGCGCCGGGACTGCTGCTCGTGCTGATCGCGATCGGCGGCCGGTTCACGCTGGACCGGGCCGGTTTCCCGGACCTGGCGTGGGTCGATCTGCGCGTGGTCGGCGTGGCCGTGGCCCTGGTGACCCTGGCCATTGATCTTGCCCTTCGGAGAAGGCCGGACAAGGACCCCGACGAGGCCTGGCTGATCGCCACGCTGATCTTCTTCCTGTTCCAGATCGCCTCCGCGCTCTGGGCCCCGGCCGCGTCCCGGACCGGCCCGCAGACCGTGGACCTGATCCTGCTGGGTGTGCTCACGCCGGCGTTCTACTACTGGACGCTGGGCGACCCGGACCGCGCGCTGCACTACACGTTCCAGCTCTTCTTCGTCGCCGCGATCGTCTTCGCCCTCGCCGCGATCTTCATCAACGGCCCGGGCGAACAGGGCCGCTACTCGGCGTTCGGCGGCGGCCCGAACGTCTTCGTCCGCATCGAACTCCTCGGCGTGATCGCCGCCGTCGCGCTCTTCCTGCGCTCCCGCCGCTGGCTGCCGCTGCTGGTCACGCCGCTGTTCCTGCTGGCCGCGGTGCTCTCCGGCTCGCGGGCCGGGCTGATGGCCGGCGGCGTGGTCGGCCTGGCCGCGCTCTGGAAGATCCGCTCCCGGCTCAAGGCCGGCCCGGTGATCGCGGCCGGCGTCTTCCTGCTCACCGCCGGGATCGTCATCTGGTTCTCCGCGCCGCCCGCGTTCACCAGCCTGTTCCAGGAGCGGTTCGTCGAGCAGACCGTGCAGGAGCAGTACCTCTCCGACCGCACCGACATCTGGGCGGCGGCGATCCGGATGGCGGCCGACCACCCGGTGGCCGGGGCCGGGCTCGACGGGTTCTACGGCCTGATCGGCGTGAACCAGATGGTCGAGTACCCGCACAACTACGTGCTGGCCGTCGCGGCCGAGGGTGGACTGATCGGCCTCGGCCTGCTGGCCTGCGCGGTCATACTGTGGGCCAGGACCGTACGCGGTGGCGGCGCCCGGCCCCAGCTGACCGGGCTCGCCGTGGCGGCGGCCGTGTTCGTGGCGCTGAGCAGCCTGTTCTCCGGGGACTACTACGACGCCCGGCTTTTCTGGATCTTCGCCGCGATGGCCGCCGCGGCCGCGGTTGCGCGGGCCCGGACGGTTGCGGCCGCCGCGCCCGCCCGCGAGAAAGAGGCGGTAACACCATGAATTCCCGTTCGACCCGGCGCACCCTGCTCCTGCTCGGTGTCGCCTCAGCCGTCGCCGCCACCGTGGCGGAGAGCGCCGCGCGGCCGTGCGTCGCGCGACCACTGCCCGAGACGCTGTCACCGGCGGTGGCCCCGTCCCGCGGCGTCAAGCTCAAACCGGTCAGCTACTGGACCTCGGTGTTCGAGCAGAGCTGGGACTACCAGTCGGCGACGGCGCAGCCGATGAGCCGGTCCGAGGACAGTCAGGACCACTACGACCTGGCGTACACGCTGGACGGCAACGTGGCGATGTTCCGGGCCACCGGCACCACGCGCTACCTGGACCGGGCGCTGACCTACGTGGAGAACGTGGTGAACGCGTCGTCGCCGTCGGCCGCACTGCCGCGCAGCACGTTCCAGGACCGGTACCGCGGCTGGGGGTCCAGCAAGTCCGGGCAGGGCGGTGACGAGGTGCCGCTCTACGAGAGCTACTACTGGCGGTACGCCACGCAGCTGCTCGTCGCGATGCGGCAGGACACGAAGGTCTACGCCGACGCCGCGTACCGCGCCCGCTACGAGCGACTGCTGTCCTTCGCCGAGGTCGACATCTTCGAGAAATGGTTCACGCGGGGCGCCGCCGAGACCATCTACCGCGAGCGTACGCACATGGCCGCGCACTGGGCGCTGATCGCGCTCCATCTGAGTCAGCTCACCGGCGACGCGACCCGGCGTGCCCGGTACCGGCAGGTGCTGACCACGATCGGGGCGGAGATCCGCAACCAGATGACGCGCAACCCGGTGGAACCGACCGCGTACTTCTGGAGCGACGTGTGGGGCTCGACCCGCCGGCCCGGGCAGGACGTGGGTCATGGCAACGGCGTGATGGCGTACGTCGTGGAGGCCCGCGACCGGAGCACCACCTGGAACTCGGCCGACATGACCGCGTTCGGCAGCCTGCTCACCAAGGTGATCTGGCCCGGGGGAACCACGTACCGCGAGTTCGTCGACGGCACCGGCAGCGACAACGGCTGGATCGCCGACGGCTTCGTCAAGCTCGGCCGTTACGACCCGAACATCCAGCACCGCCTGGAGTCCTACCAGGTGGTCAACGACCAGTTCGCCGCCAACATGGCGCTCAACGCCAAGATCCTGCGCGCGTGAGGAGACTCCGATGACGGCATCGCTGCTGGAACCGGCGGCCCGGGAATGGAAGGAGGCACTGGGACACGTCGCCCACGACCTGTACCACGTGCCCGACTACGTCGTCCTGGACGCCCGGCTGTACGGCGGCGCCCCGGCCGCGTTCCACTTCGAGCAGAACGGCCGGCGGGTGCTGCTGCCGCTGATCATCCGGGAGATCCCGGGCTCGGAGCTGCGGGACGCGCTGTCGCCCTACGGGTATCCCGGCCCGGTCAGCGATGCCGTCCCCGGCGACCTGCCGTTCTGGCGCACCGCCTGCGCCGCCCTGACCGCGACGATGCGCGAGGCCGGGATCGTCTCGGTCTTCGTCCGGCTGCATCCGCTGCTGGCCGAGCCGTCGCCGGCGCTGGCCGAGGCCGGGGCGCTGGTCCGGCACGGCGAGACGGTGTCGATGGATTTGACCGTCGGCGTCGAACAGATGTGGCAGCAGACCCGCAGTGACCACCGCAACCACATCAACCGGGCGAAACGCGCCGGCACTCGCGTCGTCTTCGACGACTGGAGCCGCCTGGCCGAGTGGGTCGAGGTCTACCACGACAACATGCGGCGCGTCGGGGCCGCGGATTACTACTTCTTCACGTACGACCATCTGGCCGCGCTGCACGACGCGGTCGGCGACCGCATGCATCTGGCCGTGGCGCTGGAGGGCGACGAGGTGGTCGGCGGCAACACGTTCTTCGAGTACGACGGGATCGCCACCGGGTACGTCTCGTCGACCCGCCGGGCCCGCGGCCGGTACGCCGACGAGCTGCTCTACGACTCGGTGCGGCGCTGGTGCAAAGAACGCGGGATGCGCGTGTTCCACCTGGGCGGGGGCAAGGGCGGGGTGGCCGACTCGCTCTTCTCCTACAAGGCCGGCTTCTCCCCCGGGCGTCACCCGTTCCACACGTGGCGGGTCGTGGCGGATCAGAAGGCGTACGCCCGATTGGTTCGTGATCGGCAGCCGGACGCCGATCCCGCGGATCTGACCGGCACCTTTCCCGCTTATCGCTGAACCTCTTCCAGATCTGGAGTGCATGCCATGCGGATCACCTGCGTCGGCGGCGGACCCGCCGGTCTGTACTTCGCGGTGCTGGCCAAGCTGGCCGACCCCGGCCGCGAGATCACCGTTCTGGAGCGCAACCCGGCCGGCGTCACGTACGGCTGGGGGGTGGTCTTCTGGGACGACCTGCTCGACGACCTGTTCCGGTACGACCCGGTCAGCGCCGCCCGGATCTGGGACGCGGCCTGGAAGTGGGACGAGTACGAGGTGCGGGCGGCCGGCAAACCGGTCTCCTTCCTGGGCGGATACGGGTTCAGCCTGGGCCGCCACCGACTCCTCGACATCCTCGGCGAGCGGGCCCGCGAGCTGGGCGTGACCGTCCGCTACGAGGATGACCTGACCGATCCTGATCGGTTGCCGCCGGCTGACCTGATCGTGGCCTGCGACGGCGCCGGGTCCCGGATCCGCGACGCCGCCGCCGAGCACTTCGGGGCGCAGGTGGAGACCGGGCGCAACAAGTACATCTGGCTCGGCACGCCGCACGTGTTCCGCACGTTCACCTTCGGCTTCGAGGAGACCGAGGCCGGGTGGATCTGGTTCCACGCCTACCCGTTCGCCGACGGTTCCAGCACGTTCATCGTCGAGTGCACCCCGGAGACGTGGTCGGGACTGGGCCTGGACCGGATGGACTCGGCGACCGGCAACGCCCGCCTGGAGAAGATCTTCGCGCGGCACCTGGACGGGCAGCCGCTCGACGACGCCGGGCGCGGCTGGCTGAACTTCCGCCGGGTCACCGCCGAACGCTGGGACCACGGCAACGTGGTGCTGATGGGCGACGCCGCGCACACCACGCACTTCGCGATCGGCTCCGGCACGAAACTGGCCATGCAGGACGCGATGGCGCTGGCCGACGCCCTGTCCGCCGCCTCGCTGCCGGCCGCGCTGGAACAGTACGAGCACCGCCGCAAGGTGGCGCTCGCCCCGCTGCAACGGGCGGCCCGGGCGAGCAGCGCCTGGTTCGAACGGATGCCGGAGTACGCCGAGCTGCCGGCCAAGCGGTTCTCGTACGCGCTGTCGAACCGGCGCGGGGAGTACCCGGCCTGGCGGTACCTGCTGCACATGTCGACCCAGGGCGCCGTCCCGCGCACGATGCTGCGCTGGACGCTGAGCGCGCGGCGGTGGAACCGGGCCCGGCGAAGGCCACTGCGGGCCGCGGTCGGCTGATCTGTTCGCCTCAGATCGGCGCGCACCGGGCCGATGGTCGCGGTCATGGTGCGGAGTCGGCGGGCGGCGGGCATCGCCGCCATCGGGTTCATCGCGCTGTACCTGCTGGTCGTCGACGTGCTCCCGGTCCCGCCGATGATCGCCGGGCGGTTCAGCCAGCTCAGCCTGGCCGTGGTCGGCGCGCTGGTGACCGTGCTGTGGGCGTACTCGGCGAGCCGGGCGCGCGGCCGGATCCGGGCCGGCCTGTTCACCTGGAGCCTGTCCGGCGCCGGGTGGACCGCCGGTGAGGTGCTCTGGCTCGCCGACGGCTGGCACGCCGGCACGGCGCCGATCAGCGGCGCCGCCGACGTCGCGTTCGGGATCACCGTCGTGGCCACCCCGCTGGCCGCGGTGGTCCTGGTCGGGCGGCCCTCGGCCAGTCTGCGCACGCTCTTCGACGCGCTGATGATCGGGACGTCGCTGTTCTTCGTGATCTGGGCGCTGGTCCTCGGCCCGCAGCTGCGCTCGGGTGCGAGCGATCTCGGCACGGTCGCCTACGCGACGGCCGACGTGGTGATCCTGAGCCTGCTCCTGCTGCTGCTCGCCGACGCCGGTTCGACGCTGCGCGCGCCGTTGGAGATCGCCGCGACCGGGATCGTCGCGCAGTTCGCGGCCGACAGTCTCTACGCCTACCAGTCGGTCGGCCAGACCTACCGGTTCGGTGGCCTGCCCGACCTGTTGTGGCTGGTGGCGTGGCTGACCTTCGCGGTCGGCGCGCCGGGCCGGGCCGAGCTGCACGGGGTGACCCGGGTCAGTGACGGCGGGCGGCCGCGGGCGTACCTGCCGTACGTCCCGTTCGCGCTGGCCTTCGTCACCGGCGTCACCATGCAGGTCGCCCACCAGCAGGTGGACCGGGTGCTGGCGATGCTGAGCATGACGATGACCGCGCTGGTCGTGTTCCGTCAGATGATCATCCTGAGTGACAACCGCCGGCTCACCCGGCAGCTCTCCGCGCTCGTCGACGACCTGCGGTTCCGGGCCGACCACGACGCGCTGACCGGGCTGGCGAACCGGCCGAGGTTCGAGGAGTGCGCCGAGCGGGCCCTGCTGCCGGGCGCGTCCGGGACGGTGTCGCTGCTGCTCATCGACCTCGACGGGTTCAAGCCGGTGAACGACACGTACGGCCACCACAGCGGCGACCAGGTCCTCGTCGAGGTGGCCCGGCGGCTGACCGCGGCGGCCGGGCCCGGTGACGTGGTGGCCCGGCTCGGCGGCGACGAGTTCGCGGTGCTGACCACAAACGAGCCACGGCCGCTGGCCGACCGGATGCTGGCCGCGTTCGGGCCGGCGTTCGACGTCGGCGACGAGACCGCGGTGATCGGCGCGAGCATCGGCGTGACCTCGTGCCGACCCGGCGAGCGCGGGGCCGGGCAGCTCGTCCGGGACGCCGACCTGGCCATGTACGAGGCGAAACGTGGCGGCCGCAATAACGTGGTGACGGCCGCCCCGGTCCCGTGATCATATGACGGCCATGCTCGCCGCCACGGAAGACCTGCTCGCCACGCTCGACCCGCTGCCGTACCGGGAACGGATGCGCCGCCTCGCCGCCTGGGCCCGCACCGCCCCGGACCGCGCGCAGGTCGGCGCCGAGCTGCGCGAGGGCGACGCCTACCAGCGGCGACTCGCGCTGACCGCGGCCCTGGTGGCCGGCGACACCGCGGCCGTCGACGCGGCGATCGAGGACCCGCTGCCGGCGCTGCGGTCGATCGCGATCACCGCGGCGCTGCGCGCGGGCCGGCTCACCACGCCGGTGGCCGAGCTGCCGGCGGTGGACCGGCGCCGCATCCACCGGACGTTGCGGTCGGCTTCCGCCCCCCTGGTCGCCGACGCACTGATCGGCGAGATCCGGGCGCACTTCGGCGACGAGGAGGCGGCCGCCCTCCTTCCGGCCTGCGGCGCTTCGACGGTACGGGCGTTGCTGCCCGGCCTCGCCCACGCGGCCCACCTCGTCGTGGTCGCCCGGCGCCACCCGCTGGTGTTCGCGGACTACGCGACCGGGATCCTCGCCGCCACCGCACCGGAATCGCTCGACGACCAGTGGCGGCAGCTGATCACGGCGATCCTGGTACTCGACCCCGGGGTCGCGCTCGACCTGCTGGAACGTCACGGGCCGGAGAGCATGCTGCCCGGAGATCTGCCCGGCTACGGGCCGCTGGCCCGGCACTCCCCCGCGCGGGTCGCCGCCCTGCTCGCCGCGCCCACCCGGGCCGGCTGGCTGCGGCGGGTCACGCTGCCGACCGGGCTGCTGCGCCGGCTCGCCACACTGCCGGACGACGCGCTGGCGCCGCTGGCCAGGCAGCACACCCTGCTCGCGCCGCTGCTGCGGGCGTTGCCGCCGGGCCGGCGCGCCGCGATCTACCGGGCTTCGCTGGCCGAGGTCGATACCGCAAGGCACATTCCGGCGTACGGCGTCCTGGACCTTCTGCCGGCCGCGGACCGGGCCACCGAGGCGCGCCGCATGCTCGGCCTCGACAAGGTGCGCCAGAGCGAGGAGTGGACCCTCGACCTGGGCGCCTACCTGCCGTGGCCGGAGGCCGCCGCCTCGCAGGAGGTCGCGCTGCGCTCCGGGGACGCCGGTGAGCGGGCCCGGGCGTGGACCCGGCTGGCCCAGGCGGCCGGCCGCTCCCGGGACCCGCGGGCGGTGGCGGAGCTGCTCACCCGGCTGACCCGGCTGCGCAACGAGCAGGACCCGGTCCGCGCAGCCGCCCTGCTCGGGCTGGCCGGCGTGACCCGGCTGCTCACCGCCGCGTCGGCGGCCGAGCTGACGACCGTGACCACGGACGCGGTGCAGGCCCGGGACACGTCCGCGGCCGGCACGTCCGCGCTGAGCCGGCTCGCGACCGCGACCCTGCAGCACCACGTCGGCGTCCCCGAGCTGCGGGACTGGGCGCTGCTCACCATCGACCTGCTGAGCAGCGAGGCGAACGTACCGACGCTGTACCGCTTCGACCGGGTGCTGCGCCGCGGCCAGGAGACGATGGTCTTCGACCGGCTCCGCCCGTGGATCGAGGCCGGCCTGGACCGGGGCCGCCACGGCCCGCTGTTCGCGGTCACCAGCGCGCTCGGGCGACGCGCCGGGCGGCTGCCGCAGCTGCAGGAACTGCTGGGCCGCGCGGCCGGCGCGGGCACCCTGCCGTGGGTGGCCGAGAGCGCGATCAACCACTGGCTGGAGGATCCGCGCACCCGGGACGCACGGGTCGCCGAGGTGCTCGCGGCCGATCCGTCCGCGGTGCTGCTCGCCCGGGTCTGGGACGTGGTCGCGAAACGGCGCACCGACCTGCTCGACGGCGTCCTCGCCGGGCCGCCGGCGGGACGGTTCGCCGACCGCCACGCCGTCTGGAGGCCGGGGCCGGTCCGGCACCCGCACCGGTGGCTGCCCCGGCAACAGGCGGCCCTCGTCGCCCGGCACGCCCGCACGGTCGCCGACACCGGCGCCGACCGCCGGGTCCGGACCGGCGCGCTCCGAGCCGCCGCGGGGCTCGCCGAGGCCGGCCGGGCCCTGGTGCTGGCGCACGTGGACTCGCCCGACGTGCCGGTCGCCGAGGCCGCCCTGGGTGCGCTGGTCTGGACCGACCGGCCCGACCTGGCGCTGCCGGTGCTGCTCGGGCACGCCGGCGACGACCGGGCCCGGGTCGCCATGTACGCCACCGCCCGCGCCGCCAAGTACCTCCGGCCGGCCACGCTCGTCCCCGCGCTCCTGGCACTGCTCGACCCGGCCGCCGCCGTCAAGGTCACCAGCCGCAAGGAGGCGGTCCGGATCCTCGCTCACGACGGGCCGCCGAGCGCGATGGACCGGCTGCTCGCCGTCCATGCCGAGCCGGGTCAGCACCGTGACGTCCGGGCCGCGATCACCGGCGCCGCCCGGCAGCGGCTCGACACCGAGGCGAGCTGGACCGTCCTGGCCCGGGCCGTGGCCGGCAGCCGCGAGGAGCGCCGCGCCGTGCTCAGCACCTTCCCGTACGCGATCCCGGCCGGCTACCGCTCCCGGTACGCCGCGCTGCTCGTCACCGCCTGCCGGGCCGACGACCGGGAGATCCGCCGCATCGCGTTCGACCGGGTGCACGAGTGGGCGCCGTGGGCCGGCGACCTCACCGGCCTGGTCGTGGACCGCCTCACCGACCTCGACGAGCAGCTGGCCGAGCTGCGGGCCGCGAGCCTGCTGCGGGCCGCCGGCCAGCACGCGCTGGGCCTGGCGCTGGCCCGGCTGACCGCGATGCCCGACCCGGAGGACCGCCCCGGCCGCGACCTGCCGGCGCGACGGCGGATCGAGGTCCTCGCGTACGGCGCCGGCACGCTGAGCCGCTCGCTTCCCGCCACCGCCGACCGGTCCGCCCTGATCGCCGCGATGCGGGACCTGGCCGATCAGCCCGGTTACCGGGCCGTCGCGCTCGGTGCCCTGGTCCGGCTCGGACGCCTGGACAACCTGCCGGAGATCGCCGACCGTTGTGCCGACCGGCCGGTGGTCGCGGTCCACGTCGCCGAACGGGTCGGGCACCGCGCGCGCGACGATCAGGCACTGGCCGACCCGGCGTACCTGCACGCGGTGATCGACCAGCTGATCCGGCGGGGTGACCTGGCCGCCGGGCTGTTCGCGGGCCGGCTGCTGCGGGCCGGCTCGATGTACGGCTGGGCCGGCCGCTGGCACGACCTGGTGCTGGCCCTGCGCGCCCACCCCGACCCCGACGTCCGCGACGACGCGCTGGCCCTGGCGATGAACTGACCACTTCCCGGCCACGCCGGTGCCGAGCTCCGCCCGGACGTTATGACCCAAGAAATATGGGGCGGAAACGGTCGGTGGAGATCAACCACAGGTCATTCATAGGTTTCGATGTTTTGCTCTCGGTCGTCCTCACATCCCCCTTCCGCGAGGAGAAGAGATGCAAGACAACGACGCCTACGTACGCGAGGTACACGACAAGGGGTTGCAGTTCGACCTGCCGACGATGTCCCGGCGGCGGATGCTCACCGTCGCCGGCGGGGTCGGCGCCGCCGCGGTGATCGGTGGCGGGCTGGCCGGTGGTGGAGCGGCCGACGCCGCCGCGGCCGCCGCCTGCCGGGCCGAGGTCGAGTCGGAGACCGCGGGGCCGTACCCGGCGGACGGGTCGAACGGGCCCGACGTGCGCAAACTGTCCGGGATCGTGCGCAGCGACATCCGCTCCAGCTTCGGGACCTCGACGACCACCGCCCCCGGTGTGCCGTTGCAGTTCTCGCTGACCGTGCAGAACCTGGCGTGCAGCCTGGTCTCCGGCGCGGCGATCTACGCCTGGCACTGCGACCGGGCCGGGCGGTACTCGCTGTACTCGTCGGGCGTGACCAACGAGAACTACCTGCGTGGCATCCAGGTCACCAACTCGTCCGGGGTGGCCACGTTCACCAGCATCTACCCCGGTTGTTACTCGGGCCGCTGGCCGCACATCCACTTCGAGGTCTACTCGTCGCTGGCCGCGGCGACCAGCGGGGCCGGGCCGATCCGGAAGACCTCGCAGATCGCACTGCCCAAGGACGTGTCGTCGACGGTGTACTCCAGCGCCACCGGGTACTCCGCGAGCGTCACCAACCTGAGCCGGATCACCCTGGCAAGCGACATGGTCTTCGGTGACGACCTGGCCGCGCGGGAGATGGCCACGGTCACCGGCTCGGTCTCGGCGGGCTACGTGGCGAACCTGACGATCTCGGTGAACCTGTGAGAACGGGGCCCCGCCTCCTGGGCAGCCGGCGGGGCCCCACCTCCCGCGACCGGACCATGCCGTGCGGTCGAGCAGGTACTGCAGGCCCTGCACGAGCCGTTTCTCGTTCAGGTCACCACCGACGACGACGCCCGCACGAACCGGAGAAAGTGAATCCTCGCCGGCGGCAGAGCGCGCCGAAGGACTCGCCGCACGCGACAGGTGGCATCATCCGGGTCGTGATCATCGATGCGCTGCACCTGGCGACGTTGCCGCTGGACGGCACCGACATGCTGGTGTCCTCGGACGGCTCGGCGATCCAGGTCTGGGATCCGCGGACCGGCAAGCGGCTGAGCACCACCCGGGAGAGGGCCGGCAAGCTCAACGAGCTGATCGTCTGCCCGACCGGCTGGCGGGATCCGCTGATCACGGTCACCACCGACGAGGGCCTGTTCTGGTTCGAGCCACGCACCGGCGCGCTGGGCAACCTGCCCGACCGGTCGGCCCAGGTGTTCCCGATGGCCGCGTGGGCCGGCACCCTGCTCGCCGGGTCCGGCAGTGCGCCGTACCCGCTGCTGCGCTGGGACGCCGGGACCGGCGCCCGCCTCGAACCGCTCGGCCGGCACGGCGACCAGGTCACCGCGATCGCCGTGCTGACCCCACCCGGCGGCGACGGCCCGGTGGTCTGCGCCGGGGACAAGAACGGCAAGATCTCCCGCTGGAACCCGCGCACCGGCGCACCGGCCGGCGAGCGGCTGGACGCCGGCGGCGACGAGGTGATCGGCGCGATCACCCCGGTCGAGCTGCCGGACGGCCGGGTGCTGATCGCCGCCGCGACCGCCGACCTCTACCGCTGGGACGCGGTGACCGGCGAGCCGATCGGTGCCCCGATCGTGGTCGACAGCTACGCGGTCGCCACGCTGGAGGCCGTGACCGTCAACGGACGACCGGAACTGATCACCGTGGGCTACGACCGGGCGGTGCAGCGCTGGGACGCCGAGACCGGCGAGCGCGTCGGTGAGCCGGCCCCGGGCCGGTGCGCCACCGTGCTGCGCCGGCACGGCCTGCTGACCCTGGCCATCGGCACCCTCGACGGGAGGATCGAGTTGCTCCCCCTCGATCAGACCCACCCCGATCGCCGGATCTGAGCGGATCACCGATCGCCCGGAGCACACGGGCCCGCGTCAGTAGCGCAACGACACCACGAGTTGCTGCAGCCCGCCGGACGCCCGGGCGAGTTCGGCCGAGGTCTTCCGGGCCTGGCCGGCGCCGGTGCGGGTGTGCTGCGCGTTCAGGTGGGGCCGGCCGTGGTCACTTGACGTCGAGGTGACCGGCCGGGTCCACCTCCAGCGTCTCGCCGCGCAGGAAGGCCGTGGTCACCCGCTGGATCAGCGCCACCCGCTCCGGGCTCTCGTCGGTCGTCTCCGTGCTCAGGTACCCGTTGATCCCGCCGAGTGAGTGTTCCCCGCCGTGCACGGTCAGCAGCGCCCGGATGCCAGGGCTCAGCGCGTACGCCTCGGTGAACCACTCCGGGCCGACCGGGCTCAGCATCGACTGGTCCTTGTCCCCCGCGACCAGCAGCGACGGCGTGGTCAGGTGGGCGAAGTCGGGGTTCATGAACGGGAAGTGCTCGGCCGCGAACGGGGTGAGTTTCGCGCCGCCGGTCCCGGTCATGGCGAGCAGGACACCGGCCTTGACCCGCGGGTCGGTGCGGTCCTCGTCGCTGCCCTCGACGCGGGCGCCGAGCAGCATGCCGGCCGACTGGGCGCCCCACGAGTGACCGGCCACCGCGATACGGTCGTGGTCGAGCCGACCGGCCGCCCCGGGCACCGCCTCCTCGATCAGGTCCAGGTGGTCGAGGACGGCGACCAGGTCGTCGACCCGGTGACGCCAGATGTCGGGGTACCGCGGGTCGGCCGGGGTGACGTTCAGCGTCCGCGAGTCCAGGTGCGTCGGCTGGACGACCGCGAATCCGTGCTGGCTCCAGAAGTCGACGAGCGGCGCGTAGCCGTCCATCGACTGGCCGAAGCCGTGCGAGAAGACGATGACGGGCAGGTCGTTGCCGGTCGCCGGGGCGGTGACCCGCACCTGCAGGTCGTCGCCGCGGCCGGGGGCGGGCAGGGTCACCGGGCGCACCGAGATCACACTCATGATTACTCCTTCAACACGGAACGGCGTTCCGCTTGGTTCACGTCGAAAGATACGGAACCTCGTTCCGCTTCGCAAGTGAGGTGGATCTCCGACGGCCCCGGACGGCGAGCCGGCACCCGCCGTGGTCATCCGGCGTCACCACGACGGTCAGCACCGGCCGAGGCCGGGCCGGCGGCCGTAACCCGGACCAGAGCGAGCCCGGCCGGCAAGCAGACCACGACCAGCCGCGGCCCACCCACCGATCCGTGCGCCGCACCACCGGCGGTCAGGCGGCGTCGCGGTCCTCATGGCGGCGCTGCGACGGAATGATCAGATCCCGGTGCCGAGCCGGCCGCCGGCCGGCCGGCAGTTGCGGCCCGACCCGGGCGGGCCAGATCCGCTGCGGCCGATCAGCGAGCTTAGGCCGCTCACGCGGCACCAGCGACCGATCCGGCGGCACCCAGATGGGCAGCGGCGCCCAGGCCGGCCCCCACCAGACGATCGTCCCGTATCCCCGGACCAGCGGCGGCTGCAGCGCCGGCCATCGAGCTTCGACCGGGATGGCCAGCCGCCACGCCTCGAGGGGCACGAGCGCGGTGACCGGATGCCCGGGCGCCCCGGGCAGGACGGGCAGTGGCGGCGCGGGCAGCGCATGCGGTTGCGCCCCGGCGGGCAGTTCGGCGGGCCCGGCCGCCCCTTCTTCCAGGGTCGCGGTCGCCGGCGCGCTGGCCAGCACGATCGCGCAGCCGACGGTGACCAGCGCGGCTGCCAGCGCGACCGGTTCCCATCCGGGCCGCACGGTGTCGCCGAGGACGGTCAGCGCGATCACCGACGGGGCGATCACCTCGAACGTCCAGTGCACGGCGGTGACGCGTCCGACGTCGCCACCTTGCAGCGCATTCGCGTACATGATCATGCCGTTGGCCGCGAAGACCAGCAGCACGTAGGTCAGCGGCTCGCTGAAGATCGTCATCGCCGCGGAGCCGACCGTGGTCATCTCGTCGTCGGGCAGGTGCAGGGCGCGCCCACCGAGGGCCGCGAAACCGACGGAGAGCCCGCCGATCGACGCGATCAGCCCCGGCGACCCGATCTTGGTAGCCGCGAAGCCGAGGAACAGCACGATGACGAGCGCGCCGACGAAGAACAGCCGCAGGGTGAGCGAGGCGGCCACGACGTGCTGCTGACCGGCCGACATGGCCAGCCCGGCCAGCGCGAGGATCGTCACCACGATCGCCGCCACGTCGCGTCTGCGCAGCTTGGAGCCGAGGAACGCCCACGCCGCGAACGCGGTGATCGCGAGTGAGCCGGCCAGCACCGACTCGACCAGGTAGACGGCGAGTTCGCGCAGCGCGACCATCGACCCGAGCCAGGCCATCATGTCCAGCGCGATGCCGATCAGGTAGAGCGGGTGGCCGAGGGTGCTGACCGCGCCGGTGCTGCGCCGGGCGCCGACGGCCTGCAGGATCGAGCCGGCCGCGTAGCAGAGCGAGCCGAAGACGGCGATGCCCAGCGCGAACCAGCCACCGCCGGTCATCGCGATCGACCGCCGTCACCGAGGGTGCAGGCCGCTCTCACGCCCTGATGATATGGCCGCTCCTCGATTCGCGCGAGGCCCGCGACGTCACCACTTCGGCCATCCGGAAAACATCGTCCGAGCTGCACCGATGATCAACCGGCAGGGTGATCGTACGGTCGGCCAGCGCGGCCGCGTCCCGGTCGCCGCTCCAGAATCCGTGCCGGTCCTGCCGCCAGTGCACCGGGGCATAGATCCGGTTCGCGGCGAGATGTTCCAGCATCGCATCCCGCTCCACCATGGAGGGCAGCACGATCTGGATCCGGAACGGCGCGACGTCCTCCGATCCATGAAACCCTGAGATCCCGACATTTCCCGTACGCCCATGGAGCGCATCCCGCAGCAGCACCGCGTTCCGGCTGCTGCCCGCCCGGATCCCCGGCACGTCGAGCATCGGCAGCACCGCCCGGCTGACCGTGCTGGCCGGTCCGGCACTGCCCAGCAGCGCCCCTTCCCCTTCGCGTTGCAGCGCGCGGAACGTCTCCTTGGGCACCGGCCGGCCGTCCAGCCATCCGGCTTTGAGCAGCATCGCCGCGAGCTTCTGTCCCGCCCCGGCGTTCTCCGGGCCTTCGGGTCGTGGCAGGTCACGACCGGTGGGCGACCACAGCAGGGCGCCGTCGGGCAACGGCAGCGTCTTGCGGAGCGACGACACGACGTACGAGCAGATGCTGTTCTTCGCCCAGAGGCTGAACGGGTCGTGGGAGTGGTCCTCGATCACCGGGATGTCGGGGTGGGCCCGGATCCACGCGTTCCACGGCGCCTGCTCGTCGTGGCCGAAGAGGTTCTGGGCGAGCACGACGTCCCCGGGGCGGGTCCGCAGTGTCTCCCAGCGCGGCCCCCGCCCGTCCGGCAGATGTCGATAGAAGGCGACGGGCGTCTCCGCGGAGAGTGCCTCGGCCACGCCCATGCAGAAGTACGACGGCACGTGCAGCGTCCCGCTCGGAGCAAGTTTCCGCAGCAGCGCCGTCAACGCCCCGCACCCGGTCGCGAACAGCTCGCGCCGCGACGGCACCCAGCCCGGCAACCCGCCCCCGGCCAGCGCGGACGGGTCCCAGTGGAACTCCGAGCCGATCTCCGGCGGAGGTTCAGGCGGCACGGCTGAGATCCTGGGTGTTGTCGCCGGCGGCCCGCCCGATGTTGAGCGTGTCCACGTGCACCGGTGGTTCCCCGCGGTTCAGGTCGGCGAACGTGCGCCAGACGATCTTCAGGTCGAGCCAGGGCGTCCAGTGGTCGATGTACCAGCGGTCCAGCACGAACCGGGCCGGCCAGTCGATGTCGTCGCGCCCGTTGACCTGCGCCCATCCGGTGATCCCGGGGCGCACTTCGAGGCGCCGCGCGTCCTCCGGCGAGTAGTTCGCGACCTGCGGCAGCACGTCCGGCCGCGGCCCGACCAGGTTCATCTGCCCGCGCACCACATTGATCAGCTGCGGCAGTTCGTCGAGGCTGGTCCGGCGCAGGATCCGGCCGCACCGGGTGATCCGCGGGTCGTCCTGGAGCAGGCCGAACGGGTCGGCCATGCCCAGTTGCGCGCTCATCGCCACGCTGTCGTGGACCATCGAGCGGAACTTCAGCATCCGGAACGGCCTGCCGTCCTGGCCGGCCCGGTCCTGGACGAAGAGCACGCCCTTGCCGTCGGCGATCCGGACCCACAGGGCCACGCCCAGGATCAGCGGCGACAGCAGGATCAGGGCGATCAGGGCGACGAGTTGGTTGAGGACATTCCAGATCGGGCGCAGGAGGGCCACGATTCCTCCGTTCAGATCGATTCCACGGTGGTTCCGGTGAGGCGGTGGCGGGTGTCGAGCACGAACTGCGCGTGCTCGACGACCAGGTCCAGGTCGAAGGCGTCGTGGTCGGCGAGCAGCACCACGGCGTCGGCCGCGGCCACCTGCTCGGCGGTCAGCGCGACCCGGGTGACCCGCTGGTCGACGTGCGCGTCCTCGACCACGTGCGGGTCGGCCGCGCGGACCTCGGCGCCCATCTCCAGCAGCAGGGCGGCAACCCTGCGAGCCGGTGACTCCCGGGCGTCGCCACTGTTCTTCTTGTAGGCCAGACCGAGCAGGAGAACCGTCGATCCGTTCAGCGCCTTGCGGCGCCGATTCAGGGCCACGGCCAGACGGCGTACCACGTAATCGGGCATATGGTTGTTGATGTCGTTGGCGAGTTCGACGAAGCGGAAGCTCTGCCCGAGCGTGCGCTGCACCCGCCACGACAGGTAGGACGGGTCGATCGGCAGGCAGTGCCCGCCCACCCCGGGGCCGGGGACGAAGCGCATGTATCCGAAGGGCTTGGACGACGCCGCGTCGATCGCCTCCCACACGTCGATGCCCAGGTCATGGGCGTAGACCGCGAGCTCGTTGACCAGGGCGATGTTCACGTGCCGGAACGTGTTCTCCAGCAGCTTGGCCAGCTCGGCCACCTTCGGGTCGGAGACCGGCACGGTCGTCTCCACCACCGAGGCGTAGAACGCCTGCACCTTGGCCAGCGACGCCGGGTTGATCCCGGAGACCACCTTCGGCGTGGTGGTCAGGTGCCACTGCCGGTTGCCCGGGTCGATGCGCTCGGGGCTGTAGCCGAGGTGGAAGTCCTCGCCGGCGATCAGCCCCGAGCCCTCCTCCAGGATCGGCCCGACCAGCTCGGTCGTGGTGCCGGGATAGGTGGTCGACTCCAGCGCGACGGTCGCGCCGGGGCGCAGGTAACGGGCGAGCGTGCGGGCCGAGTCCTCGATGTAGCGCAGGTCCGGGGTGCCGTCGCGCAACGGCGTGGGGACCGCGATCACCGCGATGTCGAAACCGGCGCAGGCCCGTGGATCCGACGACGGCAGGAACTTCCCCCCGGCGAGGACCTGCTGGAGCTGCTCGGACGTGATGTCGTCGACGTAGGACTCGCCGGCCGCCAGCCGCTTGATCCGCTCCTCGTCGACGTCGAAGCCGACGACCAGGTGACCGACCTCGGCCGCACGGACCGCCAGCGGCAGCCCGACATACCCCTGGCCTGCGATGACTACCCGCATCGGGACGCTCCCTGCCGGTTTCTTCTTCATGGATGGCGCCCGAGGCGCATGGTGAACTCGGCCTGGCGCTTGCCGACCCGGCCACCCGGGCGCGGCTGCGGAGCCGGCGGAACCCGGCCGGGCAGCGCCGGGCTCTCGGCGAGCCAGCGCAGCACCGCGATCAGGTCGGCCCGGGGCGAGGTCGGGTCGAGCAGCGAGAGCACCGCCCCGTCGAGCGGTGGCACCGGCGCCTGCGAGATCAGCGGATGGTTCGGCCGGTGGTCGGGCTCGTCCGGCCCGAGCAGCACCTCGGCCAGCTTCTCGCCCGGTCGCAGCCCGGTGTAGACGATCTTGACGGGCCGGCCGGCGCTCTCCGCGATCCGTTTCGCCACGTCCGCGATCCGCACCGGCTCACCCATGTCCAGCACGAGCACCTCGCCGTGGCTGTCCAGCGCGCCGGCCTGCACGACCAGCCGGACCGCCTCCTGCACCGTCATGAAGTAGCGGTTCACTTCCGGGTCGGTGACCGTGATCGGCCCGCCCGCCGCGACCTGCGCGGCGAACGCGGTCAGCACCGACCCGCGGCTGCCGAGCACGTTGCCGAACCGCACGCTGGTGTAGGTGCCGGGCGCCGCCGCGTCGGCGGCGGCGGTGAGCCGCTCGGTGATCCGCTTGGAGTAACCGAGCACGCTGCACGGGTCGGCGGCCTTGTCGGTCGAGATGTTGACCAGGCGGTCGACGTGGTGCCGGATCGCGGTCTGCAGGATCTGGTAGGTGCCGATGATGTTGGTCTTGAGCGCCTCGGACGGGTGCATCTCCAGCAGCGGCAGGTGCTTGAGCGCCGCCGCGTGGAAGACCACCTGCGGCCGGTGCTCGGCGAACACCTCGTCGAGGCGCTGCTGGTCACGGATGTCGGCGACGACCAGGTTCCGGTCGTCGAGCATGCCCTTGCCGTCCAGCGAGAGCTGCACCGCGTGCAGGCCGGACTCGTCACGGTCGAGCATCACCAGGCGGGCCGGGTTGAACTGGGCGACCTGCCGGCACAGCTCGGAGCCGATCGAGCCGCCGGCCCCGGTGACCAGCACCCGGCGTCCCTGCAGGTAACCGGCGACCGCGGCCAGGTCGATCGCGATCTCCCGGCGGCCGAGCAGGTCGGCGTGGCTGACCGGGCGGATGTCCTCGACCCGCACGGTCCGCCCGAACAGCTCCACCACCCGCGGGACGACCTTGACGTCCACGTCGAGCGGCTCGGCCAGATCGGTCAGCGCCCGGATCAGCGGCGCGTCGGCGCTCGGGATCGCGATCACCACGGTGTCGGCGTGGAAGCGGCGCACCACGTCGGCCATCGCGTGCCGGGTGCCGGCCACCGGGACGCCCATGATCTGCAGGGCGCGTTTCGCCGGGTCGTCGTCGAGAAGAGCGACCGGGACGTACGGACTCGACGGGCTCCGCAGCATCGCCCGGATCACCTGCGTCGCGCCCTCCCCGGCGCCCATCACCACGACCCGGCTCCCCGGCTCGGGGCGGGGCCGCAGTCGCTGGTCGTGCAGCAGCCGCACGGCGTACCGGACGCCGGCCGCGAGTACCAGCCCGATCAGCCCGGCCCCGATGATCGCCGAGCGGGGCACGAGCCGCCCGAGCAGCGTGTCCAGCACGAACACGATCGGCGTGGTGACCGCGGCCGTCTTGGCCAGGGCCAGGATCTCCTCGAAGCAGCCGTACGACCACCGTCCGGTGTAGAGCCCGAACCGGATGCCGGCGGCCGTGTGCACCAGCGCCGCCACCAGGGACAGCTCGGCCAGGTCACCGCCGTGCAGCCACTGCACGTGGCCGTCGTGCCGGAGAAGGGTCGCGATCAACAGTGCGGTGGACAGCGCTAACGCGTCGGCACCGGCACGAGCGGCTCGGCCGGGCAGCACCGTGCGGATCCACGGCGCCGCCCGGCCTGGCCACTCACCGCTGGCCGGGTCTTTTCGCATGGGAATCCCCCTCGTACGACGCCGGCGGCAACCGGCCGTGGATCCTGCACAATGAACCCGGCCACGGCAATTGAATTCGGCCAGTCGGTAATCGATTCACGGGCCATTTGCGACTATCAGCGTTCCAGCTACCGCCAGGCCGGTGCAGTAGCAATTGTCATGCGCTACGTGAGTAACGCTCACGTTTCAATATCCGCGCAGTCCCGGCCCTCGATCACAATTTTTGGCCATCATTGTCGAGCCATTCGGCCGACCTCGGCATATCGATGGTGAAGGATCATCACATTAAATATGACATCTGCGACTTCCACTTCACCGGCCATTCCGGCACCGTTCTCGCAGGAGCCGCCGCAAGCGTTCTGTCAACTATGCGACTGGGGGCGACGATGAGGGTGCTCCATGTGATCAGCACCGCGGCGGAAGGCGGCGCCGAACATCAGCTCCGGCTGCTGCTGCGCCGCCTCCCGCACGACAACGAGGTGGTCACGCTCGCACCGGCCGGCACCGAGGGCCGCGCCATCCGGGCCGGCGGGATCCCGGTCCACGAACTGAGCACCTCCTGCGACCGGGACGTGCCGGCAATCGTCCGGCTGCGCCGCCTGATCCGCCGCGGCCACTACGACCTGGTCCACACCCACCTCTACCGCGCGTGCGTGCAGGGCCGGATCGCCGCGCGACTGGCCGGCGTCCCGCACGTCGTCGCCACCGAACACCACCTCGGCCGCCCCGGCGCCACCCGGCTCGGCCCGCTCTACCTGCTCAGCGAACGGTTCGGCGAGATGACGATCGCCGCCACCAGCGGCATCGCCGCCCGGCTGCGCGGCTGGGGCGTCCCCGACGAGCGGATCGCCACCATCCCGCGCGCGATCGACCCGTCCGAATACCGCTTCGACCCGGCCCTGCGCGCCGCCGCCCGGGCCCGGCTCGGCGTCGCCGACGACGTACCGGTCATCGGCGTCACCGGCCGGCTCACCCCGGCCAAACGCTTCGACCTGCTGATCCGCGCCGTCGCCGAAGTCCCCGGCGCGGTCCTGCTGCTCGTCGGCGACGGCCCGGCCCGCCCCGCCCTGCAACAACTGGCGATCATCGAGGACGTCGCCGACCGCGTCCTGTTCACCGGTGCCGTCCGCCACCCGCGCGAGATGCTCTGCGCGATGGACGTCTTCGCCTCCCCCGACCAGAACACCTGGGGGCTGGCCGTCCTCGAGGCCATCGCCGCCGGACTCCCCGCGGTCTACGCCGCGTGCGCGCCCCTGGAGGAACGCGCCGCCGCCCGCGCCCCGGTCCGCGGCACCCACCGGCTCTCCCCGCACGACCGCGAATCCCTGCCCCGCACGCTGCGCGCCGAAATCCTCTGCCACGCCGAACGAAACCGCGGCCGTCTCCCGGCCCGCACCGCCGGCCTGCGCTACGACGCCGATCATCTGGCCGCGGCCGTCGAGCAGCTCTACGAACGGCTCACCCTGACCGCACCCGTTCCCTGATCACATTCCGGACGACCCACTGCCATCCGACGTACCCGAAAATGGTCCCGATGGTGTTCGACAACAGGTCGTTGACGTCAGCCCAGCGATTCCCGTGCACGGTCAGAATCAACACCAGCTGCGTCACCTCGACGCTCAGACTCAGGAAGAACCCGATCCGCACCACCCGCAGCCTGTCCACGATCCCGAAATTCAGATGCAGCAACGCCGCCAGCGGCAACGTCATCATCATGTTCAGCACGAAATCGCGGCGACGCATCGCCAGCGTCGGAATCAGCAGAATTCGATACGTTGCCGGCGGCCCCGCATCCGGCCCCCACGACACCGGCATCGGCAACATCGTCGCGCCCAGCACCGCCACCGCATACCAGCTCAGCGCCCACGCGAACAGCAGCCGCCGCGTCGTCAGCCGGCCCCGCCGCCGCAGCCAGAGCCAGGACAGCACCATCAGGATGCCACCCAGCGGCAGCAGCACCGGCAACGCCGGCACCGTGAACTGTTCAACACGCATCGAAACCCACGCTACGCGACCCGGTCTCGCGTCCCTCCACTTCGCCGGAACCTCCGGTCAACCCACGATCACATTCTTCATGTCCCATCTCCGCTGTGGTCATTCTCCGCCGCTCCCGCGGGGGCCCTTGCGGGCTTCGCAGGCCGTGGCCGGCCAGAACGCGAAGCCCTCCAGGGCGGCCTCCGTGGGTGGGCACGGTCACCCCACGAAACCCCGTCCCAGGGACTGGTCGTGCGCGCCCGTCGCCGGCTCGGCTCGGCTCCGCGAAGCCACCGACCCCGACCCGGCCGCCCCGCGCGCCGCCGCCCCGACCCGGCCACCCGCGCGCCGCCGACCCCAACCAGGCAGTCCCCACGCCGCCGCCGCAACCCGGCCACCCGCGCGCCGCCGACCCCAACCGGGCAGTCCCCACGACGCCGTGAAGCCCGCGTGGTCAGCGGAGCCAGCCCTCTTTGCGGGCGATCCGGATGGCGTCGAGCCGGTTGCGCGCGCCGGTCTTCGCGATCACCGCCGACAGATAGTTCCGCACCGTGCCACCGGACAGGTACAGCCGACCGGCGATCTCCTTCACCGAATCGCCCTCGGCCGCCAGCCCGAGCACCTCCAACTCCCGGGTGCTCAGCCCCCGATCGGTGTTCAGCGACGCGGCCTGAAGCATCGGCGACACCACCCGTTCCCCCGCCGCGAGCCGCCGCACCGAATCCGCCAGCGACGACGACGCGGCACTCTTCAGCAGGAAGTTCAGCCCACCGTTCCACCGCCGCGGCGGCAGCATGCCCCGCTTCGACGGGTCACACAGCAGCAGCATCGCGCAGGACGGAATCGCGGTGTGCAACTCGTCCGCCATCGGCAGGACCTGACTCACCATGTACTCCGTGTCGATCACGATCACCGCGGGCCACAACTGCGCCGCGCGCGGCGCCAGCTCGCCGTTGATCGGCAGAGTGGTGACGTAATGCATGTCCGGTTCGGTCTCCAGGAACGTGCGCACCGGGACACCGAAGTACCCCTCGTCTCTCACCACCAGGACCCGGATCATCACACCACCCTCGTCGATGGGCGCCGGCTCGTAGCCGGGCGCCGACCCCGTCCGAAACGCTCGACGCACTAATTTTTAGATGACTCCCGGCCCATTCTGCGAGCACCGAACAAGTCGATCCGATAAAGATCTTCAAAAGTCCGGCGCGGTGCAGGTCAAAAGATATTCGTGCCACGCCGACGAGCGCGGGACACCTCCATAAAGTAACCGCCTGAAACCCTCCGTGCACGTTCTGTCGGCCGTTCGACGGAGTCAAGTCCACCAGATCAACGAATCCACCGCCCGAAACGGTGCAGTAATCACGCCCATACCCGCTGTAAGTTACGCTTAAAGGCCACTAAATCATTATTTTTCGGACATTCACTTTCACATTCTCAACGCTTTTCCTTTCTCAAAATCATTCACATCTCAAATTGGATCACTCGCAAAGATCCCATCCCCGACCGATTCCGATCACCACCCCAGTCCCCGCCCGTTCAATCCCCCACCCCCGCTCGCCGTTCAATCCCCCACCCCCGCTCGCCGTTCAAGCACCGCCCCGCTCGCCGTTCGAG
The DNA here is from genome assembly GCF_044388125.1 of Actinoplanes sp. NPDC020271. NCBI lineage: Bacteria > Bacillati > Actinomycetota > Actinomycetes > Micromonosporales > Micromonosporaceae > Actinoplanes > Actinoplanes sp. NPDC020271. The sequence goes on from NZ_JBIRWQ010000016.1 coordinate 210,865, forward strand.
CCCCGCTCCGCTCGCTCCCCACGCACCCATCGCTCACAGCCGTACCGCACCACCCCGCCGCCGCCCGCCCGCCCGCCCGCCGCAACGTCCTGCAAGCCCCGCCGTGCGACAGACCCACACCGCACCACCACCGAGACAGCCCTGACGCCCAGCCACCACCCACCGGCTGGCGCCCTGACGTGCATCCACACCGCCGAAAGCCCTCTCACACCCAGCCGGGCGCTCCGTGGCTTGGCGCTGAGCGGTGCTGCAGAAGGCCGGGCAGACGCTCATTGGCTTGGCGCTGAGCGATGTTCGCAGAAGGCCGGGCGGGACGTGGGCTCGGCGGCGCGCTGAACGACGTACCTCCGAAGCAGTTGAAACGGCCGTCGGCCGCGACCGGCGGCAGGCACGGTGACCCGCCGCCGCACCGCCCGGCCCGATGCCGGGAGGCCACAACGACTGAGGCGCCCCCGGATTCCGGGAGCGCCTCAGAACGAGCGGACGAGACAACAGAGCGGGACCGCACCCCACCAGCAGAAGCGCGGCGGGATCTCGTCCACGGGGAATCGGTCAGTGCATGATGACCGGCGCTGCCGCCGCGTCCGCGCCGGTCAACGGGGACCCCTGGCGCCTGCGCGGCAGGAAGAACGCCGGGACCAGCGTCAACAACGTCAGCGCGAACCCGACCCAGAACGTCGTCGCGAACGAGTCCGCCACGAACTGAAGGCCGCGGTGCAGCAGGTCCGGCGGCAGTTGCTGGGCGAGCGCCGGGTTCTGCTGGGCGGCGATGGCGGCGCCGGCCTCGGTGACCGGGCTGCCATCGGCCGGGTTGGTGACGCCGGGGATGACGGTCGACTCGTTGAGCTGGTTGGTCAGGATCACCGACATCATCGCGGTGCCGACCGACCCGGCGATCTGCTGCAGGATGTTGAGCAGGGTGGACCCGCGGGCCACCTCGTGGTTGGTGAGCGTCTTCAGCGCCGACGTCATGATCGGCATCATGGTGCCGCCCATGCCGAGGCCCATGACGAACAGCGAACCGCACAGCAGCAGGTAGGACGTGTCCGTCCCGACCTGGGTGAACGTGAAGAAGCCGGCCGCGATCAGCAGCAGGGCGAACGGGACGGTCCGCCCGACCGGCACCTTGTCGGCGAGCATGCCGGCGATCGGCATGGTCACCATCGCGCCGATGCCCTGCGGCGCCATCAGCAGACCGGCGTGGAGCGTCGACTCGCCGCGCACCTGCAGGAAGTAGCTCGGGAAGAGCAGCCCGGCCCCCATGAACGCAACGGTGAACACCGCGAGGGTGATCGTGGCGACGGTCAGGTTCCGGTTGCGCAGCAGGCGCAGGTCGAGCAGCGGGTGCTTCGGCGTGAACGAGTAGAGGATGAACGCGACCACCAGCAGCCCGCCGATCAGCATCGGCAGCCACACCTTGGTCGCCGTGAACGTACCCTCGCCGGGGATGGAGGACACCCCGTAGAGGAAGGACGCGAGACCCGGGGAGAGCATCAGCATGCCGAGGAAGTCGAACGACTCGGACGGCTCCGGGCTGTCCTTGGCCAGCGCCCACCACGCGTAGACCAGGGCGATCGCGCCGATCGGCAGGTTGATCAGGAAGATCCAGTGCCAGCTGGCGACGTCGATCAGCCAGCCGCCGAGGATCGGGCCGCCGATCGGCCCGAGCAGCATCGGGATGCCGAGCACGGCCATCAACCGGCCGATCCGCTCCGGACCGGCCGCCCGCGTCATGATCGTCATGCCGAGCGGCATCAGCATGCCGCCGCCGAGGCCCTGGAGCACCCGGTAGCCGACGAGCTGGCCGATGCTGTCGGCGGTGGAGCAGAGCACCGAGCCGATCGTGAACAGCAGCAGCGCGGTCATGTAGAGCCGCTTGGTACCGAACCGGTCGGCGGCCCAGCCGGTCAGCGGGATGACCGTGGCCAGGGCCAGCGTGTACCCCGTCATGGTCCACGCGACCTGCGCATACGTCGCGTCGAACTCGGTCTGGAAGGTGGGCAGCGCGACGCTGACGACGGTCACGTCGAGGATCGACATGATCGCGCCGAGGACGACGACCCCAGCGATCTTGAGAACGGCGGCGTCGAGCTTGGCCGGCGCAACCTCGGCTTGGCTGGTCAAAGGAAACTCCCGAGTCGGACAGATCCCGGCGGGCGCAACCCCCTGGCCCGCCGTGTCACGGCCGCGAGCCTATACGCCGCACAAAGTGCTCACCGCCCATTTATCGACCTCCCGACTATGGCCCTTCCCACTGATCAACTTCACTGCGTACGCGGGATGCGGCCAGGACTCCGAGCCCGTCGGCGGCCCAGTGCACCAGCGCCGGCGCGAGCAGGCCACCACCGACCGCCCGCAGTGTCCCGAGAATCACCCCGGCCACGCCGGTGACCAGCACGTCGGTCCACGGCCGCTCCGGAGCGAGGTGCCACAACCCGAAGAGCAGGGCGGTCACCCCGGTCGCCCAGGCCGGGCCGTGATCACGATCGATCAGCCCCCAGAGCACCCCGCGGAACGCGACCTCCTCGACGACGACCGTGGCCAGCGGCACCGACACGAGCGCGGTGTACCACGGCCGGTCATACGTCGTCCGGAAGAACCGGCGAGCCGCGGGCAGTCGCACCGCGACGGCGTAACCGATGGCGATGATCGTGGCCGCGCCGAGGCCGTACCACAAACCGGAAAGCGTGAGCCCCGCCTGGCGTGAGGTGAGGCCGGAGACCGTGACCAGCAGGGCCGCGGCAAGCGGCCCGGTGACGGGCTGGACCCAGCCCGGTCCGAAGCGCGCCCAGACCCGGACCGCGGCGAGGATCGCCACGACCGCGACGAGGACGCCCACATCCTCCACCGTAGATCGATCGCCGGGTGCTCGCGACACGACGGGTCCCGGCCTGCGCGCGGCACACCGGGACCCGTCTCCCCCGTCCGGCTCAGACGGCCGGCTGGAGCTCGGCGTCCGGAGCCGGGGTCAGTGCCCGCGTCCGCCGGGCGACGTACCAGAGGATCGCCAGCGCGGCCAGCGCGTAGATGATGTGGCTGATCAGGCTGATCCAGGCGAACTTGTCGTCGGCGAAGAACGTGTGCCAGGAGTACGTCAGCAACCCCGCCGCGATGATCGCGAACCGGTGCCACGGACCCCACGCCGCCCGCCGCGCCCAGAAGGCGACCAGTCCCAGCGTCCCGGCGATCGCGACCACCATCGCCGCGACGCCGGCCCAGGTCGGCACGTCCCCGAACGTCACGCTCTCGAAGAGCACGCCCCCGGCGATCCCGACCGCGAACACGACCCCGGGACGCGGCACCGGCCCCGGCCGCCCGGCGGCGGGCCGGGGCAGCAGGAACGCGACCACGACGATCACCAGCGCGAGGACCGCGATCGCGATCGCCTGACCGGCCGACTCCAGGAAACCGTGACTCAGGCTCGGGTCGGTCCGGGTCGTGTTGAAGATCGCCAGCCCGCCGGCCACCATCAGCACCCCGGCCACGGTCAAGCCGAGCCGGCCCAGCCACGGCTCGGTGCGGCGCGCACTGCTCTGCTCGACCAGCGCGATCGGCACGCTGATGCTCCACACCGTGTGCAGGGTCGTCACGAAGGTCACCCACGGCAGTGCGGTGCCGAGCGCCGGAATGTAACCGGGGTCGAGCAGGTGCTCGTCCAGATAGCCCTTGTTGAAGAACGACTGGGTGATCATTCCCTCCTCCACCACCCCGTAGGCCAGCGCCAGCATCATGATCGTCGGCCAGCCCCGGCCGGTGCGGCGGGCGACCTCGCGGATCACGACGGCGGCGCCGCCGTACATCGGCGCGAACACGAACAGCAGCGGGAGCAGCGTGATCGGGAAGTCGCCGAGGAAGAACTCGCCGACCAGCGGGGCGAGGAAGAAGAGCGCGAAGACGGGCGATCGGCGTCGCATCGTCGTGTCCTTTCCGGAGGTACGTGCTGACGCGTCGAACGTTAGAGGTGTCCGGTCCGTCCGCGCGTCGGCTCAGGAATTGATGTTGATGATCGGGTCTCCACCCGTGGGTGGAGACGGAGATTCAGACCTGGGTCCGACGCGGTTCCACAGTGGCCGCCGTACGGTGGTGGCGTGTCCGAGATCCCGCACCGCGCCGGCCCCGAGTGGGCCTGGGCCCTGAACGCCGGGCGTGCCGTCACGCTCGTCGTGCTGGCGGCGGCCACCATCGCGCTCGCCGCACCGGAGCATCGCGTGCTCGCCGCGAGCGCGCTGGCAGTGAGCCTGTGCGGGTCGGCCTACGGGTTGCGACACGGCCCCGGCCAGTGGGTCCAGCGCCTGATCGGGCTGACCCTGTTCGCCGCCGGCGGGGTGACGCTGCTCGCCGTGGACGGTCGAGCGCCCGGCTGGCTGGCCTGCGGGGTCGCCGTCATCGCCGGGCTGGCCCGGCTCCCGGCCCGGGCCGGCCTGATCTTCGCCGGAACGGTCATCGTCGCCACCTGCCTCGCACCGCTGGCCCGCGACGACCTCGAGGACGTGCCGATGATGGCCGCGATCTGCGGCGCCGCCCTGGTCGTGGCGCTCGTCGTGACCGGCGCACGGAATCGGGCGGTCACCGCCGAGCAGCTCCTCGAGGCCGAGCAGTCGGCCCGCGAGTCCGCCGCCGAGCGGGACAGACTCACCGAGCGCCAGCGCATCGCCCGGGAGATCCACGACATCCTGGCCCACACCCTCTCCGCGCAGACCGTCCAGTTGGAGGGCGCCCGCCTGCTGCTCGACCGCGGCGCCGCCCCGGCCGAGGTGCGCGAACGCATCCTGGTCGCACAGCGGATGGCCCGGGAAGGGCTGGAGCAGACCCGCCGCGCGGTGCAGTCACTGCGCGGCGACGCCCGCCCGCTGGTGGAGGTGCTGCGCAAGCTGGCCGACGACGCCGACGCGAGGTATGAGGAGTCCGGCACCCCGTGGTCGCTGGCCCCGCCGGCCGCGCTCACCGTGGAACGCGTGATTCAGGAGGGGCTGACCAACGCCCGGAAGCACGCGCCGGGCGCAGCCGTCACGGTCACGATCGCCTACATGCCGGACGCCTTGCGGGCGGAGGTCCACGACACCGGTGCGACCAGCCCGCCGCAGGCTCCGCCCGACGGTGGTTACGGTCTCACCGGCATGCGCGAACGCGCGGCGCTGATCGGCGCCGACCTACTCACCGGACCGCACGGAAAGGGATACCGGATATGTCTGACGCTGCCCAGGAGCGGCCCATCCGCGTCGTCGTCGCCGACGACCAGCGCATGGTCCGCGACGGCATCCAGCTGATGCTCTCGCTGGTCGGCGGCGTCGACGTGGTCGAGCTGGCGGCCGACGGCGAGCAGGCGGTCGCCGCGGTGGCCGCGCACGACCCGGACGTCGTGCTGATGGACCTGCGGATGCCGAACTGCGACGGCGTGACCGCCACCCGGCGCATCCGGGCCGAGCATCCACGCACCCAGGTCGTGGTGCTGACCACCTTCGCCGACGACGCGGACGTGCTCGACGCCCTGCGTGCCGGTGCCCGCGGATACCTGACCAAGGACGCCGGCGCCGAGGAGGTGGAGCGCGCCCTGCGCCGGGTCGCCGCCGGTCACGCCGACCTGGATCCGTCGGTGCAGCGTCGCCTGCTCGGCTGGCTGCCCTCACCGGCCGTCCGTGGTCCGGCCCCGGATGCGCTCACCGACCGGGAGCTCGACGTGCTGCGCCTGATCGGCGACGGCCGTTCCAACAGTGAGATCGCCGCGCATCTGAGCGTGTCGGAGTCCACGGTGAAGACCCACGTGAACCACCTGTTCGCCAAGATCAAGGTGCGCGACCGGGCCCAGGCCGTCACCTACGCCTTCCGCAACGGCATCGCGACCTGAGGCCGGCTGCGCCGTCGCCGCCTGCGGGCGGGTCAGCCTGCGGGCGGATCAGCCTGCGAGCGGATCAGCCTGCGAGCGGATCAGCCTGCGCGCGGATCAGCCTGCGGTGGTGATGCCGGGCGTGGTCACTGGCGGCTCGGTCGGGCCGAGGAACAGCTCGGTCACCGACGGCTCGACCGGGATCGGGGCTGCGCCCGCGCCGGCTTTCGGCAGCGGCCGCCGCGGCTGCACCCGGCCCGAGCTGCCGCCACGCCCCGGATAGACGAGCAGTCCGTTCACCGGATCCGGCACCGCGTCCAGCGCGGCACGAACCGCGGGCAGGTCACGGAACTCCGTGAACCGCTCGTCACTGCGGAACCCGATCTCGAAAAGGACACCCCAGCTGTGGCGGTGCCACTCCCAGTCGTAGGCCCCGTTCGTCACCGCGGCCTCGACCAGCGCGTTACCGAACGAATCCTGCCAGCGGGCGGCGGAGGACCGCGGCCCGTCGAATACCTCGATCGACCACCAGTGCAACTCCATGCGATCCAATGTACGACCGCCCCACACGCTTCGACGCGCCGAATTGTCGGTGGATGCCTCTGGGTTGCACTCATGACGAAGCCGCCCCCGCCCCTCCCACCACCCGGCTGCCGAGTCGGCACCGCACCGTCGATGCGGAGCCTGCCGTCGCCACCATGCGCCGGGCCGATCTGGAGCCGCTGGCGCCGTTCCCCGGTTCGAGCCGGCCTTGGCGCTGTCGCCACCTCCGTGCGGGCGGGAGGTCACCCCGAGGTTCGGCAACATCGCCAAAGGCCGGCGTGGCTGCCTGTTCTGCAGCGGCCGGCGGACGGATGCGGAGGCCTCGATGCGCGAGGCCGGCTTCGCTCCCCTGGCACCCTATGGGACGTCGATGACACCGTGGCGGTGCCTGCACACCATCTGCGGCAGGGAGAGCAGCCCGACGCCGGCCAAGGTCCGGCCGGGCGGCGGCTGCCGCTACTGCGCTCAGCACGGCTTCCAGCGAGGCGCACCAGCCCGGGTCTATGTCGTGATCCACAAGAGGTTCGGCGCCGTGAAGATCGGTGTGGCCGGCGTCGGCCGGCAGCGCAACGATCGGTGGCTCAGCACCGGCGGTTCGGCTTCGAGCTCCACTCCGAGCATCCCGTGCCGACCGGCGACGACGCGCTCCGTGTCGAGCAGGCGATCATCGGCGGGTTGCGCGCCGGGGGACATCGGCCCCGTCTGACGAGTCTTCAGCCGCCCAACGGCTGGACCGAGACCTTCGACGCCGCGCGCCTGAGCGCCTCGACGACCTCATCCGTGCGGAGGTCGAGCGGTTGCGGGTCGCAGGCCCCGGTGTCGATCTGGGCGGTCCACCCTTATGAGGGGCGGACGGGCGCCGGCCCGCCTGCGGTGACCCCACAGTGGATGGCGCATGTCGTGCCCTCGGCTGGACTCGAACCAGCGACCCCGGCGCTCGGAACGCCGTGCTCTCTCCGCTGAGCTACGAAGGCAGGTGCGCGCCCGCCCCAGAAGCGGGCGCGCCGGCAATGCACGTCCGCCCGAGATGCGGACACACATGCGATGCACGCCCGCCCGAGATGCGGACACACATGCGGTGCACGCCCGCCCGAGGAGAGAGACACGCAAGCGGTGCACGCCCACTCGAGGAGCAGGACACGCAAGCGGTGCGCGCCCGCCCGAGGAGCAGGACACGCAAGCGGTGCGCGCCCGCCCGAGGAGCAGGCGCGCACCCGGCGCCCGGCTGTGAAGCGGACGCACCCGCGGCGCACGGCCCTGTCGGCAGATCGTGCCCGCGAGAAGGAAAGCAGAAGGAACCAACCACGCAGACCGGTCTCCCCCGAGACGATCGGGATGCGTGAAAGGGTGCCAGGCCGGATTCGAACCGAGCGTCTACCGGATCCACAGTCCGGCGCTCTAGCCGCTGAGCTACTGTCACCGTGCCCGGACCAGGGATCGAACCTGGGACTTCCCCGTTGTGACCGGGGCGCTCTCCCGCTGAGCCATCCGGGCGGGATTTCCACGAGCGGAGGAGGTGGGATTCGAACCCACGAGACCCTTGCGGGCCCACGCCGATTCCAGCGGCGTTCCCGAAGCCAGGCCGGCTCCTCCGGGACAAGCAGCGCGGACGGGATTCGAACCCGCACATGCCCTGGGTGAAAACCAGGTGACTCTCCCTATTCGTCCACCGCGCCACGCGTGCCCCGAGCTGGTGTCGAACCAGCGACCTCCGCCTTGTCATGGCGGCGCTCTCCCGCTGAGCTATCCGGGCTGGGAGCAGGGGCGGGATTCGAACCCGCGAAATCTCCGGCTTATGAGGCCGGCGAGGACGACCGAACTCCTCCACCCTGCAAGTACGCCGCCGGGGACTCGAACCCCGAACCCGCTGATTAAGAGTCAGCTGCTCTACCCGTTGAGCCAGCGGCGCATGAGGAGACGACGGGAGTCGAACCCGTACGAGACATCGCTGCCTCCGACCGCTTTCGAAGCGGCGGCCGGCGCCCATCGGCTGGCGTCTCCCACCAACGTGCGTCGGGATGGCGGGATTTGAACCCACGACCCCCGGTTCCCGAAACCGGTGCGCTACCAAGCTGCGCCACATCCCGTTGTCTGCCGTGTCGCCGGGCGGGTTCGAACCACCGGCCTCCGCCTTATCAGGGCGGCGCTCTCACCGTCTGAGCTACGACGACGTGCGCGGAGAGCGAGAGATTCGAACTCTCGGTGAGGGTCGTGACCCCCACTACGGATTAGCAATCCGCCGCCTTAGGCCGCTCGGCCAGCTCTCCTTCGCGCCCTGTACCGGGATCGAACCGGCGACCTCGCGCTCGACAGGCGCTTGCTCTTCCACTGAGCTAACCTCGGTCTTTCACTTGAGCGTCGGCTCATAGCTTCTGGTCAATGAATCTGATTCGCGTGTCTCTCGCTGTTTTGAGGGCATGCTGAATGCCCGG
>NZ_JBIRWQ010000017.1:0-219080 GCF_044388125.1 Actinoplanes sp. NPDC020271
AATGTTGTGTCCACAACGCACAGACGATCATGCGGTGGCCGTCCTCGTTCCCGCGGGACCCGAGGTCACCTCACGAATGGCGGCTGCCGTACTAGCGCACTTTCCCATTTGCTTTCACCCGGCGCGTGAGGAAAGAGACTAGCCGCGCCGCACTTGAGGTGCAGCAGCGCCCTCTTCTGCCGCTGTCCGGGCACCGTGGCCGGCCGCGTCGACGTTTCGCGTTCCTCGGCGAAGCGATGTGGCGGCCTCGGCGGATAGCCGCGCCGCGGTGCTGTCGCCGGTGGCGGATCCGCCGGTGATCGAATGTTGCCTTGACAGCAGCATCGACGCTATCTGCTCGGCGGAATGGGCCTCACGGTTCGGCCTGACCAGCGGCGTTCCGTCTGTGTTCTAACGAGAGTGACGGCGCTGCTGGGTGATCCGTGGGTGATTGGATGTCGGCGACCGTTCCAGCACGGGCGCGACTAAATCAGCACGTTCGAGCGGTCCGAAGGATTAGCGGCGGGCCTGGAATCATAAACTCGGCCCTGACCTGCTGGAACGTAAAGCGCCTCTGAGCTGCGAGAATGCCTTTTGAACGGTTCGGGGTCCGAGTGGTTACGGAGTGTACTAGAAACTACTAGTCATCTGACTACGGATCAGGAGGTTAGGGGTTCGAGTCCCTTCGGGCGCACCAACGATCAAGGCCGTGACCTGCGGATATAGTGGTCACGGCCTTTTCGTTTCCCATCTTCGAGCCGCACTGTCCCAGAATGTGGACGGTGGGTGATCCCTGGGTGATCGCGTGTCGTTCGGCTGTCGATCCGCGGTGGAATGGCGTTTCCGGGCATGACTTATCAGCCGATGACCTTGGTCGTTCTGGCCGGCCGACTCGCCCGTGAGGGTGACGCGAAGGTTCGCTGGAAGCTTGTGTGGAGTTCTTCGAGGAACTCCGGTGGGCTCCGGTCGAGGATCGGCCTCTGCTGGTCGCCGAGGAGCCGCCGGTGATCGGCGACCGGGAGTGGGGCGTATTACTGGCGGCGATGGCCGAGCATCTGGCCGCGGGGCTGGATCTGGCGCCGCCGTCGTGGTCGCGGCACCGGATCTTGGACACGCCATGGTTCCCGTCGTCGCTGCCGTCCAAGCGGATGGAGGCCCTGGTGCCGGCGCCGGCCGCGTTCCGTAAACACGGGGTCTATCTGTCGGCTCGTGATCTGGAGGCGGCGTGAGCGACGGGTTGCTCGGCCGTGCCGAGCGGCTCTGTTGCGTTGAGCGATCGAGGCCTGTCGCAGCCGACTGAAACAGCGACTCCGATCGATGCGCGGGTTACGCATCGACCGGACCGCCCAGACCGTGATCGCCGGGCACGCCTTCGTCCAGAATCTTCGCCGCGGACACTACGAGATCGCCACTGAAACTCCAGCCCGGCAAGGCGTGGCCGCCGCGTTCACCGAACTCGCCACCGCGATCTGACCCGGCGGCCGGACCAGGCCGGACACGTCTCCCGGTCGAACAACGCAACAGCGCCCAATTCTGGGGCAGACAACTTCCGGCCCGCGAGTGGTGACTAAGGTTCCGCGAATGTTCGTCGTCGCTGCCGGAAGCCCGGAACGTCCTCTCGTCGTCGCCTGTGAGGGCCCGGTCCTGGAGGTGATCGACCCCGGCACCGTGACCCGCCTATGCACCCTGCCGACCGGAATCGACCATGCGCTTCGGCTCGTTGCGGCAGATCTGGACGGACGGCCCGGTGCGATCGTCACCGGCGCGAGCGTCCGGCGTGCCATCGACCTGGAAACCGGCGCCTGGACCTCGATCACGCAAAATCAAGATCAAGATCAGGACAGTCTGGTACGGGCTACGCTGCCGCCGTACACCGTCGAACTCGCCGACACCGTGCTGACTGTCAGGGACCGTGCCACAGGCGAACCCGTCGGGGTGCCTGTGGCCCTGCCGAACCGCTGGGCACGTGGTGCCGCCGTCACCACGATCGACGGCCGGCCGGTGGTGGCCGTCGCATCCGGAACCACCGTCACCGTCCATGACCTCACCACCACCGAGGAGATCCTGACCGTCGTCGCCGACGAACAACGCGTCGACGCAGTCGCCATTCTCGGGAACATTCTGGTCACCGCTGGTATCGACGAGTCGGTACGGCTGTGGGATCTACGGTCTGGGGCATCCCTGGGCACGCCGGCCCCGTCGGCCACGGGCGTCCCGATCACCGCCGTGGCGACCGGACGACTCCACGGGCTCCCATTCGTGATCAGCGGCGACGAAGCAGGCACGCTTCGCCTGTGGGATCTGGGACCCGACGGGCTGACGCAGGCCGGCACGACGCTGCACGGCCATGACGATTGGGTTCGTTCCATCAGGATCACCGAACTCGACGGCCGGGCCGTCGCGGTCTCGGCCGCCGACCGCACCCTGCGCCGCTGGGACCTGACCACCGGCGAGATCGTGGGCGACCCGATCGACACCAGATATTCGACCGACGTGTTCACCATCGCTCACTGGAACGGCATGACGGTCGGTATCGGTAAACAGTCCGACAACCGGACCCGCGTGTGGGATCTGACCACCGGGGAACTCGTCGCCGGACCGCTCGACGATTGGGCCGCCTCCTGCGCGTTCGCCGCGTTGGACGGCACCCTCTACGCCGTGCTGGAGGACCACCCGGAGGATGGGTACGGCGACTACGACCAGGATGAAATCGCTCTGCAGGTCTGGGACCTGGCCGAGGGTGACAAGCTCGGCGAGCCGCTGGTCGGCGGCGGCTTCGGCGGGATCGTCATGCGCAAGCCGGTCACCGTCACCGCGGTCGGCGGACGGCCCACCCTGGTCTCCGGATCCGGAGTGGACGGCCTGTTGCGACTGCGGGAGTTCGGTGCCGAGAACCCGGTCGACGTCGCACTCGCCGGGCACGAGGGCCAGGTGAACGCCCTGGCCACCGCCGAACTCGACGGCCGGACCGTGGCGGTGACCGGTGGACTCGACGGCACCGTCCGATTCTGGGACCTGAGCGCAGCAACCGCGATCGGCGGGCCACGAATCGGCCACATCGGCAAGGTCCGCGCAGCCGCCCTGGCCGAGGTCGACGGCATGCTGGTCGCGGTGACCGGAGGCAGCGACGGCGATCTCCGCACCTGGCCACTGTGAGGCCAGGCGGCGCTGTTGGGTTGAGTGATCGGGAAGTCATGGTGTCGAAGCGGTCTAAAGCCCACGGCCGTGAAGTTGCGGGCCGTCGGCGGGCGTCAAGGCGGTGATTTCGAGGGCGGCTTGGTAGGTGCGTCGGTCGACGCGGAGGCTTTGTACGCGTATCGCGATAGTGGTCGTTTCACCCGCGCCGACCGGGCGTCCGATGCCGTCGACGTGCACTACGGCCTTGCCCGCACCTGGGACTACTTCCGCGACACGTTCGGTCGCAACGGCGTCGGCGACGACGGGAAAGGCCTCCCGGCGTACGTGTATTACGACGTCGACGAGGCCAACGCGTCTTTCTCCAGCCAGTGCAACTGCCTCATGTTCGGCGACGGGGCACCCGGCGCCAGGCCGTTCACTTCGCTGGATGTGGTGGCGCACGAGGTGGCGCACGGCCTCACCGACGCGACCGCGAGCCTGACCTACGTCGGCGAGTCCGGCGGGCTGAACGAGGCCAGCAGCGACATTTTCGGCACGCTCGTCGAGTTCGCCGCGCAGAATCCCGCCGACCCGGCCGACTACCTGGTCGGAGAGAAGACCGAGACCCGCGGCCCAGCCCTGCGCCGGATGGACGAGCCGAGCCTGGACGGCAAGTCGGTCTCCTGCTGGAGCGAGGATCTCAAGGACCTCAAACCCGACGTGCACCGCCTGTCCGGGATCGGTAACAGGTTCTTCTACAACCTGGCGGTGGCAGCGGGACGACCGAGTGGGGCACCAGCACCCCGTGCGGCAGTGCCGGCCCTGTCACCGGCATCGGCAACGACAAGGCGGCGCAGATCTGGTACCGCGCGCTCGCCGTGTACATGGTGTCGAACACCAACTACGCAGGCGCCCGCAAGGCCGGGCCTTCAGACGCGGCACCTGGACTTTGCGGGCAGCAAGGACAATCGCCGGATTGTCCACGGCGTCGACCGGGTACTGCGCCCGATCGGCCTGCCCTGACCTGCCTCGCCGTCGGGAAGGACCACGGGCCTCAGGGAATCGTGCCCATTTTCTTGGCCAAGGACTCCCTTCAGTCGTAACGGGTATAGTTACGACTGGAAGCGAGTGGGAGGCGATGTGAGTGCCAACAGCAGACTGACCATAGCTACACACGCACTGACCTGGATCGGCCTGTATCAGCAGCGCGGCCACGAGGTGGCCACCTCCGAGCAGATCGCGACGAGCGTCAACACCAACCCGGTGGTGATCCGCCGCCTGCTCTCCCTGCTGAGCCGGGCAGGTCTGGTCGTCTCGCGGCGCGGGGCCGGCGCGGGCTGGATGCTGGGCCGGGATCTCGCAGCCATCACCCTGCTGGACGTCTATGAAGCCATCGAGCCGGGGCCGGTCTTTGCCATGCATCCCGCGACGCCTGACCCTGGATGCGTCGTGGGTCACGGCATCGCACCTGCGCTGAAAGGCATCTACGGCGGCATTGAGGCCGCTCTGCGTCAAGAGTTGGCCAAGACCAACCTGGAAGACGTGCTGCGGGACACCCTCGAAGTCGCCTGACCCTTCCACGTGGGTGTGGGCTTTTCACGCCTCTTGTTGTAACAAACTTTGTTACATCTTTCGCACTGTTGCAGTGCCTGGACAAAGGACGAGACCGATGAGAGCAGACACACAGACCTCGCGGACCGTGGCCCAGAAGTTCTTGCAACGCCTGGGTGAGCAGGACCCTGAGGGCATCCAGGAGCTGTTCAGCCAAGAGATCGACTGGTACGTCCCCGGCAGTGACACGCTGCCGTGGACCGGACGCCGCTCTCGCCGGGAGGAGGTCGCGCCGTACTTCACCACGATGTGGCCGCACTTCGTGCCCGGCAAGAGCGTGGTCGATCTCAAGGGCATCATCGCCGACGGTGGCGACGTGATCGTGCTGGCGGTCTGGACGCACACCGTCGTGGCCACCGGTAAGGAGTTCACCACCCCGGCGGCGATCCATCTGACAATCGAGAACGGTCAGATCGTTCGGCTGAACCTCTACGAGGACACGCTGATCGTCGACAAGGCCTTCAACGCCGGCTGAGTGACGCGGGCTCATGTGCCCGGGCTTCGGGCACATGAGCCGCCGTCATCCCGCCTGGGAAAGCCCACAGTCGCTGCCGGACGATGTCGATCGGGACGACTGGGTACCCGTAGAGGCGGCCAACGGGTCGCGTTGCACATTCCCGCAGCCGACCATCATTGAGATCATGAACCGAAGGATTCTGCTCACCCTGTTGGCTGTACTGGGTGCCATCCCGATAGCCACTGGGGTGACCGCGGTCGTAGGAGGCTTGAGCTTCAGCCCCGACGACACGAGTGGCACTGCTTACCTCGACAGCGAATACCGTTTTCTGGGAGTGTGGTGGACAGCGGCGGGTGTACTGCTCTGGTGGTCGTTGCGCGTGCCGCAGCGACGGGCCGCCGTGACCCGGGCACTGCTCGGTGTCATGGTGCTCGGCGGCGTGGCGCGGTTGCTGGGCGTCATTCTGGCCGGCCCACCGCCGGTTCCGTTCCGGGTGTCCATGGCCGTCGAACTGTTGGTTATACCCGCGCTCCTGGTCTGGCATTGCCGCGTGTACCCGATGGTTCGGCCTCCGGCCACCTAGCCTCCGATCCGACCCGTGAGTGGGCTGCATCCGCGGCCGCCGGAGACTGACCGTGCTAACTCCGGCCGCGTTAGGACAGGTTGGCGATTATCTCCGGCTGACCGGAGAACGGGTGGTCACTCGGCCATGGTGACGCGAGCTTCCCGGGGCATGTGAGCCTCGCCGGCGTCCGCCTGACGCTTGGATGGCCGGCACGCTGCGGACGGACGTCACCGGCGCCGGTCGAAGTGGTCCCGGTGGGCTTCGATCCATGTGGCCAGGGAGGTTGCCGGGTGGCCCGTGATGCGCTGTACGTCGTCGGTGCAGGCGTCGACGTTGTCGAGCCGCCCACGCACCACCCGGGCGAACTGCTGCCGTAGGCCCTCGGCCATCCAGGCGTCGGCGCCGCCCAGCCGCACGGCCGTGGCGAACACCCGGCTCGGTAGGGGCACGTAGCGGACCGGGCGGCCGAGAACGCGGGAGAAGGTCGCGGCGACCTGAGTCGAGGTGAGCAGGTCGGGTCCGGTGATCAGCGCGGTCTGCCCGGTGTGCCGGCCAGCCTGCAGAACGGTCGCGGCCACCCGGGCCACGTCCTGCGTGTCGGTCCAGGCGATGGCGCCCGAGCCGGTGGTCTGAGGATAGAAGCCACGTGCGATGGCGGCGGCGGACTGTGTCAGGTTGTCCATGTACGCCGACGGGCGCAGGATCGTCCACTCCAGCCCGGACAGTTTGACGTACTGCTCGGTGTGCCAGTTGGCCTGCGCCCAGGGGATCGGTGACGTCGCCGTCGCGTCCGACGCTGAGATCTGCACGATGGCTCGGACACCGGCCCGCTGGGCCGCCCGGACGACGTTGGCGCCGTGCGGTGCCTGCGACGGGCGGGCCGCGGCGAGCAGCATCACCTGGTCGGCGCCGGCGAACGCCTTGGTCAGCGCATCGACGTCGTCGAGGTCGGCCCGCGCCGCGTCGATGCCCTGCTGGGCGAACCGGTCGACCTGGTCCTGGCGGCGAGCGACCGCCCGCACCTCGGTGCCGGCCTCGTGCAGGAGCCGGAGGGTCTTGCCGCCGACACTTCCGGTCGCTCCGGTGATCGTGATTGTCACTGTCGTACTCCTGGTGTCCGTGCGGGCCCCGGACCGGCCCGCGTTCGTCTTCCAGATACCTCTCGCAAGGATATCGAAACCAGCGGGTACCGGAACTCGTTGGTATCGTGCGTCACAACGACGGGCGTATCACGACAGGGAGAGCGCATGGCCGCGAACAACACCGGGAGCCCGGACACCGAGCGCCCGCGTCCGGGCCGTAAGCGCGATCACGACCGCGACGAGGCGATCCTGGAAGCCGCGCTGGACGTCCTGGCCGAGGTCGGCTATGCGGGCATGACGATGAACGCGGTCGCGGCGCGGGCCCGGGCCGGCAAGGCGACCTTCTACCGGCGCTGGCCGTCGAAGTCGGAGCTGGTCCTCGAGGCGGTGGCCCAGCTCCAGCGGCGGCAAGGCGGGCTCGTGCCGGCCGACACCGGTAGCCTGCGTGGCGACCTTCTGGCATTGTTCCGCCCGACGTCACCTGCGGACGCCGAGCGCCAGTTCGCGGTCATGGCCGGTCTGGCCTCGATGCTGAGCCAGGACCTCGGGCTCGCTGACGCGGCCAACAACGCGATAGTCGAGCCGTGGACCGAGGCGAACCGCGTGCTGCTGCGCCGGGCCATCGGTCGAGGCGAGGTCGACCCGGCCGCCGACGTGGACACGTTGGCCTCGGTCCTGCCGTCCATGGCGGCCTATCGGGCCATCATCCAGCGCAAACCGTTCGACCGGGAGTTCCTGGCCTCGATCATCGACAGGGTGCTGCTCCCCGCAACACGCCGCTGACGGACCCGACGCATTCCCTTCGCTACCAGGCGGCGAAGCAGGGCTTGCCGGTCGCTGGGCCTATGCTTCCGGCCGCGTCGGCGAATCGCCGACGCGGCCGGGTCTTGACTGATCGCGCCCTACTTTTTGCCGGTCTTGGAATTCTCCGTCTGTGCGGCGTAACCCTTCTCGGCCTTGGCGACGGCCTCAGCGGTGAGGTTGATGCCACCGGCGACCTTGATCATCTGTTCTTTTGTCAGGCCGGTGCTGGCGTCGAACTGGACGGTGAGGTAGACGTGGGGCGCTTGAACGACGAAGATCTGGGTCGCTTCCACGGCGGTTCCCTCGTCCGGGGTGCCCTCGCCGGTGTGTATGTATCGCAGCGCGGCCGGCTTACCGTTGATCGTCAGCTTTTCGTCACCGCCGGGCTCGACCGTGAAGTCCTTGTTCTGCAGGTAAACCGCGATCTTGTCGGTGTAAATCTTAGGGTCGGAAAGGTCAGGCTTGGCCGGGTCGGGTGTCTTGGCTTTCTCCGGTGCCAGGACCAGTTCGTAGCCGTTCTGACCCTGGATGAAGAATCCCTCCGGCACCATGTCGATCGTGAACAGGTTTGGCTGCTGCCCGGTGTAACCGACGAGCTTGATCCCCGCGGGCGTACCGTTCGTGCTCTGGGCCGAGGCCGGCGAATTCTGGGCCGGTCCACCGACCAGCCCAGGTCCCAGCGACAGCGCAGCCGCGACGGCCGCGATACTGAACACTGACCCGGCGGCCACTCGGACAACGCGGTTGCGCCGGACGGCGTGGCGTCCGCGAGCCAGGTCGTCCTCGATGACGCCGGCCGGTGTCTCGTCGGCGGGACCGGCCAGGTGCTGCAGGCGGCTCTGAAGATCCATCATCGGATGAGTTCCTGTTCCTTGAATCGGGTGTTCGGGGCAGGCGGGTTACGCGGTGCTGCGGGCTGGCCCAGGGCCACCCGTAGCTTGTCGAGAGCTCGGGCGGTCTGACTCTTGACCGTTCCGGTCGAGCAGCTCAGTGCCGCCGCTGTTTCGGCGACGTCCAGGTCGTGGAAAAAGCGCAGAATGACCGCGGCGCGCATCCGCCGCGGCAACTGACTCAGCGCGCGGGACAGCTCCGGATCCAGGTCGACCGATACCGACTGCGCCTCGGCGCGGTCCGGCAGGCGATCGGACGGCCGCTCGAAACGCCACCAGGATCGACGGCGTTCCCTGAGGAAAGCGTTGACCAGCACTCGGCGCAAATAGCCGTCCGGGTTGTCCGCCCGCCGGAACGCCGCCCAGGAGACGTAGAGCTTGGTCAGCGCTGTCTGTACCAGATCTTCGGCCAGGTGCGGATCGCCGGCCGTCAGCAGCCGCGCGGTCTGCAGCAGCCACTTGCGCCGATCGGCCACGAAATCGTGGAACTGCTCGTCGCGCTCGGACTTGCCCGAGCTGCTGTCCTGTTTCACACCCACCCTGACCCTTCGGCGCGGTGGAAGGTTGCATGAGGGCGAGACCACTTGAAGTTCATCTCACCGGTGTCCGCGCTCGGGACTGCCGCTGAGGCCTGGGGTCGATACGTGCAACGACAGCACCGCGACCTTGACGAGACCCTCACGACGATCGAGCAGTCCAGGCTTCGTCTCAGCGATGGTCCGCACGCTACTGCGGACCGTCGACGGAATCCTCGGCTACTTCGTCGCCCTCGTCGTCGTGGTCAACAACAACCGATGCGGAACGTGGCGTCCTGCTACCTGCGGGGCTTGGTTGTTCTTGGCTGTGGGGATCAGCGTTCGGCTCGGTGTGGTCCGGCGGCGTCGGAGGAAGCGACTTGTTCGGCGAAGGTTTCGACGTCGCGGATCCGGCCGGCGACGATGACGGTGTCGCCGATCCCGGATCAGCGCGCCGGCAGGGTGAGCGTGAAGACGGTGCCGGCGCCCGGGACGCTGTGGACGGTCAGGTCGCCGCCGTGGGCCCGGGCCAGTTTCCGGGATATGGCCAGTCCCAGGCCGCTGCCTCCGGTGCTGCGGCTGCGGGAGCTGTCGGCGCGCCAGAAGCGGTCGAAGATCCGGGGAAGATCATCTGGGGCGATGCCACTGCCGGTGTCGGCCACCTCGGCACCGTTCGGGAGGGGGCGCAGGGTGACCGTTCCGCCGGGGGGAGTGTGCCGGATGGCGTTGGAGAGCAGGTTGCCGAGGATCTGACGGAGTCGTTCCGGGTCGGCTGTCACCCGGGTGGGTGGGCCGTCGGGGAGGATCAGGGTGACGCCGGCGGGGGCGGCGGTGCCGTTGTGGGAGTCAGCCACCTGTCGCAGTACCTCCGCGATGTCGCAGTCGGTCGGGTGCAGACGTAGGTGGCCGGCGTCGGCGGCGGCCAGGTCACGCAGGTCGTTGATCACCCGCTGGAGCAGGACGGCCTCGTCCAGGACCAGGTCGACCAGCGGGCGGTCGATCGGGGTCAACCCGTCCTGCGCGGCCTCCAGCCAGCTGCGGATGTTGGTGAGCGGGCTGCGTAATTCGTGGGCGATGTCGCCGATCATTTCGCGGCGGCGGCGTTCCGTCGCACGGCGGCGGGTGTCGAGGTCGTCGAGGGCGGCGGCGAGGTGGCCGATCTCGTCGCGGCGTTCGGCGGCGACGACCGGGAATCCTTCGGCCTTGACGGCGGCCTCGGTGAGCCGGGTCAGCGGCCGGACCAGACGGCGGCCGGCCAGAATGGTGATCACTATCGCGGCGGCCAGTACCGCAGTGGTGACGACGGCAATCCGGGTCAGGTTGTCCCGGGACAGGTCGTAGGCTGCAGGCGCGGCCGCGGAGGACGGATCGGTCACGTACAGCAGAGCTGCCGGGGCGACGTACGGCCGTAGTTGGGCCTGCCGGGCCTGGAAGGCGCACTCGTGCAATCGTTGACCGCCGGCCGGGGCGGCGTCGGTGAGCGCGAAGTCGACGGGGCTGAACCAGATAGCCCCCTTCACAGCCGTGAGCCCGGCGCAGCGTGCGGTCGCCGCGGTCAGTTCCCGCAGCGGTTTCCGCTCGGTCGGCCTGATCGCGCCGCTCAGCCGGCAGCGGGCGGGGTGCTGCGTCTTCCGGTGATCCCGGCTTGGAACAGGCACCACAGGTAGACGTTGGCGCCCTTGTCAGAGCCGGCGATCTCGGTGTCGGTCAGCTGGTACGGACCGACCACTCGGGGGTCGATCCGCTGGCTGCCGCCCGCGATGCTCAGGTCCACGTTGAGCGGGTCGACCAGGGCGGAGGGCCGGACGTCGCGCAGGGAGGGGCCGGGCGCGGTCTCCGCGATCAGGGCGCCGTCCTCGGCCAGCAGCGTGATGCGCCGGTCGCGGCGGCCGGTCTGCAGAATCCTCTCCACGCCGTCCCAGGTGGTGGCGGTGGCGGCGTGGGCGAGCAGCAGGTCGTACAGGGCCCGGTCGTCGGCCAGCACCTGGCCCTGCTCCTGGCGCAGGGTGCGGGTGGTGGTCTGCACAGCGAGCCAGGCGGTGGCCGCGATGGCGCACACCGCGATCACGATCGAGGTGGCGAGCAGGCGGACGACGAGACTGCGCCGCCAGGACAGTCTCACGCGACCAGCTTGTAGCCGACGCCGTACACGGTCAGCAGCCGGGCCGGCCGGCGCGGATCGTCCTCGATCTTCTTGCGCAGGTTCTTGATGTGCGAGTCGATGGTGCGCTCGGTGGATTCGCGGTGCAGGCCGGCGGTGTGTGTCAGCAGCTGCGCCCGGCTGAACACCCGGTCCGGGGCGCCGGCGAGCGCGGCCAGGATGCCGAACTCGTCGGGCGTGCAGGCGATGTCGCGGCTGTCGAGCTGGATCAGGTGCTGGTCCATGTCGACGCTGAGCGCGCCGACGCGCCGGATGTCACGCGGGGCGGCCGGCGCACGCCGCAGCAGGGTCCGGATGCGGGCCATCAACTGCCGCGGGCTGTACGGCTTGGTCACGTAGTCGTCGGCGCCGGTGTCCAGGCCGAGAAGCACGTCGTCGTCCTCGTCGAGCGCGGTGAGCATCAGTACCGGTACGTCGGAGCGGGCGCGGATGAGCTGGCAGGCGGCCACCCCGTCGAGGGCGGGCATCAGCACGTCCAGCACCGCCAGATCGACGTTCCCGGCCCGGATCGCGGCGACCGCCTGTTCACCGTCGGCGACCATGATGGGGTGGTGGCCCTCGGCCTCCAGGTAGCGGCGCAGGACCTCCGCCTGCCTGGGGTCGTCCTCTGCTACCAGCACGTTCGCGCACATGGCCGGAGATGGTAAGCGACGAGAGCTGCTCTGATCTTCGATTGAACTCACATGCCTGATCGCACAGGATTCACACAATCCGTAGTGATGCTCGGCGAGCATGTCAACCGTTCGACAAGTCGCCGCCGCGGCGCTGGCCGTGGTCCTGACGGGCGCCGCCGCTGTCGCCTACCACCTGAACGACGCACCGGCGCCGGTCGCGGACACGAAGCCGGCTCCCGCCCGGCAGGAGATCGTGCGCACCGACCTGTCGGCCCGCGATCAACTGTCCGGCGCCCTCGGCTTCGGCCCGTCCCGGACGGTGAAGAGCACCCGGACCGGCATCATCACCTGGCTGCCCGCGGCCGGGGTGACGATCACCCGCGGCAAGACGCTCTACCGGGTCGACGACCTGCCGGTGCCGCTGTTCTACGGCGCCCTGCCGCTCTACCGGCCGCTCGGCGAGCCCGGCATCACCGGGCGGGACGTGAAGATCGTCGCCGACAACCTGGCCGCACTGGGTTACCGGGTCGGTGACCAGGAGTCCAAGGACGGCAGGACCAGAGTCTGGACCGGGCAACTGAGCAAAGTGGTCCGCCTCTGGCAACGCGACACCGGACTGCCGGAGACCGGAACCCTCGCGGCCGGCGACATCGCCGTGCAGAGCGGCGCAGTGCGCGTCGACTCGGTCACCGCGCAGAGCGGCGACCCGGCCGCCTCCGAACTTCTCACCGTCACCGCCACCCGCAAAGTGATCACCCTGCTGGCCGACCCGGCCCGGGCCTCCACGATCCGCCGCGGCGACCCGGTCAGCGTGAACCTGCCGGACGGCACGGTCGCACCGGGGCAGGTGGCCACGGTCGGGCGGGGCACCACCCCGGCCGAGGACGGGTCCGGCGGGCCGAAGATCGCGGTCACCGTGGTCACCGAGGACCCCAAGGCAGCCGACCGGCTCGATCGCGCCGACGTCACCGTCGACCTGAACATCGAGACTCGTAAAGGAGTCCTCGCGGTTCCGGTGGGCGCGCTGTTGGCGTTGCGGGAGGGCGGGTACGCGGTGCAGCTCGCCGACGGCCCGACCGTAGCCGTACAGGTCGGCATCTTCGCCGGCGGCCTGGTCGAGGTCGAGGGCGAAGGGCTGGCCGAGGGGACGACGGTGGTGACGTCGTCATGAACGTCATCGAGGTGTGCGGTGCCCGGATGACGTACCCGGGCGGGGTCGTCGCTCTCGACCAGGTGTCCTTGCGCATCGGCCAGGGCGAGCTGCTGGCGATCGTCGGCCCGTCCGGCTCCGGCAAGTCGACGCTGCTCAACATCATGGGAACCCTGGACTGCCCGACCGGCGGCACGGTTCGTATCGACGGCCAGGACGTCGCCGGGCTCTCCGACGCGAAGCTGTCGCGGCTGCGGGCCCGGCGGCTCGGCTTCGTCTTCCAGCGATTTCACCTCACCGACGGGATGACCGCGGCTGAGAACGTGGCCGCCGGGCTGCTCTACGCGGGTGTACCCCGGCGGTTACGGCGGTCGATGGCCCTGGCCGCGATCGACCGGGTCGGCCTGTCCCACCGCGCGGGGCACCACCCGCACCAGCTCTCCGGCGGGGAAAGGCAGCGGGTGGCGATCGCCCGCGCGCTGGCCAACGAGCCGGCGCTGGTGCTGGCCGACGAACCGACCGGCGCGCTGGACACCAAGAACGGTCACGCGGTGCTGGCGCTGCTGCAACGGCTGCACGCGGAGGGCACCACCATCGCGGTGATCACCCACGACCGGCAGATCGCCGCGTCGATGCCGCGCTGCGTGGAGATCCGTGACGGGCGCCTGGTCTCGGACCGTACGAGATGACCGCTCTGGATCTCCTCGGTCTGGGTCTGCTCGGGCTGCGCACCCGGCCGGCCCGTGCCGTGCTGTCCGCGCTGGGCATCGCGATCGGCATCGCCACCATGGTCGTGGTCACCTGCATCCCGGCTTCCAGCAGCGCCGCGCTGATGCGTGAGCTGTCCGCCCTCGGCACCAACATGCTGCAGGCCACCGCCCCGCAGGGGCAAGCGCCGATGCCGGAGGAGTCGGTGGCCATGGTGGAGCGCATCGCCCCGGTCCTGGCGGCCAGCGCGGTCGCCAACACCCACGCGGTGGTACGCCGTTCCGATCGCTCCGACATCGGTGACGGCGCCGGTCTCACCGTGCTGGCCGCACACCTTGACGTGCCCGAGGTGCTGGACGTCGGCGTCGACCGGGGCGCCTGGCTGACCGAGGCGACCGCCGGGTTCCCGTCCGTGGTGCTCGGCTCGGTCGCCGCCGCCCGGCTCGGCGTGACCGCTCCGGACGTGCAGATCATGGTGGGCGACCGGCTCTTCACCGTCACCGGGATCCTGGACACCACCCCGCTGTCCCCGGACATCGACCGTGCGGCGCTGGTCGGCTGGCCGGCCGCCCGGACCTACCTCGGCTTCGACGGACACCCGACCGTGCTCTACGTGCGCGCGCACGAGGCCGCCATCGAGGATGTCCGGGCCGTGCTGCCCGCCACCGTCAACCCGCAGAGTCCGGGGAACGTGCAGGTCACCCGGCCGTCGGATGCGCTGGCGGCGAAACGGGCCACCGAGAACACGTACGCCGGGCTGTTCCTCGGTCTGGCCGCGGTGGCGCTGGTGGTCGGTGGGGTCGGAGTGGCGAACACGATGGTGGTGTCCGTGCTGGAACGGCGGGGCGAGATCGGTCTGCGCCGCGCGCTCGGCGCCAGCCGCAGCCACATCCGCGCCCAGTTCCTCACCGAGGCGGTGGCCCTCTCCGCGCTCGGGGGCGTCGCCGGAACCGCGCTCGGCGTCCTGGCCGGGGCCGGGTGGGCGCTGCAACACGGCTGGCCGGTGGTGATCCCGGTGCCGGCGACCGTGGCCGGGCTCGGCGGAGCGCTGCTGGTCGGCGCGCTGGCCGGGGTCTATCCGTCGGCCCGGGCCGCCCGTCTCACACCGGTCGAGGCGCTGGCGTCCGCGTGATCACAAGATTCACATAGTTAACGAGAAGGATCGTACATTATGAAACGAATTGTTCTTTTGATGGTGGCCGCGTTGTCCCTCACGGCCTGCAGCGCCGAGGAACCCTCCACACCGGGCGTGGTGACTCTCGAATCGCCGTCCACCACCAAGGCCGCCACCCCGGCGGCGGGCGAGGAACGACCGGTCATCCGGCCGGACGCCACCGAGGCCGACATCAGGATGCTGACGAATGCCTATGGCAAGTGCCTGGAGGAGGCCGGCCTCAAGGTCGCCAAGGACGACGCGGGCAACTACGGCAAAGCCAGCGGTGACCTGAACGGGGCCGCCGCGAAGAAGTGCGCGGTCAAACAGCCGGAGAGCTGGCTGGATCGGGAACGGCGCACTGACCCGGACTTCGCCGACCGGCTGCGTGCTGCCGTCGCTTGCCTGAAGGGGAAGGGCTACCAGGCGCGTGTCGACCCGGACGGCCCGAAGATCGCCTACGCGAGCACCGCCGAGTTCATCAGGGCCGACGAGGACCAGGACGCATGCGAGCGCGAGGCGTTCCGCGAGGCCATCGCCGGCTACGGCAACGACTGATTGATGGCCGTCGCCACGCCCGGCACGCAGGCGCGCGCCGGGCGTTCGGCGGGACGGCAGATCACGGCTGTGCGCGGCCGGCCGTGCGTGCCGGCCACCACCTGCGGGTGCGCCACCGGACGACGGCGGTGACGGTGCGTAACACATCGGGGAAGCTCGTCATGGTGCGGTGGTAGCCGGTCCGCACGTCGCCCGGACATGTGCTTCTTGCCGTAGAACAGGCTGTCGTTCTTCCTCGCGTTCACCTCAGTCGACGCCCTATTTGGCCTCCGGTGAACGGTGCCGGGTGGCCTGGAGCGTGCCGAGCAGGGTGACCGCCTGGGCGGTCACGCTGTCGGGCTCGGGTTGGTAGACGACGAGGATCTGGCCGGGCGCAGCGCGTACGTCGAAAGAGAGCGAGACGAGCGAGAGCGAGCCGACCTCGGGGTGGTCGAACTCGATGGCGTCTTGAGCCTTGCCGTAGACGGTGTGCGAACCCCAGAGCTCGTGGAAGGCTTCGCTGCGCCGGCCGAGGTCGTCGATGAGCTGGTGCAGGCGTGGATAGCCGGGGTGGGCGCCGGCGGCATGGCGCAGGCCCGCCACGATCGACTCGGCGAAGTGATCCCAGCGGGCAAAGAACCGCGGGGCGGCCGGGTCGAGGAACGTCATCCGGGCCAGGTTGTCCATCGAGGTGAACGGCTCGAACAGCGCTTCGGCCAGCGGGTTGGCGGCCAGCAGATCCTTGGCCGGATTGAGGACGAACGCCGGTGCGCTCGTGCACGCGTCGAGCAGGTGCCGCAGCGGCGGGCTGACGATCTCCCGCGGCGTGCGGCGGGCGTCCGGAACCGAACCGGCCAGCCGGTACAAGTGGTCGCGGGCCTGGTCGTCCATCCGCAGGGCGTTGCCGATCGCGTCGAGGATCTGCGGCGACGGGGTGCGTTCCCGGCCCTGTTCCAGCCGGGCGTAGTAGTCGCTGTTCATGCCGGCCAGCACGGCGACCTCCTCGCGGCGCAGCCCCTTCACCCGGCGCCGGCCGTGTGAGGGCAGGCCCACGTCGTCCGGTCGTAGACGGGAGCGATGCGCGCGCAGGAACTCGCCGAGTTCGTTTCCGGTCACGTGATGAGGTTAGGCCGTGACCGGGCGGGGTTTCCTGGGTGTGTGATGCCCAGGGAAAGCTTGTCCTGGTTGGCTGCGGCGGTAGCGCGGAGGCTGGGCGCATGACATCAACCGCCAAGATATTTCTGATCACCGGAGTCAGCAGCGGCCTCGGCCGTGCCTTTGCAGCCGGTGCTCTGAATGCCGGGCACACCGTCGTGGGCACGGTCCGCGCGGATGCGGACGCGAAGTCGTTCGCCGGCCTGCACCCGCAGCGGGCGCACGCACGGATCCTCGATGTCACCGACGACGAGGCGGTGTTCGCCGTGGTGAGCGACGTCGAGAAGAATGTCGGTCCGATCGACGTGCTGATCGCCAACGCCGGATACGGCCTGGAGGGCACCTTCGAGGAGACCCCGCTGTCGGCGCTGCGAGCCCAATTCGAGGTGAACGTGTTCGGGGCCGCCGCGACCATCCAGGCCGTCCTGCCGCACATGCGCGAGCGCCGCCGGGGCCACCTGGTGGGTGTCACGTCGATGGGTGGCCTCGCCGGTTTCCCCGGAGTCTCCGCCTACTGCGGCAGTAAGTACGCGCTCGAGGGCATCCTCGAGTCGCTGGCCAAGGAGATCGCCGGCTTCGGCATCCGGGTCACAGCGGTCGAACCGGGTTCCTTCCGTACGGATTGGGCCGGACGCTCGATGACCCGCGCGGAACGCACCATCGCCGACTATGACGCCCTGTTCGAGCCGATCCGCGACGCCCGCCGCACGGCGAGCGGCCGGCAACTGGGCGACCCGGACCGCGCGGCCGAGGCCGTGCTGCGCATCCTCGACGCTCCTGAACCGCCGCAGCACCTCGTGCTCGGCTCGGACGCCCTGCGCGTGGTCCGGGCCGGTCGCGACGCCGTCGATCACGACATCGACGCCTGGGAGGACCTCAGCCGCTCCACCGACTTCGTCGAATGAAGCCGCCCAGGAGCGTCACGTGAGCTTCCGCGCGCAAAACAGGGTCAAGCGGTAGGGGCCGACCGCAGCAGGTTGGGGGGAGGACCAGCGCTGGACGCCGGGTAGAGCACGGCGTCATGTTTCTGGGCGTAGTCGAGGAACTGCCCGGCCTGTTCGGGCCGCCACACCATCACCGGGCTGGGCCGTTGCCCGGTGGCTTGCCGATGCTCGATCGCCTTGGGCGTCCACACCCGGGCTTTCGGGCGGGCGCCGGTTTCGAGTTCGATGCCCAGGGCCGGGTTGGTGGGGATGAGCCGGGTTCGGCGAACGGTGTCGTTGAGGGCGACGCGCAGGGTCGCGTACAGCCGTTGCAGGCTGGAGGCGCCCATCGGCCGTATCCCGCGGAAGCGGGCGTGGACGGCCGGATCGTTGCTGGCGTGCCCGGTGCGGGTGTCGAGGGCGATGAACATGGCTTGGATGTGGCTGGCCCGCAGCGCATGCAACGGGATGTCGCCCAGGTGGTCGCTGTAGCCGCGGATGGTCTTGGGCGACAGGCCGCGCCGTCCGGCCAGCCATCCGGTCAGATATTCGCCGGTGGTGGTCGGGATGGTGGCGGGCACGCCGGCGCGGACGCGGGCGGCGACGGTGTCACGGTCGGGCAGCGCGATGCCGTTCTTGCAGGCGTGCAGCAGGTCACCGATCTGCACGGCCAGGCCGGTGTCGCCGTCGGCGAGGGCGAGCAGAGCGCGGGCGTGGTCGAGCTCGGTGCGGGCGGCATCGCAGTCGTCGAAGCCGCTGCGGCGCAGGACCCGCCGCCCGCGTGGGCGGGGTGGGTAGTTCGGCGGTCGGCCGGTCATGGTGGATCGGGTCCTTGACCTCGGAGAAGGCAATGAACGGCCTGTCTTGTCCCTGAAGGTCATGCGTTCGGTCTCGGCTTGGCCACCTCCGTCGCCGCGTTCGGCGAACCTTCCTGCCGGTGGCGTTCCGGCCGCCGCGCCGTGGACGGTGCGGTGAACAGTATTCTGGCCCGCGTGACCGAGGGTGTATCCGGAACGACGCCACGGACCCGGCCAGGCGGCCGCACTGCGAGAGTCAGTGAGCAGGTGCTGGAAGCCACCGTGGAGCTGATCGCCCGGCACGGCGTCGCCGCGGTGACCTACGAGGCGATCGCCAAGCTGTCCGGCACAGGCCGGGCGACCCTGTACCGCAAATGGCCGCAGCGCGACGACCTGATCCGGTCCGCGCTCCTGCGATTCGCCGAGACATCGGTGCGCACCCGTGACACGCACGACATCCGTGCGGATCTGGTCGACCTGTTGTGCGACATCGGTGACACGCTCGCCACTCCGGTCGGCCGAGCGATCATCAACGCCTCCGTCACTGCGGCCGACGACGACCCCGTGCGCCACCTCGGCCAAGAGGTGTTTGAGGCGCGACTCGCCGCGCTGCAGGAGCGTATAGACGCGGCGGTGGCGTCGGGTCAGCTGTCGGCGATGGACGTGCGGTTCCTCAACACCATGCTCGTCGCACCGGTCTACCTGTCGATGACGCGGGACCGGCACCCTGTCACGCGCGAGTTCGCGCAGCGGGTGGTGACGACGGTTCTGGACGGGCTGATGCCGCGCTGACGCTTGACGCCCCCATCGCTTAATGAGACGATAGTGTCTCATTAAGCGATGGGATTATTCCGTGTCCGACACGCACAACGACACCTGGGGCGGCCAGGTGCCGCCCACCCCCTTCGACGAGTACTCAGACAGGTATGCGGCCTTCTTCAAGATGCGCCGCGAGAACGGCATCATCGAACTGCGCCTGCACACCGATGACGGTCCTTACGTCCACAACTGGGCAGCGCACAACGCGTGGAGCCGAGTCTGGCAGGACGTCGGCAACGACCCGGAGAACCAGGTCCTCATCATCACCGCGACCGGCGACACCTGGTTCCAGGGCAGTCCGGAGAAGACCTGGGGAAAGCCGATCGTCGAAGAGGAGCCGGACTACATCTTCCAGCAGACGTACGACGGCTGGAAGCTCATCGAGAGCTTCGTGAACAACCTCGACATCCCCACCATCGCGGCCGTCAACGGCCCTGGCATCCACACCGAATTCGCGATGCTGTGCGACATCACCCTCGCCGCCGAGGACGCCGACTTCATGGATCCGCACTTCCTGGCCGGCAGCCCGCCCGGCGACGGGCAAGCGCTCGTTCTGCAGGCGCTGATGGGGGCGAAGCGGGCTGCCTACCACATCTACGGAGGTAAATCTATCCCAGCGCGCAAGGCCTTGGAATACGGCATCGTCAGTGATGTGCTGCCCCGCGAGCAGCTTCTCACGCGAGCATGGGAGATAGCCGAGTTCATCATGAAACGCCCCCGTTTCTCCCGCTGGGCCACTCACAACATCCTCTCCCGTCCGTTTAAGAAGCTCGTCGCCGAGGATTTCGGCTTCCATATGTCTCAGCAGATGCTGGGCACGATCGGCGCCAAACAACTCATCCCGATCCGGGAACTGATCGCCGATGCCAACGCCCGCCGGATCTGGTGATTTCGTGACTCCCGCCTCCATTCGGTTCGCCGCGCCACTGGGCGCGGCAAGATCGCGGCGGGGACGGACGGGCGGCGCGGGCGATGCCCGAGCTCGACGGCGGCAGTCGGGTCGGCTGGGCGCGAATCGCGCGTAACGGGGCCATCGGCGCCTGGTCCGACGACGACGGCGGCTGGCCGGTGCGACGGCGGCGCCCGGCCCGAGCGGCCGGGGCGCTTCCCCGGTTCGATCGGTCCGCTGGACGGCGGTCTTGACTTCTCAACATGTGAGACGTCCCGTAAGGGGTGAAAGTCGGCAGATGGTAGCAAAGCGGAGCGTCGCCGAGTGTTGCCCGGAAAACCCTGAGCCTTCTGATTGGGGCGCTGTCTACGGATCAGAAGGTTAGGGGTTCGAGTCCCTTCGGGCTCACTTCAGAAAAGGGCCGTGACCTGCAGAAATGCGAATCACGGCCCTTTTTGTTCCCACTTTCGGGGCTGGAAATCCCAGTCTTTAGGACCCTGGTGATCCGGTGGCGATCCGGTGCCGAGAAGCCGTCCGTCCGATGGGCGCTGACCGGGCTCGGGCGGCTTCCTCCGGTTCTCCGGGGTTCGCCCGCTCCCCTGAGTGCATCGTGCGGCATGCCGCGGGCACGGGGCGTGATGCCCCGCGAGCCCGAATTGCTGAAGGCGCCCGGGAGCGCCACGAATATTCGCGCTTTGCCGAGGCCCCGCCGGCCGGCGTTGTGACGATGGCGTGGCGGGCGCTCGGCTCTGCGGCGGCTTGATGGCCGTGACCTGCGGACTCAGCGGACCATCGGCGACGCACCTGAAAATCTTCACGGCTCGCCGAGAAAATCTATGGCGACGGGACTAGACATCCTTGCCGAGTCCGGTTAGTGTTTCTCTCATTGACAGCAGAGATCGTTGAAGACGCAGACGAAGACCGAGCGTCAAGCAGGGCCCGGATCTTTTCGTGGCTCGCTCGGCACGGCGGTGGCACAGCATCACCGCATGCATTCAGTAAGGCAGGTGCACGACAAGACCTTGACGTAACTCCAGGTCAGGGCACAAGCGGGTGGGGCTGATGCGGTTTCAGGGCTCCATCTGGCGCAGGACAGCAGTCGAAGTAACGAGTAAGGCAAGTGCGAGACAAGACCTTGACGAAGTTCCAGGTCAGGGCAGACGCAGGTGGGGCCGGTGCAGGTTCAGGGCTCGACCTGATGCAGGAGATCAGCCGTACGTGTGCGGGGCCGTGAAGTTTGCGTGGGGCTCCGACACCGGCAGGTAGTACGACAGCACCACAGGAAATGGAAGCAGAGGAAAGGGAGGGACGAGCACCGTTGGATCGCCCGCCGTCAGAACTGTTCTCGGGTTCTGGGGTGGACACCGCAGTTTCCATCGAACGTGAGGTGGTCTCCGGTCACGCTTATGCGATCCTCGCACCGCAATCCGCGAGAGGCGGCAGGTGCGGAAAAGGCAAGCCGACAAACATGTCGGTAGATGGTGTTGTGATTCCGTAACCCTGGGCCCCGGCGCTTCTGCGCCGGGGCCCTCGTCATGGAGAGGTGTGTGGATGGCCCAACCCGATGACATGCTCGACGACGAGCACTACCCTGCCTACACGATGGGCCGCGCCGCTGAGATCACCGGCGCCTCGCAGGATTTCCTGCGCCGCCTGGAGAAGGCGAAACTGTTGATCCCGTCCCGGTCGGCCGGAGGCCACCGCCGCTACTCGCGTCACCACCTGCGTCTCGCCGCACGGGCCCGGGAGATGGTCGATCAAGGCATCGCCCTGGAAGCCGTCTGCCGGATCATCGTCCTCGAGGACCAGCTCGAGGAAGCTCTTCAACGAAACGGGAACCAACCGCACCGACAGCAGGCGGACGCCGCCTGATCCGATCGCCTTCACGGTCCTTCTCCGATCATGAGAGAAGGACCGTTTCGCATGGCCCGCGTTCCCCTGACCGTACGTATCACCGACCGAGCGGCTGTTCAGGCGGCGGTGGTGCGCAGCGCGATGGCGATGCCGATGCAGTGGGCGGTGAAGGCTGCGATGGTCGCTCCCGGCCGAGGTCCCCCGCTTCTCTGACCCATGGGTTACAGCTTGAGGTGCTTGCATTCGGTACCCAGGTACAGGCGGCCGTCCGCCGCCCGTGGTAACGGCAACCCGGCCAGCTGCCGGCGCAGCGACTCGACGCCGATGCGCCCCGCGTTGAGCGCGTCGTACATGGCGCCGTGGCCCCGCCGGTGCTTCGGCGCCGGAGACAGCCCGGCCAGCGTCTTGACCGGCCCGTCGGTGCACAACAGGGCGTCCGTCAGCTTGAACAAGGCGTCCGTCAGCTTGAACAAGGCGTCGGCCCGCCTGATCATGCATCGGTGGAGCTGCTCACGGAACCCGCCAGGACATCGATCGCTTCCGCCCTATCCCTCACGACCGCCACAACGATCATTGATAGGCGCAGACACGGCTCCGCGGGCGTCAGCGCAGTGTCGTAGGTCGAGCAGGCGTACCGGCTGCCGGCCGCTGCGGTGCGACGAAATTGCTCAGCATCCCGGTTCGATGTTGCCGGTCGACCGCGTTCGCCCAGGCCGGAGCACGACGGACTTCACTCTCATAGCCGCGAGTCGCGCTGGTGGCGTCGGTGCGCAGTCGCAGTCAGCCGTTGGTTACCGAGGTCAGGGACGGTGGTCCGGCTCAGCGGCCCTTCATATTCCGGCGCATTGAACGCCAGGCATAGGAGACAACGCCACGAACCCCGGGGTCACGCGACTTGACCGGCGACTGCGTATCAGCGGTCGACGCCGGCCGTGGCGGCTGCTCGACCCCTGTCGCTACGCCGTCACGATGAGACGACCTCGAGGTGTTCCGCGCTGGTCTGGTGCGCGATCTTCTCCGGGTCGAGGCCGAGCATTCTCAACAGGGACGCGTTTCGTGCGGTGTCGACGAGTGGCGGTAGTTGCCGATCGACCCAGTCCGCCCGCTCCGTTAATCCCCTGGTGCGCAGTGTCGCGACGATGGTCGCTTTGTCGATGAGCATGACGTGCCTTCCAAGAGTGCCCCGCACGGGCCGGCATCGCCGGTGGCTTCTGATGACCAGAGTCGTCCTTCAGCATGTCGCCGGAAGGCCCCGGAGGTAAGGGCCATTCGGACTCTGAAGGAGTTCACACCGCAGGGCTGGCTTGGTGACCTCCGGTCTTCGCGTGCAGCACGGCCAGTGCGGCGAGGGGTGTGCTGGTCGCGCGACGCCGCGGCAGGGGTGAAGGCCCGCAGGTGTCGATGCCGAGCGGCATGTTGCAGGTTCAGGATGCGCCGCCCAGGCTCACGGGTGGCGGGTCGGTGTCGGGTGCGGGCTGAGTGGGTGCAGAGCGAACACGGTGGCGCGGATGTCGTGGACGATCGCGTCGACTTCGTCGATCTGGGCCTGTATCGCGCTGCGGGTGGGCGTTTCCTTGGCGGCATCTCCGGTCACGACGTGGCGGAGGCTACGGACGAGCACCCCGATCGGGCTGCGCTCATCCAGCAGGTCACCCCTGCCTGGTGAGTTCGAAGACCGGATGATTTTTTGCTTCCGCGACGAACTGCGTCACGGGAGCATCCGGAGCGGCCCGAAAGTACGGGCGGGTCGGCCGGGCGATCCCGATGTACTGCTTGAGCACCGGGCCGGCCTCGTCGGCATCCACCTCGCGCACCTGGTAGTCGGCTCGGCGTCCGCGGCGGCGGAGAGTCACATGGCCGGCGGCCCGCGCGTTGAGCACCCACGACACCGGGCCATATGGGGCCACCAGGTAACGCCGGCCGTCTCGCTCGACGACGGTGACCGGGGTGGTGCGCGGTTGCCCGGTCCGGCGGCCGCGGGTGGTCAGCAGATAGGAGTGCGGGGCCCAGGCCTGCTCTTGAGCTGCACCTGTCGAGCGCGTCGGCGTCGTAGGACCGCGTCGGGCGCGCCAGAGGCGCTTTGCTTCCCGGCTCCAGGCTCTCCGGGCGGCCCGCGCCGGAACCGCCGGCGGTGGCTGCCGCCGGACCATATTCGGGCTGTCGTGAGCGTGCCGTAAGCCCCGCCGCGCCGGTCCCACATCGACCAGGTGTCCACGCGAGTTCTCTCCAACGGTCCGAGTGGACGCGGATGGTGAGGCGGTCACCGGTGGTGTCATCGAGTGGGTTCACGGGCGTAGCGCCAGCTTGCCGACGGTGAGCCCGTTCTGCATCCGGGCGAGAATTCTGGGCCCGTCGGCCAGGTCGAAGACGGTGGGCCGGCCGGGTCGGTACACCCCGGCCGAGATCAGCGCGTCCAGCTCGGCCATCAGCCCGGCGAACAGTTGCGGCGCAGCCTCGGCCAGCACCCCAATGTGCAGGCCGATCACCTGGACTTGTTGTTCGAACACGAGCTTGTGGGTGGTGAGCGCGGCCGCGCCGGCGGCGTTGCCGTAGACGACGACCCGTCCGGTGATCCGCCGCGCCGCGGTCAGGCTCGCCCCGAACGTGTTGCCGCCGACCGACTCCAGCACGAGGTCGGCGCCGACGTCGCCGGTCAGTCGTCGAACCTCGGAGGCAATGTCGGCGGCACGGTGGTCGAGGACATGATCGGCGCTTAGCGCGCGAACCGTGTCGTGCTTGCTCGGTGAGGCGGTGGCGATCACGGTCGCCCCGTAGTGTTTGGCCATCGTCACCGCGGCTTGGCCGACCCCGCCGGCTGCCGCGGTCACCAGCACGGTTTCGCCCTCGGTGAGGCGACCCAGCGGCTTGAGCGCGGCCAGGGCCGTCGCCCAGTTCAGCACCAGACCGAGTGCCTGCTCGTCGGCCCAGCCGGCCGGCACCGGCAGTGTCGCTGACGCCGGCATCAGCATGTACTCGGCGAACGCGCCGGGCCCGGCCCCGATCACCCGGTCGCCGATGGTCCGACTGGTCACACCTGGCCCTAGCGCGACGACCGTACCGGCCGCCTCGAAGCCGGCCAGGTACGGCGCCTGCGGCCCTCCGCCGTAGGTACCGTGTGTCTGCATCACGTCGGCGAAGTTGACGCCGGCGGCGCCGACCCGGATCAGCACCTCGCCCCGACCGGGGGTTGGCACCGGGACGTCGTCGATGAGCCGCAGGTCCTGTGGGCCGTCAAGGGTCGTCTGGCGGAGGGCGCGCATAGTCGTGGAAATGGTCATGCCGCGACGCTAGAACCCTGACGCCTACGGCAGGGTCAAACGCCGTGACTCGGCGGCGGTCCGGGCCGCCCGCAGGTACGCGTCGATGGCGTTCCGGTGGCGGGTCAGGCTGTCGATGCGCTGCTCCAGGCGGGCCAGCTGCGCGGCCACCTGCTCGACCAGGTAGGAGCACGGTACCTCGGGTATCAGGTCGCCGGGCTCGTCGAGGTAGGGCAGAACGTCTCGGATGATCCGCAGCGGCAACCCGTTGTCGATCATCATGCGGATCTGCCGGACCAGCTCGACGGCGCCGTCGTCGTAGATGCGGTAGCCGTTGCCGCAGCGGCCGGGCCGTAGCAACCCCTCGCCCTCGTAGTGGCGCAGCGCTCGCACGCTCACACCGGCCCGTCGGGACAGTTCGCCGATCTTCACGCCCAGAAGAACGACGAGTGTCGCTGGCAGTGACGCCGCCTTACGGTCGGCTGAGCCCAGCGGGTGACAGCCAGTCGAACGGTCGATACACCGCAGGCCCGAGGCCCAGGCCTTCGGCGATCTGTTCTCGTAGCCGGTTGGTCGCGAATGCCCCCACCACGTTCATCTGCGCGTCGCGGTAGTGGCGCTCGACTTCGTGGCCCGAGGTGACCCCGGCCGCGCCGTGGATTTGCACGGCCCGCTGCGTGACCTCGACCGCCATCTCGGTGGCGTACACCTTGAGCATGCCGATCAGCTGGCGGGCGGAGTCACCGGCGACCCGGCGGGCGGCGCAGCGCTGCGCCAGCACGCGGGCCGCGTCGATCTGGGTCCGCGAGTCGGCGATCTGCGCGTGCACCCCTTCCATGTGCGCCAGCGGGCGGCCGTACGACACGCGCTGCCGGGCGTGGCGCACCGTGGCGGCCAGGGCCGATTCCGCCGTGGCCACGGCGGCCACCGAGACCAGCAGCCAGCCCCAGGTCATGCCCTCGGCCAGTTCGGTGAACGGGACCGGGACGACGTCGGCCTCATCGACGTGGGCGTCGGTGAACACGAGGCCGCCCCACGGCATGCCGCGCAGGCCCATGTGCGGGATGTCGTAGCGGCGTACGCCGGGCTGGTTGAGGTCGACGAAGGCCAGGCACCAGTCCGGGCCGTCGTCCCCAGCCGGCTTGTCCCGGCGGGCCAGGGTGACGGCGAGGTCTGCGCGCGGGGCGTTGGTGATCCGGGACTTCTCGCCGGTGACGGTGAAGCCGCCGGTGGTCCGCCGCACCAGGGTGCGGTAGGTGCCGGCGTCGCTGCCGGCCGCGGTCTCGACGATGGCGAAGGCGGCCAGCCGCTCGCCGGTGGCCAGGGAGCGGATCAGGTCGTGGTGCCGCTCGTCGCCGTATGTGGCGAGCAGGTTCCCGCACAGCAGTGAGGAGACCGTGGCCGCCCAGTACGTTCCCGAGCAGGCACGGGCGAGTGCCTCCATGGCCCGTACCTGGATGGCCGCGTCGGCGCCGCTTCCTCCCAGGTGCCGCGGGTGGAAAAGGCCGAGGTAGCCGGTGTCGGCCAGTTCCTGCCAGTTCTCTTCCGGGATCGACCCGGCGGCGTCGGTCTGGGCCGCGCGGGCCGCGATCGCGGCGAAGGATTCCACGTCGAAGTACATGCCAGTGTCCGTCCTCACGTCAGCCGAGTCCGAGCAGGGGAGCCGCGATCACCGGACGCAGCACGTCGGCACCGCCCGCGGCGGAAGCGAAAAAGAGCGCGTCGCGGTGGGCACGCTCGACGAGCCCGGGCGCAGTCGCTCCGGCCAGGCGGGCTGCGCCTTCGGCGACGGTGCGGACAGCACCGGCGGTGAAGTGCCGTACGGTCGCGGCCTCCCGGGCCGAGGGTGTGGCGTCGCCGTCGAACCGGGCGGCCGCCCGGTGCAACAGTCCGGCCGTGAGCTCGTTCTGCACTGCCAGGTCGGCCAGCAGGAACCGGATCGACTGAGAGTGGGCCAGCGGCGCGCCGAACAGCTCGAGTGTGCGGGCACCGGCCAGCGCGTCGTCGGTCAGTGCCCGCATGAGACCGAGCCACCCGGCGCTGGTGAACACCCAGTCGAGAGCGGCGACCAACGGCTCGGTCTCGGTGCCGGCCGCGCCGACCGTGCCGAGTACGGCATCCGCCGGTACTCGGGTCTGGTCCAAGGTGAGTCGCCCCCACGCGCAGCTGGCCAGCGCAGCCGGGCCGTCCGGCTCGGCCCGAAGGCCGGGAGTGTCGCGGTCGAGCAGGAACGCTGTGCGCGACCCGTCGTCGTGCTGGGCCACGACCAGGTAGTGATGGGCCTCGACGCCGAGCACGACCTGGTCGAGCCGGCCGGAAAGCATCCAGCCGCTCGCGCCGTCGGCGGCCGGGATGACCGCGACTGTGCACGCAAGGGCCGTGCCCCGGGTCTGCTGCAGCGACAGCCCACCGGGCCACTCGCCCGAGGCGATCCGGGGCAGGTACCGCTCGCGCTGCGCGGTGGTCCCGAATGCCCGGATCGGCACGGTGGTCAGCACCGCGTGCGCGGTGACGGCGAGCGTGAGCCCCGGATCCCGGCCGCCCTCGCCCAGGGCGGTGAGCACGGCCGCGGTCTGGGTTCCGGTCAGCCCGGGGGCGAACGCGGCGGTCAGGGCCTTGAACAGGCTGGCGTCCCAGCGGCCGGGCCGGTCTCGCTCGGCCGAGCTGGGCTGGGCGAGCTGGGCGGCGAGGTACCGGGCCTGCTCGACCAGGGACCTGTCGTCACCCTCGGCTTTCGGAAACACGGTGATTTCCCCTTTCCTTTGTTGCGCTTCGTCCATGACGAATCCAGCCACGGTATCCGTCCAATTAGTGGACGATCTCGATAAATCACAGACGGCCAGCTGTTCGGCACGGTTCGATACGCGACTTTGCGGCCCACCACGAGACTTCACAGTTCTTGATATTGACACCCTTGCCGTGCTGTCGCTATTCGCCGCAAGGTTGACCGCGGGACTGCGAAGCCACCCGATATCGAGGGAGCGTCATCGAAATGGAAAACGCAGTAAATCCCGTACCCCGCCTCTCTGATGCGACGTTGCGAGACTCGGCACACATGGCTGGTGTCGAATTCGGGCCCCGCGACGCGGCGACCATCGCCGATCTGCTGGTACGCACCGGAATCGAACTGGTCGAGGTCGGCATGATCTCCGGGCCCGGCAGCAAGGACGCTGATCTGATCTCAGCCACCCACGAGGCGATCGGCCCGCACCGCAGCATGTCGCTGGTCATGGTCCGTGACCGGCAGCAGGTCACCGGCGCGCTGGACGAAGCCGAACGGCTCGGTGTCCGGCACATCATGTATTCGATCCCCACCTCCGAGGAGCACGCCCGGCTCAAGCTCGGCTCGTCCAGCCTCAAGTTCGTCGAAGTGCTGGCCCGCTCCGCGATCAGCCAGGCCAAGGAACGCGGCTTCCACGTGACGTTCAGCGGAGAGGATGGCGCCCGTACCCCACGCGAGCGGCTGGTCCCGTACGTGACGTCGGGTTTCGCGGCCGGCGCGGACCGATTCCGGCTGGCCGAGACCGTCGCCTACCTGTCGCCTTGGCAGATGGAGTCGGTGATCGGCGACCTGACCGCCATCGACGGCTCGGAGATCGAGATCCATTCGCACAACATGCTGGGCATGGCGGTGGCCAACTCGCTGGCCGCGGTCCGCGCCGGCGCTCAGTGGATCTCGGCCACGGTCGGCGGCATCGGCGAGCGCGGCGGTAACGCTCCGCTGGCCGAGCTGCTGATGGCGCTGCGGGTGGTGCACGGCGACACACGCTTCGACCTCACCCACCTGACCGAGCTGTCCCGGATCGCGCTGCGTGGCGCCGGCCTGGGCACCGCGTTCCAGTCCGGGCCCACTTCGCCGCAGGCTTTCGCCTACGAACTGCCAGGGCAGCTCACCCACCCCGAGGCCTACGAGACGCTGCCGGCCGAACTCGTCGGCAATGCGCGAGGACTGCTGGTGCGTACCCGGCTCACCCCGGCGCTCACGAAATGGGCGTTGCTCGATTCCGGTATCACCGTCGACATCGATTCGTTCACCTCGTGGCTAATTCGCCAACAGGAGGAAAACGGGCGCCCGCCGCTCGATCAGGACGCCATTCGTAAAGCCGCCGTCGACTTCCAGTCACTCTGAATTCACAAGGAGAAATCAGATGTCCACCGCCACCCTTTCTGGCGTCTGCCCCGAGTGCGAGACCGATCTGACCGTGCCGCCCGTGGTCGAGGGTGAGACGTTCTCCTGCCCCGAGTGCATGCTGACGCTGCGGGTCGAGGCCGTTGACGCCGGCGTGCTCCGGCTGTCGATGGTCGAGGTGCAGCTGCGCGACTGGGGCCAGTGAGATGGCCGCCACCGTCGCGATCGTGGCGGACCGGATCGCCTGGGAGGAACGGCAGCTCATCGCGGCCGCGCCCGGCCTCGGTCTGACCATCGAGTGGATCAACGACGAGTCGTTGTGTCTGGGACGGGCCGACGCTCCCGTGCTGGCTCGGTACGATGCGATCCTTCTGCGCAGCCGCAGCTATACCCGGGGCGGCCTGATCGCCGGCCTGGCCGAGGAGACCGGCGCCCGGGTGGTCAACACCGCCCGGGCGATCAACCTGTGCGAGAACAAGGCGGTGCTGCGCTCCACCCTGCGGGCGGCTGGGGTCCCGGTCCCTGAGTTCCGGCTGGTGCTGTCCCGCGCCGACTTCACCCGGGCTCTGGCCGACTTCGGGACGCCGGTGGTCCTCAAGCCGGTCTACGGCGGAATGGGCAAGCGGGTCGCACTGATCCGTGACGCCGACACCGCTCACTCGGTCTACGACTACGTCGAGGACCTCGGGCATGCCTTCGAGCAGGCCTGCCTGGTCGAGCCGTTCCTGGCCGGTGGGGCCTCCACCCGCTGCCTGGTGATCGGCGACGAGCTGATCGGCGCCGCCGAGTTCACCAGCGGCGGCGATGACTGGCGCAACAACGCCGCCCTGGGCAACACCAGCCGCCCGGCGGCCGACACCCAGGAGGTCGCCAAGCTCGTCAACGGCGTGCTGGACGTGCTCGGTCCGGGCATCTACGGCATCGACCTGTTCCACACGCCCGACGGTTTCGTGGTCAACGAGGTCAACCATGCGCCCGGATTCCGGGCCGTGGCCCAGGCCACCGGGGTCGACGTGGCAGCTGCGGTCGGCCGCTACGTGCACGAGGTGCTGTCGTGATCCGGGCCGGCGTGATCGGCGCGTCCGGGCTGGCCGGGGGCGACCTGATCCGGCTGATCGCCCAGCACCCCGAGCTGGAGCTCACCTTCCTGGGCGGCTCCTCGCATGTCGGGCGCCGACCGGCCGAGCTGCACCCGGGACTGCGCCTGGACTTCGGGCTTACCGTGCAGCCCGTCACCGAGCAGGTCGCCGAGCAGGTCGACGTGCTGTTCCTGGCCACCCCGGCGCCGGTCTCGGCCGAGCTGGCGGCGTTGCTGGCCGACCGGGTCCCGGCCTTGATCGATCTCAGTGGTGCGTTCCGGATCCGTACCCCGCAGCTGCACGCCCGTTGGTACCCGCAGGTCGACCGGCGCACTGAGCTGGCCGACCGGTTCGTGTACGGCGTCCCGGAGCTGGTCGCCGACCAGCTGCCGGGTGCCGCGTTGATCTCGCTGCCGGGCTGCTACGCCACGTCGATGACGCTGGCGTTGGCCCCGCTGCTGCTGGAGCTCGGCTTGGACCTGACGACCGTGGTCGTCGACGGCAAGAGCGGTTCCAGTGGCGGCGGGCTGTCGTTGCGCACCACGGACCTGCACCCGCTGCGCAATGGGGCGATCGCGCCGTACGCCCCGACCAGCCACCGCCACGCCGGCGAGGTTCGCGACTTCTTCGAGCGCAGCAAGCCCGGCACGATCGGGTCGCTGGCGATGTCGGCGTACGGGGTCTCGCACGTCCGCGGTCTGATGACCAGCAATTACGTCTACGCCGAGGTCGACACCACCCAGCGCGACCTGCATCGTGCGTACACCCGGTTCTACAAGGGCAAGCATTTCGTCCGGGTCCGCCGGCACGATGAAACGCTGCTGCCGGTCCCGGACCCGCAGGCCGTGCTCGGCTCGAACTACTGCGACGTCACCGTCCTCTACGACGAGGAGAACCGCCGAATCGTTGCCCTGGCCGCGCTGGACAACCTGGTCAAGGGCGCGGCCGGGCAGGCCGTGCAGGCCGCCAACCTGCGCTTCGGGCTGCCCGAGCAGACCGGCCTGACCATGCAGC
Organism: Actinoplanes sp. NPDC020271; assembly: GCF_044388125.1. NCBI lineage: Bacteria > Bacillati > Actinomycetota > Actinomycetes > Micromonosporales > Micromonosporaceae > Actinoplanes > Actinoplanes sp. NPDC020271. The sequence continues at coordinate 31,260 of NZ_JBIRWQ010000017.1, forward strand.
CGGTGATGCCGGCATGAGCCGCGACACGACGGTGCCGACCGTCGTCAAGCTCGGCGGCAGCTGCCTTGACGACCTGGCCGGCCCGTGGTGGGACGACCTGGCCGCGCACGCCGTGGACCACCCGCTGGTGCTGGTCCACGGCTGGTCCAGGCCGCTGCGCAACTTCCACCCGCGCTACCGCGACCCGGGCGCGTTCCTGCGCGATCGCTACGGCAACGCCAGCAGGTGGACGACGCCTGAGGTGATCGCCGACATCAAGACCGTCAGCGCGGTCCTGGCCCGCGACGTGATGGACCGGCTCGCGGTTCGCGGTATCTCAGCCGAGCGGCTGCTCGGCAGCGACGGGCTGGTGCATGCCGGTCCGGGAGAGCGCTGGTGGTGGCAGGGCAAGCAACTTGTCGAGCTGGAGAACCGGGTCGGCCCGATCGCCAAGGTCGAGCCGACCCGGCTGGAGAACCTGCGGCCCGGTCATGCGTACTTGGTCACCCCGCTGGCCCGCAACGACGACGGCCACGAGGTCAACACTGACGCCGACCGGGCCGCCGCCGCCATCGCCGGCGCGCTCGGCGCCACCGGGCTGGTGCTGGTCACCGACGTGGCGCACCTGCTCATCGAGAACAAGCCGGTCACTCGAATCGACGCGGGCGCGGCCGCGTCGTTTCGGGACCGCGGAGCCACCGGAGGTATGCGCAAGAAGCTGCGGGCCGCCGGCGAGGCGCTGGAGCAGGGCGTGCACCAGGTCGTCCTGGGCAGCGGCCTGGTCTCCGAGCTGCTGGCCGGCCGGACCGGCACCGTCATCACCCGAGGTTGAGGAGCATCGATCGTGACACAACCCCGCGTACTCGTCGTCAACAACGGCACACTCTCGCTGAAGCAGCTCCGTCGCCGCTTCGAGGACCTGGGCTCGGCGACCGACGTGGTCGCGGCTACCGCCGTACCGGACCGGGTCGACGGCCGCTACCAGGCGATTGTGCTCAGCGGTACCAAGGTCCGGGCCTTCGACACGGCGTACTACCGACCGCTGATCGATCTGGTGATGACCGCCCCGGTCCCGGTGTTCGGGATCTGCGGCGGCATGCAGATCATCGCGGTCTCGCAGGGTGCCGAGCTGGCCGAGGGACCCCAGCGGGTCGGCGGCCACCAGGCCGAGGTGGACACCGACGAGCCACTGTTCGCCTTCGTCAAGCCGACCGTGACGGTCTTCCACCGTCACACCCTCTACCTGAAGGCGGCCCCACCGGGTTTCCGGTCGATCGGCCGCTCCGAGCACGCGCCGGTGGAGTTCCTGCGCTCCGACGACAGCCGGGTCTTCGGCGCCCAGGCGCACCTGGAGTTCCGTGATGACGGGCGCGAGATCCTGCGCGGCTTCGCCCAGCTCTACCAGTGACAATCCGCGACTTCGGAGGACGTACTCATGAGCGACAGCAAGAATCCTGCCTTCACCGTTCACCTCAACGGCAGCGGCGGTGACCTGACTGGCTGGGTCGTCGTCGACTCGCTCTACGACGGCCTGGCGATGGGCGGCACCCGGATGACCCCGGGTGTCACCGAGGCCGAGGTGGCCGGGCTGGCCCACGACATGACCCAGAAGTTCACCCTGGCCGGCCTGCCGATCGGTGGCGCGAAGGCCGGCATCGTCGCCGCGGGCGGCGACCGCGAGAACACCTTCCGTACCTTCGGGCGCACGGTCAAGCCGCTGCTGCACGGCGGCATCCACCTGGGCATCGACATGGGCGTGACCCCGGCCGACCGGGCCGTGTTCTTCGACGAGGCCGGCTACGATCCGCGGTTCCGGCGCGGCGCCCCGGACATGCCGATCGACTGGCGTACGTACTACGAACCCCTGATCGACTGTACTGGCCACGGCGTCGGGGTAGCCGCAGTGACCGCCCTGGAGGCCCGGGGCCACACCGAGGCGGCCCGGGTCGTCGTGCAGGGCTTCGGCGCTGTCGGGCGGGCTGTCGCCCGGTTCCTCGAAGCCCGCGGCCACGTGGTCGTCGGGGTCGCCGACATCGACGGCACGATCAGTGCGAACCGGCTGCCCGTTGACGAGCTGATCGCCGCCACCGACGAGTTCGGGCGCATCGACCGGCGCGGGTTGCCGACCGGCGTCACCGCTACGAGTGGCACCGACGCGTGGCTCGATGTGGACGCCGACCTGCTGATCCTGGCCGCACAAAAGCACGCGCTCAACGACGGCAACGTGCACCGGCTGCGTACGCCGTTGGTGGTCGAGGGCGGCAACCTCAGTTCGAGCGCCGAGGCCAAGGAGAAGGCCCGGGCGGCCGGGGTCACGCTGGTGCCGGGCGTGATCGCCAACATCGGAGGCGCCGCCTCGGCCGCGCTCGCCGTCACCCGGGTCGTTCCGTTCGACCTGGCGGCCGACGCGCGCAAGGCTTGGGTCTTCGACTGGGTCGGCGACCGGGTTCGCCACAACACCCGAGCCCTGTTGGAGATCGCCGCGGCCGGCGCTGGCGACCCGCTGCCCGAGCTGCTGACGACCCGTCGCGCGGAGCGCGGCCGGTGACCGCCGACGACGCCGCGGAGTTCCGGCAGCGCGGCTGGTGGCGCGACCGGACGTTCCTCGACGATCTGCGCCGGCAGGCCCGCGAACGTCCGCGCAAGATTGCGATTGTGGGCCGCCGGCTCGGCGAAGCCCGTACCGACACGTTCGACTACGCCGACCTGGCCCGACTGACCGACCGATTCGCCGGCGCCCTGCTGGAGCTGGGTGTGCAGCGCGGCGACATGATCGCCGTGCAGCTGCCCAACCGCTGGGAGAACGTCCCGCTGATCTTCGCCTGCATGGCGGTCGGCGCGGTCATCTGCCCGATAGCCCCGGAATGCCAGGGCGATGAGCTGCGGCACCGGCTGGCGCTGACGGAGGCCAAGGTCTGCGTCACGATGGCCGACTGGCAGGGCCGGCCGCTGGCCGCGGAGATCCGTGCCCTTCAGGACGACCTGCCCCTGGAACACCTGATGGTGGTCGGCGGCCCGGCTCCGGAGGGTGCCCGTGACTTCTACCATCATTTCGTCCGTACGAGTGGGGCGGACGACCAGGCGGCCGCCCTGGCCGGGCGCCAGCTCACTCCGGACGAGCCGTTTGTCGTGCTGTTCACCTCGGGAACGACCGGCTTCTCCAAGGGCGTGGTACACAGCCAGAACACTGTCTACTCCGGTGTCCGCGGCTATGTGGACGCGCTGCTGCTCGGCGACGACCTGGTCGCCGCAATCACCACACCGCTCGTGCACTACTCGGGCTTCGGCCAGGGAGTGCTCGCCTCGGTACTGCTCGGCGGCACCGCGGTGTTCCAGGACGGCCCCGACCGGGTCGGACTGCTGGACCTGATCGAGCGCTACCGCGCCACCCTGCTCTACGGCCCGCCCTCCACCCTGACTGAGGTAGCGCGGGCCCAGCGTGACGTCCCGCACGACGTGTCCAGCCTCAAGCACACGATCGCCGGTGCCTCCCCGGTCCTGCCGGCGCTGGTGGAGGAGATGCGGGCGACTTTCGGCTCGCGAACGTACTCGGTGTGGGGGATGTCGGAGTTCGGTCCGATTACGGTCAGCCGGCTCGATTACGACCGGGACTGGGCCGCGCACAGCCACGGCCGACCGATCGACGCGATGCAGATCCGCATCGACCTGTGCCACGACCCGTCGCGGCGTGGCTCGGTCGGCCGCCTGCGGGTGCGCGGCGCCTCCCGGGCGCTCGGCTACTTCAAGCAGCAGGATGCGTTCAACGCCGAGCTTTCCCAGGACGGCTGGTTCGATACCGGCGACTTGGCCCGCGAGGACGGCCGCGGCGGGATCCGGATCCTCGGGCGCGCTGCCGACACGATCGTGCGCGACGGCGACGTCGTACCGATGGCCGAGTTGGAGGCGATTCTTGCCCTGCATCCCAAGGTCACCGCGGCGGCACTGGTCGGCCCGGACGGGCGGCCGGACGACCCGATTCTCGCGGTCGTGGTACCCCGCGACGGACGCGAGCCGACCCTGTCCGAGCTCCACGCGCACCTGTGGGAGGCGGGCCAGGATCCGCGCTTCCACCCGGAGCGACTGGAGCTCACCGGCGCTCTGCCGATCACGCTGACCGGCAAGATCCGTAAGGCCGAACTGCGGCGCCGGTACGCGGAGACGCCGTGACCGCCTCGGCGAAGGTACCCATGTCGGCCACCCTGGCCGCCGACGCGGAGTTCGAGCGGCGCCGGCGGGCCGGGGAGCGGGTGCTGTTCCTGGCGACCGGCGAGATCGGGCTGCCGGTTCTGCCCGAGCTGGCCGAGCGGTTGGCTCGGGCGGCCGGGCGCACCGCGTACGGGCCGGTCGCCGGCTCGACCGAGCTGCGCGAGGCGGCCGCCGGTTACTGGGGCCGGCGCGGCCTGGACACCGACCCGGCCGACGTGGTCTGCGGGCCGGGCAGCAAGCCGTTGCTGTTCGCGCTCCTTCTGGCGGTCGGCGGCGATGTGGTCGTGCCGGTGCCGAGCTGGGTCAGCTACGCCGCGCACGCCCGGCTGGCCGGTCTCCGGGCGATCGGGGTGCGCACCCGGCCCGGTGAGGGCGGGGTGCCGGACCCGGATGAGCTGCGTGCGCGGGTGCTCGCGGCCCGGGCCGGGGGACGCGACCCGCGGGCGGTGATCGTGACCCTGCCGGACAACCCGACCGGGACGATCGCCTCGCCGGAGACCGTCCGCGATCTGGCCGAGGCAGCCCAGGAGCTGAACCTGGTGATCATCTCCGACGAGATCTACGGCGACCTCGTGTTTGCTCCGGGCGACCGGGCGATATCCCCGGCGGTTTTCGCCCCCGACCGTACGGTGGTGACTACCGGCCTCACCAAAAGTTTGGCCGTGGGAGGCTGGCGGTTGGGCGTGGCCCGCCTGCCGACCGGTCCGGACGGCCGGTCCTTGCGCGACCGGCTGGCCGCCGTCGCCAGCCAGATCTGGTCCAGCGCGGCCGCGCCCGTGCAGGCTGCGGCGGCATACGCGCTGGCCGAGCCGCCGGAGGTGACCGCGCGGGTGGCGGCCTCACGCCGACTGCACGAGCGGGTGGTCCGATCGGTGGCGGTGAAGCTACTCGCAGCTGGCGCCGAGGTGGCCTCGGTCCGGGCCACCTGCTACCTCTACCCGGACTTCGAGCCGCAGCGCGACGAGCTGTCGCACCGGCATGGCGTCCACGGCAGCGATGAACTGGCCGCGCTGCTCAGCACCCGCTACGGCGTGGCGTTGCTGCCCGGCACCGCGTTCGGCGAGCCGCCCAGGTCGCTGCGCCTGCGTGTCGCCACCAGCCGCCTGTACGGCGAGTCCGACGCGGAGCAGTCGGCTGCCCTGGCCGCGCCGGATCCCCTCGCCCTGCCTTGGATCCAGGCCTCCGTCGAGCGTGTCGCGGAGGTATTCAACGACCTTTCGAGGAGGCCCTGATGCCCATCCTGTACGAGTGCGAGTATCGGGGGCGGCGTTACGCCGGGCTCGGTCTGCCCAAGCCCGGAGAACCCGTCCTGCTCTACCCGGTCTCCGACGGTCAGGTGCGCGCGGCCGTGCTGGCCGGCCGGGGACTGCAAGCGCTGCTGCAGTCGGTCACCTCTGGCCGCGAGACGGTCACCGTCGCCGGTGACGACCCGGAGATCCATTATCTGCCGCCGCTGCTGCCGAGCGGCTCCGGAAACTCGCTGATCACCGGCTTCATGGGCACCCATCGGTCCAAGTATCCCGCCCCGCCGGCCCCGGACGAGGAGTTTCGCGCACCGAACTGGCTGATCAAGGGCAACGGATCGTGGCTGGAGACCAACGGCGGGCCGCTGAACGTCACCGCGTCGGCCGTTGCGTTACTGGAGGAGCCCGAGGTGGCTCTGGTCTTCGTCAACGACGAGTCCGGCGCTCCGCACTACGCCGGCTACACCTTCGCGAACGACCTCAACGACATCGGGCTGCACTTGCAGAACCCGTGGGGCTGGACGCCGTACGCGAAATTGTGCGATACCTCGATGACTCCGTGGCTGTTCCTCGGCGAACCGCCGCGGACTGTGACCGGGCAGATCATCATTGAGCGCGGCGGCGCCGCCGCCTGGAAGGGCGACTTCACCTGCGGCGCGGACTCGATCTTCCAGCGCGTCCCGGACATGGTGAACCACCTGTTCAGCTTTCCCGGGCTGCGGCGGGCGGGCTTGGTCAGCTACGTGCTGCTCGGCTCGGACAAGGCCAGTTGGCACGCGGGCTTCCGGATCGCCGACGGCGACCGGATCACGTTCGACCTGGCCAGTCACGGCGTGGTGCTGTCGAACGAGGTCCGTTACGCCCCGGTGGTCGAGGCGACCGCCTCGGCCGGGTTCACCGCTTGGGGCTCCTCGGAGTCTTGAGCGGCCCGCAGGGCCTCGACGCGGACCGCCTCAAGGTAGCTGGCGATGGCGTCGCGGTTGCGCTCGAGGCAGCGGATGCGCTCGGTCATCCGGTCTCGCTCGTTCTCCAGCAGCGCGATCGTGTCGCTGGTGGCCGCCGAGATGCGGATGGTCCGGGGGGTGTCCATGCACGGCAGGACCTCCCGGATGACGCGGATCGGCAGGCCCGCGTCCAGCAGCCCTCGGATCTGGAGCACCTTGTCCACGCTGGACTCGGCGTAGTCCCGGTAGCCGTTGGGGGAGCGCCGCGAGCCGATCAGCCCCTGCTCCTCGTAGTAGCGCAGCAACCGCCGGGACGTCCCGGTGCGTTCCGCCAGAGATCCGATTCGCATGTGATGCACCTCACTCGAAATGCTCTGGACCATCACATCAATGGAAAGGTTTGAGTATACCGACATGACGACTTCACGGACTGTCCCCGAGACTCCCGTGCCGCAGGCGGCGGCCACGGGGAACAAACTGCCCTGGTCGCCACTTCTCGCCCTGAGCACCGCGGCTTTCATGGGCATCCTCACGGAGGCACTGCCGGCTGGTGTGCTGCCGGAGATGGCCCGCGACCTGTCCGTCAGCGAGTCGGCCGCCGGCCAGATGCTGACCATCTACGCGATCGCCACCGGCCTGTCGGCGATCCCGCTGATCGCGGCGACTGCGGCCTGGGGCCGCAAGCAACTGCTGCTGCTCGCCGTCGCGACCTTCGCCGTGGCCAACGTCGTCACCGCGGTGTCCTCCAACTACCCCCTGACGATGGGCTTCCGCCTGCTGGCGGGCATCGCCGCAGCCGCGGTATGGGCCGAACTGGTGGGCTACGCGCGCCGGCTGGCACCCTCGCACCTCCAAGGCCGGGCGATCTCGATCACCATGGCCGGGGTCCCGCTGGCCCTTGCGCTGGGCATCCCGCTCGGCACCTTCCTTGGCAGTGTGTTCGGCTGGCGTCTGACGTTCGGGCTGGTCGCCGGGATCTCCGGCCTGCTGTTGTTCTGGATCAGCGTCTCGGTGCCGGCCGCGCCCGGGCAGAAGGCGGGCCAGCGCGAGCCGATCCTCCAAGCGCTGCGACTGCCCGGCGTGGTAGCGGTGCTGTTCACGGTTGCCGCGTACGTGCTGGCTCACAACATCCTCTACACCTACATCGCCACGTTCCTCGATGAGTACGACATGGGCGGTAACCGCGACGCCATCCTGCTCGTGTTCGGCATCGCCTCGGTGGTGAGCATCGTGATCACCGGAGCGCTGGTCGACCGTAAACTGCGAACACTGACCATCGGTTCGGCAGCGCTGTTCGTCGTCGCCGCGGTGCTGCTCGCGGTGGCCGCCGGCAGCGATTTGGTGGTGTACGCGTCGATGGTGCTGTGGGGACTGGGCTGGGGCGGCGTGACGACCCTGCTCCAGACCGCTGTGACCGACGCCGGCGGCGACCGCGGGCAGGCGCTGCTGGTCACCACCTGGAACTCGTTCATGGCCGGTGGCGGTGCGGTCGGCGGCATCCTGCTCGCCACGCTCGGGCCGACCTCGTTCCCCTGGGGCGTGCTCGCCCTGATGATCCCGGTGCTCCTGGTTGTCGTGGTTGCGCGCAAGCATGCGTTCCCCGCTCGGCGCCCGGACCTGCGCTGACGTTCTCCCCCGCCCGGCCGGGCGCGGGCCGCGGCCAGCGGCCGGTGCCCGGCCTCAGCCGCGTCCGATGCGGTACCCGACCCCGCGGACCGTGATGATCCAGGAATGGGACCCGAGTTTGGCCCGCAGGCTGCGCACATGCGTGTCGATGGTCCGGCTGGAATCAGCCCAGCTCGTCTCCCACACGCTGGCCATCAACTGCTTGCGCGACAGTGCCTCGTCGGGATGCGAGGCCAGCTTGTGCAGCAGCTCGAACTCCTTGCCGGTCAGCTTGACCGGGTGGCCCCGCAGGCGTGCCTCGTGGGACTGCCCGTCCAGGCTCAACGAGCCGAGGCTGATTATCCGGTCGGGCTGGCGGCACGGCAGCGCCCGGCGCAACACCGCCTCGATCCGAGCCAGCATCTCCCGCGAGCCGCAGCCCGCGACCAGGCAGTCGTCGGCGCCGGCGTTGAGGGCGAGGATGCGGTCGGTCTCGGTATCACCGGAGGAAACGGAGATGATCGGCTTGTTACCGGCAGCCCGGATCGAGCGGCACACCTCCAGCCCGTCGATGTCGGGAAGGTCGAGGTCGAGTAGAACAAGATCGGATATCCGGTGCGCTTGTAAGGCCTTGGCCCCGGTGTCGACGCTGCTCACCGCGTACCCCTGCCGACGTAGATCCCGTCGCCTCTCCTCGGTCTGCGTCGAGCCGCCCTCGACGACAAGGATGCGCACTACTCCCCGTGACACGACTACTCTCTCCGTCCCTTGTCACTGCCGATCACCGAGCGATCACGCTAAGCAGCAAATAATAGTGACGACTATCTTTTTCGGTCAATGACGTACGACGCTGGTTGATAGATGTAAAGCGAGTGTTCGTCTGCGGTGTGGCCGGCATCCGCGCCCACCGTGGCGATCAAACCGCGCTGGCACCCCCGTCGACCGGGACGGCGCCGCCGGTCACGAACGACGCCTCGTCGCTGAGCAGCCAGGCCGCGGCCCGCGCGATCTCGATCGGCTCGGCCATCCGCCGCTGGATTCCCCGGGAGCCGGACTGCCGGTCGGGCGGCCTGACGCGGAGGGCCGCCTCCATCAGCTCCGTCCGGGTCGTGCCGACCATCAGTGCGTTGATCCGGATGCCGTGGCGGCCGTACTCCGCGGCGGCAGCCCGGGTGAGGCCGAGCACCGCGTGCTTGGCCGTGACGTATGGAGCGAGCGCGCCGGTCGCGAACAGTCCGGCGGTGCTGGACGTGTTGACCACCGAACCACCCGTGCCCTGCGCCGTCATCGCCGGCAGTTGGTGCTTGAGACAGTTCCAGACGCCGCGCACGTTGACGTCCATGATCCGCTCGAACACCGCATCGTCGGTCTCGTGCAGCATCTGACCGGCCGTGCCCCAGCCGGCGTTGTTGAACGCGCCGTCCAGCCGGCCGAAACCGTCCACGGCCACCGCGACCGCCCGCGCGACCGCCGCCGTATCAGTGACATCACCCGGTGCCGCCTCGGCCCGGCCGCCGGCGTCACGGATCTCCGCAACGATCTGTTCAAGCCGATCCCTGCGGCGCGCCATCAGGACCACGGCGGCGCCGCATGCGGCGAAGTATCGGGCCGCTGCGGCACCGATGCCGCTGGACGCGCCGGTGATCATGATCGTCTTGTCGGCCAGCCTCATCGCGGTTCCAGCGCCTCGGTCCCGCCGGTGGCCGCCAGCCCGGGCAGCAGGCAGCGCCAGATCTCCTCGACTCGGGACGGTAGGTCCATGTGGCGACTCTCCACATAGGAGTGCATCTGTGCCCCGGTGCAGGCGTTGACCACCAGTCGGGCCATCGCCGAGACATCCACGCCCGGGCGCAGCTCGCCGGTGTCCTGCGCGCCCTGCAGGTCGGTCGTGATCAGGCGGGTCCACTGCTGGTGGGAGTTCTCTGCGTCATGCATGAAACGGTCCTGCTCCCATACGAGCCGGCCACCGGCGCGCAGCATCGGATCGGACGCCAGCTGCCGCGCCCAGGTGCGGGTCAGGTCGATCGCCCGGCGCAGCCCCTTCGACGAGTCCGGCGGGACGACGAAATCCGGCTGCCGGGTCACGATCGCCCGGGCCAGGTCCTCCTTGGAGCGGTAGTGGAAGTAGACCGCGCCGAGCGTCACCCCAGCCCGGTCGGCGATCTTCATGACTGTGGCGGCGGTGAATCCGTACTCGGCGAACACCTCGGCAGCCGCCAGCAACACTGCTGCGGAGGTCCGCTCGGCCCGTGCTTGCTTCACAACCCGTTCAGCCATTCACATCCCTCATTCATCCCCAAGGCGGTTCACCAAAAGAAATATATTGATTATGTTATAGGTGAGGGGACGGGGGCTCCAGGCTCCGTATGCCCCGAGCCTGTCGTCCCACTGGCGGAGTAGTCATGACATCGAGGACCGCCGAGATATCCACCGACATCCGGAGCCTGGTCCGCAAGGATCGGCCGGGGGAGGTACTCGTTGCCGGCTGGACCGAGTTACCCGGCCTCGTTCAGCAGGTCAACGTGCGTTGGCCGAAACACCACACCTTCTACCGCGAGGGCAGCCACTACACACCTTTACTATTCACCGAGAGCCTGCGCCAGGCGCTGGCCCTGGTCAGCAATCAGGTCCACCAGATCCCGCTCGGCCACCGCCTGGGCTGGGAGCAAATCCGATCCTGGATCGTCCCCTCCTTGCTGGAGGTTCAGGACTGTGACACCGAGATAATCATGGTGGTCAGCCACCCGTCGGTCACCCGGCGACGCATGGGATCGGCCCACCTGGTCTCGCACGTCTACGCATTGAAGTCCGGCCAGGCCGTCGGTGGCGCCGAGCTGCACTGGAGCGCCTATCCACCGGCGATCTACAACCGGCTGCGCGGCCAGTACGCCTCCGCGCCCGAAGCGTTCGCCCGCGCGCTCCCGCTCACCCCGCCGGTCTCGCCCGCGCTTGTGGGCCGGCGGGACCCCGCCAATGTGGTGCTCTCGCCGACCGAGCGCCCGGGGCACTGGCAGCTGCGCGTGGACACCGGCAACGGCGTGCTCTTCGACCACCCGCACGATCACGTGCCCGGCATGGTCTTGCTCGAAGCCGCCGCCCAGGCCGCCCAGGCGTGCCTGCCCGGTCCTGTGCTCACGAGCGCGTTCGACACGCAGTTTGTTCGGTACGTCGAGCTTGACCAGCCCTGTTACATCACCGCCGTCCCGGGGCTGGCCGACGCCGACGGCCGTACGGTCGTGCAGGTCAACGCCGTCCAGCGGGGCAATTCGGTGCTGACTACTACGGTGACCACGGAATCCTCACCGAACTGACATATTTGGAAAACTGTAGGCGGGGCGGCAGGCGTAGTTGAAGCTGCAGGAGTCGCCAGGCTCAATGGATGAGGGTCTTCGCTGTCTCGAAGTGTGAGGCATTCCCGGACTCGCGCCGGTACGCCGGCCACCGGCCGGTCCAGTCCGCCATGTCCCGCAACCGGCGGGTGGTGTTCTGGCTGTACTCGAGCGCCCACTTCTCGGCGGCCTTCCCGCGACGCGAGTGAAACGGTATCGTTTCGACGCGACGGGATCGTTGCGAAACGGGGAGAACGATGACTCGTAAGTTCTGGCTGCTCAGGGCCGGTGTGATGGCCACTGTGGTAACGGGGGCGGTGGCGTCGACGAGCGGGTTCGCTTTCGCTGCGACGACCGGTACCGCGAAGGTCTCCGGCACCACGGTGACGTTCACGGCCGGGGCCGGCGTCACCAACGCCGTCGTCGTCACCGGGTCCGGCAAGACGATCGTCATCGACGACCGGGTCGCTCTCAAGCCGGGTGCCGGATGCAAGCGGGTCTCCGGCGACAAGACTCGAGTCAAGTGCACCGCTACCAAGAACATCAAGCTCATCAAGGTGTCCCTGAGGGACGGCAACGACACCTTCATCAACAAGACCGCCACCGCGAAGCCGATCGCCTCGACCGTCAGCGGCGGACCCGGCAACGACACCCTCACCGGTGGTGCAAACAGGGATGTCCTCGGTGGCGACACCGGCAACGACAAGCTCTACGGCCGGTCCGGCGTGGACACACTCAGCGGGCACAGCGGTAACGACCTGCTGTCCGGCGGTGACGGCAACGACACCCTCATCGGTGCGGCCGGCAACGACATCCTGACCGACGACTACGGGACGGACACCCTCGACGGCGGTGACGGCAACGACAGCCTCAGCGGCGGGCGGGACGCCGACAAGCTTCACGGGGCCAACGGCGACGATCGGCTCAACGGCGGCGCGGGTAAGGACGTCATCAGCGGTGAGTCGGGTGACGACACCCTGATCGGCGGGACGGACAGCGACACCCTCGACGGCGGTGACGGGACCGACGTTGCCGACTACGGCTACCTGACCGCCGCTTACGGGCTGCGGATCGAACTGGACTACTACTCGGATGCCGGTTATGCCCGGGTCAGCGATGCCGGCACCGGTGGGCAGACCGAGTACGAACTGATCTTCAAGACCGAGAACATCATCGGCGGTAGGGGGAACGACTTCATCCGGGGCGACGCTGCGGCGAACGTCATCCGAACCGGCTCGGGCAACGACACCGTCTACGGCGGTGCCGGCAACGACACCGTGTTCGCCGGCGTCGGCGATGATTACCTCTCCGGCGACGAGGGCGACGACAGTCTCTGGGCGGAACCGGCCGGCTCTGACACGGGCTACCGGGAAATCGTGAACGGTGGCCCCAACGACACCGACACTCCGGGCGACAGCTGTTATCTCCCGCAGAACGCTCAGCACGTGATGGCCGGGTGCGAGACGGTCGCCACCGCGCCGCCGGCCTGACGTCTCCGAACTGCTCGGGCCGCTGATCCCGTTCGGCGCTTTACCGGAGAGCCCGCCGCGCTGGATGCACGGCGGGCTGTCCGCGCACCGCGGAGCTTTTGCGTGCCCGCGGTCAGGCGGCTTCGCTGCGGCGCAGGATCAGTTCGAACAACGGGTACAGCACGGCGTCGTGGCGTTGGGCGTAGTCGAGGGACTGCCGGCCTGTCCGGGCCGCCACACCATGACCGGGGCTGGGTCGCTGCCGCCAGCTCGGATCTGTCCGTTGCGGGCCTCGACGGCGGTGGACATGGCCTGGATGTGGCTGGTCCGCAGGATCATCGGCTGATGTCGGTGTGGAAGCCGCCGCGGTAGTAGACCAGCGGGTCGTCGCTGCCGGTGTGGTCCACGGCGACCACCCGGCCGACGACGATGGTGTGGTCGCCGCCGGGCAGCAGGTTGGTCACCTCGCAGTCGACCCAGGCGATGGCGTCGGTCAGCCGGGGTGAGCCGGTGATGGTGGCCAGAGTCCAGTCGGTGGTGCCGAACTTGTCGGCCTCGGAGGTACCGAAGATGCGACACTCGTCGATCTGGTGCCCGCCGAGGATGCTGGCGCAGAACGCGCCGGAGCGGGCAATCCGCGGCCAGCTGCGCGAGGTGTTGGCCACCGAGAACGTCACCAGCGGCGGGTCCAGTGAGAGCGCGGCGAAGGATTGGCAGGCGAAACCGGCCGGGCCCTGGTGGTAGCCGGCGATCACGGCGACGCCGGTGCAGTAGTGCCCGAGCGTGGCGCGGAAGTCGGATGAGGCGACGGTGTGCGTGATCGGGGCGCGCAGCGGGCTGGTGCTGGTCATCGGTTGCCTCCGTCGATCAGGCGGCGCACGACGTGGTGCCGGCCGCTGTCGTGGACCTGCAAGAAGGTTCGCAATCGTGCGGCGTGGGCGCCGCTGCTGACCTGGAGCGGCAGATAGACGGTGCCGTCCGGGTCAACGCTGAGCTCGCGGTACATCGGTGTCGCCGGCTCGCGGACGAACTCGGTCACCCGGGCCAGCACCTCACCGGCGGAGACCTCGGTGGGGAAGACCAGTTCGCCGGCCTGCGCCTTGGACTCGTAGAAGCGCAGCATCTGCTCGCCGAACGCGGCCCGTAGCTCGTCCTGGACCTCCGGGGAGCGCACCTTGGCGAGCAGCGCCTCCGGTTCAGCGGTGCGGCCCAGCTCGATGCGGTGTTGGACCTCCATGGTCTTGCGCCGGGACGAGTCGGACAGGTACATCAGCACCGTCCGGTCGGACACCGTGGTGAAGCGTTCTCCCTGGTCCGCCATCCGCAGCCAGAGATCCCAGTCCTCCATGCCGGTGTGCTCGGTGGTCCAGCCGCCGGCCGCCTCGGCCAGCCCGCGCACGTGCCCGACGCGGGAAGGCTCGTACAGCGCCCAGAGCAGTTGCAGATCCGGGTGCCACACGTGGTTCAGCAGATCGGAGCGATACTGCTCCTCATCCTGGCTGTTCATGCCGATGCTGGCGGTGACCACCAGCCGCGCGCCACGGTAGAACTCCCGGCGCAACACCGCCAGATGTTCCGGCAGCCAGCGGTCGTCACTGTCCAGATAGGCAATATAGGGCGCGGTCGCGGCGGCCAGGCCGATGTTGCGGGGGCCGCCGGGGTGGCCGTGCCGCTCGGCGCGGATCAACCGCACGCGGGAGTCGGCGTAGGAGAGGACCACCTCGTCGGTGTCGTCGGTGCTGCCGTCGGAAACGACGAGCAGCCGCCAGTCCGTCATGGTCTGCGCCACGACGCTATCGATGGTGTTCTTGATGGCCACGGACCGGTTGAAGGCCGGGCAGACGATATCGATGGTCGCAGGCAACAGAACCTCACAGACATCGGGCGGATTTCGGTCGACGCTGAGGTGACCGTCTATGCCTGCTCTATGTGACGGCCATATAGGCCCCGAGTAGTGCGACGACCGACCTTCTGGGGAGTAGCCGTGAACCCTCCCATGGAGTGTGAGTCGATTGGCAGTCACCGAGGTCCCCAACCTGCAAGCCGTCCGGCTGCCCGTCACCGCCGCCCAGCTCGGCGTCTGGGTGAGTCAGCGGCTGCAGCCGGACAGTCCGATGTATCAGTGCGCCGCGCGCTACGACGGCGACGGGCCGATCGACGAGCGCCTGCTGGCCACCGCGGTTGACCGGGCAGTCGGGGAGACCGAGGCGTTGCGCGCGGTCTTCGGCGACGACGGTGAGGTGCACCAGCTGATCCGCCCGCGGGTCGAGGCCGGTCTGGAGGTGCTGGATCTGCGGGACGAGCCGGATCCGGCCGCCGCGGTGATCGACTGGATGGATCACGACCGCGCCACCGTAGCCGACCTGACCACCGGCTCACTCTTCCACCACGCGCTGCTGCGCGTCAGCGACACTCGCTGGCTGTTCTACCTGCGCTACCACCACATCCTGCTGGACGGCTACGGGCAGAGCCAGTACGTGGCACGACTCGCCGAGATCTACACGGCGCTGGCGTCCGGCTCCGGCATCGGCGAGCCGAAGTGGGACAGCCTCGGCACCGTCACCGGCGAGGATGCCGCATATCCGGGGTCGGAGCAGTACCACCGGGATCGGCGCTACTGGCTGGACACGTTCGCGGAGGAGACCGCCGGCCAGGCGCTCGCCGAGCGTCCCGCGGACCCGGCGCCGGACGCCCTGCGCAGCCGGGCCACGCTCGACGCGCCCCTGGTTGCCGCGCTTAATGCGATGGAGCGCTGGCCCGTCGTCATGACCGCCGCGACCGCGGTCTACCAGCATCGTCTGCTCTCCGAGTCGGACATCGTGATCGGCATGCCGGTCGCTGCCCGTCGCACCCCGGCGGCGCTGCGCACTCCGGCGATGCTCGCCAACGACGTGTCGCTGCGCCTGAAGGTCACCGCCCAGGACAGCTTCGCCGACGTGGTGAGGCAGGTCCGCGAGCGACTCGGCGAGGCGTTGCGCGCGCAGCGGTTCCGCCGTGAGGAACTGCACACCGAGCTGCGCCGGGCCGGCACCACCGGCGCCGTGTCCGGCCTGCTCGTGAACGCGCTGGCATTCGGCGCCCAGGTTCGCTTCGGCGACACCGTGGCGACCGGCGTCCAGCTGGCCAACGGGCCGGTCAACGACCTGATGCTGCAGAGCTTCGGCGACCCGGCGACGCACGACGTGCAGCTGGAGCTCGCCGGCAACCCGCGTTCCTACCGCTACACCGACGTGATGGCGCACCAGCGCCGCTTCCTCACCCTGCTCGCCTCGCTGGCCGCCCGGCCGGACGCGCCCATCGGTGCCGCCGATCTGCTCCCCGACGACACCCGTAGCGTTCTGCTCCGGCTCGGCCGTGGCCCGTCCGGTCCGGTGCCGGCCGGCCTGGTCGAACGCTTCGAGCGGCAGGCTGCGGCCGACCCGGACGCGCCCGCGGTGCGTGGTGAGCGGACCCTGACCTACGCCGCTCTCAACGAGCGGGCCAACCGGATCGCGCACGCCCTGCTGCGGCACGGCGCCGGCCCGGAGCGTCTGGTGGCCGTCGCCCTGTCCCGATCCGCTGACCTGCTGGCCGCCCTGCTCGGTGTGCTCAAGACAGGCGCCGCCTATCTGCCGCTCGATCCGGACCACCCGGCCGACCGGATCACCGGTGTGCTGGCCGACGCCGCGCCGGCCCTGCTGCTGACCGACGACGCGACCCGCCCGGCGGCGGCCGGTGACACCCCGGTGATGCTGCTGTCCGAAGTGCCGGCCGGTCCGGCCGGGAACCCGGGCATGCCGCAGGCGCCGGAGAGCCTGGCCTACGTCATCTACACCTCCGGCTCCACCGGGCGGCCCAAGGGTGTCGCGATCAGCCGGTCCAACCTGGCCAACTTCCTGCAAGCGATGGTCGTCCGCGTCCCGCTGACCACCGACGACGTGGTCCTGGCGCTCACCACGATCAGTTTCGACATCGCCGTACTGGAGCTGTTCCTGCCGCTGCTGTCGGGGGCCTCGACCGCCATCGCGACCCGTGACCAGGTTCTCGACACCAGCGAGCTGCGTGCCCTCATCGCCCGTGAGCGGGTGACCGTCATGCAGGCCACGCCGAGCCTGTGGGACATGTTCCTGGCCGGCGGCGACGATCTGGCCGGCGTGCGCGTGCTGGCCGGCGGTGAGGCGCTGCCCGACGACCTGGCCACTCGGTTGGTCGCCGCGGCGGATGAGGTCACGAATGTCTACGGCCCGACGGAGACCACGGTCTGGGCCACCGCCGGCGCGGTTCGCGGCGGCGCCGCCGACCTGGGGGAGCCGATCCTCAACACCCAGGTCCACGTGCTCGACGCGGCGCTGCAACCGGTGCCGCCCGGCCACGCCGGCGAGCTCTACATCGGCGGTGGCAACGTGGGCCGCGGCTACCTGGGCCGGCCGGCGCTGACCGCCGAGCGGTTCGTGGCCAACCCCTACGGAACTGGTCGCCTCTACCGCACCGGCGACCTGGTACGGGTCGGCTACGACAACCGGTTGTTCTTCATCTCCCGTGTCGACCACCAGGTCAAGGTCCGCGGCCACCGGATCGAGCTCGGCGAGATCGAGGCCGTGCTCGCCGCTCACCCGGCTGTGGAGCGCGCTGCCGTGATCGTGCGCGAGGACTCGCCCGGTGACAAGCGGATCGTCGCCTACGTCGTCGGCGCCGAGGCGGACCTGGCCCGCCACGTGGCCGACCGGCTGCCCGAATACATGGTCCCGGCGGCGATCGTCGCCCTCGACGCGCTGCCGCTGACCCCGAACGGCAAGCTCGATCGGCGTGCCCTGCCCGCGCCCGTGCACACCGGGACGGCCGGCAGCCGGGCGCCGCGTACCGAGTTGGAGTCGCTCCTCTGCCGGATCTTCGCCGAGGTGCTGGAGAGCGGCCTGGTCGGCATCGACGACGACTTCTTCGCGCTCGGTGGTCACTCCCTGCTGGCCACCCGGGTGGTCGCCGCCGCGCACCGGGCCGGTGTGGACGTGCCCATCCGGCAGCTGTTCCGGCTGCGTACGGTGGCCCGGCTGGTCGGCGTCTGCACCGCGGTGCACACCGCGGAGACCGAGTTGCCCGCGCCGTTGCCCGCCGGCGAACTGGAAGCGGTGCTGACGGAACCGGGCGTCGCGGAGGTGCTGCCGCTGACGCCGCTGCAGGAGGGGTTGCTGGCACGCAGCGCGTACGCCGAGGGCGACGTCTACGTGATGCGCGTCCACCTCGATCTGGCCGGCGATGTCGATCCGGCCGCGCTGCGCCGGGCACTGGCCGCGGTCCTCGCCCGGCATCCGGTGCTGCGATCGGCGGTACGCCATGAGGGTCTGAGCCGGCCCGTGCTGGCCGTGCACACAGCTCCGGAGGTGCCCTGGGACGACGAGCCCGGCGGGCCGATCGACGTGACCGTCGCGCCGCTGCTGCGGGCCGCACTGGAGGCGTTGCCGGATGGAGGTCGCCGGTTGACGATCACCTGTCACCACATGGTCCTCGACGGCTGGTCGGTGCCGGTGCTGCTGCGCGAGCTGCTTCAGGCGTACCACGGTGAGCTGCCCGCCGCCGGGCCACGGCCGTACCGGGACTACCTGGCCTGGCTGGCCGGCCGGGATCGGCGGGCATCACTGGACGCCTGGACGGCCGCGCTGTCCGGCGCCGAGCCGACCCGGGTCGCCGCGCCACACACCCCGGAGCGCCCGGAGCGGCTGACCGCAAACCTGGATTCCGCGCAGACCGCCCGCCTGGCCGCCCGCGCCCGCGCCGCCGGTGTCACCGTGAACGCGTTCGTGCAGGCCGCTTGGGCCGCCGTGGTCGGCCGGCTCACCGGACGAGGAGACGTGGTCTTCGGCGTCACCGTCGCGGGCCGCCCGGCCGAGCTGATCGGTGTCGAGGAGATGGCCGGGCTGTTCATCAACACAGTGCCGCTGCGCGCCACCGTCGGGCCCGAGCACACCCTGGAGAGCCTCGCCCGGGACATCCAGGACCGGCAGGCCGACCTGTTGGAACACCAGTACCTGCCGTTGATCGACGTGCAGCGGGCCACTTCCGGCGGCGCCGATCTGTTCGACACCATCCTGATCTTCGAGAACTTCCCGGCCGACCCCACCGCTGTGGCGGCCGCCGGCCACGAGCTACGGGTTCTCGACGCCGGTGTGGACGATGCCACGCACTACCCGCTCGCCCTCTACGCCTTCCCCGGGGACGAGCTGCGCCTGCGCCTGGACCACCAGCCG
This sequence comes from Actinoplanes sp. NPDC020271, assembly GCF_044388125.1. Lineage (NCBI taxonomy): Bacteria > Bacillati > Actinomycetota > Actinomycetes > Micromonosporales > Micromonosporaceae > Actinoplanes > Actinoplanes sp. NPDC020271. Next base: position 50,257 of record NZ_JBIRWQ010000017.1, read on the forward strand.
GTCACCGAGCCGCTGGCCGGGCACGCCCTGGCCTGGATGCTCACCCTGCTGCGTGCCGTCGCCGAGGACCCGGGCCGAACCCTCGGCGCGGTCGCGCTCGAGACCGGCCCGGCGGCGCTCACCGGACCGGCCGGGGAGCTGCCGGTCGGCGACACCGTGCGGTGGTTCGCCGAGCAGGCCCGGCGGACCCCGGACGGGATCGCGCTGGTCGCCACGGACGCCACGCTCACGTATCGGGAACTGGACGAGCGTGCGAACGCGCTGGCCTCGCGCTTGTTGTCGGCCGGCGTCGAGCCCGGCCAGTTCGTCGCGGTCGCCCTGCCCCGCACGGCCGACCTGCTGGTGTCCGTGCTGGCGGTGCTGCGGTGCGGCGCCGCCTATGTCCCGATCGACACCGGATTCCCGGCCGACCGCGTCGACTACATGATCTCCGATGCCGGACCGGTCCTGCTGCTGACCAACCGAAGCGTCGAGCTGGACCATCCGATCACCCGGTTCTACGTCGAGGACACCACGGTCACCGACGCCGCCCCGGTACGGGTGGACGTGCCGGGCGGAGCCGCGGCGTACATGATCTACACCTCCGGCTCGACCGGAAAGCCGAAGGGTGTGGTCGTCCCGCGCGCGGCGATGGACAACTTCCTGATCGCGATGATCGACCGGACCGGTCTCACCGCCGGCGACCACCTGCTCGCGGTCACCACCATCGGTTTCGACATCGCGGTCCTCGAGCTGTTCCTGCCGTTGCTGGTCGGCGCCACCGTGCTCCTCGCGCCCCGCGACGTCGTGACTGACCCGGTCGCGCTCTGCGCGGCTCTGCGCCAGCCGCGCAGCTCCGGATCGGCTCTGGTCGTGCAGGCCACCCCCAATCTGTGGCGGGCCGTGGCCGAGGAGGACCCGGCGGCTCTGCAAGGGCTGCGGGTCCTGGTCGGCGGCGAGGCGCTGCCACCCGATCTGGCGGCCGTGCTGGCCGGCGCGGCCGACGTGGTGCTCAACATGTACGGGCCCACCGAGACCACTGTCTGGTCGACCCTCGGCGTCGTCACCGACCACCGGCCGGACATCGGCACGCCAGTGCTCAACACTGTCGCCTGGGTGCTCGACACCGCGCTGCGCCCCGTCCCGGCCGGGGTGCCCGGTGAGCTCTACCTCGGCGGTAACGGTGTGGCCCGTGGTTACCACGGCCGGGCCGCGCTCACCGCGGAACGGTTCGTCGCCGCCCCGGGCGGCCCGCCCGGCGCTCGCATGTACCGCACCGGAGACCTGGTGCAGCGTCGTCCCGACGGCCGCCTAGATTTCCTGGGCCGGGTCGACGACCAGGTCAAGCTGCGCGGCTTCCGGATCGAGCTGGGCGAGGTGGCCGCCGCCCTGGCGACCCACCCGGACGTGACCCGCGCGGTCGCGGTGGTCCGCGAGGACCGGCCCGGTGACCGCAAGCTCGTCGCCTACGTCGTGGGCGCTCACGTGGAGATCGACCCGGGGGTGCTGCGCGAGCACGCCGCGGCCACCCTGCCGGAATACATGGTGCCCGCGGTGGTGGTGCCGCTGGACGAGATCCCGCTGACCCCGAACCGCAAGGTCGACAAGCGAGCGCTGCCCGCACCGCCGCAGCGCGCCGAACCGGCCGGGCGTGCCCCGCGCGATCCGCGCGAACAGCTGCTCTGCGAGCTCTACGCCGAGGTGCTCGGCCTGCCGCGGGTCGGCGTCGACGACGACTTCTTCACGCTCGGCGGCGACAGCGTGCTCTGCTTCCGGCTGCTCAGCCGGGCCCGGGTCCGGGGTGTCACGTTCGCCATCCGGGACGTCTTCGAACGCCGTACGGTGGCCGCGCTGGCCCCGTTCACCCGTGACCGCGGGACGGCGCCGGAGTCGACCGTGGTGGCCACCCCGCTCGCCGAGCACGCCGAGCTGCTCGCCCGGCCCGGGGTCGCCGACGTGCTGCCGCTCGCACCGATCCAGCAGGGGCTGTTGTTCCACAGCTCCTACGACGGCGGCACGCGCGACCCGTACCTGATCCAGATCGTGCTCCACGTCGCCGGGCCGATCGATGCGGCGCGGCTGCGAGCCGCCTGCTCGTCGCTGCTGGACCGGCACGCCGTGCTGCGCACCGGTTTCGTCTCCACCGGGCTGCCCGAGCCGGCCCAGGTGGTGCACGAGACCGCCAGTCTGCCGTGGCGCGAGATCACCGACCTGGACGCGTTCCTCGACCACGATCGGGCCGAGCGCTTCGACCTGGCGAACCCGCCGCTGATCCGGGTCGCCCTGGCCGAGCGGGCGATCGTCCTCACCCTGCACCACCTGGTGGCCGACGGCTGGTCCCTGCCGATCCTGGTCCGCGAGCTGCTCCAGCTCTACGGCGGCGCGACCGAGCTGCCGGCCCGCCGGCCCTACCGCGATTACCTCGACTGGCTGGCGGCCCGGGACGAGGGCTCGGCCCGGGTGTGGCAGCGGGCCTTGGCCGGCGTGGAACGGCCCACACTGCTCGGGACCGGCGTCACCCCGGTGGTCGACAGTGAGCCGATCCGCCTCGACCGGGCACTGACCGTCGCCGAGACGCGCGCACTGGTCCGGAGCGCGCACGAGGCCCGGGTCCCGCTCAACAACTTGGTGCAGGCGGCGTGGGCGCTCACCCTGAGCCGGCTGACCGGCCGCGACGACGTGGTCTTCGGCATCACGGTCGCCGGGCGGCCGGCCGATCTGGCCGGCGCCGAGGACATGGTCGGTCTGTTCATCAACACGGTACCGCTGGCCGTCCGCCTGGACCCGGCCGAGCCGGTCACCGCCCTGCTCGGCCGCCTGGCCGTGGAGCAGGCCGGGCTGCTGGACCACCAGCACGTCGCGCTCACCACCATTCAGCGCGACCGCGGCCTCGGCGAGCTCTTCGACACCGCGGTCATCTTCGAGAACTTCCCGTTCGACCACGACGCCCTCGACGACCTGGCCGCCACCACCGGGCTTCGCCTGACCGACGCCCGGGTCACCGATGCCAGCCACTACGCGCTCGGCTTGATGGCGATGCCCGGCGAGCGGCTGCGGTTCCGGCTGCACCACCAGCCCGCACAGATCGACGGGGACACCGCGGCCCGAGTCGCCGAGCTGTTCCTGCGGGCCCTGCGGGCCTTCAGCACGAGGCTGGACCGCGCCGTCGGCCGGCTCGACCTGATCGGCGACGAGGACCGCGACCGAGTGCTGACCCGCTGGAACGGCACCCGCCCGGAGCGGCCGCGCACCAGTCTGCCGCAGCTCTTCGCGGAGCAGGTCGCCGCCGGCCCGGACCGTCCCGCGGTCGGCGCCGGTGGCGCCGTGCTCACCTACCGGCAGCTCGACGCCCGGGTCCGGGAGTTGGCCACCGGACTGCGGGCTCGCGGCGCCGGACCGGAGTCGCTGGTGGCGGTCCTGCTGCCGCGCGGCATCGACCTGGTCGCCACGCTGCTGGCGGTGCACCGAGCGGGAGCCGCGTACCTGCCTCTCGACCCGGACTATCCGGCCGACCGCATCGATCGGATCCTCACCGAGGCCCGCCCGGCCCTGGTGATCCGTCCCGCGGACCTGCCCGGCCTGGCCACCGGCGGTTCGGACACACCCGTCCCGGCCCCGCACCCCGAGCAGGCCGCCTACGTGATCTTCACCTCCGGCTCCACCGGTGTGCCGAAGGGTGTGGTCGTGCCGCACGGCGCGCTCGCCGCCCACCTGCTGCGCAGCCGCGAGGCGTACCCGGAGGTGGGTGGCACCAGCCTGGTGCACTCCTCGCCGGCCTTCGACCTGACCGTCACCGGACTGTTCGGCCCGTTGGTGACCGGTGGCTGCGCGCAGCTCGACGAGCTCGCCGACGCGGTGGAGCGGCCGACCTTCCTCAAGGGCACGCCGAGCCACCTGCCGGTCCTGGTCAACCAGAGGATCGACGTCTCGCCCACCGGGCTGCTGATGCTCGGCGGCGAGCAGCTCACCGCCGAGGGGCTGCACGAGTGGCGGAAGGCCCACCCGGACGTCACCGTGATCAACTCGTACGGCCCGACCGAGACCACGGTGAACTGCATCGACCACCGGGTGGAGCCGGGCGAACAGCTGCCGGCCGGGCCGTTGCCGATCGGCCGTCCGTTCCCGCACACCCGCGCGTACGTGCTGGACAGCGGTTTGTGCCCAGTCCCGGTCGGTGGTGTCGGTGAACTGTACGTGGCCGGCGCCGGGGTGGCCCGCGGCTACCTGAACGCGCCGCGCGCCACCGCCGAGCGGTTCGTGCCCAGCCCGTACGACGCGCCCGGCACCCGGATGTACCGCACCGGCGACCTGGTTCGCTGGACGCCGGAGGGCACCCTGGTCTACCTCGGCCGCTCGGACGAGCAGATCAAGATCCGCGGGCACCGCATCGAGCTCGGGGAGGTCGAGGCCGCGCTCGGCCGTCAGCCCGGCGTGGTCCGCGCGGTCGCCGCCGTCCGGGACGGCCGGCTGGTGGGTTACCTGGTGGGCGTCGCCGAGCACGACACGGTTCTGGCCACTCTGCGTGCCACCCTCCCGGAACACTTCGTGCCGTCGGCTCTGGTCTCCCTCACCGAACTGCCGACCACCGCGAACGGCAAGGTCGACCGGGCCGCCCTGCCCGCGCCCGACTTCACCGCGGCGGTGGCCGGGCGGGCCCCGGCCACCCCCGACGAGCAGCGCCTGTGCCGGCTGATCGGCGAGGTCCTCGGCCGTGACGACGTCGGACCCGACCAGGACTTCTTCACGCTGGGCGGGGACAGCATCATGTCGATGCAGCTGGTCGGCCGAGCCCGTACGGCCGGTCTGCACTTCACCGCCCGGCAGGTGTTCGAGCACCGTACGGCGGCTGCCCTGCTCGCCGTCGCCGCGGACGCGGCCGCCCCGGTCACCGAACCCGTGGCCGCCGCCTTCGGGCGGATGCCGGCCACCCCGATCATGCGGCGGCTGGCCGAGCGTGGCGGCCGGACCAGTCGCTACCACCAGTCCGTCGTGGTGACCGTTCCGCCGACCGACGAGGCCCGGCTGACCACCGCTTTGCAGGCCACGTTGGACCATCACCACGCGCTGCGCCTGCGGCTGATCGACGACACCGAGCTGGAGATCACCCCGCCCGGCTCGGTCGACGCCACGACCTGCCTGCGCCGGATCGCCGGCCCGGGCACCGACGCCGAGCTCACCGCGGCCGGCGAGGCCGCTCGCGACGAGTTGGACCCGGCATCCGGCGTGATCGTCCGGGCGGTCTGGTTCGATGCCGACGACGCTCCGGGACGACTTCTGCTGGTCGTTCACCACCTGGCCGTCGACGGCGTGTCCTGGCGAATCATCCTGTCCGACCTGGCGGCGGCCTGGCGGGACCCGGGCGCTCCGCTCGACCCGGCGTCCACCTCGTTCCGCACCTGGGCGGCGCGCTCGACGCGGCTGCCGGCCGCGGGCGCCACGCCCTGGCTGGCGTTGCTGGACGACGAGCCGGGGCTCGCCGTCGATCCGGACGGTGCCGACCCGGGCACCGTGGCCGGCGCCGGCCGGCTCACCCGCAGGCTGGCCACCGCCACCACCGTGCCCCTGCTCACCACGATTCCGGCCGCGGTGCACGGCGATGTCGACGACGTGCTGCTGACCGCGCTGGCAGTGGCGGTCTCCGCCTGGCGCGGCGACGACGACGGCGTGCTGGTCGACACCGAGCGGCACGGCCGCGCCGACTGGCTGGTGCCGGGCACCGACCTGTCCCGTACGGTCGGCTGGTTCACCGGTGTCCAACCGGTCCGGCTGCGCCTGGGCGCGGTACGCGCCACCGAGGTGCTCACCGGGCGTGGCGGCCACGGACTGCTCAAGGCGGTCAAGGAGCAGCTGAGGGCGGCCGGCGAACAGGACCTCGCGTACGGGGTGACCCGCTACCTCGACCCGGTCACCGCGCCGGAGTTCGCCGGTCGCGGCCATCCCGGGCTCGCGTTCAACTACCTCGGCCGGCTCACCAGCGGCGGCGCCGGAGAGTTCGCCCTGGACACGCATCCGGGCGCGCCCGACGATCCGGAACGCGTCCTCGGCCATCTGGTCGAGCTCAACGCCGCCACCCACGAGGGGCCGGACGGCCCCGAACTCGTCGCGACCTGGACCTGGGACGGCGCGGCGCTGGACAGCGAGCGGATGGAACGACTCGCCGACCACTGGTTCACCGCGCTGCGGGCGCTCGCCAGCGCCCCGCCGCGGGCCGGGCATACCCCGTCCGACCTGCTGGTTCCGCTGACCCAGGCGGAGATCGACGAGTTGGAGGCGGACGGTGACGTCGCGGCGCTGCTGCCGCTCGCACCGCTGCAAGAGGGCCTGGTCTTCCACAGCGCGCAGCGGGAGGGCGAGCGGGACCCGTACCTGACCCAGTTGGTCGCCGACCTCGAAGGGGACCTGGACGTGCCACGGCTGCGGACGGCCGCGGCCGAGGTGGTACGGCGGCACACCGCGCTGCGCTCCGGATTCCGGCGCACCGTCGACGGCGTCACGGTGCAGGTCGTGCTCGCCGACCCGCCGCTGGACTTCACCGTGCACACCGGCGCACCGGACGTGGTCCTGGCCGCGGAATGGGACCGGCGCTTCGACCTGGGCCGGCCGCCACTGATCCGATTCACGCTGATCAGCCTGGGGCAGGGGCAGGGGCGGTGGCGACTGGCGATCACCGGTCACCACGCGGTCCGCGACGGCTGGTCGGTGCCGATCATCGTGCGGGAACTGCTCGCGCTCTACCGCGGCGTGCCACTGGCGGCGCCGAGGCCGTACTCGAATCATCTTGCCTGGCTGGCCGGGCAGGACCGGCCCGCAGCCCTGGCCGCCTGGCGCACCGCCCTCGACGGGATCGAGGATCCGACGCTGGTCGCCGCCGCCCCCGGCGTCGCCGAACCGGCCCGCATCGACGTCTCCTACGTGGGGCCCGCCCCGCTGGACGTCACCTCACGGACCCTGGGCGTCACTCCCGGCACCGTGCTGCAGACCGTATGGCTGCTGCTGCTGGCCCGGCTGACCGGCCGTGACGACGTGGTCACCGGGATGACCGTGGCCGGTCGCCCGCCGGAACTGCCCGGCGTGGACGAGATGGTCGGCCTGTTCATCAACACCTTGCCGCTGCGCGCCCGCCTCGACGCCGGGGAGAGCCTTGGCGGGTTCGCCCGCCGGCTCCAGCGCGAACAGGTCACCCTGCTGGAGCATCAGCACCTCGGTCTGGCCGAGATCCAGCGGGCGGCCGGGGTCGACGAGCTGTTCGACACGGCCATGGTGTTCGAGAACTACCCGTTCGACCCGGAGGCGATCCGGGCGTATGCCCGTGGTGCCGGCCTGGAGATCGGTGAGATCACCCACCACTCGGCCCCGCACTACGCCCTGGCGCTGGAGGCCGCCCCACGGCCCGGTGGCGGGCTGGAGCTCCGCCTGCACCACCGGCCGGACGTGGTGCCGGCGGAGCGGGCCGCCCTGGTGGCCCGCTGGCTCGGTGAGCTGCTCGACATCGTCGCCCTGGCGCCGGAGACACCGGTCGGCGCGGTCGGCCTGGCCGGCCGGGACGAGCCGCGCCAGCGGGGCCGGCAGCTCCCGGAGGCCACCGGGCTGTGGCCGGTGGAGTTCCTGGCCAGGGCGCGCCGGACGCCGGACGCCCCGGCGCTCGCCTTCGAGGGTGCCGAGCTGTCCTTCGGCGAGCTGGCCGAGCGCGCCACGGCATGGGCGGGCGCGCTGGCCGCGGCCGGCGCGGGACCCGAGCGCCGGGTGGCCATCCTGCTGCCGCGCTCGATCGAGCTGATCATCGCCATGCACGCGGTGGTCCTGGCCGGGGCGGCGTTCGTGCCGGTCGACCCGGAGTACCCGGCCGAGCGGATCGCCTACATCCTGCGGGACGCGGCGCCGGACGTGGTGATCACCGAGGAGAGCATCCCTGACCTGGACGCGAGCCGTGCCCCATGGACCGCGCCCGGCCTGCGGGCCGAACACCCGGCGTACGTCATCTACACCTCCGGCTCCACCGGGCGCCCGAAGGGCGTGGTGGTCTCGCACCGCGGCATCGCCTCCCTGGTCGAGGCGCAACGCGAGCGGTTCGACATACGGCCGGACAGCCGGGTGTTGCAGTTCGCCTCGCCCAGTTTCGACGCCGCCGTCTCCGAGGTCGCCGTCACGCTGCTCTCCGGAGCCTGCCTGGTGGTCGCCCCGAAGGCCCGGCTGCTGCCGGCGGACCCCCTGGTCGACCTGATCACCGCGGAACGCGTCAGTCATGTCACCCTGCCGCCGGTGGCCCTGGCCGAGCTGGACCCGGACTCACTGCCCGGCGTCCGCTCGCTCACGGTGGCCGGCGAGCACTGCCCGGGCGGCATCGTCGCCCAGTGGTCACCCGGCCGTCGCATGATCAACGCGTACGGGCCGACCGAGACGACGGTCTGCGCCACCATGAGCACCCCGCTGGCCGGCCCGGAAACGCCCACCATCGGCGGCCCGATCGTCAACGCCCGGGTCTACCTGCTCGACCCGCACCTGCAACCGGTGCTGCCCGGCGTGGCCGGTGACCTCTACGTGTCCGGCCACGGCCTGGCCCGTGGCTATCACGGCCGCTCCGCGCTGACCTCGGAGCGATTCGTCGCCGACCCGGCCGGTCCGCCCGGCACCCGGATGTACCGCACCGGCGACGTGGCGGTCTGGACCGCCGACGGCGAGCTGGAGTTCCGCGGGCGCAGCGACGACCAGGTGAAGCTGCGTGGCCACCGGATCGAGTTGGGCGAGGTCGAGGCCCTGATGGCCGGGCATCCCGGCGTGACCGCCGCGGTCGCGGTGGTGCGCGAGGACCGGCCCGGCGACCGGCGCCTGGTCGGCTACGTGACCGGCACGGCCGCACCGGCGGCGGTGCGCGACCACGTCGCCGCCGCCGTCCCGGACTACCTGGTCCCGGCCGTGGTGATGGTCCTCGACCGGCTCCCCGTCACCCCGAACGGCAAGGTGGACCGCAAGGCGCTGCCCTCGCCGATGCTCGCCGGCGCGGCCGGCACCGGCCGGGGGCCGGCCACCCCGCGCGAGGCACTGCTCTGCGACGCCTTCGCCGAGGTGCTCGGCGTGCCGCGGGTCGGACCCGATGAGAGCTTCTTCGCGCTCGGTGGCCATTCGCTGACCGCCAACCGGCTGGTCGCCCGGATCCGGGTGCTGTTCGGCGTCGAGGTCACCGTCCGGCAGCTCTTCGAGACGCCCACCGCGGCCGGGATCGCGACCCGGCTGGACGGCGCCGCGACCGGCCGGCCGGCGGTGCGCCCGCGGCCCCGGCCGGACCGCCTGCCGCTGTCCGCGGCGCAGCGCCGCCTCTGGTTCCTGCACCAGATGGAGGGTCCCAGCCCCGCCTACAACATCGCCGCCGCGCTGCGCCTGCACGGCGAACTGGACGTCGCCGCGCTGCGTCAGGCGGTGACCGACCTGGTCGAGCGGCACGAGACTCTGCGGACCGTGCTGGCCGACGACGCCGACGGGCCGTACCAGATCCTCGTGGACCGGCCGACGCCATTCGAGACGAGCCAGGTCAGCGCGGCCGACCTTCCGGCCGTGCTCGCCGAGGCCGCCGCGTACCGGTTCGACCTGGCCGCCGAGACCCCCTTGCGAGTCTCGCTGTTCCGGACCGGCGACCGGGAGCACGTCCTGCTCCTGCTCCTGCACCACGTGGCCGGCGACGCCGGCTCGGTGCAGCCGCTCGCCACCGACCTGGCCACCGCCTACACCGGCCGCATCCGTGGCGGCGAGGCCGACTGGGCGCCGCTCCCGGTCCAGTACGCCGACTACGTGCTCTGGCAGCAGGAGATGAGCGGCGAAGCCGACGACCAGCTGGAATATTGGCGGTCCGCGCTGGCCGGGCTGCCGGACGAGCTCGCCCTGCCGGTCGACCGGCCGCGCCCGGCCGGCAGTGCCGGTCGAGGCGGCCGGGCCGAGTTCACGCTTCCCGCCGACCTGTACGACCGGCTGCGGAGCGCCGCACGGACGCTGCGTGCCACGCCGTTCATGGTGGTGCAGGCGGCGCTGGCGGTGACGCTGTCGCGGCTGGGGGCCGGTACCGATGTGCCGATCGGCACGCCGGTGGCCGGTCGGGTGGACGAGGCGCTGGCCGAGGTGGTCGGGTTCTTCGTCAACACGCTGGTGCTGCGTACCGACGTCTCGGGTGACCCGAGTTTCGCCGAGTTGGTCGGCCGGGTCCGGGAGACCGACCTTGCCGCGTACGAGCATCAGGACGTCCCGTTCGAGCGGCTCGTCGAGGCGCTGCGCCCGGCCCGGGTCACCGGACGCCACCCGCTCTTCCAGACGGTCCTCGACTGGAGCGACGGCCAGCCGGACGCGCTCGCCGCGCTCGACGCCATGCCCGGCCTGACCGTCTCGCCGGTGACCGTCGATCTGCGCACCGCGAAGTTCGACCTGGTCTTCCACCTGACCGCGGGCGACGCCGGCGAGGTGGCCGGCGTCCTGGAGTACAGCGCCGAGATGTTCGATCCGGACACCGCCGACCGGCTCGCCGACCGGCTGATCCGGGTCCTGGACGCGGCCCTGACCCGCCCCGACGAGCCGGTCAGCCGCATCGACCTGCTCGACGCGCAAGAGCGTGCCCGCATCCTCGGACCGTGGAGCCGGCCCGCCCCGGAACAGCCGGTCCCGGCCGGCGCCCAGCGGAACCTGGTGCGCGAGTTCGAGGCGGCGGCGCGGCGGCACCCGGACGCGGTCGCGGTGACCGGGGAGGACGGCGAGCTGACGTACGCCGAGCTGGACGACGCGGCGAACCGGTTGGCCCACCTGTTCGCCCGGCACGGGGCCGGTCCCGAGCGCTTCGTCGCGCTGGCCCTGCCGCGCCGTACCGAGCTGGTGGTGTCCATCCTGGCCGTGCTCAAGTCCGGCGCCGCCTACCTGCCGATCGACCCCGGTTATCCGGCCGACCGCATCGCGTTCATGCTGGCCGACGCGCAGCCGGTGCTGATCGTCGGCGCCGGCGGCGTGCAATCCCGGATCGACGCCGGCGACGTGCCGTGGGTGCTGCTCGACGACGTGGACCTGACCCGCCTGCCGGACACCCCGCCGGTGATCGAGCCAGCCGCTGAGCACCCGGCATACGTCATCTACACCTCGGGCTCCACCGGCACGCCCAAGGGGGTGGTGGTCACTCACGCCAACGTGCTGCGGCTGTTCCGGCAGACCGCGCACTGGTTCGGGTTCGACGAGACGCACACCTGGACGCTGTTCCACTCGTACGCGTTCGACTTCTCGGTCTGGGAGCTGTGGGGTCCGCTGCTGCACGGTGGCCGCCTCGTCGTGGTCCCGTACGACACCAGCCGCAGCCCGGCGGACTTCCTCGACCTGCTCAGCCGCGAACGGGTCACCGTGCTCAACCAGACCCCGTCCGCCTTCTACCAGCTGATGCAGGCCGACCGGGAGGCGGGCGGCGCCGAGCTCGCGCTGCGCTACGTGATCTTCGGTGGGGAGGCGCTCGACCTCGGCCGCCTCTCCGGCTGGTACGAACGGCACGCGGAAGACGCTCCGGTGCTGGTCAACATGTATGGCATCACGGAGACCACGGTCCACGTGACCTACCAGCCGCTCACCGAGCGCACCGCGGCTGAGCAGGCGGCGAGCCTGATCGGCGTCGGCATCCCGGACCTCGGCATGTACGTCCTCGACGAGGGGCTGCAGCCGGTGCCGGCCGGGATCGTCGGCGAGATGTACGTCTCCGGCGCGGGCCTGGCCCGCGGGTACCTCAACCGCCCGGGCCTGTCCGCCATCCGGTTCGTCGCCGACCCGTTCGGGGCCTCCGGCACCCGGATGTACCGCACCGGCGACCTGGCCCGCTGGCGTGCCGACGGCACGCTGGAGTACCTCGGCCGGATCGACGATCAGGTGAAGATTCGCGGTTTCCGGATCGAGCTCGGCGAGATCCAGACGGTTCTCGCCGCTCAGCCCGGAGTCGCCCAGGCGGCGGTCGTCGTCCGGGAGGACCAGCCCGGCGATCAGCGCCTGGTCGCCTACCTGGTCGGTGACTGCGACGCGGACCGGCTGCGGCGCGCTCTCGGCGAGGCGCTGCCGGACTACATGGTCCCCTCCGCCTTCGTGGAGTTGACCGCCATCCCGCTCACCTCCAACGGCAAGCTCGACCGGCGAGCGCTGCCAGCGCCGGTTCACGTCTCCACCGCGACGCGCCGCGAGCCGCGCACGCCGCGCGAGCGGCTGCTCGCCGAGGCGTTCGCCGAGATCCTCGGCGTGCCCTCGGTCGGGGTCGAGGACGACTTCTTCGCACTCGGCGGGCACTCGCTGTCGGCCACCCGCCTGGTCGCCCGGATCCGGGCCGTCCTCGGCGTGGAGTTGAGCGTGCGGCAGCTGTTCGAGGAGCCCACCGTGGCCGGCCTGGACGCCGTGCTGGACGGCGCGGCCCGGAGCAGCCGGCCGCCGGTCATCCCGGCCGAGCGTCCGGACCGGCTGCCGCTCTCCGCAGCCCAACGACGACTGTGGTTGATGCACGAGCTGGGCGGCCCGGACGCCACCTACAACATCCCGGTGCTGCTGCGCCTGGACGGCGACCTGGACGTCGCCGCGCTCACCGAGGCGCTCGCCGACGTGGTGTCCCGCCACGAGAGTCTGCGAACCCTGGTGGTCGGCTCCGGCGACGACGTCTACCAGGTGGTGGTGCCCGCCGAAGCGGCCCGGCCCGCGCTGCCGGTGGTGCCTCTCGAGGCGCTGCGGGAGGCGGCGGCCGAGCCGTTCGACCTGACCACCGACATGCCGATCCGGGCCCGGTTGTGCCGGGCCGGGGAGCGCGAGCATCAGCTGCTGGTCGTGGTGCACCACATCGCCGGCGACGGCGCGTCCATGCCGGTGCTGGCCCGGGACCTGGTCACCGCGTACACCACGCGGCTGGCCGGCCGGCCTCCCGGGTGGGCGCCGCTGGCGGTGCAGTACGCCGACTACGCGATCTGGCAACGAGCGGTTGCCGGCGACGAGAAGGAGCAACTGGACTACTGGCGCGCCACGCTGTCCGGGCTGCCGGACGAGCTGACCCTGCCGGTCGACCGATCCCGGCCGCTCGCCGGGCCGCAGCGAGCCGGGCGGAGCACGTTCGCCCTGCCTGCCGGGGTGCACGACCGGATCGCCGACCTGGCCGCCCGTCTCGGGGCCACGCCGTTCATGGTGGTGCAGGCGGCGCTGGCGGTGACGCTGTCGCGGCTGGGGGCCGGTACCGATGTGCCGATCGGCACGCCGGTGGCCGGTCGGGTGGACGAGGCGCTGGCCGAGGTGGTCGGGTTCTTCGTCAACACGCTGGTGCTGCGTACCGACGTCTCGGGTGACCCGAGTTTCGCCGAGTTGGTCGGCCGGGTCCGGGAGACCGACCTTGCCGCGTACGAGCATCAGGACGTCCCGTTCGAGCGGCTCGTCGAGTCGCTGCGCCCGGCCCGGGTCACCGGACGCCACCCGCTCTTCCAGACCGTTCTGACGGTGGACACCGCCGGGGCCGAGGCCGCTGAGGCGGTCGCCGAGCTACCCGGGCTCACCGTGACCACCGCTCACATCGGTCCGCAGCACGTCAAGTTCGACCTGATGATCACCCTGCTCGGTGAGGCCGGCGCGATCGAGTACAGCGCCGACCTCTTCGACGCGGCGACCGTCGAGGCGCTGACCCGTCGCTTCCTCGGTGTCCTCGAGCAGGCCACCCGGCGACCCGGCACGGCGATCTCCGGCCTGGAGACGCTGGTCGGTGACGAGCGCGACCGGCTGCTGGTCGGTCTGCTCGACACCGAGCAGCCCACCCTCACCGGGTCGATCCCGGACCTGTTCGACGGCCAGGCCCGGGCCACGCCGGACATGCCCGCCGTACGGTTCCGCGAGCGGGTCCTCTCGTACGCGGAGCTCGACGCCGCCGCGAACCGCCTCGCGCACCGCCTGATCGCCCGCGGCGTGACCACGGAGACCCGGGTCGGCGTGCTGATGGAACGCTCGCTCGACCTGGTCGTGACCCTGTTGGCGATCATCAAGGCGGGCGGCGTCTACGTGCCGCTCAGTCCGACCTACCCGGACGACCGGCTTGCCGCGCTGCTCGACCGCCAGGTGGAGGCACCGCTGCTGCTCACCGACCTGCCCGGACGGGCGCGTGCGGAGAACCTGGGTGTCGCGGCGGCCGTAGTGATGATCGACGAGGCTGATTGGGCCGGTGGTGACGCGAGCCCGACCGGTGTGGTGGTGGCGCCGTTGCAGCTGGCGTACATCATGTTCACCTCCGGCTCCACCGGGGAGCCGAAGGGTGTCGCCGTCCAGCAGTGCGACGTCGCCACCCTGGCCGGTGACCGGCTCTGGGACGACGTGCTGGACCGGGTGCCGCTGCACTCGCCGCACGCCTGGGACGGTTCGGTGCTCGAGCTCTGGGTGCCGCTGCTGCGCGGTGGCTGCGTGGTCGTCGCGCCACCCGGCGAGCTGGACGTCGCGGCCCTGCGCAAGCTGATCGAGGGCAACGACATCACCTCGATGTTCATGACGTCCGGCCTGCTCCGTGTCATGGCGCAGGAGGCGCCGGAGTCGTTCCGCCGGGTTCGCCAGCTCAGCGCCGGCGGCGATGTGACCACCCCGGGCTCGGTCCGGCGGCTGCACGAGCACGCGCCCGGTTGCCGCATCGTCAACGGCTACGGCCCGACCGAGACAACCGTGTTCGCGCTGGTCTACCGGGCCGACCCGGAGACGGAGCGGGAGTGGGCGACCGCCGTGCCGATCGGCCGTTCCCTGGACAACCTGCGTCACTACGTGCTTGACGACCGGCTCCGGCTGGTGCCGCCCGGCACCACCGGTGAGCTGTACCTGGCCGGGGACGGCCTGGCCCGCGGCTACTGGAACCGACCCGGCTTCACCGCCGAACGGTTCGTGGCCGACCCGTACGGCGCGCCGGGCGCCCGGATGTACCGCACCGGCGACCTCGCCCGATGGACCCGCGACGAACAGATCGACTTCGTCGGCCGTGCCGACGACCAGGTGAAGCTGCGCGGTTTCCGGATCGAGCTGGGTGAGGTGGAGGCCGCGGTGGCCGGCGCCGGCGGCGTCGGCACGTCGACTGTCCTGCTGCGTGAGGACCGGCCTGGAGAAAAGCGCCTGGTCGCCTACGTGGTACCGGTCGACGGCTACGACACCGGCCGGGCCCGGGAACACCTGCGGGCGGTCCTGCCCGACTACGCCGTTCCGGTCCTGGTCGAGCTGCCGGAGTTGCCGCTGACCGGGCTCGGCAAGGTCGACCGGCGGGCGCTGCCGGCACCGGTGTTCGCCACCGGCGAGACCGCCCGGGCGCCACGCTCCTCCGCCGAGCGGATCCTCACGGAACTCTTCGCCGAGGTGCTACGGCTCCCGGATGTCGCCCCGGACGACGCGTTCTTCGACCTCGGCGGCGACAGCATCATGGCGATCCAGCTGGTCAGCCGGGCCACCCGGGCCGGACTGCGGATCACCGCGGCCGACGTGTTCCGGCATCGCACCGTCGCCGACCTGGCCGCGGTGGCCGGCACGGACACCGGCGAGCCGGACACGCCGGACGTCGGCGTCGGCGACGTCGTGCCGGCGCCGATGATGCACTGGCTCGCGGCCCGGGCCGCGCCGCTGGACGCGTTCAACCAGTCCACCCTGGTCTGGTCGCCGGCGGGGCTCGACCTGGATACCCTGCACGCTGTGCTGCAGGCGGTCCTGGACCGGCACGACAGCCTGCGGATGCGGGTGGACGCTGTCGATCCGGAGGACGCCACCACCTGGCGCTGTGAGGTGCCGGAGCCGGGCTCGGTGCGGGCCGGGGACTGCGTACGCCGTGTCGACGCCTCCGGTCTGGACGACGACGCGCTGTCCGCTGCCGTCGATCGGGAGGGTCGCGCCGCGGCTGGCCGGCTGCGTCCCGCCGACGGGGTGATGGTCCAGGTCGCCTGGCTGGACCGGGGTGACCGGCCCGGCGTGCTGATCCTGGTGGTGAACCACCTCGCCGTGGACGGCGTCTCCTGGCGGATCCTGATGCCCGACCTGCTGGAGGCATGGCAGGCTGTGCAGGGCGGCCGGGAGGTGTCCCTGGCCCCGGTGCCGGCCTCGCTGCGCCGCTGGTCGCACGCACTGGACGCGGAGGCGGCCAGTCCGTCCCGGACCGCCGAGCTCACGCACTGGACCGGGGTGCTCGCCGGCGACCGGCGCGGGATCGGCCGGCGTCCGCTGAGCCGTGCCGACACCTACGCCACGGCCGGCCGTCTGACCCGTACCGTCCCGTCGGAACTCACCCGGGCACTGCTCACCACCGTGCCGGCCGCGGTCGGTGCGGGCGTGGACGACGTGCTGCTCACCGCGCTCACGGTGGCGGTGGCGCGGTGGCGCGGTGACGGCCCGGTGGTGATCGACCTGGAGGGGCACGGGCGCACCGGCGGCCCGGGCGGCGGCATCGACCTGTCCCGGACCACCGGCTGGCTGACCGCGATGCACCCGGTCGCCCTGGACCCGGGCGGCTTCGACACCGCCGCGGCGCTGACCGGTGGACCCGCCGCCGGCGCCCTGCTCAAGGCGATCAAGGAACAGCTGCTGGCGGTCCCCGACAAGGGCATCGGCTACGGCCTGCTGCGCCATCTGAATCCGGCCACCCGCAGCGTGTTGGCCGGGCTGCCCGAGGCCGACCTCGGCTTCAACTATCTGGGCCGGTTCGTCACCGCCGAGACGGCTGACTGGGCGGTGGCCAGTGGCCTGCCTCGCCCGCCGGGCGAGGACCCGGCGACTCCGCTGCCGCACGTGCTGGAACTCAACGCCGGCACCTCGGAGACCGCCGACGGACCGGTCTTGAGCGCCACCTTCACCTGGGCCGGCGATCTTCTCACCGAGGCGGAGACGGCCGCGCTGGCTGACATCTGGATCAGCGCTCTGGGCGGTCTCGCGGCCTGGGCGCAGCGGCCCGACGCCGCCGGCCTCACCCCCCACGACGTGGGCCTTATAGGTCTGACACAGAACGAGATCGAAGAGTTCGAATCAGCATTCGACTCGGATTTGGAGTGGTGACGTGACTCGTCGGGGGACCATCGAAGACATCCTGCCGCTGTCGCCCCTGCAGGGCGGCCTGCTCTTCCACAGCGTCTTCGACGAGACGACGCCGGACATCTACACCGTGCAGTCCACGTTCCACCTGGCCGGGGCGCTCGACGAGGAGCGGGCCCGGGCGGCCGCGGACGCTCTGGTGCGGCGGCACGCCAACCTGCGGGCGGCGTTCCGGCAGCGGGGCAATGGTGACTGGGCGCAACTCATCGCGGCACGGGTGACGGTGCCGTTCACCGTTCTGGACCTGACCGGGCGGGGCGCTGACTCCGAGCAGGAGGCTCAGCAGGCCGTTCTCGCGGACCGGGCCACCCGGTTCGACGTCAGTCGGCCGCCGCTGATCCGGTTCCTGCTGATCCGGCTCGGCGAGCGGGACCACCGCCTGGTGCTGACCATTCACCACACGGTGCTGGACGGCTGGTCGTTCCCGACGCTGCTCAAGGAGTTCCACGCCCTCTACCTCTCCGGCGGCGACGCGAGCGTGCTGGCGCCGGTCGCGCCGTACCGCGAATACCTGACCTGGCTCTCCGCGCAGGACCAGGATGCCGCCCGCGCCGCCTGGGACGAGACGCTCGCCGGGCTGGACGCGCCCACCAGGGTGATCACGGTGCCGGCCGACCGCGTCCCGCAGGATCCCGGCCGCACCGAGTTCGGGCTGACCGCCGAACGCACCCGGGCGGTCACCGCGCTGGCCCGCTCGTGCGGCGTCACCGTCAACACGGTCGTCCAGGCCGCCTGGTCGCTGGTGCTGGCCGGGCTCACCGGCCGCGACGACGTCGTTCTCGGCGTCACCGTGAACGGCCGGCCGGCCGAGCTGCCCGGCGTCGAGTCGATGGTCGGCCTGTTCATCAACACGCTTCCCCTGCGGGTACACCTCGATCCCGGACTGACCGCCGGCGCTCTGCTGACCCGGGTGCAGGATCAGCAGCTGCGTCTGGTCGCGAACCAGCACGTCGGCCTGGGCGAGATCCAGCGGCGGGCCGGACTGGGTGCGCTCTTCGACACCTCGGTGGTGTTCGAGAACTTCCCGTTCGACGACGCCCCGGCCGTCGCGCCGGACGGCGACGATCTTCGCGTCGTCGGCGCCCGCAGCCATTCGGCCAACCACTTCCCGCTGAGCCTGGTCGGCATGCCGCAGGACTGTCTGCGGTTCAAGCTGTTCCACCAGCGCGACCTGTTCGACGACGCGGCCGTCGCGGTGATCGTCGACCGGTTCCGGTCGGTGCTCGACGCCCTCGTCGAGCACCCGGACGCGCCGATCGGCCGGATCAGCCTGCTCACGCCCGACGAGCTGGAGCGGGCCCTGGCAAGCGACACCAGCCGCGACGTCGCTCCGGCGAGCCTGCCGCAGCTCTTCGACGAGCAGGCCCGCCGGACCCCGGACGCACCGGCCGTGCTGGCCGGTGGCCGGACCCTGACCTACCGTCAACTGGACGCCCGGGCCGGCCATCTCGCCCGGGAACTGGCTTCCCGAGGGGTGGGCCCGGGCCGGCTGGTCGCGGTGCTGCTGCCGCGTTCGGTCGAGCTGGTGGTGGCGTTGCTCGCGGTCGCCAAGGCCGGTGGTGCCTATGCGCCGATCGACCCGGACTATCCGGCCGACCGGATCGCGGTGATCCTCGGTGACGCCGACCCGGTTCTCGCGATCACCACCGCCGGGGCCGCCGTGCCAGAGGGTCTGCGGACCATCACCGTGGGAGAGCAGGAGGCCGAGCCGTTCACCGTGCCGGTCCGGCCGCACGACCCGGTCTACGTCATCTTCACCTCGGGTTCCACCGGCCGGCCCAAGGGCGTCGTGGTCGAGCACCGCTCGGTCGGCGCCTACCTGAGCCGGGCGCGGGCGGTCTACCCGGACGCGGCCGGCATCGCGCTGGTGCACTCCTCGGTGGCCTTCGACCTGACCGTCACCGGGCTGTGGTCCCCGCTGGTCTCCGGCGGCCAGGTGCACATCGCCGACCTGCCGGACGCGGTCGACGGACCCCGGCCCACCTTCCTCAAGGGCACCCCGAGTCACCTGCCGCTGCTCGACACCATGCCGGAGACGGTCAGCCCGAGTGGCACGCTGATCCTCGGCGGCGAGGCGCTGCGCGGCGAGGCGCTGCACGCGTGGCGGACCGCTCATCCCGAGGTCCAGGTGATCAACGCGTACGGCCCGACCGAGGCGACCGTCAACTGCCTGGAGCACCGCATCCCGGCCGGCGAGCCGCTCCCGGACGGCCCGGTGCCGATCGGCACCCCGTTCTGGAACACCCGGGCGTACGTGCTGGATTCCGCCCTGCGCCCGGTCGCCGACGGCGTCACCGGGGAGCTGTACGTGGCCGGCGTCGTGCTGTCCCGTGGCTACCTCGGCCGCCCCGGTCTGACCGCGGAGCGGTTCCCGGCTGACCCGTTCGGCCCGCCCGGCGACCGGATGTACCGGACCGGTGACGTGGTCCGCCGTCGGGCCGGCGGGGCGCTGGAGTACGTCGGCCGCGCCGACGACCAGGTCAAGATCCGTGGTTTCCGCATCGAGCTGGGCGAGATCATCGCCACCGCGGTCGCCCACCCGGCGGTGACCCGCGCCGTCGCCGTGGTCCGCGAGGAGTCCGGCGACCAGCGCCTGGTCCTCTACGTCGTCGGCGCCGACCCGGACGTTCCCGCGTTGCGCGAGCACCTCGCCGCTGCCCTGCCCGAGTACATGGTGCCGGCCGCGATCGTCGCGCTGGCGGAGCTGCCGCTCAACGCCCACGGCAAGGTGGACCGCGCGGCTCTGCCGGCGCCGGACTGGTCGGACGGCGCCACGGCCGCCCGGGGCCCTCGCGACCCCCGCGAGGAGCTGCTGTGTGATGTGTTCGCGACCGTCCTGGGCCGTCCGTCGGTCGGCGTCGACGAGGACTTCTTCGCCGCCGGCGGGCACTCCCTGCTCGCCATCCGCCTGGTCAGCCGGATCCGTGCCGCCCTGGGCGCGGAGCTGTCCGTACGGCAGCTGTTCCAGAACCCGACCGTGGCCAAGCTGGCCCAGTCCTTGAGCTCGGCCGGCGCCGCCCGCCCGCCGCTGGTCGCGGGCCCGCGCCCGGAGCGGCTCCCGCTCTCCTTCGCGCAGCAGCGCCTGTGGTTCCTGCATCGGTTGGAGGGCCCCAGCCCGGTCTACAACCTCGGCTCGGCGCTGGAGCTGACCGGCCCGATCGACGTGGCTGCCCTGCGCGCCGCCCACGGTGACGTGCTGGCGCGGCACGAGAGTCTGCGGACCGTCTTCGCCGAGGACACCGAGGGCGCGTACCAGCTCATCGTGGACGAGCCGGAGTTCGACCTGCCGGTCGTCGACTGCACCGAGGCCGCCCTGCCGCAGCGGCTCGCCGAGTGCTCCCGATACGCCTTCGACCTGTCGCGGGAGAACCCGCTGAAACTGTGGCTGTTCCGCTTGGGCGCCGACCGGCACGTGTTGTTCGTGCTGCTGCACCACATCGCCGGTGACGGCTGGTCCACGCCGCTGCTCTCCCGCGACCTGACCCGCGCCTACACCGCTCGGGCCGGCGGAGCAGGTCCCACGTGGGCGCCGCTGCCGGTCCAGTACGCCGACTTCGCCCTCTGGCAGCGCGAGCTGCTCGGCTCCGAGGAGGATCCGGACTCACCCGTGGCCCGCCAGCTCGGCTACTGGACCAGCCACCTTGCCGGGCTGCCGGAGGAGCTGCCACTGCCGGTCGACCGTCCCCGGCCCGCGGTCTCGTCCTACCGGGGCGGCACGGTGCCGCTGCACGTTCCGGCCGGTGTGCACCGCGCGCTGCGCGAGCTTGCCCGTGACCAGCAGGTGACCGTCTTCATGGCGGTGCAGGCCGCGCTGGCCGTGCTGTTGTCCCGGCTCGGCTCCGGCCACGACATCCCGATCGGTGTCCCGGTCGCCGGCCGCCCGGACAACTCCCTCGAGGAACTCGTCGGCCTCTTCGTCAACACGCTGGTGCTGCGGACCGACGTGTCCGGCGACCCGACCTTCACCGAGCTGCTGGCCCGGGTGCGCGAGACCGACCTGGCCGCCTTCGCCCACCAGGACGTGCCGTTCGAGCGGCTCGTCGAGGTGCTCAACCCGGTTCGGTCCCGCTCCCGGTCTCCGCTGTTCCAAGTGCTGCTCTCGTTCAACAACAACGATCAGGGTGGCAAGGCCGAGGCGCTCGCCTCCCTCGGCGACCTGCGGGTCCGCAGCCACGGCGTGGACGGTGGCGTGGCCAAGTTCGACCTCTCGGTCAACCTGGCCGAGCAGCCCGGCGCCGATGGGCTCAGCGGCATCATCGAATTCTCCGCCGACCTGTTCGACCGGGCCACCGTGGAACAGCTCGCCGACCGGTTCGCCGCCTTGCTCGCGCAGTTCGCCGCCGACCCCACACTGCGTGCCGGCGACGCCGACGTGCTGACCGGCGTGGAGCGCCGGCTGCTGATCGACGACTGGAACGACACCGGCGCCGAGCTGACCGGCGGCTCCCTGCTTGATCGCATCGACCGGTTCGCCGCCGACCGGCCGGACGCGATCGCCGTCGAGTGCGCCGGCGTGCGACTGACCTACGCCGAGTTGGTCACCCGCGCCGACGCCCTGGCCGGCCGCCTCGCCGCCCGCGGCGCGGCGCCGGAGACGTTCGTCGCGGTAGCCCTGCCGCGCTCCGCGGACCTGGTCGTGGCGCTGCTCGCGGTGCAACGCACCGGGGCCGCCTACCTGCCGATCGACACCGATTACCCCGCCGAGCGGATCCGGCTGATGCTCGCCGACGCCGCGCCGGTCGCCCTGCTGACCACCTCGGCCCTGCTGCCCGGCCTGCCGGCGGCCGGGGCGTCGCCGGTCCTGCTGGACGCCGTGGAGCCGCCCAGGGAGTTCACCCGCCCGGCGGTTCCCGGCAGCGCGGCCGCGTACGTCATCTACACCTCCGGTTCCACCGGGGTGCCCAAGGGCGTGGTGGTCTCCCGGCGCGCTCTGGACAACTTCCTGCTCGCCATGCGTGACCGGCTCGGCCTGATCGCGGCCGACCGGTTGCTGGCGGTGACCACGGTCGGCTTCGACATCGCCGGCCTGGAGCTCTACCTGCCGCTGTTCGCCGGCGCGACGGTGGTGGTCGCGGAGCGGGACACCGTGCGCGACCCGGCTGGGCTGCGCGCCCAGCTGGCCGGCGACCGGATCACCGTCATGCAGGCCACCCCGACGCTGTGGCAGATGCTGACCGCCGAGCAGCCGGAGGCGCTGGGGGGTGTGGACGTCCTGGTCGGTGGCGAGGCGCTGCCGCCGGCGCTGGCCGCCACCCTGGCCGGGCACGCCGCTTCGGTCACCAACGTCTACGGCCCGACCGAGACCACCGTGTGGTCGACCGCCGCGGCGGTCACCGGCGCGCCGCCGACCATCGGCGCCCCGATCGCCAACACCCGGGTCTACGTGCTGGACGACGCGCTCCGGCCGGCGCCGGTGGGCGTGGCCGGCGAACTGTACATCGCCGGCTTCGGCGTGGCCCGCGGCTACTTGCGGCGGCCCGGTCTGAGCGCGCAGCGGTTCGTCGCCGACCCGTACGGTGACCCGGGCGAGCGGATGTACCGCACCGGCGACCTGGTCCGTTGGACCGCCGCCGGCGAGCTGGAGTTCTTCACCCGGGTGGACAGCCAGGTGAAGTTGCGCGGCTTCCGGATCGAACTGGGCGAGATCGAAGCCGTACTGGCCGGGCACCCGGACGTGACCGCCGCGGTCGCCGCCGTGCGGCCCGACTCACGCGGTGAGAGCCGCCTGATCGGTTACGCCGTGACCCGGGGCGCGGTGGACGTCGGCGTTCTGCGCAAACACCTCGCCACCGCGGTGCCGGACTACATGGTGCCGTCGGTGCTCGTGCTGCTCGACGAGCTGCCGCTGACCGCCAACGGCAAGATCGACCGGGCCGCGCTGCCGGAGCCGGCCGAGGTCGTGATCGACGCGGCCGGCCGGATGCCGCGCTCGCCGCAGGAGGACATCCTCAGTGGGCTGTTCGCCGAGGTCCTGAACCGGCCGCAGGTCTTCATCGACGAGGATTTCTTCGCCACGGGTGGCCACTCACTGGCCGCGATGCGTCTGCTCAGCCGGGTCCGGGCGGTCTTCGACCAGGACATTCCGATCAGTGCGCTGTTCGAGACGCCCACCGTGGCCGGGCTGGCCGCGCTGCTCACCACGAACGGCACCGCCCGGTCCCCGCTGATCGCCGGTGACCGGCCGCGGCGGCTGCCGGTCTCCTACGCCCAGCAGAGGCTCTGGTTCCTCAACCAGTTGGAGGGGCCGAGCGCCACCTACAACGTGGCGGCCGCGCTGCGGCTCAACGGTGACCTCGACGACACGGTGCTGGCCGCCGCCCTCGGCGACGTGGTGGCCCGGCACGAGACGCTGCGCACCCTCTTCGAGGAGGACACCGACGGCGTACACCAGCGGATTCTGCCCGCCGCCGAATTCCGCCTGTCGTCGCAGGAGGTGGCCGCGGACGACCTGGACGCGGCGCTGACCCGCGCGGCCCGGGTCGGCTTCGACCTGGGCGCCGAGATCCCGCTGCGGGCCCACCTGTTTCGCCTCGCCGCCGACGAGCACGTGCTGCTGCTGGTCATGCACCACATCGCCGGGGACGGCGGCTGGTCGATGCCGTTGCTGATCAAGGACCTGACGGTCGCCTACACCGCCCGTACCGCCGGCGCCGCGCCCGCTTGGGCCGCCCTGCCGGTCCAGTACGCCGACTACACCCTGTGGCAGCGTGACGTGCTCGGCGAGGCCGAGGACACCCGCAGCGAGATGGCACGGCAGCTCGACTATTGGCGCGCCAAGCTGGCCGGGCTGCCCGAGGAGCTGTCCCTGCCGGTCGACCGCGGCCGGCCGCTGACCGCCACCCATCGTGGCGCGACCGTCGCGTTCACCGTGCCCGCCGCCCTGCACACCCGCCTCGACGAGCTGGCCCGCGAACACCGCACCAGCACGTTCATGGTGGTGCAAGCGGCGCTGGCGGTGCTGCTGTCCCGGCTCGGCGCCGGTGAGGACATTCCGCTCGGCACGCCCACCGCGGGCCGCACCGACGCCGCCCTGGAAGGGCTGATCGGGTTCTTCGTCAACACCCTTGTCCTGCGTACGGACCTGTCCGGCGACCCGACGTTCGCCGAAGTGATCGCCCGGACCCGGGCCACCGCGCTGGACGCCTACAGCCACCAGGACGTGCCGTTCGAGCGGCTCGTCGAGGAGCTGAACCCGGGCCGCTCGATGGCCCGGCACCCGCTGTTCCAAACCATGATCACCTGGAACACCGCCCGGCAGCAGGCCGGCGCCGCGGACACCCTCAGCCTGCCCGGCCTGGAGGTCAGTCAGCTCGAACTGGGCACCGGCGTGGCGACGTTCGACCTGCTCCTGGCGATCCAGGACGTGCGTGGAGAGCGCGGGGCGGCGGTCGGGCTCGCGGGACGGCTGGAGTTCAGCACCGACATGTTCGACGCCGCCACCGCCGAGCGGATCGCCGACCGTTTCGTCAGGGTTCTCGCCGCGGTCACCGCGGAGCCGGATCGGCCGGTGCACCGCATCGACATCGTGGACGACGGCGAGCGGGCCGCCCTGGACCGGATCAACGACGGGACCGCGGTGCCGCGCACCGAGGCGTCGCTGGCCGAGCAGTTCAGCGCCCAGGTCGCCCGTACGCCGGAGGCAGTGGCGATCGTCGAGGACGGCCAGGAGCTGACCTACGCCGCCCTGGACACCGCTGCCGAGAGGCTCGCCGCCGAGCTGGCCCTTCGTGGCGCGGCGCCCGAGGAGTTCGTCGCGGTGGCCCTGCCGCGCGGCACCGACCTGGCGATCTCGGTGGTCGCCATCCTCAAGACCGGCGCGGCCTACGTCCCGTTCGACCCGGAGTACCCCGCCGAGCGGATCCATCGGATGCTGGCGGACGCCCGTCCGGCGCTGGTGATCAGTACCTCGGCGATCGCTGGGACGCTGCTGCCGGCGGGCACGCCACAGCTGCTGCTCGACACCGCCGTGCTGCCGGAGCGGACCCTCGGTCCGGCGCCGCGCATCCGGCCGGACCATCCCGCGTACGTCATCTTCAGTTCCGGCTCCACCGGCCGTCCCAAGGGCATCGTGATGCCGGGACGGGCGATGACCAACCTGATGGCCTGGCACGAACGGGCGGTGCCGAGCCCGGACGGCGCGGTGGTCGCCCAGTTCACCGCGGTCAGCTTCGACGTCTCGGTGCAGGAGATCCTCTCCGCGCTGCTGCACGGTCGCACCCTCGCTGTCTGCCCGGAGGACGTCCGCCGGGACCCGCGTGCGCTCGCACGGTGGCTCGACCGGCACGGTGTCGCCGAGCTCTACGCTCCGAACCTGGTCGTCGACGGCGTCTTCGAGGAGCGCGGCGACGCCGAGCTGGGCGACCTGCGGCACGTGGTCCAGGCCGGCGAGGCGCTCACCCTGCGCCGCGGGGTCCGCGACTTCTACGCCGGGCATCCCGGCCACCTGCTGCACAATCACTACGGCCCGGCGGAGACCCATGTGGTCACCGCCTGGACGCTGCCCGCCGACGTGGCCGACTGGCCGGACAGCCCGCCGATCGGCGCTCCGATCAGCAACACCCGGGTCTACGTGCTCGACAGCGCTCTGCTGCCGGTCCCGCCCGGTGTCACCGGCGAGCTCTACATCGCGGGCGACAACCTGGCCCGCGGCTACCTGCGCCGGCCCGGCATGACGGCCGAGCGGTTCCTGGCCGACCCGTTCGGCGCGCCCGGCCGCCGGATGTACCGCTCCGGTGACCTCGCCCGCTGGCGCAACGGCGTGCTGGAGTACGTCAGCCGCGCCGACGACCAGGTCAAACTGCGCGGCTACCGGATCGAGCTGGGCGAGATCGAGACCGTGCTCAGCCGGGCGCCCGGCGTCCTGCGGGCCGCGGTCGTGGTCCGCGAGGAGGGTCCCGGCGACAAGCGGCTGGTCGGCTACGTCGTGCCGGAGCCGGGCTGGACCTTCGACGCGGACGCGCTGCGCCGGAACCTGGCTGCTTCGCTGCCGGACTTCATGCTCCCGTCGGCGCTGGTGCCGTTGGACCGGCTGCCCCTGACCCACAACGGCAAACTTGACCGGCGAGCGCTGCCGGCGCCGCGCTACATCCGGGCCGCCGAGGGCCGGGCCCCACGCTCACCGCGCGAGGAGCTGCTCTGCGGGCTCTTCGCCGAGGTGCTGCGAGTGCCGGTGGTGAGCATCGACGACGACTTCTTCACGGCCGGTGGTCACTCGCTACTCGCCACCCGGCTGACCAGCCGGATCCGTACGATGCTCGGCGTCGAACTGCCGGTGCGGCAGGTGTTCGAGACACCGACGGTGGCCGGCCTCAGCCGGACGCTGGCCGACGCCGCCGGGGCCCGGGCCGGGGTCACCCCTGCCGAGCGCCCGGAACGGCTGCCGCTCTCCTTCGCCCAGCAGCGCCTCTGGTTCCTGCACCAGATGGAGGGGCCGAGCGCCACCTGGAACCTGACCACCGCGCTCCGGATCAGCGGCGCCCTGGACACCGGCGCGCTGACCGCGGCGTTCGCCGACGTGGCCGGCCGGCACGAGAGCCTGCGCACCGTCTTCGCCGAGGACGGCGACGGCGCGTACCAGGTGGTGCGGCCCGAGTCGCGGCCCGGCCCGCGGGTGGTCAGCTGCCCGCCCGACGAGCTGGAACGGGCGGTCGCCGCCGAAGCCCGGCTCGGCTTCGACCTGGCCACCGAGCCGCCCCTGCGTACGGTCCTGTTCGACCTCGGTGACGACGAGTACGCCCTGGTGGTCGTGCTCCACCACATCGCCGGGGACGGCTGGTCGATGCCGGTGCTGATGCGTGATCTGGCTGTCGCGTACGCCGCTCGCAGCGCCGGCCGCGAGCCCGGCTGGGCGCCGCTGCCGGTGCAGTACGCCGACCACACGCTCTGGCAGCACCGCGTCCTCGACGAGGGCGGCGAGCTGAGCCGCCAGCTCGGCCACTGGACCGGGGCGCTGGCCGGTCTGCCGGACGAGCTGACCCTGCCGGCCGACCGGTCCCGTCCGGTCACCGCCTCCTACCGTGGCGGCCAGGTGCCGCTGGAGATCCCGGCCGAGCTTCACCGGCGGCTGACCGTGCTGGCCGCCCGTGCGCAGGTCAGCGTCTTCATGGTGGTGCAGGCGGCGCTCGCGGTGCTGCTGCACCGGGTCGGCGCCGGCGACGACATCCCGATCGGCACGCCGGTCGCCGGTCGTACCGACGACGCGGTGGAGGATCTCGTCGGCCTGTTCATCAACACGCTGGTGCTGCGGACCGACGTGTCCGGTGATCCGAGCTTCACCGAGTTGCTGGGCCGGGTGCGCGAGACCGACCTGGCCGCCTTCGCCCACCAGGACGTGCCGTTCGAGCGGCTCGTCGAGGTGCTCAACCCGGCCCGGTCCACGGCGCGTCACCCGCTGTTCCAGACCCTGCTGATGTGGAACAACAACGAGAGTCTGAGTGGCCGGGAACTGCCGCTCGGTGACCTGGTCGCCCGGGCCCTGCCTACCCCGGCGGTGACCACCAAGGTCGACCTGACCCTCAACCTCGCCGAACGGCGGACGGCGGACGGCTCCCCGGCCGGGATCGCCGGCGCTCTGGAGTACGCCGTCGATCTGTTCGACCGGTCCACCGCCGAACGGCTGGCCGACTGGCTCGGGCGCATCGTCGAGGCGGTGGTGACGGACCCGGACTCCCCGGTGAGCCGGTTCCCGCTCACGACGCCGGCCGAGGTCGCCGAGCTGGTCGTCGCCGGTTCCGGCGAGCCCGCGGGCACCACACCGTCGCTGCTCGAGAGGTTCGCGGCGGCTGTCGCCCGCACGCCGGACGCCGTCGCCGTGGACGCCGGAGGTGTCCTCGTCACCTACGCCCAGCTGGACCGCCGGGCCGCCGCGATCGCGGCTGCCCTGGCCGCTCGGGGCGTGATCCCCGGATCGACCGTGGCGGTGGCCCTGCCACGCGATGCCGACCTGGTCGCCGCCCTGCTCGCGGTGCTGCGCCGGGGCGCCCAGTACCTGCCGGTCGACCGGGACTTCCCGGCAGACCGGGTGGCCTGGATGCTCACCGACGCCGCTCCGTCGGTGCTGGTGACCGACACCGCCGTGGACGCCGGCCTGCCGCTGCTGCTGATCGGCGACGTGACCGGACACGACCGGATCCCGGACGAGATCGTGCCGGGCCTGGCGCCGGCCTACACGATCTACACCTCCGGCTCGACCGGTCGGCCCAAGGGCGTGGTCGTCCCGCGCGCCGCCATGGACAACTTCCTGGCCGCGATGGAGCAGCGGTGCGACCTCAGCGCCGGCGACCGCCTGGTCGCGGTCACCACGGTCGGGTTCGACATCTCGGTGCTGGAGATCTTCCTGCCGCTGACCGTCGGCGCGACGGTGGTGCTGGCCGCACGTGACGTCGTCCGTGACCCGGCGCAACTGGCCGCTCTCGTGTACAGCCACCGATCCGGCGTCGGCGATCTGCTGGTGCAGGCCACGCCGAGCCTGTGGCAGGCGCTGCTCGATGAGGACCCGGCGGTGGTCGACGGGCTGCGCGTCCTGGTCGGCGGGGAGGCTCTGCCGCCGGCTCTGGCCACCGCCTTGACCGCGCGGGCGGCGCAGGTCCTCAACATGTACGGCCCCACCGAGACCACGGTCTGGTCGACCGCTTCGGTGGTCGGCGACAGCCCGCACATCGGCGGCCCGGTCCGCGCCACCACGCTGCACGTGCTCGACCGGGGGCTGCGCCGGACACCGGCCGGCGTGCCCGGCGAGCTCTGGATCGGGGGCGCCGGACTGGCCCTCGGATACCACGGCCGCCCGGCGCTGACCGCGGAACGGTTCGTCGCCGATCCGTTCGGCGGGCCCGGCGAGCGGATGTACCGCACCGGCGACCTGGTCCGCTGGTGTCCGGACGGTCGCCTCGACTACCTCGGCCGGGTCGACGCGCAGGTCAAGCTGCGCGGCTTCCGGATCGAGCCCGGCGAAATCGAAGCGGTGCTCCAGCAGCACACCGGGGTGGCGCGCGCGGTGGTCGTGATCCGCGAGGACCAACCCGGTGACCGGCGCCTGACCGGGTACGTCGTCGCCGAGGCCGGCTTCGACCTGGACCCGGCGGAGCTGCGCCGGTACGCCGGTCAGACGCTGCCCGACTACATGGTGCCGCGGGTCATCGTGACGATGGACGCCATTCCGCTCACCCCGAACGGCAAGGTGGACCGCCGGGCGCTCCCGGCGCCCCGGTACGACACCGGACGGACCGGACGGCCGCCGCGCGATCCTCGCGAGGAGACCCTCTGTCGCGTCTTCGCCGACGTGCTGGGCCTGCCCCGGGTCTCGATCGACGACGACTTCTTCGAGTTCGGTGGTCACTCGGTGCTGGCCATGAAGGCCGTCGCCCGTATCCGGACCGTGCTCGGCGCCGACCTGACCGTCCGCACCCTCTTCGAATGCCCGACCGTTGCCGACCTGGCCGGCCGCCTTGCCGCGGCCGGTGACACCCCGGCCGCGGCCCCGGCTCGCCCGGCCCTGCGCAGGAGGACCGCCTGATGATCCCGTTGTCCTACGCCCAGCAGCGGCTCTGGTTCCTCCACGAGCTCGAGGGCCCGACCGCCACCTGGAACATCGCCACCGCGCTCCGGCTCACCGGCCGGCTCGACGTACCGGCCCTGCGTACCGCGCTGCACGACCTGGTGTTGCGGCACGAGAGCCTGCGCACGGTCTTCGACGGTGAGCAGCAGATCATCCTCGGGCCAGACCACCGGCCCGGCCTGGAGACGGTCCGGGCGGCCCCCGCGGAGCTGCCCGCGCGGCTGGCGGAGGCTCAGCGACACGCCTTCGACCTGCGGGCTGCGCCGCAGCTGCGGGCCACCCTCTTCGATCTCGGCAGCGACGAGCACGTCCTGCTGCTGCTGGTGCACCACATCGCCGCGGACGGCTGGTCCCGCTCGCTGCTGGTGCGCGATCTGATGACGGCGTACGCCGCCCGGGCGCGGGGAGGTGCGCCGGAGCAGCCGGAACTTCCGGTGCAGTATGCCGATTACGCTCTCTGGCAGCGTGAGCTGCTCGGCGGCGAGACGGACCCGGCGAGCCTGGCCGCCCGTCAGCTCGCCCACTGGACGAGCACGCTCGCCGGGCTGCCGGAGGAGCTCCAGCTCCCGGTCGACCGGCCGCGTCCGCCGGTTGCCGGGCACCGGGGTCACTCGGTGCCGTTCACCGTCCCGGCCGAGGTGCACGCCGGCCTCGCCGCCCTGGCCAAGCGGCAGCGCACCACCGTCTTCGCGGTGGTGCAGGCGGCCCTGGCCACGCTGTTGCACCGGTTGGGAGCCGGCGACGACCTGCCGATCGGCACGCCGGTCGCCGGCCGCCCGGACGAGGCGTTGCACGAGCTGGTCGGGCTCTTCGTCAACACGCTGGTGCTGCGCAACGACCTCAGCGGCGATCCGGTCGTGGAGGAGCTGATCGGTCGTACCGCCGAGCTGTTGATGACCGCGCAGGATCATCAGGACCTGCCGTTCGAGCGGCTGGTGGAGGCGCTCAACCCGGCCCGTTCCCGGTCCCGCAACCCGCTCTTCCAGACCCTGCTGACCTGGAACACGCTGGACGAGCGGGCCGCCCGGGAGAGCGTCGCGGCCCTGCGCGGGCTGACTGTTCGGGTGGAGCCCGCCGAGGCCGGCACGGCCCGGTTCGACCTGTCGGTCAGCGTGGAGGAGCAACCCGCCGGGGCCGGTCTCGGCGGCTCGCTCACCGCATCGGCCGACCTGTTCGACGCCGGCACTGCCGAGCGTCTCGCGACCCGCCTCACCCGGGTGCTGGCCGCGTTCGCCGCCACGCCGGACATCCGGGTGTCCGCGGTCGACGTGCTGCTCGACGACGAGCGGGCCGATTTCGGGCGCCATCGCGCCGCCGAGGACGCCGAGTCGTTGCCGGCCGCCTTCGACAGGTGGCTGGTCGCCACGCCGGACGCGGTCGCGGTGGAGTGCGGTCCGACCCGGCTCAGCTATCGGGAGCTGGACGAGAGGGCCGGTCGGCTCGCCGCCGAGCTGGCCCGCCGCGGCGCCGGACCCGACCGGTTCGTCGCGGTGGCGCTGCCCCGCTCGGTCGACCTGCTGGTGGCGCTGCTGGCGGTGCTCCGCTGCGGGGCTGCCTACCTGCCCGTCGACACCGAGTATCCGGCCGACCGGGTCGCCTATTTGATCGACGACTGCGCGCCGGTGCTGGCCATCACCGACACGCCCACCTCGGCGCTGCTGCCGGGGGACGCGGAGCGGCTGCTGCTGGACATGTTCGTCCCGGGCGAGACGTCACTGCGGGCGCTCCCGGCGCCGGGAAGCGCGGCGGCGTACACCATCTACACCTCTGGTTCCACCGGCCGCCCCAAGGGCGTCGTCATCCACCGCGCGGCGTTCGACAACTTCCTGGCCGCCATGCGCGCGCGGATCGGCCTCGACCCCGGCGAGCGGCTGCTGGCCGTCACCACCGTCGGCTTCGACATCGCCGGCCTGGAGCTGTTTCTGCCCCTGACGACCGGCGCGACCGTGGTGATCGCGCCACGGGAGACGGTACGGGACACCGCCCGCCTGGCCGGTCTGCTGCGTACCGCATCGGTCATGCAGGCCACGCCCACACTGTGGCGGGCGCTGCTGAGCGACGAGCCCGGCGCGGTGGACGGCGTCCGGGTCCTGGTCGGCGGCGAACCGCTGCCACCCGACCTGATCGAGGCGTTCGGCCCGGCCGCAGCGGTGCACAACATGTACGGCCCCACCGAGACCACCGTCTGGTCGACGGTCGACGACGTCACCGCCGGCCGGCCCGTCCGGATCGGCACAGCGATCCGGAACACCGACGTGCTCGTGCTCGACGCCGGCCTGCGCCCGGTGCCGGCCGGTGTCCCCGGCGAGCTGTACCTCGGGGGCGACGGGCTGGCCCGCGGCTATCACGGCCGGCCCGGGCTCACCGCCGGCCGGTTCGTCGCCAACCCGCACGGCCGGCCCGGCGAGCGGATGTACCGCACGGGTGACCTGGTCCGACGTACGCCGGATGGGTTGGAATTCCTTTCCCGGGTCGACGACCAGGTCAAGATCCGCGGATTCCGCATCGAGCTCGGCGAGATCGAAGCCGTGCTCTCCGCCGCGCCGGGGGTGCGCCGGGCCGCGGTCGCGGTCCGGGCCGACGCCGGTGGTGAGCCCCGCCTGGTCGGCTATGTCGACGACCCGTCGGCCGACCTGGCAGCGGTGCGCCGGCACCTGGCCGGGCTGCTGCCCGACTACATGGTGCCGTCGGCGTTCGTCACCGTGCCGGAGTTCCCCCGGACCCCGAACGGCAAGCTCGACCGTAAGGCCCTGCCGGCCCCCGCGTTCGAGAACGCGAGCCCCGGCCGGGCCGCTCGTACTCCGCAGGAGGAGATCCTCTGCGGGCTCTTCGCCGAAGTGCTGCGTCGCCCGTCGGTGGGCGTGGACGACGACTTCTTCGGCTCGGGCGGACATTCCCTGATGGCCATGAGCCTGATGGGCCGCGTCCGGACGGTGTTCGGCGTCGACCTGCCGATCAGCGTCCTGTTCGAGGCGCCCACCGTCGCCGGGATCTCGGCGGCGATGGAACGGGCCGGGCGTGGGAGGAGATCCCTCACCGCGGTACCCCGGCCCGAGCGCCTGCCCCTCTCCTTCGCCCAGCAACGGCTGTGGGTCCTGCACCAGCTGGAGGGGCCCAATCCCGCCTATCACGTGCCGGCCGCGCTCCGGCTCACCGGCGCCGTCGACCCGGCGGCTCTGGCCGACGCGCTGGCCGACGTCGCCGCTCGACACGAGGTGCTGCGGACCGTCTTCGCCGAGGACGGCGACGGTGCGTACCAGGTGGTGCTGCCGGACGCCCGGCCGGTGCTGACCGTGGTCGGCGGTGACGATCTGGCCACCGCGATCCGGCGGCCGTTCGACCTGTCCGCCGAACTCCCGATCCGGGCCTGGCTGTTCGAACCAGGTGGCGACGAGCGCATCCTGCTGGTGGTCGCCCACCACATCGCCGCCGACGGCGGCTGGTCCGTTCCGCTGCTGATGGGTGAGCTCACGGACGCGTACGCCGCCCGAACCGCCGGCCGGGCACCGGACTGGGCGCCCCTGCCGGTGCAGTACGCCGACTACACCCTCTGGCAGCGGGCGGAACTCGGCCACGAGTCCGACCCGGACAGTGCACTGGCCCGGCAGATCGCCTACTGGACCGGGGCGCTGGCGGGTCTGCCGGACGAGCTGACCCTGCCGGCCGACCGGTCCCGTCCGGTCACCGCCTCCTACCGTGGCGGCCAGGTGCCGCTGGAGATCCCCGCCGCGGCCCACCAGCGGATCGCGGAGCTCGCCGCGCAGGCCCGCGTCAGCGTCTTCATGGTGGTGCAGGCGGCGCTCGCGGTGCTGCTGCACCGGCTCGGCGCCGGCGACGACATCCCGATCGGCACGCCGGTCGCCGGTCGTACCGACGACGCGCTGGACCGGCTGGTCGGTTTCTTCGTCAACACCCTGGTGCTGCGGACCGACGTGTCCGGTGATCCGAGCTTCACCGAGTTGCTGGGCCGGGTACGCGAGACCGACCTGGCCGCCTTCGCCCACCAGGACGTGCCGTTCGAGCGGCTCGTCGAGGTGCTCAACCCGCCCCGATCGATGGTCCGGCACCCGCTGTTCCAGACCATGCTCGCGCTCAACACCGTCGATCAGGTGGAGAAGATGGGCGGCGTCCGGAAGCTGCCCGGCCTGACCGTCGCCGCGGAGCCGGTCGCCACCGGGTCGGTCATGGGCGACCTGCGGTTCTCGCTGGCCGAGAAGCCCCGCCCGGCCGGTCACACCCCGGCCGGCCTGGCCGGTTACCTGGAGTACAGCACCGACCTGTTCGACGCGGCCACGGCCACCCGGCTGGCCGGCTGGTTCGTCCGGGTGCTCACGGCGGTCACCGCCGACCCGGACCGCCCGGTGAGCCGGTTCGCGCTCGCCACTTCTTCCGAGGAGCGGGAGCTCACCCGGGCCGGGGAGCATTTGCCGGTGCCCCCGGACGGGCTGGCGGACTGGGCCGCGAGCACCGCGGCGAGCGTGCCGGACGCCGTCGCGGTGGACGGTGCCGACGGCCTGCTGACGTACGCCGAGCTCGACGCCCGGTCCGACCGGCTCGCCGCGCTGCTGGTGGCGCGTGGGGTGACCACCGAGTCGTTCGTCGCGGTCACGCTGCCCCGCACCGCCGTCCTGGCGATCGCGCTGCTGGCGATCGTGAAGGCCGGCGCGGCGTACGTGCCGATCGACCCGGCGTACCCGGCCGATCGCATCGACTTCATGCTCACCGATTCGGATCCGGCGCTGCTGCTCACCACCCACGACACCGACCCGGACGCCGGTGCCGCGGTCGGCCGGCTCTTCCTCGACGAGGTCGACCTGACCCATGGCCCGGCTGATCCGGTACGGGTCGCGGCGCCGGCCACCGCCGCCGGCTACATGATCTACACCTCCGGGTCGACCGGCCGTCCCAAAGGCGTGGTGGTCACCCGCGGCGGTTTCCAGAACACTCTGGTCGCCATGCGCAGCCGATTCGGCCTCACCCACGGCGACCGCCTGCTGGCCGTCACCACGATCGGCTTCGACATCGCCAGCCTCGAGTTCTTCCTGCCGATGATCACCGGCGCCACCCTGGTCATCGCCCCGGTGGACGTGGTCCGCGACCAGATCGCCCTGGGCGCCCGGATGCGGGCCGAGCGGGCTCGCGCCGCCACCCTGATGGTGCAGGCCACACCCAGCCTGTTCCGGGCCCTGGCCGAGCAGGACCCGGAGGCGTTCGCCGGGCTGCGTCTGCTGGTCGGCGGCGAGGCCCTGGCGATCGACCTGGCCGGCACCGTGATGGCTACCGCGGAGTCGCTGTCCAACGGCTACGGCCCGACCGAGGCCGCCATCTATTCGACGATGGCCTGGGTCGACGGTGAGACCGTGCCGGACATCGGCCCAGCGGTCGCCAACACCACGGCCTACGTGCTCGACGCCGGTCTGCGCCCGGTCCCGGCCGGGGTGCCCGGCGAGCTCTACGTCGGCGGTGCCGGCGTGGCCCGGGGCTACCACGGCCGGCCGGGACTGACCACGCAGCGCTTCGTCGCCGACCCGTTCGCCGGACCGGGACAGCGGATGTATCGCACCGGCGACCTGGTCCGGCGGCGTGCCGACGGCGCCCTGGACTACCTAGGCCGGGTCGACGACCAGGTGAAGCTGCGCGGGTTCCGGATCGAGCTCGGCGAGATCGAGACGGTGCTGGCCGGCCACCCGGAGGTGGCGCGGGCAGTGGTGCTGATCCGGGAGGACCGGCCCGGGGATCGGCGGCTCGTCGCCTACCTGGCCGCCGAACCGGGGCTCGACCTGCCCGCGGTCCGCGCGCACGCCGCGATGTCGCTGCCCGACTACATGATTCCGTCGGTGCTCGTGCCGGTGCCGGCGATCCCGCTCACCCCGAACGGCAAGGTCGACAAGCGTGGCCTGCCGATGCCGGAGTATCGGCGTGACGACGCCGGCCGCGAGCCGCGCACCCCGCGGGAGGAGATCCTCTGCGGCCTCTTCGCCGAGCTGCTGCACCGTCCGGTGGTCCACCTGGACGACGACTTCTTCGCCTGCGGCGGTCACTCCCTGCTGGCCACCACGCTGGTCAGCCGGATCCGCGGCGTCCTCGGCGCGGAGGTGGGCATCCGCGACCTCTTCGATCATCCGACGGTGGCCCGGCTGGCCACCAGGCTGGACGGCGCCGAGCGGAGCCGCACCCCGCTGGTCGCCGGACCGCGCCCGGCCCGGGTGCCGCTCTCCTACGCCCAGCAGCGGCTGTGGTTCCTGCACGAGCTGGACGGGCCGAATCCGACGTACAACATCCCGACCGCGTTGCGCCTGACCGGCGCCCTCGACGTGGACGCCCTGCGGGACGCGCTGGCCGACGTGGTGGCCCGTCACGAGGCACTGCGCACCGTGGTGGCGACCGACGACGACGGCGCCTTCCAGGTGGTGCTGCCGGAGGCCCGGCCGGAGCTGACCGTGGTCGCCGGCGACGACCTGTCCGAGGCAGCCCGGCACGCCTTCGACCTGTCCGCCGAGATCCCGATCCGGGCCTGGCTGTTCGAGCCCGGCGGCGACGAGCACGTGGTGCTGCTGGTGCTGCACCACATCGCGGCCGACGGCTGGTCGCTGCCGGTTCTGGGCCGGGACCTGATGGCCGCCTACGAGGCCCGGCGCCGCGGCTCGGCGCCGGACTGGACGCCGTTGCGGGTCCAGTACGCCGACCACACCCTGTGGCAGCGCGCCCTGCTCGGCTCCGAGGACGACCCGGACAGCCTGATGAGCGCGCAACTCGCCTACTGGCAGGACGCCCTGGCCGGGCTGCCCGACGAGGTGGCGCTGCCCGGCCGCCGGCCGCGGCCCGCCCGGCTCGGCAACCGCGGGGAGACCGTCCGTTTCGAGCTCGGCGCCGACGTGCATGCCGGCCTGGCCGCGTTCGCCGCGGTCCAGCACGCCACGCCGTTCATGGTGGTGCAGGCCGCGCTCGCGGTGCTGCTGCACCGGCTCGGCGCCGGCGACGACATCCCGATCGGCACGCCGGTCGCCGGTCGTACCGACGACGCGCTGGACCGGCTGGTCGGCTTCTTCGTCAACACCCTGGTGCTGCGGACCGACCTGTCCGGCGAGCCTACTTTCGCCGAGGTGCTCCGCCGGGTCCGGGAAAGTGACCTGGCCGCTTTCGAGCACCAGGAGCTGCCGTTCGAGCGACTGGTCGAGGTGGTGAACCCGGCCCGGTCGATGGCCCGGCACCCGCTGTTCCAGGTGGAGTTGCTCTGGCAGGATCAGAGTCCGGGCGTACGCGCGGTGTCCGAGGCCGGTGGGGTAGGGCTGGCCGAGGAGCGGCCGGAGACGGGCATGGCCCGGATGGATCTCTCGTTCGCCCTGTACGCCCGCCGCGACGAAGCCGGCGCGCCGGCCGGTGTCTCCGGTCGCCTGCTCTTCGGCGTGGACGCGTTCGACCGGGACACCGCCGAACGCCTCACCGTGCGGCTCACCGAGCTGCTCACGACCGTCCTCGCGAACCCGGATGTGCCGGTGGCCGAGCTGAGCCTCGGCGCGGTGCCGGCCGGCTTCGGTGTCGGCGCGGTGGCTCCGGACGACGGCCCTGGTCTGGCCGACCGGTTCGCCGGCTGGGTGGCGAACACCCCGGACACGGTCGCCGTGCTGGACGGCGACGTCGCGGTCACCTACCGGGAGCTGGACGTCCGGGCCACCCAGCTGGCCAGGCGCCTGCTGGCCGAGGGCGCCGGACCGGAACGGTACGTGGCCGTGGCCCTGCCCCGCTCCGCGGATCTGGCCGTGGCCCTGGTCGCGGTCCTCAAGTGCGGCGCCGCGTACCTGCCGGTCGATCTGGCCCTGCCGCCCGAGCGGATCGCGCTGATGCTCGCCGACACGGTCCCGGCCGTGCTGGTCTGCGCCGGCGGTTTCGACTGGGACGGCCCCGTCGTCGACGTGACCGCGCCCGGCGCCGCGCCCGAACCGGACTTCTGGCCGGTCGCCGGGCCACTGCACCCTGCGTACGTCATCTACACCTCCGGCTCCACCGGCCGTCCCAAGGGCGTGGTGATGACCCAGCTGTCGATGCGCAGCCTGCTCGCCTGGCACGACCGCGCGTTGCCGGCCACCGGCACCCGCCGGATCGCCCAGTTCTCCGCGGTCGGCTTCGACGTCTCGGTGCAGGAGCTGCTGGCTGCCCTGCTGCACGGCCACACCCTGGTCCCGTGCCCGGCCGACATCCGCAGCGACCCGCCTCGGCTCGCCGCGTGGCTCGCCGCCACCGGGATCGAGCATCTGCTGGCGCCCAATCTGGTCATCGACGCCGTGCTCGAGGCGGCCGGTCAGGAGGGGATCCGGCTGCCCGCCCTGACCGCGGTCGCCCAGGCCGGGGAGGCGCTGACGCTACGTCCGCACGTACGGCGGTTCTTCGCCGACCACCCGCACGCACGACTGCACAACCACTACGGGCCGGCCGAGACCCACGTGGTCACCGCCACCACGCTGCCCGCCGCGGTGTCCGGCTGGCCGGAGACGGCCGGTATCGGCCGCGCCGTCGACAACGCCCGCCTGCGACTGCTCGACGAGCGGCTGCGTCCCGTTCCGCCCGGCGTTCCCGGCGAGCTCTACATCGCCGGCGCCGGGCTGGCCCGGGGCTACCACGCCCGGCCGGGGCTGACCGCCCAGCGTTTCGTCGCCGATCCGTCCGGCGTGCTCGGGGAGCGGATGTATCGGACCGGCGACCTGGCGATGTGGACCGGCGACGGCGGTCTGGCCTTCCTCGGCCGGGCCGACGACCAGGTCAAGATCCGCGGGTTCCGGGTGGAGCTTGGCGAGGTGGAACGGGCCCTCACCGATCAGGCCGGGGTGACCAGGGCCGCGGTGCTGGTCCGCGAGGAAGTGCCCGGCGATCGGCGGATCATTGCCTACGTGGTGGGTGACGAGCTGGATCCGATCGCCCTGCGCGCCGCGCTGGCCCGCCGGCTTCCGGACTACATGATCCCGTCCGCGGTCGTGCCGATGGGGGCGCTGCCGCTGACCGGCACCGGC
The DNA here is from genome assembly GCF_044388125.1 of Actinoplanes sp. NPDC020271. NCBI lineage: Bacteria > Bacillati > Actinomycetota > Actinomycetes > Micromonosporales > Micromonosporaceae > Actinoplanes > Actinoplanes sp. NPDC020271. Next base: position 88,849 of record NZ_JBIRWQ010000017.1, read on the forward strand.
AAGCTGGACCGGCGCGCGTTGCCGGCCCCGGTGCACACCGCTCGGGCGGGCCGGGCGCCGCGAACTCCGCAGGAGGAGTTGCTCTGCGGCCTGTTCGCCGAAGTGCTCAAGGTGCCGGCGGTCGGCGTGGACGACGATTTCTTCGCCGTCGGTGGCCACTCGATGCTCGCGGCCGGCCTGGTGGCCCGGATCCGGGCGGTCCTCGGCGCCGAACTCGGCGTCCGGACCCTGTTCGAGGCGCCGACCCCGGCCGCTCTGGCCGCGAAACTCAGCTCCGGTGACGCCGGTGGGGCGGCGTTCGGACCCCTGCTGCCCTTGCGCGCCCGGGGCGGCGAGCCACCGCTGTTCTGCGTGCATCCGGCGTCCGGGGCCGGCTGGTGCTACGCCGGCCTGCTCAGCCATCTCGACCCGGAGCAGCCGGTCTACGCCCTTCAGGCCGAGGGTCTGACCGGCGACGACCGGCCGGACACCCTGCGGGACATGGCCGAACGCTACGTCCGGCTGATCCGCGAGGTGCGGCCTGAGGGCCCGTACCGGCTGCTGGGCTGGTCCTTCGGCGGCCACGTGGCACAGGCCGCCGCGGTACTGCTGGAACGTTCCGGCGCCGAGGTGGATCTGCTGGCCGTGGTGGACGCGCACCCTCAGCCGCCGGGCGCCGCGACGCCGACCCGGCAGCAGGTGATCGCCGACCAGATGCGCGCGACCGGTTTCACCCACGACGGCGACGACGTGCCGGTCGACGCCTATCTGGCGTTCCTGCGCGGCGAGAACCCGTCGATCGCCGACCTTCGGGACGATCAGCTGCTGCGGATGATCGAGACCTTCGTCGGCAACGTGTTGATCATGCGGGCGCACCGGCCCGATCCGTACGGCGGGGATCTGCTCTTCGTCGCCTCGGCGCCGGACGGCAAGGTCCGCGAGGACGCCTCGTCGTGGGCCCCGCACATCCGTGGCCAGATCACCGAGCACCCCGTCGACGCCACCCATGAGCAGCTGTTCACGACGCCCGCGGCGGTCGCCGAGATCGGCCGTGTGCTGTCCAAACGCCTCGGCGCGACGGCATAGGAAACGGATAGACCACTGCCGGAAAGTCGAACCCGTCGTCACCGGACGACACCGATTCGATGTGAGGAGCAACCATGCCGAACCCGTTCGAGAACGACGAGGCGCCGTACCTGGTCCTGGTCAACGACGAGGGGCAGCACTCGCTGTGGCCGGCTTTCGCCGAGGTGCCGGCCGGTTGGCAGCGGGTGCATGGCGAGGACACCCGCGCCGCCTGCCTGGAGTACGTGGAGCAGAACTGGACCGACATGCGCCCGCTCAGCCTGGTGCGCGAGATGGCCGGCGACGCGGCCTGATCCGAGCACCGAAAAGAGAGGCGCCGGTGATGACCACCCGCGAGATCGTGCCGCTGCACCGCAACCGCGACTTCGTCCTGCTCTGGACGGGCCACTGGGTCTCGTTCCTCGGCTCTCGGATGAGCGCGGTCTGTTACCCCCTGCTGGCGCTCTGGATCTCCGGAGGGTCGGCGGCGGCGGCCGGTTTCGCGACATCGGCCGCGATCCTGCCGAGCGTCGTCTTCCAGTTACCGGCCGGGGCTCTTGTCGACCGGTGGGACCGCCGCCGGGTGATGGCCCTCTGCGCCGGGTGCCGGGCGCTGGCACTCGGCGCGGTGGCCGCCACTCTCCTGACCGGCAGGCTCACCCTCACCGTGCTGCTCGCGATGGTCTTCGTCGACACCAGCCTGGCGATCTTCTCCGGGCTCGCGGAGCGGGTCACCGTGCGCCAGGTGGTGCCGGCGTCCCAGCTCGGCTCGGCGATGGGCCAGAACGAGGCCCGGGGCCGGGTGGCCGGGCTGGTCGGCGCGCCGCTCGGCACGTTGCTGTTCACCTGGACCCGCTGGAGCCCGTTCCTGCTGGCCGCCGCGGGTGCCCTGGTGGCGTTCGCCAACGTCGCGCTGATGCGGGCCGACACCCGGCCGGCGCCGGTCGAGGGCAGCCGACACGTCGGCCGGGACGTGCTCGACGGCTTCGCCTGGCTGCGGGGCCACGCCTTCCTGCGTGCCGCGGTCGTCCTGGTGTCCCTCAGCGGCGTCTTCTTCCAGCTGGTCTCGCTGTCCCTGATGGTCGTGCTCGTCCAGGAGCAGGGCCATCCGGCATCGGCGGTCGGCCTGCTGTTCGGCATCAGCGGCTGCGGCGGCGTGGCCGGGGCGCTCACCGCGCGCTGGTGGCTGAGCCGGCTGCCGCTTCCGGCCGTGGTGATCGGCGGGTTCGCCGCCTGGGGCGCACTGATGGCGGGCAGCGCGTTCGTCGTCTCGCCGGTGGGTCTCGGCGCGCTGTTCGCCGCGATGAGCTTCGTCGGCGCCGTCTTCAACGTCGCCTCGGCGGTCTACCAGATGACCGCGACCCCGGCCGCGTTGCAGGGGCGCGTCGGGGGCACCGCTGGGTTCGCCGCGGCGGCCGCCTCCGGACTCGGCGCGATCGGCGCCGGATACCTGCTGGATGTGACCGGTGGCGCGACCGGGCTACTCGTCGCGGCCGCCGGCATGGCGGTCGTCACCGGCGCCGCGCTCACCGTCCCGGCGATCCGGCAGACCCGGCTCCCGGCCCCGGAGCCGGAGCCGGGCGACCTCGTAACCACGACCTGACGGGACCACGATGGATCTGAGCCTGTTCTACTTCGCCAACGACAGCACCGCCCCCGGCGCGCGCGGCCGCTACGAGCTGCTCATCGAGGGCGCCAAACTCGCCGATCGGGCCGGCCTCACCGCGGTGTGGACCCCGGAACGGCACTTCGACCCGTTCGGCGGCGCCTATCCCAACCCGTCGGTGCTCGGCGCTGCCATCGCCACGATCACCGAGCGGATCGGCATCCGGGCCGGCAGCGTCGTCGCGCCACTGCATCATCCGCTGCGGATCGCGGAGGAGTGGTCGGTCGTCGACAACCTCTCCGGCGGCCGGGTCGGCATCGCTTTCGCCTCCGGGTGGAACGCCGTCGACTTCGCGCTCGCGCCGGGCAACTACGAGAACCGCCGCACCGTTCTGAGGCAGACCGCCGAGGAGGTACGCCGGTTGTGGCGTGGCGGCTCGGCCACCGGGGTGGACGGTATGGGCCGGGCCGTCGAGGTGCGGCCGTACCCGCCGGCCGTCCAGCCGGAGCTGCCGATCTGGGTGACTTCCGGCGGGGGCGTCGAGACGTTCCGGGCGGCCGGGGAGATGCGGGCCGGTCTGCTGACGCATCTGCTCGGGCAGAACCTCGGCGAACTGGCCGGGAAGATCGCCGAGTACCGCCGGGTCGCCACCGAGCGGCACGGGTGGTCCGGTCACGTGGTCCTGATGCTGCACACCCTGCTCGGCGACGACCTCGAGCAGGTCCGCGAGGTGGTCCGGACCCCGTTCACCAACTATCTGAAGAGTTCCGCGAACCTGACCGCGAAGTCGTTCCTCGGCAAGGACGTGAACCTGGCCGACCTGAACGCCGCCGACATCGAGTACCTCTCGGCGCGCGCGTTCGACCGCTACTTCTCCACCGGTGGCTTGTTCGGTGGCGTGGACCACGCCGCCGAGTTGATCGACCGCGTGGCCGGTCTCGGCATCGACGAGATCGGTTGCCTCGTCGATTTCGGGGTCCGACCGGACGCCGTTCTGCACGGCATCGAACTGCTCGGCAAGCTCAACGCCCGCGTCACAGCCTGAGGCCGCGGGCCCGGGAGCGGACGCGCCGACCGGCGCGTCCGTCGGCGCCGTGCCGGGTGGCGCGGCCGGGACGAAGGATGAATTCATGACGGACATCGCCATCGCGTGGGCGCCGTACGAGATCCGGGCGACCGACAAGGGCGCTCGCCGGCTCGCCGGATGGCTCGACGACCTCGGCCCCGACGGCCTGTCCACCCTGCTGGTGGAGAAGAAGGCGCTGGTCTTCCGTGACTTCGGGGTGACGCCGGAGGATCTCGACGGAGTGCTCGACCGGTTGCTGCCCAACCGCCTGCCCTACGTGCACGGCAACTCGCCGCGGACCCGGGTGCGCGGCAATGTCTACACCTCGACCGAGTATCCGGCCGAGTTCACCATCTCTCAGCACAACGAGCTCTGCTACGCCCGGCGCTGGCCGGCCCGGCTGGCCTTCTACAGCCAGATCGCGGCGGTCACCGGCGGCGGGACACCGATCGTGGACGGTGAGCTCTGGCTGGCGTCGCTCGACGCCGAGGTTCGCGAGGCGTTCGCCGGCGGGGTCCGTTACGTGCAGAACCTGCACGACGGCTACGGACTCGGCAAGAGCTGGCAGGACACCTTCGAGACCAGCGACCGTGCGGAAGTGGAGGAGTTCCTGACCGATGCCGAGGCCGAGTGGGAGTGGCGGCCGGAGGGCCTGCGGGTCACCCAGGTGCGCCCCGCCACCACCCGGCACCCGGTCACCGGCGCCGAGGTCTGGTTCAACCAGGCCGACCAGTGGCATCCGGCCGGGCTGGGGGACCAGACGGCGGCCGAGCTCTACGACATCCTGCCGCTCGACGAGCTGCCGCAGTACGTCACGTTCGCCGACAGCAGCCCCATCCCCGGACGGTACGTCGAGCAGATCCGCGACCGGGGCCTGGAACACGCGGTCGACGTCCCGTGGCAGTCCGGCGACCTGATGCTCATCGACAACGTGCTGGTCGGGCACGGTCGCCGGTCGTTCACCGGTGACCGGCGCACGCTGGTGGCGATGTCCGACTGAGGTCGACGCACAACGGAAGGGGAGGCGGATCGTCCGCCTCCCCTTTTCCGGTGTCTCAGGTGTGGGCCGCCCGGGCCGCCAGCTCGGCGGCGAGCAATCGGTTCAACCCGGTCAGCCGGAACCTGGTGAAGCCGGCGTCGTCCACCGCGGCCGGGGCGACCAGGTGCAGGTCTGCGAGCTCCTCCAGCCGATCGGCCGTCTCGACCAGCGCCGTGGCCGCCGACGTCACCGATCGTGCGGTGAACCCCGCATGATCCGCGCTGACCAGCGCCGGGAGCAGCGCGCGGGCCGGCGCGGGCAGCCGCTGCATCGCGGCCATCAGCCGGCCGCGGACGGTCTGCCGGGCGTGGCAGAGCTCGTCGAGCCGCCGGGCCGGATCGGCGAGGCGGGTGGCCAGATGCTCCACCGTCCACAGCGGGTGGGACGCGAGCCGGGCGCCGGCGATGTGCAGGGCCAGCGGCAGCCCGTCGCAGAGTCGCACCACTGTCCGCGCGGCGGCCATCTCCTTGTAGACCCGGTACTCACCGGCGATCGCGGCCAGCAGCTTCACCCCGTCGCGCTCCGGCAGCGGGTCCAGCGCAAGGACGTGCCGGTGCGGGAAGCCGGTGAGGTACTGCCGGCTGGTGACCACGGCGGCCGCCAGGGGGCTGGCCGGGATGAGGTCGTCCAGCCACCGCTCGTCGACGACGTCGTCGAGGATCACCAGCACGCGACGGTCGTGCCCCGCGGCGCGGTAGTCACGCAGGAGGTCGTGCACGTCGGCGCCGGGAGCCGGCTCCTGGCCCATGCCGTGCAGCAGCTGCGCCAGGACGTCGGCGACCGGCCGGGGCGTGCCGTCCCACTCGCTCAGGGCGGCATAGAGGACACCGTCCGGGAACTGCTCGGCCGAGGTGTGCCCGATCCGTACGGCCAAGGCGGTCTTGCCCGTGCCGACCGCTCCCGTGATCAGCAGACGGCTCGGCGCCGTCCGCACCCAGGGGCCGCCGGCCGCGGCCCAGGCGCCGCGCACCGTGGCCAGCTCGGCGAGGCGTCCGGTGAAGTGCGAGATGTCCGGTGGCAGCAGCGAGGAGGTGGCACGCCGCCGGCGCTCCCGGGCGACGACGCTCGGCTCGGGCGCGTACTCGGGCTCCTCGTCGTGCAACGCCTCCTGGTAGGCCCGGACGAGCATCGGTCCCGGATCCACACCGAGCTGGTCGGCGAGCACCCGACGGCCCTCGTGGAAGGCCAGCAGCGCGTCGGCGCGCCGGCCGCTGCGGCACAGCGCGAGCACCAGTTGCGCACGGAACTGCTCACGCAGCGGGAACTTGCCGACCAGGCTGGTCAGCTCCGGGACCAGCCCGGTGTCCTGACGCAACGCGAGGTCCGCCTCGATGCGTTGCTCGGTGGCATTGGCCCAGGCTTCCTCGAGCGGTGGCCGCTCGATCTCGGCCAGGTGCTCGGTGACATTGGCCATCGCCGGGCCACGCCACAGCGCCAGGGCGCCGCGCAGCTGCTCGGCGGCGCTCCCGTAATCACGTACCGCGAGGGCGCGGCGGCCCTGCTCCACCCGGCGGTCGAAGATGACCGCGTCGAAATCCGCGCCGAGCGTGTCGAGTGTGTACCCGGCGTGCTGGCGTTCCAGCCGTACCTCGTCGCCCAGCTGTTTGCGCAGCTTGTAGACGTAGGAGTAGATCTGCGCGCTCATCGTCGCCGGTGGCGTCCAGCCCCACAGATACTCGCTGAGCTTGGTGTAGGACAGGGCTCTGCCCCGGGCCACCAACAGTGCACAGAGGACGGTGTTTATTTTCGATCCCGACAGTGGGATCTCCATACCGCATGTGCGCGCTGTCACAGGACCCAGAATCGAAAATTCCATTGTCGTTCCCCCGAGAGAGTCCGTATAGATGGACCGATCTGGTCAAAGCAAATTCGCTTTTGCGGCGCGATAACCGGCCTGGAATCTGCTGTCGGCGGAGAGCCGTTGCATCAGGGCCGCGACGGTGCGCCGATAGGACCGAGTCGCGATACCCAGGCTGCGTGCCGCCAGGTCGTCCGTCACGCCGAGGGTGAGCTGAGTCAGCGCGGCCCGCTCGGCGTACGGCAATTGGTGCGGCTCGCCGGTCCGCGGCGCCGCGTCGCGCCACATCGACCGCTCGATCATCGAAGCCAGTCCGGGGCTCGCGAGCACCGCCCCGCCGGCCGTGTAGTCCCAGCCGTTCTGAGCTGCGACCAGGATCTTTCCGTCGATCACCGCCATCCGGCACGGAACCGTGGCGGTCGGCAGGACCGCCAGATCAGCCACCGCCGGGCAGGGACCGCGGCGATCCGAGCCGACATGCACCCGGACCCGCACGCCGCGCCGGACGGCCGTGACGGCGGCCGCCACGTCCGGGCAGCCGTCGGTCAGCGCGGCGGCCGGAGTCAGCAGTGTGAGGTGGTGTGCCGCGCCGGCCAGCACCGATTGTATTTGTTGGGCCGTGACGATTTTGACGTGCATTGTCACGGCCACCAGATGGTGATGTCGGCCGCCGTGAAGAGGTTGATGGCAGTGGTGGTGACGGTGAGAATGAGGGCAGACAGCATGACATCGACCTTTCAGGGAGGGGGATTGTGACCGTTGATCCGTCCGGATCCGTTCGGCTCTGAAACCAGGATGTCGATGTAGAGCGGCTAGTGGAAGGTTTTGTAAAGGCGGCAACTCGCAGTGGCGGAGAGTCGCCACCGCCTGACAGGCGGTTTCCGGTGATGCGGCGGTCCGCCGAATCGCCCGCCCGATGGGCGCGCCGAAGGTCACAAACATGGCAACAAGCTGCCAACATGACCCGACCGAGCACCGGCGACGCGCGGCGCTCCGGACACTGAGACGTCTCAGGATCGGTTGTGATGGAAGGTGTGCGGCGATGCGCCTGCTCGCGTGTGTCGTCAGTGCGGTGGCGGCTGACTTCGATCCCCTGCGTGTCGAGCTGGAGCGGCTCGGCCACCGGGCTGACGTCGTGGTCAGCGGTGAGCTGACTCGCGCGGCCGTCGCCACGGCATGCGGCGCGTTACGCGCCCGCGCCGCCGAGCCGAGGGTTGATGTGGTGCTCGCCTGGGGCACCGAGGCGCTGCTCTTCGCCGTGCTGCTCGCCCTGGAACTGGACTGCCCGCTGGTGCATTCGGCGCTGGAGGCGCCGGCTGCCGGCGACGGCTCGCTGGCCTGGGCCTGGCTCGTCTATCGGAGCCTTCCGGTCGACGTCCATCTGCTGCATACCCAGTCGGCCGTGGCCGAGGCCGACCGGTTCGGCCTGGCGGGCGATGCGGTCCGCCGGGTCCCGATGGTCAGTCGGAGACAGATGGCCGGCGAGGTGCTGGCCGGTTGCCTGGCGGCCCGGGCGCGTCATGCGTCCCGGTCGAGCCAGAATCGTCCGCGTGGCGACACCGGACTCATGGGCGTACGGTGGTGACGTCCTTCAATGTGAAAAGTGACCCAGATCACTCCCGGGGTGAACTCGTCCTGATGTGACAAATCGTGCGATTATTCCTCGTGATGGTCTAGCACGGGGGAAGTGTCTATGCCTGTTTTTGATAAGACAGACGTCGATTTGGCACTAAGACTCTACGAACACATGTTTCGTACCGGATGCTCGGATGTGGCCAACGCCGCCGAGGCTCTCGATCTGAAGGACGCCAAGCGCCAGCGCGCCGTGGAGGTGCTGTCGGCGTTGCGACTGCTGGACAGCGAGGGAATCCAGCAGTCGGATGCGCTGCTCACTCCGGACGCGGCGTTACGCCGGCTGCTCAGCGACGAGATGAACACCCTGGATGTGGCTGCCCGGCGGGTCGCGGAGACCCAGGCCGCAGTGGCCACTCTGGTTCAGGGGTTCCTGCCGATGGACATCGGTCCGTCCGACGACATCCGGGTCGAGCTGGTCCGTGACAGCGGGCGGATCCGGGGGCTGCTGACCGAGATCACCGACCGCGCGGTCAACGAGGTGATCTCCGTGCATCCCGGCCCGCCGCCGCCCGAGGAGATGTTGCGCAGCGGCTTACAACGTGACGAAGTCATGCTGCGCCGGGGCATCCGCATGCGCGCGCTTTATCAGGATCAGTATCTGCGGGTCGGTTACGCCCGGCAGTACCTGAACTTGCTGCGCGATATCGGCGCGGACGTGCGCACCAATCCGATGGTGCCGACGCGCATGATCATATGCGACAACACGCTCGCTCTGCTAGCCGCAGTTGGTGATCAGGAACAGTCACCGGTGCTGGTGTTACGGGGCGGGGCCATCGTGCAACCGATCGCCCATCTCTACGATCTGGCGTGGAATCCGGGCAACGCGCTGCCGCACGACGAGGAGCTGCCCCGACCACCGCTCGACCAGCTCGCCCCGCAGCACGCCGCGCTGCTGCAAATGCTGGCCACCGGTCTCAAGGACGAGAAGATCGCCCGCAACCTGGGCATCTCGCCGCGTACGTTGAGCCGGCTCATTCGCGAGTTGATGGACGCGCTCGGGGCGCAGAGCCGGTTCCAGGGTGGGGCTCGCGCACAGGAGCTGCGCTGGCTGAGCTGAGCCACCACGGGCACTGACACAGAGTTCCGGCATAGATCGCTGCGCGACATTCGAGTGATCCGAGCCTGTGTTGGAGGAACCATGCCCGTCGACAAGCTGCGCCTGCTCGTCTCGTGCCCGGACCGTCCGGGCATCATCCGCGCGGTCACGCAATTCCTGCACGACCGCGGTGCGAACATCCGCCAGTCCGATCAATACACGACCAGCCCGGAGGGAGGAACGTTCCACCTGCGGATGGAGCTCGCGGTCGACGCCGTGGACCGGGCGACCCTGGTCGGGGAGTTCGCCGCGGAGGTCGCCACGCCGTACGACATGGCCTGGCACTTCGCCGACGCCGGTCGGCCCAAGCGGATCGCGGTCCTGGTCTCCAAGACCGATCACTGCCTGCTGGACCTGCTGTGGCGCTGGCGCCGCGGCGAACTGGCCGGCGAGCTGGTCCTGGTCGCCTCGAACCACCCCGACCTGCGGGACACCGTCGAGTCGTTCGGTCTGCCCTTTCACCATGTGCCGGTGGCGCCGGGCGGCAAGGCGCAGGCCGAGGGGGCGCTCGCCGACGTGCTCGACGGTGAGTGCGACGTGATCGTCCTGGCCCGATACATGCAGATCCTCTCCGGTGCGTTCCTGGAGAAGGTACGGGTCCCCGTGATCAACATTCATCACTCGTTCCTGCCGGCGTTCGCCGGCGCCGGGCCGTACGAACGGGCCCGCCAACGAGGCGTCAAGCTGATCGGCGCGACCGCGCACTACGTCACCGAGGATCTCGACGAGGGTCCGATCATCGAGCAGGACGTGGTGCGGGCCTCGCATCGGCACGACACCGCGGACCTGGTCCGGCTGGGCGCCGACGTCGAGCGCACCGTGCTGTCCCGGGCCATCGAGTGGCACTGCGACGACCGGCTGCTGCGACACGACAACCTGGTCCTCGTCTTCTGACGGGCCCACAGTCGTTCCGTCTACGAGCTGCGCCGGCAGGCCTGCTGCACGGCAACGTAGAACGCGCCGTCCACCTCGTACTCACGCTGCAGGCTCACCGCGTCCGACCCCTCGATGGTCATCGACACGCGCGACCTGACGATGTCCGCCGACGCGGTGGTGGTGATGCCGTACGCCTTGATCGTGTTGCCCTGCCAGCCCGGGCTGCGCAGGATCGCTCGGTACCCCTCGCCGTACGTGTCCAGGGAGTAGGTCTTGGTCACCGCGTCCCAGCCCCAGACGGCGAACTCGGTGCCGACGTAGCCGTTGGCCAGCGTGGTCTTCACATCCCACTGCAGCCAGCGCTGCCCCTGCGAGAACTTGACCGCAGCCGACCCGGTCGCGGCGATCGGCGTGGCCCCCGGCCGCGAGTAGTTGAGCCCGGTGCAGTTCCAGACCCCCTCCAACGGGTCCAGGCGTTCCATCTCCTGGATCGGCCAGTCGACGGCCGCCGCCTGAACGGGGCCGACCGCCTGGGCCGGACTGCCCGGGAGCGGCGCCACGAACGCGACCGCTACGGCGAGCACACCCGCCATGATTTTGAAAGATCGCATGATTCCCCCTTATATCTGTGACTTCTGCCGGACGCACTCGTCCAGCAGGAAGACGGTGAGCTGGTCGACCGTGGGGTAGTCCCACAGGGCGGTCGGGTCCAGGCTGATCGCGAGGTGGTCCTCGATGTCGGCGGCCAGGGCCAGCACGACGATCGAGTCGAGGCCGTACTCGCCGAGCGGCTTGCTCGCGCTGATCGGCTCCTCGACGTCGGGCAGATACGCCGCGACCCGCTCCAGCAGCCAGTGGCGCAGCGTGGCGACCGCGTCGTCGACAGAGGTCGTTCCGGTGATGCTGTCCATGAGATTTCCCTTCACAGTGAGTGCCATGACCTGTCAGCGCAGCTGACGGGCCGAAATCCCGAATCCGGCGCCCCGGTCGTGCCGGCGCAGCAGCTCGGCGAAGAGCGAGCCCTCCACCTCGACGGGCACGTCCCGGGTGATCGGCAGATGGGCGGCGGACAGCCGGGTGAGCGCCGCGACCAGCCAGTCGGTGTCGCCGAGGAAGCCGCCGACGGCACGGTGCCGCAGATGAAGCTCGACACAGGCGGAGGCGGCCAGCGCCGTCACGTACGCGGCAGCCAGGTGCCGGGTCCGTACGGTCGCGACGGTGCTCAGGTCCGCGGGCGCGAGGCCCGCGCACTGTGCCGCCAGGGCGGTGAGCTCGGCAGCCTGCCGCTCGACCTGCCGGCGAAGCGTGGCCGGCGCGTCCGGGCCGAGCCGATCGGCCGCGGTGGCCAGCGACCCGGCGAGCGGGTCGTGGCCGCCCGAAGTGATCGTCAGGCCGGCGAAATCCAGCGGCGGCAGGTCCGCCACCGGGGCGAACAGGCCGTCGGGCGCCGGCTCGGCGGTCCGCCAGCCCCGCCGGGCCAGCAACGGCAACTGCGGGATGAGGCTGGTCAGGCAAGCGGCCCGGGCGACGTGCCCGAAGCCGACCGGTTTGAGATCCCGGGTCATCTTTTCGAAGATCGCGTGCACACCGTCACGCCGGTAGAACTCGGAGCCCATCACGAGCGTCAACTGCTGCATGGCCTCCAGCAGCATGCCGGAGAGGAGGAACTTGACCGCCGGGGCGTAGACGCTGCCGGCCCGCGGAGTCAGGTGCAGCGCCCGGGTCGCCGCCAGCGCCAGCGCCTCGCACACCAGCTGGTCCACGAAGGCGTTCACCAGGGTGGTGCGCACCATCGGGATGGAGTCGGCCGTCCGGCCGTAGAGCGCGCGGGACCGGACGTGGTCGAGCGTGCAACGCAGGCTGGTGTCCAGCAGCGCGGTGAACATCGCCGGCAGCGCGGCCCGGGTCAGCTGATAGGCCCGGGTGGTCACCTCCATGCCCCGTCCGGGCGGCCCCAGCACTGAGCCGGCGTCGATCGGGCAGTCCCGGACCTCGATGCCGCCCAGATCGACCCCGCGCATGCCGACCGAACGGAAGCGAGGCAGATACGTGTAGCGGCGCTGGTCCAGATCGGCCTTGCGCACGTAGACCTGCGAGTGGCTGCGTCGGCCCGGGCCGGGATCGGTGCGGGCGAAGAACACCACGGCGTCCGCCCGTCGCAGGTTGGACACGACCTCCTTGCGCCCGTTGAGCAGCAGCCCGCCCGCCGGGCCGGGCAGGGCCGAGAACTCCATCGCGCCGATGTCGTTGCCGTGCGCCAGCTCGTGATAGGCCGCCGCCACCCGTCCGTTGGCGAGCAGCAGCTCCGCCAGGTCGGCGCGCTGCTCGGCCGAACCTGCCGTCCACACGTTCACCGCGCCCAGCAGGGTGCTGGAGGCGTAGCCCAGGCCAAGGGAGGGATCGCGCCGGTAGAGCGAGCGCATCAACTCCACCAGATGGTCCGCCCGGGTGAAGCGCCCACCCAGCTCGGCCGGCACCATCTCGGCCTTGAGCCCGAATGCGTCCAGCGCCATCTCACCGGCGGGCAGCAGCTCGGCCCGCTCGTCGGCGCCCAGGATCGCCGTGTGCCCGACCGGATTGGCCGGATCACGCGGATCCCCGAGGAGTTCCTCCAGCGCGCCGATCCGCTCGTCGATGTCACGATCCAAGAAGACGTCCGCGGCCATCAGGCCACCCCCGATCCTCGGGTCAGCAGCGTGGCCGCCGCGCCGTCCGGGCTGAGCAACCTCTCCGCCAGCAGGTCGAAAGAGTCCACCGGGGTCCCGGTGAGGTGGGCGAGGACCAGGGACAGGGCGCCTCGCAGCCACAGGCCCGACCGCCACCACGGCAGGGCGTGCCGCTGCGGGTTGGCCGCCCACAGGCTCACCGCGGCGGCGCCCGCGAAGCACCACTCGTACCGCTCGGCCAGGCGCATCACCGCGGTCGGTGGCAACCCGGCGGCCGGCCGGATCGTCCGCAGCTCGTCACGGACCGCCCGGGTCGCCGCCACCAGCCGATGCGCCGTCGCCAGCACGTCCGGCGGCAGGCTGCCATCACGCTCCAGGCCGGCGACCACCCCGGGAAGTGCCCGGACGATCGACTCGCCGGCCGGCGCCAGCCGCAGCGCCGACGGATCCAGGACGGGCAGCGGCGCGTCCAGGTTCAGCCACGCGGGCGGCCCGCCGGGATCGGCGTCGCGCTCCAGGAGCCGGCTCACCGCCGGCAGGCTGGTGACCAGCGCGCTGCGGTTGACCCAGGTGCTGCCGTCGAAGATGCCGACGATCTGGTGATCGCGCTCGAGTTTGGCGAACTCGCCGTAGCCTTCGACGCCGGTCAGGAACCCACGGGCCCCGAGCAGGTCACCGAGCTGCCGCAGCTGCTCGTGGACGACGCTCGGGACGAACGCCTTCGCGATGGCGGCCAGCACGCTCAGCTCGCCCGGCGCCGCCTGTGTGGCCCGGGCCGCGGTGGTGGCGACCACCTCGGCCAGGAACAGCCGAGCCACCCCCTCTCCGGCGCCGGCCCGGGCATGCGGCAGGTCGCCGAGCCGCCGGTCGTAGAGCCGCCGTTCGGACAGGTAGCGCCGGGCCAGGGCGAGGCCGTGGTCGGCCGCGCCCAGGGAGAGCGCGCTGCACGCGGTCCGGGTCCACTGCAGGGCCTTGAGCACGGTCTCCAGGCCGCCCCCGACCGTGCCCACCAGGGCGTCGGCCGGCAGCGGGGCGGCCACGAACTCCAAACCGCTGATGTCGGCGCCGCGGATGCCGTGGGTCGGCACCTTCGCCACCGGGCGGGTGGCGCCGGGCGGCAGGGCGTGCTTGTCGACCAGGAAGAGACTGAAGCCGCGCGGGCCGCCGCCCTCGGCGGTACGGGCGAGCACGCACATGAAGCGGCCGCGGGTGGCGTTGTTGATCGGCCACTTCCGGCCGTCCAGGCGCCAGCCCTCCGAGGTGCGAGTGGCGGACACCGTCCCGGCCAGCAGATCGCTGCCGATGCCCTCCTCGGTCAGCCCCCACGCCACCGCCTCGCCGGCCAGCACGTGCCGGGCCAGCCGGGCGGCCTGACCGGGGTCACCGGCCAGCCACACCGAGACCGCGCCGAGGAACGTCTTGCCGTGCGCCACCGCCACCGTCAGGTCGGTCGCGGCCGTCTCCCGCAAACGCGCGATCAGGGTGCTGAGACCATCCAGCCGGCCGCCGAGCGAGACCGGCACGTAGTACGCAGGCAGTCCCGCCTCGTCCAGCGCGGCGCAGGCGGCGACCGGGAATGCCGAGACCTCGTCCAGGCCCAGGCTCTCCAGGGTCACTGCGGTTCGCCGATCGTGGCCAGCATGCGCTCGGCGGAGTAACCGTCGGCGTGCAGGGGCTGCAGCTCGCCGGCCTGGAAGAGTCCGCGCATCGCGGAGCGCTGGATCTTGCCGCTGGTGGTGCGCCGCACCGCGCCGCGCCGCAGCAGCAACACCGCGTGCGGCCGGACGCCGAACTCCCGGGACACCGTGTGGCGGATGCCCGCGATCAGGTCGCCTGCGTCCCGGCCGGCGGGCAGCTTCTGCACCTCGTGCGTGACGACGAGCCGGCCGTCGGGGCTGCCGTCCCCGGCCGGGACGGTGAACACCGCGCCGACCCGGTCGCGCAGTTCCGGGTGATGCAGGCGGAGCTCCTGCTCCACGTCGTGCGGGTAGATGTTGCGGCCTCGTACGATGATCATGTCTTTGATCCGCCCGGTGACGTAGACCTCGCCGTCGAGTAACGTGCCCAGGTCGCCGGTGCGCAGGAATCCGTCGGCGTCACCGACCCGATGGCCGAAGGCCGCCGCGGTGGCGGCCGGGTTCTGCCAGTAGCCCTGTGCGACGCTGGGGCCGCTCAGCCAGATCTCGCCGATCCGGCCGTCGGCCAGCTCCTCGCCGGTCGCCGGGTCCACGATCCGCAGGTCGATGCCGACCGGCGCGCCGCAGCTGACCAGGTCGCGGTGCTCACCGTCGACGGCGGCCGGCACGATCCGGTTCTCGGCCAGGGCGGCCGCGTCGCAGCGCCGCACCACCGGGTCGCCGGTGGCGAACGCCGACACCACCAAGGTCGCCTCGGCCATGCCGTAGCACGGTGAGAAGTTGTCCGCACGGAAGCCGGCGGCCGCGAAACGCTCGGTGAAGGCGCGCAGCACGGTCGGGTTCACCGGCTCGGAGCCGTTGGCGGCGTTCTGCCAGCCGGACAGGTCCAGCTTGGCGATCTCCTCGTCGGTGACCCGGCTGAGGCACAGCTCGTACGCAAAGCTGGGGCCGGCCGAGAGCTTCAGGTCGAACCGGTCGACCAGTTGCAGCCAGGTGACCGGCCGGCGCAGGAACGTCGCCGGGCTCATCAGCACGACCTCACCACCGACCACCAGGGGCGGCAGGATGTGCCCCATCAGGCCCATGTCGTGGTAGTTCGGGATCCAGCCGCCGAACCGGCTCGTCTCGTCGGTGTTCAGCCCTTCGTGCACCGAAGCCGCGTTGAGCAGCAGGTTCTCGTGGGTGATCACCACGCCCTTCGGGTCCGAGGTGGAACCGGAGGTGTACTGCAGGACCGCCACGCTGTCCGGCCGTACCGGATGGATCGCGTCGGCCGCGAGCGGGAACAACTCGGTCGTGTCGGTGGCCAGGATCGCCGCGTCGAGGTCGGTCTGTTCGGCCCAGGAGCGCACC
This sequence comes from Actinoplanes sp. NPDC020271, assembly GCF_044388125.1. Lineage (NCBI taxonomy): Bacteria > Bacillati > Actinomycetota > Actinomycetes > Micromonosporales > Micromonosporaceae > Actinoplanes > Actinoplanes sp. NPDC020271. The sequence goes on from NZ_JBIRWQ010000017.1 coordinate 104,665, forward strand.
GATTCCTGTTCGGCGCCGACGGTGAGTACGCAGGAGACCTTGGCGTCCCGGGCGATGTTGAGCACCCGGCGCTGGTCGTGCATGAACCGGCCGGGCATCGACGACGGTACCGCCACCATGCCGGCGTAGAAGCAGCCGAGCAGGGCCGTGACGAAGTCACCGCCGGCCGGGTAGAGCAGCAGGACACGGGAGCCGGGCAGCGCCTGCCGGGTCAACCAGCCGGCGATGCTCCGGGCCTGCCGGTCCACGTCGGCGTAGGTCCACCAGCGGAAGGTGGACTCGTCCAGGGGGTCGCCGACGTAGGCGACGGCGTGACAGTCGCCGCGGCGCTCGACCATCCGGCGGAAGACTGCGGAGACGGTACGGGATTCGGTCATGGTTACGGACCCCTAGTTGTTCGACGGCTGTTGGACGGCGACCCGCTGATGCCGGCGGGGGGTGCCGGACGGCAGTGAGCAAGCCAGCCGGCGCAGGACGCTCGCCTCGTGGGCGGCGAGGTAGAAGTGGCCGCCCGGGAAGACGGCCGAGTCGAAGCCGGCGCTGCTGAACCGGGACCACTGCAGCAGGTCGGCGCGGCTGACGTCCGGGTCCTCGTCACCGCCCATGGCCAGCATCGGCGCGCGTACCGGCACGACCGTCGTGCGGTCGTAGCCGCCGATCAGCCGGTAGTCGGAGCGGATCGTGGGCAGCACCAGGTCAAGCAGCTCCGGTGCGGCCAGCAGATCCCCGAACGTGCTGTTCACCCGGCTGATCTCGGCGATCAGCGCGGCGTCGGTGAGCTTGTCCTTGTCACCCGGCTCCCGCTGGTCCGGGGCCCGGGAGCCGGAGACGGCCAGCAGGTCCACGACAGCGCCGTGGCGCCGCTGCAGCTCCAGCGTCACCTCGTAGGCGACGATCGCGCCCATGCTGTGCCCGAACAGCGTCAGCGGCGAGCCGAGCAGCGGGGTCAGCTCGTCGGCGATCGGGCCGACCAGGTCGGTGAGCGCCTCGGCGGCCGGCTCACGCAGCCGGTCCTGGCGGCCCGGGTACTGGACGGAGTGCACCGCCACGTCGGCCGGCAGCAGGCTCGGCCAGCTGCGGTATGCCTGAGCGGTGCCTCCCGCGTGCGGCAGGCACACGAGGTGGCTGGTCGGGTACGCGACGTCGTTGCACGGCCGCAGCCATCGTGCGGACGTCTGGCTCCCCCGGACGACCATGCTGATCGCCTCCCATCGGATAGGTGGAGGCCATAGCGAATCGTCGAGGGCTACCTGCTTTCTATAAGCGTCGATCTCCCGGTAAGCGCCGATCGCCGGATGCCGCTCCGGGGAGCGGCATCCGGCGAACACGACGGAGCCCGAGGACAGCGGCGGGGGTCCGCCGTCCTCGGGCTCCTAGGGGTGGGGGTCTGTCCACGGGGTCCCCACCCCGGCTCAGCCGGCCGCCACCCGGGGCCGGAGCACTCGCCACGTGACCGCGACGCTCGCGCCGATCGCCATGATCAGCGAGCCGAGGATCGCGGCGGTGACCACACCCCCGCTGAGCTGGATCGTGACGTCGGTGCCGGTCACCTCCGACAGGCCCGAGGCCATGCCGGCCAGCGGCGGCAGCGTCACCAGCAGGCCCAGCGCGATGCCGACACCGGAGATCAGCGCGGTCTCACCGATCACGAATTTCATCAGCTGCCGGACGGTGCCACCGGCCGACTTCATCACCGCGAAGTCGTCCTTGCGGCCGTATGCCGCCATCGCCATGTTGTTCGCGACCGCCAGGCCGCTGTAGCCGACCGCCACCACGATGAGCATCATTGCGAGGCTGGTGGTGAGGCGGGCGTCGGTGTTGTAGTCGGCCAGGGCGTAGCTCTGCGCGTCGTGCAGCGCGGCGCCGGCCGCCACCGTCTGCGGGGCGTTGGCCTGCGGGATGAAGACGGTGTCGGTGAGGGCCGCGCGGTCGTGCTGCCGGACCAGCGTCCGGGACATCACGAAGGCACCGCGGCCCGGGTCGTCCGGAAGCACCTGGGAGACCTTCACCGTTTCGCTCAGGCCGTCGACGAATCGGACGGTGACCGTCTGCCCGGCGGCGACGCCGAACATCTTCGCGGTGCTCTCGCCCAGCACGGCCTCGCCCGGCTTGTCCCAGCGCGGGTCCCGCGAGCCGAGCGCGTCGATCACGGTCGGGCCCTTGCCCGGGCGGTCCAGGAAGATCCGGGTCGGCAGCGCCGCCTTGCCTACCGGGTTCTGCGCCACCACCTGGTCGCTCAGGCCCGGCGTGCCCTCCGGCGCGATCAGGACCTGGCCGGCCAGCTTCTTCGTCTCACCGGCCGGGTACGCCGTCCGCATCGTCTCCACCATGCCGCTGATCAGCACCGCGAACCCGACCGCCGCGATGATCGGCGCCGCCGTCGAGGCCGCCCGGCGGGTCGCGTTCAGCAGTTCGGAGCGGATCAGCATCGGGCCGGCCGAGGTGGACCGCCGGGTCAGTGGTGCGGTGACCAGCCGGACCACCGGGCCGATGACGACCGGAGCGAGCAGCGCCGCCGCCACGATGAAGCACATGGCTGCGCCCATCGCCATGTTGATCCGGTCGTCCGCGCCGGACACCGCGGTCATCACCGCGAGCAGTACACCGAGGCCCAGCGCACCGGCCCCGGCCAGCCACCGGGTCGGCGTCATCGTGCGCTTCTCGGACTGCGCGTCCAGCAACGCCTCCAGCGGAGCCACCTTTGCGGCCAGCCGGCTCGCCGCCCACGAGCCGGCCACGGCCACCCCGACGCCGATCAGGGCCGCGGTCAGCAGCGGCCAGGCGGACACCGTGATCGCGAAGCCGGGAGCGGTCACGTCCAGGTTCACCAGGATCGCCTTCATCAGCGGCGCGGCTGCCACCGCCAGCACCGAGCCGGCCACCGAGCCGGCCAGGCCGACCCCGGCCGCCTCGCCGAGAATCATCCGGCGGATCTGCTTCGGCTGGGCGCCGATGGTGCGTAGCAGGCCGATCTCACGTCGCCGCTGAGCGGTCGCCAGGGCCAGGGTGGCGGCCACCACGAACACCGTCACGAACAGGCCGAGGATGGCCATCGCGGCGATCAACTGCGTGCCGAGGAAGCGCTTGTGCGCCACGAACTGCGGCTCCAGCGCGGACCGCGCCTCACCGGTGAGGACCGTGCCCGCCTCGCCGGTCAGGGCGTCCGCCTGCTTCGCCACGGCGCCGGCCTTGCCCGGGTCGTCCAGCAGCGGGGCGATCGTCCGTACGCCCGAATCGAGCTGCGCGGCGGCCGCGTCGGTGAAGAAGTAGCCGGGACCGTCGACCGTGCCCGAAACGGTCAGCTCCCGCAGCCCGGAGGCCAGGTTGAGCTGCAGTTTCTCGCCGGGTTTGACGTTCAGCGACGCGTCCACCGCGACCTGGTCGGCGGTCTGCGGCGCGGCGCCGGCAACCAGCTTGTACGGCGCCAGCAGGGTGCTGGACCAGCCGTGCCCGGCGTCCTCGGCCGCGTCGTCGGCCACCGGCTGCCCGTTGCGGAACGCCTGCGAGTAGAACGACCGGTCGATGACGGTCCCGTGAACTCCCTCGATCCCGCCGAGCCGGCCGGCGAGAGCCGCGGCGTCCGCCTCGCTCCACGGGATCAAGTCCTTCGGGGTGCCGCTCTCGTTCGCGGCCCGATGCGGGATGACGAGCACCGGCGCGGCCCCATAGCGCGACTGGACTTGTGGGCGGGCCGAGTCGTAGATGATCAGCGTGACGCCGATGAGGGCGACACCGAACGCGACGGCGAGGAAAGCGGCGACGAAGGAACGCCAGCGTTCACGGATGTTGGCCAGTGCGAGCATGATCAGTTCTCCAACCGGGTCATGTGGGCGGCGATGAGCTCGGGGTTGGCCGGGTCGCCCCGGCGCAGCGTCACCCGATCGGCGATCCGTCCGTCCTTGAGGAAGACCACGACATCGGCGTACGAGGCGGCGATCGGATCGTGGGTCACCATGATCGTGGTCTGCTGCTGGTCGTCGACGAGCGTGCGGAGCAGGGTCAGCACCTCACCGGAGGTAGTGGTGTCGAGGGCGCCGGTCGGCTCGTCGGCGAAGAGCACGTCGGGGCGGGTGATCAGTGCGCGGGCCAGGGCCACTCGCTGCTGCTGTCCGCCGGAGAGCTGGCTGGGCTTGTGTCCGGTGCGTTCGCCGAGGCCTACCCGGGTCAGCGCGGCGTGCACCGCGGCCGGGTCGGGCCGCTTGCCGGCGAAGCGCATCGGCAGTTCCACGTTCTGCGCGGCGGTCAGGGAGGCGACCAGGTTGAAGGCCTGGAAGACGAAGCCGATGTGGTCGCGGCGCAGGATCGTGCGGCGGTTCTCGTCCATCGCGCCGACGTCCTGCCCGGCCACCAGGATCTGCCCGGAGGTCGGCTGGTCGAGCCCCGCCGCGCACTGCAGCAGAGTGGACTTGCCCGAGCCGGAGGGGCCCATGACCGCGGTGAAGGTGCCGCGAGGGAAGTCGATGGAGACGTCGTCGAGCGCCGTTACGGCCTGGTCGCCGGATCCGTAGACCTTGCGGACGGTGTTGAGTTCAACCGCCGTCGTAACGGAGGTCATCTGCGTCGTCGTCATGCCAACTATCAGACCTTGCCGGCAGGGGTCGGCACATTGACCCGGACTGTAGTTCCGAAGGTAGAGTCCGCTCTACTGTGCGGCCCATGCGGGATGTCCTACGGTCGGAGAGTGCAAACCCGGACAGCGTGGCAGGCGATGGCCCAGCGCCCACTCGGATTCCTGTTCACCTCGTGGCCGTGGCGCGCTCTCGCGTACCTGTTCTCCGGTGTCCTGCTCGGTGCGGTGACCCTCGGGATCCTGGCCGCGTTGATCGCGACCGGCGTGATCTCCCTCGTCATCCTGATCGGACTGGTGCTGTTGCTCGCGACCGCCCTGTCCGGCCTCGCCGTGGCCCGCCTGGAACGCTGGCGGTTGCGACTGGTCGACGTGGACCGCACCGACGACCCTCATCAGGCGCCGGCCGAACCCGGCTTCCGGGCCTGGCTACGGACCCGGCTGGCCGAACCAGCGACCTGGCGGGAGCTGGCCTTCACTCTCATCTCCACCACCGCCCTGTGCTGGCTGGACCTGGTGGTGCTGGGGTTCGCGTTCGGCGTGCCGTGGATCTGCATCCAGGCCGCGGTTCAGGATCCGGCGGTGTGGCCGTGGGCGATCCCCGGCGTGCTGCTGCTGGCGGCGTGGCCTTACACCATCACCTCGTGGGCCGGCGCGCGCGCCGCCCTCACCCGGATCATCCTGTCGCCGCGCGACCAGGAGCTCGGCGAGCAGCTCACCGAGGTGAGCCGGTCCCGGGCCCGGCTGGTCGGCGCGTTCGAGGCGGAACGAGCCCGCATCGAACGCGATCTGCACGACGGCGCCCAGCAGCGGCTCGTGTCGCTCAGCATGCAACTCGGGCTGATGCAGCTGGACACCGAGCCGGAGTCCCCGTTGCACCGGCGGATCGGCGCGGCGCAGGAGCAGCTGTCGACGGCCCTGGCCGAGCTGCGCGACCTGGTGCACGGGCTCAACCCGCAGGTGCTCGCGGACAACGGCCTGGTCGCCGCGATCGAGGAGAACACCAGCCGGTTCACCATTCCGGTGACCGTCGACGTGCAGTTACCCGCCCGGCTGCCGCAATCCGTCGAGCTGGCCGCGTATTACGTCATCACCGAGGCGATGACCAACATCGCCAAGCACAGCGGCGCGACCACCGCCCGGATCACCGGGCGGCACCACGCCGACGTGCTGACCCTGCAGATCACCGACGACGGCGTCGGTGGTGCCGACCAGGGCGGCGGTACCGGGATGACCGGGCTTGCCGACCGGATCGGCGTCCTCGACGGCCGCATGCGGGTCTCCAGCCCGCCCGGTGGCCCCACCATCATCCACGTGGAGATCCCGTGCCCCTTCGTATAGTCGTCGCCGAGGACTCGTCCCTGCTGCGGGAGGGCCTCGTCGGCATCCTGAGCCGTTTCGGTCACGAGATCATCGCGGCGGTCGCCGACGCCGACGCCGTGGTGAAGGCGGTGCACTCGGACCAACCCGACCTGTTGATCACCGACGTGCGGATGCCGCCGCACCACTCCGACGACGGGTTGCGTGCCGCGGTGAAGCTGCGCGACGCGTTCCCCGGCCTGCCGGTGCTGGTGCTCAGTCAGTACGTGGAGCAGTCGTACGCCGCGAAGTTGCTCGACTCCGGCGACGGCGCCGGCGTGGGATACCTGCTCAAGGACCGGGTCGGCGCGGTCACCGACTTCATGAGCGCCGTCGAGCAGGTGGCCGCCGGCGAGACGGTGGTCGACCCGGACGTGGTCCGCCAGCTCATCCGCCGCCGGCAGGACCCGCGGGATCGGCTCAGCCCCCGTGAACAGGAGGTCCTGGCGCTGATGGCGGAGGGCCGCTCGAACCCCTACATCGGAGCGAAGCTGCATATCAGCGACGCCGCGGTGAACAAGCACATCGGCGGCATCTTCAACAAGCTGGAACTCCCGGTCGCCACTGAAGGGCACCGTCGCGTGCTCGCCGTCCTCGCCTATCTGCGCGGCTGAAAACCATGATCTGGTATGAACCGACTCGCACGAGGAGCCACCCATGAACCTCTCACCTCCGGCGGACCGCGTCCAGGCACCCCTGGCGACGCCCGCCGTTCTCGACGGCATCCTGCCGTCCTGTGTCGCCTCCGTCGAGCGCTTCGACGACGCCGTCGCCTATGACCTGTTCGACGTCGAGGAGCGGGCGATCGCCCGCACGGTCGACGCGCGGCGCCGGGAGTTCGTCACTGGCCGCTGGTGCGCCCGCCGGGCCATGGCGAAACTGGGCCTGCCCCGGGTGCCGATCCCGGTCGGTCACCGCGGGGCCCCCGGCTGGCCGGCCGGGGTGGTCGGCGCGATCACGCACTGTCGTGACTACCGGGCGGCGGCGGTGGGCCGCACCCGTGAGGTGCTCACCATCGGGATCGACGCGGAACCTGATCTGGTTCTTCCGGACGGCGTCCTGGACGCCGTCTCGCTGCCATCGGAACGCAGGGATCTGACCGAGCTGGCCGACCGGTGGCCCGGCACCGCCTGGGACCGTTTGATGTTCAGCGCCAAGGAGTCCGTGTACAAGGCGTGGTTTCCGCTGGCTCGCCGCTGGCTCGACTTCGACCAGGCCCGGGTCCGGGTCCGGGCCGACTCCGGTAGCTCTGGTGAGTTCACCGCCGAGCTGCTCGTCCCGGGCCCGGTGGTGCCCGGTCACGGGCGGCTTGACGGCTTCACCGGCCGCTGGGCCGCCGGAAGCGGTCTGGTCGTGACCGCGATCGTGGTGCCGGCGTGGACCGCGGGCCGCATGGGGTCGATTTGACCCCGTAAGAGAGCCGGTTGCGGGCGCAGGCCCGAGCCACACGAACTGCCGTTAGTTGTCGTTCCGCCGAACGGAGCCGCCGCCGGCGGCAGATGCGGCGCCAGACCCGGATTGCCGGCGCCGCGTTTCGGATGTGGGATGCGAGCTACTTCGGCTCAGGTGCTAAGTGGTGCGGTTGGGTGGTCGAACGAGCAGGCGATGCCTTGGTTGCCGGCTCGGCCCGGGGCGCGTCCCAGGGGAGGTCGCCGTGGCGTTGCTCGTCGTGGCTGAGGACGACTGTGACATTCGTGAGGTGCTGCTGCGGCTGTTCCGGCGTGACGGTCATACCGTCGTGGAGGCGGAGAACGGTGAGACCGCGTTGCGGGAGGTCTTGGCACGTCCCGACGTGGAGGCAGTGGTGACCGACATCGACATGCCGGTGATGTCGGGGCTGGAGTTGTGCCGGTGTATCCGTGCGGACAAGGACCGAGCCCGTCTTCCGGTGATCTTGGTGAGTGGCAGTCTGATGCCGGGCGATCGACGGCCGCGGCAGGTGGAGGCCACTGCCCTGCTGTCGAAGCCGTTCCGGCCGGCGGAGCTGCTGGGATGTCTGCGCCATGCCTTGGAAGCGGGTCATGAGACCGGGCAGGAACCGTGTGTCTGCGGTCACGACACCTGCGACCATCCCTAGCGCGGAGCAGCTGCCTCAGCGTTTCCGGTAACGGTCATCCTGGTGACGCCGCCGCGCGGGGTGGGCGATCGTGTTGTCGAGCAGCGCAGTGATCATCTGGGTGAGACGACGCGGCTCGCCCTGCAGCGGCATGCGGATCGTGAGGTCACCGGTATCTGCGTTGTTGATCTTGATCGGCAGACCTGGCGGCATGGCGCTTGTGGCGACCATCCCATGAGCCCGGACCGGTGTTGGCGTAGCCGGCGTTTGAGGCCAGCGGACCTTCGACGAACGTGTTCGTTGCGAACGCGTTCTTTCTGTTGTACGTTTCTGACGAACGCGTTCGTCAGGTCGCCGCCGCGGAGCGGCCTGATATCCGGTGTCCCGGTTCCGGCAAGGCGTACGTCCGGCCGGCCCCGCCGGGAGCGCCAGGGGCCGGGTGGGTCGAATCCGCCGATCTCGAACCATCGGGCCCCGGCGGCCAGCGCAGTTCCGCGCGTGACGAAAGGGAACCACCATGACAACCGCCATCATCAACGCACGAATCTTCGACGGGACCGCGGTTCTCGATGAAACGACCGTGCTGCTGGACGACGACCGGATCATTGCGGTGGGGAGTGAGCCGTCGGTGGATGCGGAAATCGTCGACGCGCGGGGCGCAACGCTGCTCCCCGGCCTGATCGACGCGCACGTACACACCAATGCGGCGAACCTGGCCCTGGCACTTCGCTTCGGAGTGACGACCGAGCTGGAGATGCAGGGCACCAACACCCGGCACAACCGGGCGCACATCAGCGAGAACGACACGGTCGCCGACGTGCGCTCGTCCGGGTTCGGGATCACCCCGCCGGGCGGGCACCCCAGCGAGCTGTTCCCCGAGGACTTCCGTCCTGGCCCGCCGCCCGGCGCGACCCCGCCGCGGGGAGCACGCCCGGCCGGCCCGCCGCCGGTGATGCCCTTCTCCACCACCCCGGAACAGGCGGTGGCGTTCATCCCGCAGCTGGTCGAGACCGGCTCGGACTACATCAAGTTCATGGTCGACGACGGCAGCGTCGAGGGTCACCGCGGACTGCCCATGCTCGACCAGGAGACCCTTGACGCGGGCGTCGCAGAGGCCAAGCGGTATGGCATGCTCACCGTCGCCCACGCGCTGACCATCGACGCTACCCGGATGGCGATCGAGGCCGGGATCGACGGCCTGGCACACCTGTTCATGGACCGCCCGCACACCGACGAGATCATCGCGCTGATCGCCGGTTCCGGCGCGTTCGTCGTGCCGTGCGTAGTCCTCAACGCCTCGATGATGGGCATCACCGGCGGCGAGCTCGCCGACGACCCCCGCGTGGCGTCCCGGCTGCCCGACGACTGGATGACGACCCTGCGTTCCAGCTTCGACCGCTACCCGCAGGGCAGTCTCACCGACGTACTCGCCTCCGTGAAGGCTCTGTACGACGCCGGAGTCGACATCCTGGTCGGTACCGACGCATCGGTTGCCCTGCCCTTTCTCGGTGGTCTGGCCCACGGCGCCAGCGTCCACCACGAACTGCAATACCTCGTGCGCGCCGGATTCACCCCGGTCGAGGCTCTGCGAGCGGCCACCAGCACTCCGGCGCGCCGGTTCGGCCTCGACGACCGCGGCCGCATCGCCCCGGGTCTGCGCGCGGACCTGCTTCTGGTCGATGGCGACCCGACCGCCACCATCAGCGACACGCTCAACACCCGCGCCGTGTGGCGGCGCGGCACCCGCGTCGTCCTTGACGGCGTCACCGACCAGCGCTGATCCAGCGCGGAGAAGGCTGACAACGCTGATGCGTACGAACATGTTCGATACGATCGCGTTATGAGTCCTCGTCGAGTTCCCGTCAGCCGCCGTGACCGGCCGGCCAAGCCGCCGCTGAGCCGAGCGGGCGCCGTCAGTGTGGCATTGGGCATCATGCGGGAGGAGGGCTTGGAGCGGGTGACGATGCGGCGGCTGGCCGCCGAGCTCGACACCGGCCCGGCCTCCCTCTACGTCTACGTGCAGAACATGGCCGAGTTGCACGGCGCGATCCTCGACGAACTGCTGGCCGGCCTCACTCTGCCCGATCCGGGTCGGACAGGCGAGCGTTGGCGCGAGGAGCTGATCGAGTTGCTCATCGGCTATACGGAGCTGCTGCTCGGCCAGCCCAGCCTGGCCCGGTCGATCCTGGCGCTGCGCCCGTCAGGACCGCATTACGTGCGCCTGGTCGACACCCTGCTCGGGTTGCTGTACGCCGGCGGAGTGCCGGTCGCGCAGGCGGCGTGGGGTGTCGATCTGCTGTTGCAGCACGGTACCGCCACCGCTGCGGAGCAGGGGGTGCGAAGTGAGGCGATCGGGGCACAGGCGGAGGAGGACGCATTCGTCGAGGCGTTGAACGAGGCCGCCGACGGCGACAGCCCGAATATTGCCCGTGCCCGGCACGAGTTGTTCTCCGGCACCGGAAGGCAGCGCCTGTCCTGGATGTTCGACGCGATGGTCGCCGGCATTTCGGCCGTCGCGGTGCCAGAAGGTTAGAAGTCGTCCGGTCTGCCAGGGATTGACGGTCCCTGGTTCGGTGCTCCTCCACATGTGATCGTTCGACGTCCGTGGCCAGCGGCTGACTCCGCAACGGAAGTCGAATGGAGAAACGCGTGCGACGTCGGACCCCGTCGAGGAATCCGGGCTCCTGCCGGTGACCGTACTCCTGGGTGCGGTGTTCGGTGTGGTGGTAGCCGTGCTGGCCGGCACGGTCGTGGTCATCATCGGACAGGCCCGCAGCGTGCAACGCATCGTTCCGGTCGCGATGCAACCACCGCCACGGGCTGACGGCCTGATCGGCGCGCGGTTCCCCGGGCCGCCGCTGACCATGACGGTCCTCGGGGACTCCTTCGCCGCCGGTTACGGGGCCGGCAGACGTCGGGAGACGGTGGGTGTTCTGCTGGGCACCGCTCTTGCCCGTCGTGCCGGCCGGCCGGTACGGCTGAATCAGCCCGCCTTCGTCGGCGCCATGTCCTCGGATCTGCCACATCAGGTGCGCGCCGCGCTCATCCATGAGCCGGATCTCGCGGTCATCTTCGTCGGGGGCAACGATGTCACCCGGTTCGCGCCACTGAGGGCGGCGGCCCGACAACTCGGCGACGCGGTCGGGAAACTACGGGCCGCCGGCTGCCAGGTCTTCGTCGGCACCTGTCCGGACCTTCGGATCCTGCCGCCGCTGCGGCCACCGTTGCGCTGGCTGGCGTCCTTACGCAGCCGGTCGCTGGCCGCCGCGCAAACGGCCGAGGTGAAGGCGGCGGGTGGTCATCCGATATCTCTGGCAGCGCTGCTCAATCCCCACTTCGAGGCCGATCCGGTACGGATGTTCGGCGCCGACCGCTTTCACCCGTCCTCCGAGGGGTATGCCCGGACGGCCGCCGTCTTTCTGCCACCGTTGCTGGCCGCGTTACGTGCGGAAGGCGTCATCGGACCAGGGTGCCCGGCCGCCCGGAGGTGACCAGGTCGCGTAGGTCCTTGCCGTTGCGGGCGGTGAAGACGAGCATGCGCTGCAGGCGGTCGGGACTGAAGACGACCTCACAGTCGAAGTCGACCCGGCCGGCCGTCGGGTGCAGCAGCGATGTGGTCTCCTGCCGGCACAGCCGTACCTCGTGGTTGTCCCACAGGCCGCGGAACTCGGCGCTTTCGGCCAGCAGCGTCGCGATCATCTGCTCGGCTTCGACGGGGTCGGGATCCTGGTCCGCCGCGGCGCGGACAGCGGCGGCATAGGTCGCGCTCTGGGCGGCGTAGATGTCCGCGGGATAGATGCTGCGTTCCTGCGGCGTCATGAACCACCGGAAGTAACCGCTTCGCTCCAGGCCCGTGTAATGCGTCTGGTCGCCGAACAACTCCAGGGCCAGTGGGTTCTGCAGCAGGGTGTGGGCCAGATTCGACATGATCATCGCCGGGTTTCCGTCGAGAGCGTGCAGCACTCGGCGCAGCCCCGGATCGACCTGGTCGAGGTCCGTGGTCTGCTGGGGCGGGTTGTGGCCGATCAGGTGGAACAGGTGGTCGCGCTCGTCGACGGTCAGGTTCAGCGCCCGGGAGAGCGCCGACGCCACCTCGGGTGACGGTCGCGGGCCGCGCCGTTGCTCGAGCCGCGTGTAGTAGTCGATCGAGATGTAGGCGCGTTCGGCGACTTCTTCGCGCCGGAGACCGCGGGTCCGGCGGGCCGTGTGACGAGCGGGAGCGAGGGCGGCCCGGCGCTGTCGCAGAAAGTCTGCCAACTCTTCGCGATTCACCTTCTGATCTTACGACGTGGCCTCTGACCTCCGGTTGTGCCCGCATGCCAGGGACTGCCGGTCCCTGGTACGGCCCCGCACCCCGTGCCACCGTTCGGTGTCTTACGAATGAGGAGAGATCGCGTTGGTGCTCAAGGTTCACGTGCCGCCGGCCATGGTTCACGGTGATGTGGATGAGGGCTACGGCCCGGTGGCCGATGCCTTTCGGCGCAACTTCGAGCAGGGGCGGGAGATCGGCGCCGCGTGCGCGGTCTATCGCGACGGCCGGAAGGTGGTCGATCTGTGGGGCGGCTACCGCGACGGCGTGACGTACGAGCCGTGGCAGCGCGACACGATGGTGCCGGTCTTCTCGACGAGCAAGGGCGTGTCGTCGATGGCGGTCGCGGTGCTGCACGCCCGCGGCCTGCTGGACTACGACGAGCGGGTGGCCGCCTATTGGCCGGAGTTCGCCGCAGCGGGCAAGGACGGGATCACCGTACGTCAGCTGCTGTCCCACCAGGCGGGGCTGCCGGTGATCGACCGTCCGCTCGATCTGACCGATCTGTCCGGCTCGATGACGCTGGCCGCGGCGCTCGCGGAGCAGCGGCCGGCCTGGGCACCGGGGGAGCGGCACGGGTATCACGGCCAGACGCTGGGCTGGTACGAGAGTGAGCTCGTCAGCCGGGTCGACCCGCAGGGCCGGCACCTGGGCCGGTTCTTCGCCGAGGAGGTGGCCGCTCCCCTCGGCCTCGACTTCCATATCGGCCTGCCGGAGAACGCCGACCGCACCCGAATCGCCCGGATCCACGGCTTCCGCACCTGGGAGATGATGCTGCACATCACCGCGATGCCACCGGCTTTCGCATGGGCGTTCGCCAACCCGCGGAGCCTGACCGCCCGGGCGTTCCAGAACCCGCGGGTGCTGGGCGTCCCTGAGAACATCAACCGGCCGGATGTGCAGGCCGCCGAGATCCCGGCCGTCAACGGCATCGGCCAGGTGCGGTCGATCGCCCGGCTCTACGGCGACGCCGCGGCCGGTGGCATCGGACTCGGGCTCACCACGTCGACACTTGACGCCTTGAGGAGTCCGGCCGAAACGCCGACGCGCGGTGCCACTGATCAGGTACTACGGCTGCCCACCCAGTACTCGTTGGGATATATCAAGCCTTTCCCCGCGTTCCGTTTCGGCTCAGCCTCCGGTACGGCGTTCGGCACGATGGGACTGGGTGGATCCTTCGGGTTCGCCGATCCGGACACGGGCATCGGATTCGCGTACGGAATGAATCGGCTCGGGTTTCACCTGTGGGACGACCCGCGCGAGGTGGCGTTGCGCGAAGCGCTGTTCGTCGATGTACTCGGCGAGATGCCGCAGCGACCGGTCTCCCGCTGAATGCCGTTTGACCTTGTGGCCGCTGCAAGGCGCAGGCTGAAGCCATGTTGTCGATCAAGGATTTCAGCGAGATGACGCATCTTTCCGCCCAGACGCTGCGCTATTACCACGCCGAAGGGGTGCTCGTCCCCGCCTTGGTCGACGAGCAGACCGGCTACCGCTCGTACACCTTCGACCAGATCGAGCAGGCCATGCTGATCAGCGTGCTGCGGCAGGCCGGCCTGGGTGTCAAGGAGGTCCGGCGGGCACTCGGCGAACCGGACGCCGCATCCGCTCTGCTGCGCGAGCACACCGCTCACCTTCAGCGCCGGCGCGAGGAGCAGGACGAGGCGATCCGGGCCGCCCAGGAACTGCTGGAGACACGTCCTGAGCCCTGCTCGCGCCGGGTTCCGGCGATGACCGTGGTGTCGCAGCCGGCGCCGGTCACCCCGCCGGGACGAGACCGGCAGGAGTGGGACCTGACCGAGGCGGTCCTCAGGGCCGCGACCGAAGACCTGATCGAGGTGGTGCGGTCGTGCGGTGCGACACCGGCGGGCACGCCGTGGCGGGTGCTCGCCCCCGGGACGGTGTTCACCAAGGAGGGGACCTTCTGGCTGGTACAGGTCCCGGTCCTGGGCGAGGCCGCGGCACTGGCCGTCCTACTGCCGAATGCCGAGGTGCAGGAGTACGGCGCGGGCGAGGAACTGTCGATCACTCTGCCGGGCCGCCCTTCGCTGGCGAAGTACTGCACCGCGCTCGGCCGGCTGCTCGCCCACCCGGTCGACGGTGTCTTCCCGGACCTCGGGCGGCTGCGTCACCTGGTCCACGAGGACAGCGTCGAGTTCAGCGTCCCGCTGCGCCGTGCCGATCACTAGCGGACGCGTGGTACCGCGGTACCACCGGCAGAGGGCACCGTGGTCCGATGGCCGCAGGCCGTGCCGTCCGTAGCGTCTTCCCGGTGATCGAAGTCCATGAACTGACCAGGAACTACGGGGCCGTCACCGCGGTCGACAACGTGTCGTTCCGGCTCGAACCCGGCGTGATCAACGGGTTCATCGGCCCGAACGGTGCGGGCAAGTCCACGACGATTCGGATGATGGTCGGGCTCCAGCGGCCGACGTCGGGAGAATGCCTGATCGACGGCCGGCCGTACCGCGACTTGGCAGCGCCTTTGCGGTCGGTCGGTGCGCTGCTCGACGTGGAGGCGATCCATCCGGGCCGTAGCGGCCGCAACCACTTGCGGGTCCTGGCCCGTACGCACGGTATCTCCGACCGTCGTGTCGACGAGCTGCTCGAGATGGTCGGGCTGGGCGACGTGGGCGGCCGACGCGTACGCGAGTATTCGCTGGGCATGCGGCAGCGACTCGGTCTGGCCGCGGCGCTGCTGGGTGATCCGGCGGCGTTGCTGCTCGACGAGCCGGCGAACGGCATGGACCCCGACGGCATCATCTGGATCCGGTCGCTGCTGCGTTCCCTGGCTCGCGAAGGCCGCGCGGTGCTGGTCTCCAGCCACCTGATGGGCGAGTTGGCACAGACCGCCGACCGGCTCATCGTGCTCGGCCGGGGCCGGGTGCTCGCAGACGCCTCGGTTGCCGAGTTGATCTCACGTAACGCCACCCGGACCGTGTACACCCGCACCGACCAGCCCGAAGAGCTGGAGAGGCTGTTACGGGGGAACGGCTCGGCTGTCGCCCGGCGCCCGGACGGCGCTCTCGAAGTCACCGGGATGACCGCCGACGAGGTCGCCCTGCTGGCGCAGCGCGCCGGCGTCCTGCTGCTGGAGAACGTGACCGTCGCGGCTTCGCTGGAAGACGCGTACCTCGCCCTGACCCAGAACCATGCCCGCCACCTCGTGGAAAGGCTCCCGCGATGAGCACCGACACGGCCGTCCACCTGAGTCTGCCGCGCCTTTTCGCGGCTGAGTGGCTGAAAGTACGCACGCTGCGTTCGTTCCGGGCCAGTGCCGTCGCGGCGGTGGTCGTCGCCATCGGCGGTGCCGCACTGGCGGGGTCCGCCTACACCGACCCGGCGTTCGCTGAGGGCCTGACCGCACGGGACGCCGTGACCGACGTAATCTCCTGGTCGTCGTCCGTCCTGCAGATCCCCGTTCTGGTCCTGGCGGTACTCGTGCTCAGTTCGGAATACACCGGGGGCGCAGTGCGGGTGACGTTTGTGGCCGTACCTCGCAGAGGCCGCGTGATAGCCGCGAAAGCGCTGGTGGTCGCGGTGGTGGCAATCCTGGTGGCCACGCTGTCGCTGGGGCTGGGGTATGTCGGCGCTTTGCCGCTGCTGAACCGTGCCGACCGTACCGGCGTGCCGTTCGGCACAGTACTGAGCCTGCTGGGCGCCGGGATCGGATACTGCGTGCTCGTGGCCCTGTTCGCGTTCGCCGTCACGCTCGTGGTTCGTAACACGGCTGCCGGAATCAGTCTCACCCTCGGTGCCGTCCTGCTCCTGAGAGTGGTGCTGGCCGTGCTCGACATCTGGGTGGCGTTCGACCTGTCCGGGTTGGCGTTTTCCGCCGCCGCGTCCCGGTTGATGACCGACCCGTTCTCTCGCGCCCTGCCCGTAGTCCTCGCATGGATAGCGGTTCCGGCCACGTTCGGGGCTCTCGCCGTGGTTCGCCGGGACGCGTGAGGTGGAGACCGGCGCAGGCACGGTACGGGCCTTCTGGGCTCGTCATCCCCGGCTGGGAACCGGCATCGTCGTCACGTTCTGCCTGCTCGCCGGTCCTGGCATCGAGGTGCTGTGGTGGGGGCCCGAGCAGGCGGACCGCTGGGATCTGACCGTCGGCGTGGTGGTGGCGCTGTCACTGATCGGGCGCCGGTCATGGCCGTGGTGGGTGCTGGCGGTGACGGTCGCCGGTGACGCCTTGACCGAGGGGATGCTGGTGGCGGCGTTCGCGGTGGCGATGTACTCGCTGGCGGCGAACCGTTCGCTGAACGAGGCGACGGCCGGCACCGTCGGATCCCTCGCCGTACTGGGAGCCGAGGCAGTGCACCGGTCCGGCCGCGACGGTCTCGGCACGTTTCTCTTCTTCTACGGCATCACCGTGGTGGGTGCGGTGTTGACCGGTGCGACCGTCGCCACCCGCCGCCGCTACGTGCAGGCGCTGCTCGACCGGGCGGCCCGGCTCGCCCGCGAGAAGGAACAGGAGGGCCTGCTGGCGGCGGCCCGCGAACGCGCCCGGATCGCCCACGACCTGCATGACATCGTCGCCCACAACCTGACCATCATGGTCCGGCTCGCCGACGGCGCGACCGCCGTCGCCGACACCGACCCACAGCGCTCGCGCAAGGCCGTGGAACGCGCCGCCGACCTGGGCCGAGAGGCGATGAAGGACATGCGCCGGCTGCTCGGCGTCCTGCACGACGGCAGCGCCGATGTCCCCGGCGACCTGGAGACCCTGATCGAGACGTTCCGGATCGCCGGTCTGCCGGTCACCCTGCGGCGCCGCGGACCGGATCCCACCTCCCCGGGCCTGCAGCGGGTGGTGTTCCGCATCGTCCAGGAGGCGCTGACCAACGCGCTGCGTTACGCCGAGAAACCGACCGAGGTCCTCGCCGACCTCGACTACAGCGGCGATCCGATCCGGATCGCGGTCGTCGACGACGGCCGCGGCACCACACCGGCACCGTCGGTCGGCAGTGAGCAGGGCCTGAACGCCATGCGCGAACGAGCGGCTCTGTACGGCGGCACCGTCGAAGCCGGCCCGCAGCCGGTCGGCTGGGCCGTCCATGTCAGCCTTCCCCACCCCACCGAGGACACCGATGACTGAGATCACCCTGCTGCTCGTGGACGACCAGGAACTACTCCGCGAAGGCATGGCCATGGTCCTCGGCGCCACACCCGGCCTGCGCATCATCGGCGAGGCGAGCGACGGCCGGGCCGGGGCGCTACTCGCCCGCGATCTGCGCCCCGACGTGGTCCTGATGGACGTCCGCATGCCGATCATGGACGGGATCGAGGCGACCCGTGACATCGTCGCCCACTGTCCCGGCACCCGCGTGCTCATCCTCACCACCTTTGACCTCGACGAATATGCCTTCAACGGCCTGCGAGCAGGTGCCAGCGGCTTCCTGCTCAAGGACGCCCCCTCGGCCGAGCTCGTCAAAGCCGTCCGGACCGTTGCCGGCGGGGAGGCGGTCGTCTCGCCACGGATCACCCGGACCCTGCTCGACCACTACCAGGGCAGCCGGGTTCCCGCCGCGCCCGGCACGAGCCTGCTCGACGACCTGACCAACCGGGAACGCGAAGTCCTGATCGCGATCGGCCGCGGACTGTCCAACCCGGAGATCGCCGGGGAGCTGTTCCTGTCCGAGTCGACGGTCAAGACCCACGTCGGCCGGGTCCTGGCCAAACTCGGTGCACGCGACCGCGTCCAAGCGGTGATCTGGGCCCACACCAACGGTCTCGTCTGACCCGTTACCCGGTTCCGACTGGTACCGCGGTACTACAGCGGAATGGGCACCGCGGTCGGATGGCCGGGCGATCAAAGATCCGTAGCGTCGATCTGGCGATCCCGGCCGATGCCGAAGCGACAGATCGCTTCCCCTCATGCTGACAGAAAGTTGTATCTGATGAGCACTCCCACTGACGCTCCGCGGAAGTCCCGGCTCAGCCCGGTTCTGACCTGGGGAATAGTCGCCGTCACCGTGCTGATCATGGCCTTCGTGCTGTGGCTCGGGTGGCCCGCCGAGGCCGCCGAACTGCCGGCCGGCACCAGCACGGTGGAGGTCCACCTCATCGAGGACAGCATCACGACAGCGGCGCCCACCGGCCAGAGAAGCGGCTGGTTCGGTCGTCTTTCCACGCCGTGCGACTTCGATTCCTGGTACGTCGAATCAGCGGGTACGGCCATGTGCGCCACCCTCGACGAACGGCTGGGAACCATCACCGTCACCACCACTGACAAAAGGATCTCGCTCCCCGCCGACGCGCAGAAGGCGATCACCGCGTGGGCCGCCGAGGCGGGTGGCCCGCAGCCACCGACACGAGCGCTCCTCGTGCGCGACGGCGAACCGGTCGGCATCGTCGCCGTCGCCACTCCGGGCAGCGCTACCCCCGCTCACTGAGCCTCCCGCCCGGAAGTCCGACGTCGTCGACGACCTGCGCGTACGCCTGGCATGCGCCTGCCAGGGATTGTCCATCCCTGGCAGGCCGGCGCGCACCGTGCCAGCGTTCGACCGTACGAAGACGAAAGGATCCCCTCGTGTTGCTGGAGCCGCCGGTGATCAATCCGACGACTTGTCTGCCCGACGAAGAACGGCCGTCCTGATCAATGAGCGACACCTTCGGCCAACTGCTGCGAACTCACCGACACACCGCGGGCCTGACGATGGAGCAACTCGCGGAGCGGTCGGGAGTGAGCGCCCGCGCGATCAGCGACATGGAACGCGAACGCAGCGTGGCGCCACAACGGCGTACGGTCCAAGCACTGGCCGAGGCACTGGCGCTGCCCGAGGCGCAGCAGCCGGCCTTCCTCGCCGCGGCCAGAGCCGGCCGTCCGAGGAAGACGTCCACCGCGCCTCCCGGCAGCTGCGCGCTGCCACGTCCGATCCCCGATTTCACCGGCCGAGGCGGGGAACTCGCCCAGCTGAGCCGAGTTGCGGCCCAGCCCGCGTCGCCGGTTGCGCCGGTGATGACGATTTCCGGAACGGCCGGGGCCGGCAAGACGACACTGGCCGTGCAGGCGGCACACGCGCTCGGCGCCGGGTTCACCGGCGGAACCCTGTTCGTCGACCTCCGCGGCATGGACGCCCGCCCGGTCGGTGCGGCAGAAGCACTCGCCCGGCTGCTCAGCGCGCTGGGCCGCCGCGACGACGAGATCCCGGCGGACGAAGCGGACCGGGCCGGCACGTACCGGGAACTGCTGCACCACCGGCAAGTGCTGGTGGTGCTCGACAATGTTGCGGACGAGTCGCAGGTCCGGCCCCTGCTGCCCGGTCCCGGGCCGTCCCTGACCATCATGACCAGCCGGCGGCTACTGGCCGGCCTCGAAGGAGTCCACCGGCTCAACCTCGCCCAGTTACCGGTCGGGGACGCGGCGACACTGCTGCAACGCATCATCGGCGACCGCGAACCCGGCGCGGTCCGCGAGGTGGTCGAGCTGTGCGGACGGCTCCCTCTCGCACTGCGTATCGCCGGGAACCGGCTGATGAGCCGACCGCAGTGGACGGTGCGGCATCTGGCCGATCGGCTGTCCGACGAGCGTCGACGGCTCGACCAGCTGATCGCCGGGGACCTGCGGATCGCCGCGGCTTTCAGCCTCTCCTACACACAGTTGTCCCCGCAGGCCCGCCGGTTGTTCCGTCGTTTGTCGCTGGCGCCCGTCCAGGATTTCGACGCGCGACTCGCGGAGTCGCTGGATCCGGCCGACCCCGCGGTCATCGAGGACGCCCTGGACGAACTCGTCGAGTTGAGCCTCCTGCAGGCCCACGTCGACGGCCGTTACCGCTTCCACAACCTGATCAGGTTGTTCGCCAGGGGGCGGCTCAGCGAGGAGGAATCGGCAGCCGGGCGTGATGCCGTCGTATCGGCCGTTGCCTGAACACGCAGAAGCACTCCTGCATGTGATTCCGCATGGTCCCGGGCGCCGCGACCGGATGAGATCGAACAGGGCGCAGCAGAGCGGCCCGGCCACGCGACACGAAAGGCGCACCATGGGGACCTGGAACGACCGGCTCACCGAGCTGGGCATCACCCTGCCGCACGCCGCCGCACCCGTCGGCGGCTACGCGCCGGCCGTCCGTTCCGGCATGTACGTCTACACCTCGGGCCAGCTGCCCTTCGTGGCCGGAACCTTGCCCGTCACCGGCAAGGTCGGCGACAGCGTCGACGTCGCCCAGGCCGCCGACCTGGCCCGTACCGCCGCACTGAACGCCCTCGCCGCGGTCGATGCCCTGGTCGGCATCGACGCGGTCGTACGGGTCGTCAAGGTGACCGGCTTCGTCGCCTCGCTCCCGTCCTTCACCGGACAGGCCCAGGTCCTCAACGGTGCCTCCACCTTCCTGCACGACGTCTTCGGCCCGGCGGGAATCCACGCTCGCTCCGCCGTCGGCCTCGCGGTGCTCCCGCTGGACAGCCCGGTCGAGGTGGAACTCCAGGTCGAGATCGCGTCCTGACCGACGCTCACCTCAGTCCTCCAGCGCCTCATTCGATCCGTTTCCCGAGACAAGCGCGGCTGACCTCTGCCGTGCTGTCGCATCCCTGAAAGGCCCCGTCATGAAACCCACGATCGTTCTCGTTCACGGTGCGTTCGCCGAGTCCGCCAGCTGGAACGAGGTGACCCGGCGGCTGCTTTCCCACGGCTACCCGGTGGTCGCCGCACCGAACCCGCTGCGCAGCCTGTCCGGTGATGCCGCCATCGTCTCCAGCGTCCTGGCCGGCATCGACGGGCCTGTCGTTCTGGTCGGCCACTCTTACGGCGGGGCGGTCATGTCCAACGCCGCCGTCGGCCACGACCACGTCAAGGCCCTCGTGTTCGTCGCCGCCTTCGCGCCCGAGGCCGGCGAGAGCATCGGCGAGCTGTCCGGCAAGTTCCCCGGCGGAACGCTCGGCGAGACCCTCAAGGAGGTGCCGCTCCCGGACGGCACCGTCGACCTGTACATCCGTCAGGAGAAGTACCACCAGCAGTTCATTGCCGACGTCCCGGCCGAGCGCGCCGCCCTCGACGCCGTCGCCCAGCGCCCGTTGAACACCACGGCGCTCAACGAGGGATCCGGCGAGCCGGCTTGGAAGACCGTGCCGTCCTGGTTCGTGTATCCCGAACTGGACTACAACATCCCGCTCGCTGCTCACCGCTTCATGGCTGAGCGTGCCGGCGCCCGCGAGGGTGTGGAACTGCCCGGTGCGTCGCACGCCATTCCCGCTTCGGAACCGGCTGCGGTGGCCGAGATCGTGATCCGGGCCGCGACCGCGATCGCCTGACGTCACCGGTGCGGCACCGGCGAGGGGGCGGTGCCGCAGCGATCCCCTCCATTACCTGATCGAAAAGAGCATCATGCGCGTCCGTATCTCCAAGGTTGTGGCGCTGGCCGCCGCCATCGTTCTCACCGGCGCCGTGTCGGTCGCCGGGACCAGCGCGGCCGTCGCCGGTACGCATGTCCGGACCAAACCCACCATCGTGCTGGTGCACGGCGCCTTCGCCGATTCCGCGAGCTGGTCCGGCGTCATCGAGCGGCTCCAGCAGCGCGGTTACCCGGTCGTTGCTGCGTCCAACCCGCTGCGGGGTCTGAGCTCCGACGCCGCCTACGTGCGAACCGTCATCAACTCGGTGCCCGGCCCGATCGTGCTGGCCGGCCACTCGTACGGAGGAGCGGTGATGACCAACGCCGCCGCCGGTGACCCGGACGTCAAGGCGCTCGTCTACATCGCCGCATTCGCACCCGACAAGGGCGAGAGTGCACTCGAACTGTCCAACAAGTTCCCCGGCAGCACGCTCGGGGACACCCTGGCGCCGGTGCCGCTCGGTGACGGCACGAACGACCTGTACATCCGGCCGGAGCTGTTTCGCCGGCAGTTCGCCGCTGACGTCTCCAAGCAGCAGGCATCGCTGATGGCCGCGACGCAGCGGCCGGTCCGGGACGCGGCGCTCAGCGAGGGCTCGGGAGACCCCGCGTGGAAGAAGATTCCCTCGTGGTTCCTCATTGCCGGCGCCGACCGCAACATCCCGGTCGAGGCCCAGCGCTGGATGGCCGATCGAGCCGGCTCGCGGGCAACGATCGAGATCCGCAAGGCATCGCATGCTGTCAGCGTGTCGAACCCGGGCCCCGTTGCGGACCTGATCGTCCGCGCAGCGACCGCGCGATGACCTGATCGCGCGACACCGCCGGCGAGCTTCATGCGAGCGGTACAGACCGATCCGACCACTGGCAGGCCGTCAGCGCCGGAACCGGTGATCGCATTGTTCGGCGGCCCCGACCGGCGTCGGGGCCGCCGGCCTTGTTGCTGCGTACTGAAACTCGCCTTCGGCCACGGGCGAGCCGAGTGTTGCGGTCCCGGACCTGATCATCGGCTGCCTCAGTTGCCTTGTGCGGCAGCGATCCGGTACTTGCCGGGAAGCGGGCTCCAGCGTCAGCTGCGGGTGGCGGGTAGGGTCACCGCTCGTGAACACGCTGACCCGCAATAACGTCAGGGTGACCGGTGCTGCTGACGGTCGCACCGTCGTGCTGGCTCATGGCTTCGGATGTGATCAGAACATGTGGCGGTTCGTTGCGCCGGAGCTCGCTCACGACCACCGGGTGGTGCTCTTCGACTACGTCGGCGCAGGTGGCTCCGATCTGTCGGCTTATGACCCGCAACGGTACGGATCGCTGCAGGGATATGCCGACGATGTGCGGGAGATCCTGGCTGCGCTGGAGCTGTCCGACGTCGTCTTCGTGGGCCACTCGGTGAGCGCGATGATCGGTGTGCTGACTGCGGTGGCCGAGCCGGACCGCTTCGCTGGTCTGGTGTTGATCGGGCCGTCGCCACGCTACATCGACGACGAGGGTTACCGAGGCGGTTTCAGCCAGGCCGACATCAGTGAGCTGCTCGAGTCGATGGACAGCAACTATCTGGGTTGGTCGGCCGCGATGGCGCCGGTCATCATGGGCAACTCGGAGCGGCCCCAGCTCGGCGCCGAGCTCACCAACAGCTTCTGTCGCACCGATCCGGCGATCGCCGCCCGGTTTGCGCGGGCCACCTTCCTGTCCGACAACCGGGTGGATCTGCCGAAGGTTCGGGTGCCGAGCCTGGTTCTGCAATGCAGGGAGGATGTCATCGCGCCCGACGAGGTCGGGGAGTATGTCCACCATCAGATCCCGAACAGCACATTCGTTCGTCTGGCGGCCACCGGGCACTGCCCGAACCTGAGCGCTCCGGAGGAGACTACCCGGGCCATCCGGGCGTTTCTGGAACAGCTGTGAGTGAGGACCCGCCGGCTGAGCCGGTCGAGCCGCTGGTCGAGAGCGCCGAGGAACTGTACGAGAATGCGCCGTGCGGCTATCTGTCGGTTCTCCCCGACGGGGCGTTGGTGCGGCTCAACCAGACCTTCCTCGACTGGACCGGCCACCGCCGCGAGGATCTGCTCGGCCGCCGGATCCAGGAACTTCTCGGCGTCGGCAGTCGCATCTTCCACGAAACCCATCTGCGCCCATTGCTACACATGCAGGGCGAGGTTCGCGGCATCGCTATGGAGTTCCGCCGAGCCGACGGCACTCTGTTGGACACGCTGGTCAACGCGGTGCTGCGCGGCAGCCCGGGGACCGGTGCGGCGGTGCTGCGGATGACGGTCTTCGACGCCACCGATCGGCGTTCCTACGAGCGGGAATTGCTGGCGGAACGGCGACGCGCCGAACGCACGACGGTACGGCTGCGCGCGCTGCAGGACATGGTCATGCGATGCGCTGCCATCGAGCGGGCCGGCGAACTGGTGGATCCGATCGTTGCGGCCGGAAACGCGGCGTTCGAGGCCGCAACCACCACGGTGTGGCTGCTGGACGCGGGCGGCTCGGTGTTGACGGACGCGGGTTCCGGTTCCGGCAGCACCGCGACCATCGCCCTGGACGGCCCGTCTCCGCAGGCCGGCGCGGCTCGTACCGGGAAGCTGGTTGGCCCTGGGCACGGCGAGGTCGCTGATCAGGTGTCAGTACCTCTGGCCGCTGACGATCAGGTGCTCGGCGTGGTCTCGTTCGGATTCGCCGGCGACCGCCTGTTCGACACCGATGAGCTCGAGCTGATGCGGACTCTCGGCCGGCAGGCCGGGCAGGCGCTGGAGCGTGCGCGGCTGTACGAGGAGACCGCTCGACGCGCCTGGCAGTCGGCGTTCCTGGCCCGTCTCGGCCGCGACCTCGACGAGCCTGTCGCTGCCGCCGACCGTGCCCGCCGGCTGGTGTCGCTGGTGGTGCCCACCCTGGCGGAGTACGCCCAGGTCGATCTTGCTCACGACGAGCGAGCGGGATGGCTGGCCGGTGCCGCGCCCCTCGCCGCCACTGATCCGATGGGCAGTCCTGACCCAGGTGGGCCGTGGCCGCTGACCGATCTTGTCCACGAGACCATCCGAAAGGTCCGGAGCTCCGGTGAGGCCCGTCCGGTGCCGCTGGCGGCGCCGGGCGGTCGCTCCGCGGTCGGGTTGCCGCTGCGTGCACGCGGCGAGGTGGTCGGCACGCTATTACTTGCTGGTGAGCCGGCAGTGCCGGATCGAATGGATGTGGAGTTCCTGATCGATGTCGCCGATCGGGCGGGGCTGGCGCTCGACAATGCCCGTCTCGCCGAGCGGGACCGGGAGGTGGCGCTGACGTTGCAGCGCAGTCTGCTGGCCGGTGAACGGCCGATCGACAGCCGATTCCATCTGGCGACCGTCTACCGGCCGGCGATCGAGACGCTCGAGGTCGGCGGTGATTGGTATGACGCCTTCATCACTGCCCGCGGCAGCGTCGGCGTCGTCGTCGGCGATGTCGTCGGCCGTGGCGTGCGGGCGGCGAGCGCCATGGGACAGCTACGCAGCGCCGTACGCGCCCTGGCCACGGCAGAACCCAGCCCCGCCACGGTGCTGCAGCACATGGACGACTTCGTCACCACCCTGGAAGCCGGGCGGATGACCACTCTGGCGTACGCCGAACTGGCGCTCGACACCGGCCGGCTGCGTTACGCCTGCGCCGGGCATCCGCCACCGCTGCTGCTGTCCCCCGGCACCGGATCGAGCTACCTGTGGGAGGGACGTTCCGGCCCGCTCGGCACCCGAGCCGGCAACCGGCGGCGGCGGGAGGCCGAATTCGACATGCCGCCCGGTTCGCGGCTGCTGCTCTACACCGACGGTCTGGTCGAGCGCCGCGGCGAGCGCATCGATGAAGGGCTGAGCCGGTTGACCGACGCTCTGACCGGTCGCTGGGAGATCCCGCTGGCGGTGCTGGCCGAACAGGTCAGCGACGCGATGCTGGCCGGCGATGGTGGCCATGACGACATGTGTCTGCTGGCCCTGGCCTTCGACGGGGCACCACGATTCGACTCGGACGTGCCGGCCGACATGGTCGCGCTACAGCCGTTACGCGCTGAGCTCGACAGCTGGCTGGCCGGCTACGGAGTTCCCGAGCGGGAACGGTACGGCGTAGTGCTGGCCTGTTCGGAGGCAGTGGCCAACGCCATCGAGCATGGGTACCAGCGGAACCCGGCCCACCGTGTCCGGGTCAGCGCGACGATTGACGCAAACACCGTGGAACTGCGGATCAATGACTCCGGCCAGTGGCGAGCACCGCAGGCCAGCATCGACCGAGGACGGGGAATGGCCTTGATGGGACGGCTGATGGACGACCTCGTAGTGGATCGCGGCGAGGGCACGACTGTGCTGATGCGCCGCACGTTCGGGGAGACCAGGCGGTGACCGCCACGGACCGGGTCACGTTGACCACCGAACGAGGGTGCTCGATCGTGCGGCTGCACGGCGAAGTCGATCACGCCAACGCCGGGCAGATAGAACTCGACGTACTCACCGCTACCCGCGCCGCCGCCGGAACGGTGGTGGACCTGACGTCGGTGACCTTCCTCGACAGCGCCGGGCTCAGCTGCCTCGACCGGCTGGTGGCTGCCTTCCTCAAACGCCAGGCCCGGGTACGGGTAGTCGCCCCACCCGACGGCGTGGTCCGCTTCACGCTGGAACTCACCGGTTTCTTACCCGACCTGCTCTGCCCCAGCCTCGACGAGGCGTTGGACGACCTCACCCGTCTGGCGGAAAGCGGCAGTTGACGCCTTGCCGCGAATGTTGCCCGTGGAACCTATAGAAGCTTTTCGCCACCACGATCGCCGGCGTTCCCTGAGGAAAGCGTTGACCAGCACTCGGCGCAGGTAGCCGTCCGGGTTGTCCGCCCGCCGGAACGCCGCCCAGGAGACGTAGAGCTTGGTCAGCGCGGTCTGTACCAGATCTTCGGCCAGGTGCGGATCGCCGGCCGTCAGCAGCCGCGCGGTCTGCAGCGGCCGGAAGTCCGTGACGGATGCAGCGACGAAGACCGGGATTGACCCTGAGAGCGACTTCGTCGCGATCTGCGCATCACGTACGCCCACGTCACCACCTGCTCAGGACCCGGTGCTTCGAAGGCTGAACACTTCGCCGGCCGATTGGCAATGTCAGGTTGGAAGCGCGGATCTCGCCGAGGAGGGCCATGGCGTCGGATGCGGATTTGATAGGCCGGTCGCTGAACGGCGATGTCGACGCCTTCGTGGAGGTGGTCGTTCGTCATGAGGCCGCCGTCGGTTCGTACCTTGCTCGCCGGGTAGGGCGCGACTCGGCTGAGGACCTGCTGGGCGAAGTCTGGATCGCCGCGTTCGAGTCGCGGCGATCGTACGACCGGTCGTACGACGATGCCCGGCCGTGGCTGTACGGGGTGGCGCTGAATCGCTTGCGCCGCTTCTGGCGGTCCCGGCCACCCGAGGACCTCGTCGAGGACGTGACGGAACTGGCTACCGGGTGGGACCCGTGGTCGGCGGTGGACCTCGGCATGGACGCTCGGGCGGTGCTCGAGTCGGCCTTGACGCGCCTCAAACCGGAGGAGCGGGAAGTCCTGAGGCTCGTCGCCTGGGAGGACCTGACCGCGGCCGACGCCGCACGGACGCTCGGCATGCCGGCCGGCACTGCGCGGCGGCTGCTGAGCCAAGCAAGGGCGGCTTTACGCGAGGCGCCGGGGGTGTCCGCGCTTCTGAAAGAACGCAACAGCGCGAAGGAGAAACACCGATGACCGACGAGCTCGATCTGGTCGGTGAGTTGGGCAGCGCAGAACCACTGCGCCCGGAGGCTTATCAGCGGGCGCGGGCGACGCTGCGCGCAGCGATGGCTGACCCCGGAACCGTGCGGTTGCTGGGCGCGACATCAGCGGAGGACACGACTATGGAGACGAATTCGACCATGGAAACGACGACAGCCAAACGGCATCACGAGTCCAGCCCGGCGATGCGGCGCGGCCGCCGGCTGGGCATCGCCGGCCGGTTCGGCATCGGCGCCGGCGTGGCGGCTGCCGCCGCCGCAGCGGTTGTCGCTGTGGCGCTCAACTCGTCGGCGACCGGAGGCGTGGTGGCTGCCGCAGATCCGTCGGCTGCCGCCTCGGGGACGGTCGGCGCCGACGGATCCGCCGAACGCGCGCCGCTCATGACTCTGGCCGGGTCGATCAAGACCCTCACCCTCTCGGGGGGCGATGCTTGGCTGGTGAAGGCGACTCAAGTCGACGGGAAGAAGACCATGCAGGTGGTCTACACGCTGTACACCGACGATCATGCGATCTACACCGGCAACAGCGTGCAGGACATCAAGCTCGCGATCACCGGTCGACAGGACCAGATGAAGGCCGGCGGATACGCCCCCCTCCTCAAGGCGGCGGTCGCCGCGGCGGACAGCAGCCCGGCCGACGGCCGGACCCGGATGCTCAAGGCAGCGAAGGATCCGCTGGCCGGCCTCGACCCCGCAGCGCAGAAGGCGGAGTGGGACAAACAGCAGGCGGCCGCCCAGGTGATCATCAAGCAGAAGGGGGGCAATGCGGAGCCGAAGCCCTACAGTCCTGAGGCCGTCCAGCAACACCTCGACAACGCCCTGTGGACGTACAGCACCGAAGCACTGTCCGCCGGCGACGGCGACACGCAGGTCCGTGCCGGTGTGTTGCGTCTGCTGTCGACGATCTCCGCGGTCGACGTCAAGAAGTCGACCACCGGCGGTAAGGCGACGCTGACGATCACCGCCGGCCCAGAGGTGTTCGGCGGTGAGGGCGGCGAGGTGCTGACCGTCGATGCCGAGACCGGCATGCTGGTCAAAAGCGTCTCCACCGTGCCGGGCCTTCCTCAGGCCACCACGACCTACGAATCTTCCCGGGTGACGCAGGCCAACCTGTAGACGGCGACCTGATGGTGCGGGTTTCGACGCGCACCTCAGCAGTCAAGGACTGGATCGCACAGCCGTTGTCCCGCGATGAGAGCATCCCACCTGGGACGACGCCCCCCAAGGGGTCGAGCGGCACTACGGCACCCTGGCCAAGCGGTACTCGCCGAAGGTGGCGCCGCCGGCCGACGAGAACGATCAGGTAGGCATGCCCGGTTCTCACGAACGTGAGTGATTCTCACGGATTAGTGCCATGGTGGCATCTTCCTCTCGCAGTCGCCGGCCGATTCCCTCGAAGATCAATTAGTGCGATCACGGCACACCTGTTCGAGAGGGAAACAAACATGTCTACACTGGCCAAAATCGGCGTAATCGCCGGAGGGTGCGCGATCGTTCTCGGCCTCGCGGCCTGCTCGTCCAGCGACACCACGGGCAAACCGGCCAGCGGCTCCACTTCTGCTGCGGCGACCGCCCCCGCCTCGGCTGCGGCCACCGTCACCAGCACGGCGAGCACCAAACCGGCCGCTTCCGGCGCCGACATCAGCAGCCAGCCGATGGGAACCGCGCAAATCATCAAGACGGCAAAGTTCGACGCGAAGGTGACGCTGACCGCGGTCACCGGGGCGGCGGCCCAGTCCGGTGACGCCCCTTACGTGGTCGAGGCCCGCGTGCAGGTGACCCGCGGCACCTATCCCGCCGGTACGCTCGATGTCCAGTTCATCTATGCGAACGGCTCGGTCCACAAGCAAATCGAGGACTCCAGCGGCTCCGAACCGACCGCCGAACTCGATGCCCCCGGTGACGGCACCTTCCGGTACCAGTTCGAACACCCGGCAGGCGCAGGAGTGGGCCAGGGCGCCCGCATCACGATCAACGAGGGCGGCAAGCCCCTGGCCACCTGGCTGACCTGACCCCAGAATCTGGTCACGCGGGCTTGGAAGCAGCAGGAACATACTGAATCCGCACTGAAGGGACTGCCTGCCGGCTTCCCTTGAGCGCACTTCAGCGGAAGGCCGTGACCTGAAGAAACAAGGGTTACGGCCGTTTCGCTCCTACGCCGTTATGGTGCTTTCCCCGACCCGGCCGCGGCTGCCTGTCACAGTCCGTCGCGGAGCGCGGCGAAGAGCCTCTCGAGGCGAGCGCGATGGTCTTCGGTCGTCGTGAGCTGCCCGGCGATGCAGCGTCGCGCGTTCTCGGTCAGCACCGTGGCGTAGCCGGCCACGAAGAATGCGGCGAGCAGGACACTGTCGCCTTGGAAGCGTGAGTCACGGTCGAGCTCCTCGGTCAGGGCCTTCTGGAGTTCCGAGGCAAGTTCCCGGGCTCGCGCGATGAGGGGTGCGGAATCGGCCACCGTGCGGAAGAACGGGGCGGATCTGTCGTCCAGGCCTGACAGGCCGTGCCGGTCGTCGGCGAGCCGGGACGTCAGGTCGTGCAGTGACGCCAGTACGTCGATGCCGGCCGGGCGCTCGCGAACGGCGGATCGCAGCAGCTGCACCGCGTCGTCGACCCGGTCGAGGAGCAGGTCTTCCTTGCGGGGGAAGTGCTTGAACACGGTCACGCTGGAGACGCCCGCCTCGCGGGCCACATCGGCGACCGTGACGGCATCGAATCCCCGGTCCAGGAACAGCCGGGTTGCGACCTCGGAGATCCGCGCTCGGGTCAGCGGCCCGCCCCGTGCGTCCGTGCGTGCCATGCCGCCTCCTCCGTAGTCGGGCTGATCTTAGCTATATTGTGTCACTAAGCTTAGTCAGTTAACCTGACGAGGTGCCCGCTACCGGCCAGAAGGAGACTTGCAATGCCTGACGTCATGCCGCGCCCACCATTCGATCCCGAACTGGGAGCCGTCTTGGCCGGGATGCAACAACGGGGACCTTTCACCCTGACAACCGAGATGCTCCCGAGGATGCGGCAGCTGGAGATCTCGGAGGAGGAACTCGACGAGCGTCTGCGCGGCCGGGGCCTGGAGCGTCGAACCGTGACCGTTCCCGGTCACCAGGGGGACCCCGTCAAGCTCGCGATCATCCAGCGCACTGGACGCACCGGTCCGGCGGCATGCTTCTACACCGTGCACGGCGGGGGCATGATGTTCGGTCACTACCTGGGCAACCTCGACTCGTACGACGAATGGCTGTTGACCCACGACGTGGTGATGGTGAGCGTCGACTACCGCCTCGCACCGGAGCATCCCGACCCCTACCCGGTCGAGGACTGCTATGCCGGACTGGTGTGGACCGCGGCACACGCGGACAGCCTCGGCATCGACCCGGCCCGCATTGTCGTCGTCGGCCAGAGCGCCGGCGGTGGCCTTGCCGCAGGAGTGGCCCTACTGGCCCGGGACCGTCAAGGCCCGCGCCTGTTCGGACAGATTCTCATCTCGCCGATGCTCGACGACAGTGACTCCACGGTCTCGACCCGGCAGATCGACGGAGTGGGCGTCGCCGATCGCGCCATGACCCGGTTCGGGTGGAACGCCTACCTCGGTGACCGGCGCGGCGGGGACGACGTCACCATCTATGCCGCACCGGCGCGGGCGACTGACCTCGCGGGCCTTCCCTCTACCTACATCGACTGCGGTAGCGCCGAGGTGTTCCGGGACGAGACGGTGGCTTATGCCAGCCGACTCTGGGAAGTCGGCGTCAACGCCGAACTCCACGTCTGGCCGGGCGCCTTCCATGGCTTCACCAGCATGGCGCCGCAAGCGGTGCTCTCCCGGACCGCCGTCGCGGCCCTGGCCGATTGGACCGGCCGGCTCCTCGCCGCGTGAAGATTTACGCGAGCACAGGGATATGTCCCCTGAAGCGCTCCCGCTTTGCCCTCGCCGTCCGGCTGGACGGGACGTCGGTGACCGGTGGGCAATTCTGTGCCGTGCGGCAATGGCACGACGTCCTGGCCTCCGGCGGGCTGAGCCGCTGAGGCCAGGACGGAGCGACGGTGCCGGTGGCTCAGGTCGGCGGGCGCCCATCTCGACTCGCGGCAAGGTGGATGTCCAGATCAGTGCGGCCGGGGAGCAAATCTTCGCGCAGCGCTCGGGTGCCGTGATAGTCGCCGTCACGGAGGCGCCGATAGCGTCGGGCCGGCTCCGAACCGGCCGTGCGGACCCGTTGGCGCAACCGTTCGATCTCACGATCGACGCCGGCGCCGTCCAGGCTGTCGGCGTCATGAATCACGTGCAGGTCCAGAGTTTCGATACCCACATACCAGAAGACGCCGTGGGTCAGCGGGAACAGGAGGGAGTCGAGGTCGCCGCTGATGCCACGCGGCCCTATCGACTTCGCGTCCTCGCCGGCGGTCACGACGATCAGCGCCTTACGCCCGGCGAGCCCGCCGTCGCCGTAACGCCTGGGCAGCCTGAGTTCGGGGTCGATGTCCCCGTAGGCGAAGCCGCTGGTGAGTACTCGGTCGAACCAGCCTTTCAGGATCGCGGGCGGTCCGTACCACCACAGGGGGAACTGCACGATCAGCAACTCGGCGGCGGCGATCTTGGCCTGCTCCGTGCGTACGTCCTCAGGTGTCTGACCTCCGGTGTACGCCTCGCCTGCCAGTTCGGCGATGTTGCCGGGCTGGCCGGCCTGATCGCCGAGGTCGCGGTTGCTGAGGACCGGATCGAATCCTTGTTCGTACAGGTCGGAGGTCAGGACCTGGTACTGCTGTGACAGGGCCTCCACCCCGGCGGTGAAGAGGTGATCGTTGAGAGACCCGCGGCGCGGATGCGCATACACCCAGAGGGCGGTCCCGGGCTTCGGGGGCTGGTGGATGGTCATGGGGCGTTCCGATCAGGGCCGGTGCACTTTGTCGATCTTGATCGTAAGCAGGACACGCTCCTGCGTGCCGTTACCGAAACCGGGGTAAGGGCGGCCGATGTATTTCTGGGACAGCTCGTCGATGTTCTGCCGCGCACCGTCGGTCGTGGCGGTGACGACGCTGCCGCGCAGGGCCCAGGACCGCAACGGCGAGGCCGGATCGGCGATCCCGATGGCGATGCGCGGGTCACGTTGGATGTTGCGCGTCTTCTGGTGGGTGACAACCGTGTTGACGAGCACGTGCTCACCGTCGGTGGAGGCCCAGGTCTGCGAGATCTGCGGCGATCCGTCCGGCATGAGAGTGGTCACGAAGCAAATGGCCTTGCCTCGAAGAACTTCGAGCAGGTCGTCAGGCAGAGGCATGATGGGCCCTCACTTCTTTTCGTCGTTGTAGAAACGGTCGATGACTGTCTCGCCCGGCGGGTCGCCGGGCAGTTCGGCGTGGCGCAGGCCTGCCAGGGCGACCGCGAGAGCGCGGCGCCACAGGTCCGGGGCGAAGGTGCGTGAGGCGTCCATGACGCTGCCCACCATGACGTGCGCGGCGACGAAGTCGGCGGGCGTGACCCCGGGTGCGAGCTGACCGGCGCGAACAGCGCGAGCGATGAGGTCGGCCACGATCGGAGTCATCCGCTCCCGGGCACGTATCACCAGAGCCGTCGCCTGATTGCGGCCGCGCAGCAATTCGCCGAGTCCCCGGCTCTGCGCCTCGATCTCGAGTTGCTGCTCGAGGAACCAGGCGAGCCCGACCCAGGCGTCGTCGTGCCGCGAAGCCTGCTCGGCAAGGGAAACCACGGTGTCGAGGTGCTCACTGAAGAGGGCGTCCAGCAGATCCTGCCGCTGCGGAAAGCGTCGGTAGATCGTGCCCATCCCCATGCCGGCGGCCCTGGCGATGTCTTCATAGGCGACGTCCAGACCAGCGGAGGCCATGAGCTCGTACGCCGTGCGCAGCAGTAGCTGACGGTTGCGTTCCGCATCACGACGCAGGGGTGGGTTCGACTCGGCCATGTCCGAAGCCTAGTTAACTGGAGGATCTTTTCCAAGTTGAATTTTTCTTCCACTTGCTGCCTACAATGGCGCCCTGAGTCGCTGATCGCTAGGAGCATCCGATGAAATCCCCTCTGACCGACCTGGTGGAGCCGTATCCGATCGCGGTTCCCGAGAGCGCACTGCAGGACCTGCGGGCCCGTCTCGCCGCCACCAGGTGGCCGGACCGCGAGACCGTCCCGGACTCGAGCCAAGGGCCCCAGCTGGAGCGCATCCGTGCTCTCTGTGACCACTGGGCCACCGGTTACGACTGGCGGCGTGCCGAGCGGGACATCAACAGCTTCGGCTCGTCCCGGACCGAGATCGACGGGGTGGCCGTCCACTTCCTGCACGTACGTTCGGCCGAGCCCGCCGCAGTGCCGCTGCTGTTGTGCCATGGCTGGCCCGGATCGATTCTGGAATTCCGGCAGTTGATCGGTCCCTTGACCGATCCGGTGGCCCACGGCGGCAACGCCGAGGACGCCTTCCACGTCGTGATCCCCTCCATGCCGGGTTTCGGGTTCTCCGGCAAGCCCACCACGACGGGCTGGAACGTGGCCCGTATCGCCGAGGCGTGGATCGTCCTCATGGGACGTCTGGGCTACGACAGCTGGTTCGCCCAAGGCGGTGACTGGGGAGCAGCCGTCGTCGAGCAGATCACCCGCACCGCACCGGAAAAGTGCCGGGGAGTGCACTTCAACTTCCCCATGGTGTTCCCCACGCCACAAGAAATGAGCGAGGCAACCGTGGCGGAGCAGCGGATGATGGCACGCGCTCAGCGGTACCAGAACGAACTCGACGGGTACGCCCGAGAGCAAGCGACCCGCCCGCAGGCGGTCGGCTACTCCCTCGCCGACTCACCGGCCGGGCTCGCGGCCTGGCTCTACACCCTCTTCCAGGACGTGACCGACAATGACGGCGACCCGGAGAAGGCCGTCGATCGCGACGAGATCCTCGACGACATCATGCTCTACTGGCTGCCCAACGCCGCCGCATCCTCCGCACGGCTGTACTGGGAGCAGAGGCAGAGCGACACCATGCCGGCCGGGCCGGGCAAGCCCAACCCCGTCCCTGCGGGCTTCAGTATCTTCCCCGGCGAGGCCGTGCAGGCATCCCGGCGCTGGATCGAACGACGCTACGAGACCGTGCTGCACTATGCCCAGCTCGACCGCGGCGGGCATTTCGCCGCCCTCGAGCAGCCCGGCGTCCTCGCCGACGAGATCCGGACAACCTTCCGGTCGTTGCGAGCGTCCTGACGGTTGCCGCCGGCTCCTGAACTGACGACGAAGGAGAATCGCCGATCCGCCGTACCTGCGCTCCGGGGCGCGTCTCGAACCTGGTGATCGCACTACGTCCGAGGTTCGACGAAGTGTGTTGATGATCACCATTTCCCTCGGGTGTCCTCTCTTTGGAAGGCCGTGACCCGTGGGCAGGGGGCACGGCTTCTTCCTTTCCCGGGGATCTCGCGCCCGGGGCCCTGGTGATCCGCGCTGCTGCGCGCCGGCGTCGAGAAAACGGCCCGACGGCTGTCGATGTGGCGCGTCGACCCGGATGGATTTCGCGTCACTGACGCCGGCCGGATCTGCTGATATAGTCCGGCGTTCATTCACAGGTTGAAGACTGCCGATTCGGTGTGCGTGGCCTATCGGCAGCCGAAAAACGGGGTTCACGGGGTGTGATTACCGGCTCTCATGCTGTCACGGCATGACCTTGGTTTTCCCTACCAGCGCGGGGCACGCCACCGTTTACACTTCCCCGCTTTGGTAAGGAGATCAGGAGTTCTCGTGAGCCCCTTGACGTTGGCGCTGTCCGTCGTCGTGCCGATCTACAACGAAGAGGCAGTGCTGCCACTGCTGGTCGAGCGTCTGCGTCCGGTTCTCGACGAGCTGGGTGAGCCGTACGAGGTGGTTGCCGTCGACGACGGCAGCAGCGACGGTTCCGCGGCGGTCCTGATGGGCCTGGCCCGGCTCTGGCCGGAGCTGCGGCTCCTGCGGCTGCGGCGCAACAGCGGGCACCAGGCCGCGCTGAGCGCCGGCCTGTTCCACTCCCGGGGTGCGTACGTGGCCAGCATCGACGCCGATCTGCAGGACCCGCCGGAGAAGATCCCGGAGATGCTGCGTCTCGCCCGGAACGACAATCTGGACATCGTGTACGGCGTCCGCACCGACCGGAGCAGCGACAACTTCTTCAAGCGCTGGACCGCGGGCGTCTACTACGACATGATCCGCCGGCTGGTCGGCAAGAACGTCCCCCGGCACGCCGGCGACTTCCGCCTGTTGAGCCGCACCACCGTGGAGGCGCTGCGCGAACTGCCGGAGCGGTCACCGGTCCTGCGACTGATGGTGCCGTGGATCGGCTTCCCGAGCGGCCAGGTCACCTACACCCGGGAAGAGCGGGCGGCCGGGCACACGAAGTATCCGCTGCGCAAGATGCTGATGCTCGCGGTCGACAGCGTGACCAGCTTCTCGGCGGCGCCGTTGCGCCTGGCCACCTGGCTGGGGCTGGCCGGGGTCGGACTGTGCGCGCTGCTGCTCGTGATGACACTGATCGTCTACCTGAGCGGCCACACCGTCCCGGGCTGGTCGTCGCTGTTCGTCGCGACATCGTTCATCGGCGCGGTCCAGTTGCTCTGCCTCGGCCTGCTCGGTGAGTACGTGGGCCGGGTGTACACGGCGGTGCAGAACCGGCCGCCGTACTTCGTCGCCTCCGACTCCGCTGATCGGGCGGCGGACGACGATGCGCTGGTCGGGAACACCCACGTATGAGCAGTGACGTGACCTACGTCCCGCAGTCCACGGTCACCGACGTCCGGGAGGACGAAAAGCCGGGGCACGTGGCGGCCGGCTGGCGACGCTGGCTACCCGCTGCGGTGACCTTCCTGCTGGTCGCGGCCATCCTCGTGGTGGCCGGCACCAACCCGTTGGACATCGCCCGCTACACGGCTTACGCGACGCTGGCCGTCATGCTGCCCGGCACCCTGGTGTTCCGGATGATGCGGCGGCGCCCGCACACCCTCGTCGAGGACCTGGCGATGGGTACGGCGGTGGGCCTGGTGCTGGAACTCCCCGCGTGGGCGGCGTACTCCGTACTGGATCTGCGGTCGTCGGTGTGGACCTGGCCGCTGCTGGTGGTCGTCCCCTTCCTGGTCGTGCCGCAGCTGCGCCGGCACTGGCGCCCGGTCGGCTACCGGCCCGTCCCGCTCGGATGGTCCTGGTCGGTCGGCGGCGTCGTCGTCTTCTTCACCACCTGCCTGTACGGCGCGTTCTTCCGGGAGAACCCGATCCTGCCCGGTGCCGAGAACACCGTGCAGTTCATGGACCTGCCCTACCAGCTCTCGCTGGCCGGTGAGGCGAAGCACCACTTCCCGCTCGACCTGCCGCAGGTGGCCGGCGAGCCGCTGAACTATCACTGGTTCGCCTTCGTGCACGCGGCCATGGTCAGCATGGTCGGGCACATCGACCTTCCGGTCATCACGATGCGGCTGATGGTGCCCGGCATCATCGCGCTGATCGCCGTGCTCACCGCGGTCGCCGGCTGGCGGCTCTCCGGCCGGCCGTACGCGGGTGTCGTCGCGGCGGCGCTGTTCCTGGTGGTCGGCGAGTTCCAGTTCAGTCATCCGTTCACCATCAGCCTCGGTGTCCAGGTCGCCTGGATCACCTGGCCGAGCCTGTCCATGACCTACAGCTGGGCGCTGCTGGTCGCCCTGATCCTGGTGATCGGGGACGCGCTGCGCCGGCCGGACGGTGACTCCTCCGTGCCGCCGCTGGGCCGGGGAGCGTACGCCCTCGCCGTGTTGCTGGCCTTCGCCTCGAGCGCGGCCAAGGCCAGTTCGCTGCCGGTGACCATGGCCGGACTGGCCTTGGCCGGGGTGATGA
Source organism: Actinoplanes sp. NPDC020271 (assembly GCF_044388125.1). NCBI lineage: Bacteria > Bacillati > Actinomycetota > Actinomycetes > Micromonosporales > Micromonosporaceae > Actinoplanes > Actinoplanes sp. NPDC020271. The sequence continues at coordinate 141,801 of NZ_JBIRWQ010000017.1, forward strand.
CGCTGCTGCTCACGCGGCGGATCTCCGGCGTGGTGATCGCGCTCGGCGCCATCGTCGCGGCCGCACTCGCCTTCGTCACCATCGTGGTCTTCCGCGGCCAGACCTACGGGCTGGGCCTGCACCCGTTCCTGGAGATCTCCCGGTTCTGGGTCGAGCCGAAGCAGGGCCGTTCCGGCAGCCATCAGGCGGTGCTCGTCACGGGCGTGTTCGTGGCCTGGCTGCTCTCGCTGCAGCTGCGCCTGGCCGGGATCGTGCCGCTCCTGCTGAGGCGCCGTTTCCGGCTGGAGCCGGTGCAGTGGTTCCTGCTCGGCGGCGCGCTGTCCGGTCCGGTGCTGTACATGCTGCTGGGCACCTTCAACGCGACCTGGTTCTACCGCGCCTCGCTGCCGTTCGGGGTGCTGCTGTCGGCGTGGGGCTACGCCATGGTGGCCGACCGGGCCAAGCTCACACGCCGGGCCACCGCCGTCCTCGGCGCCGGGGCCGCGCTCTTCGCCATCGCCCTGCTGGTGACGACGCTGGTGCTCGCCGGACCGGAACCGACCGACCGGCCGTACTCGGCGATCCTGCCGGTCCTCGGCTGGGCCGGTGCGCTGACCGCGGCCGGGCTGGTCGGCACTCTCGGCTGGTGGGCCCTTCGGCGCCGGCGGCCCGGCCTGGCCGGGCGGGGTGGGCTGGTGGTCCTGACCGCGATCCTGTTGGCCGGTTTCCCCGGCCTGGTCATGGAGGCTCGCCGCAACCTGGACTATCCCAACGGTGGTAGCTACGGGTCCGTGCCGGTGCCGGCCTCCCGGGTGGACGCTGCCCGCTGGGTGCGGGCGCACAGCGATCCCGACGACATCGTGGCCACCAACGTTCACTGCTGGGAGGAACCGCCGGCCAAGTGCCGGGACGCCCGTTCGTTCTGGCTCAGCGCCTACGCCGAACGGTCGGTTCTCGTGGAGGGCTGGTCCTTCGCACCGCGGCTGGCCGTCACCCCGGATGCGCCGTTCTGGGACAAGCAGAAGCTCAAGCGCAACGACGCCGCCGTCTACACACCGAATCCCAACGTTCTGCGGCGGCTGAAGAACCGCGACCACGTTCGGTATCTGGTCGTCGACCGGTATCGCAAGCCGGAGAGCCCGCTGCTGGCGGACCTGGCGGACCTGCGCTACGACAACGGGCGGATGGCGGTGTACGAGCTCCGCTGATCAGCCCGGCCTCCTCCGACACGAAACGGCCCGCCGCCCCCCGCTGTCCAGCGGGGGGCGGCGGGCCGTTTCGTCATGGGCAGCGGTGGTGCGGTCATCCGCTGGTGCCGCTGTTCCGTACTACTCGGCGAACGTTCGAGCCTCGACGAGGGAGACCTGGTGCGCCGAGCCATGCTGATGAGCCGTCCGTGGTTGACCTTCTACGCCGCGGCTGCGGCGCTCGTGGCCCTCGGGGGCTGCGCGCCGGCCTCGGCCGGCGGGTCGCAAAGCACGACGGGGCCGGGCGTGGCAGCGACCGGCGAAAACGCCGGGACCGGGTCCGGGGTGGCCGGCGCCACGAGCCCGAAGTGCACGAAGGCCACCAAGGTCGTGATCACCCGGACCGGTGGGACGTACGCTTTCAGCCCGGCAAGCCTCGTCATCGAGCGCGGGGCCGCGCTCGCGGTCGTCAACCGGTCCGACACCGCGCGGACGCTGTCGGCCAGTCCCGACGCGGGCATCGTCACCAGTGTCGTCGATCGCGGCGAGCGCCAGGTCGTTCAGTTCCCGAGCAAGGGCACCTTCCAGGTGGAAAGCGCCGGTGCCGTGCTCCGGCTGACCGTCTCCGGTGACAGCGGGTGCGCAGCTCCGGCGCACGCGCTGACCATTGTCGCCACGCCGTCCGGCGGCTATGCCTTCGAACCGGCGAAGGTCACGGTGGCCGCGACGGAGAACTTCGCCGTGACGAATCGGTCCGGCACGGCCCAGACCATGGTTTGCGGCAAGAGCGACAACGGGGCCAACTCCCGGCTCGCCAAGGGTGAGACCCAGCTGCTCGCTCTCGACGAACCGGGCCGTTACACGTGCACCAGCTCCCAGCACACCAGCGCGAAGGTGACCGTCACGGTAAAGGGAAATTAGTGCCTCGTGGCGGCCGGACCCCTGGACGCGGTCGCCGCTGCTCACGGTCACATCTGGCGCTGATGGCGGAGGACTGCTGGAAGGCCCACATCGGAGCGGGACTCCACGTCACCGACGCCTCGGTGAACAAGCTCCTCGGCGGCATCTTCGACGAACTCGAACTCCCGGTCGCCACCGACGGGCACCGGCGCGTCCTCGCCGTCCTCGCCTGTCCACGCGGCTGAACAGGCAAAAGGCCGGTCGGTCCGGGTTGTGCCCGTGTCCGACCGGCCTTCGCCGTTCAGTGACCGCCGTGTGGATCAGCGGCGGTAGGTGAGCTTGCTGCCGACGGTCACGTTGCCGGCCCGGTCGTAGGCGCGCAGCTGGACCGTGAACGTCTTGCCGTACTTCTTGGGGTTGAGCGTGAACGCGTAGCCGGCCCGGTAATCGGTCGCGACGATCTTGCCGTTGACCAGCAGCTGGACCTTGGCGATGCCGTTGCGGTCGGCGGCCGACGCGGTGATCGTGACGGTCTTGGTGAGCTTGGCGCGGTTCTTCGGCGCTTTGGTGATCGACACCGTGGGGGCTCGGTTGTCGACGATGAGGGACCGCTTGATGACGGCCTCGTTGCCGGCGCCGTCCCAGGCGTGCCAGCCGAGCGTGTACTTACCGTCCGGCAGTTCCCGGCTGTCGATGGTGACCGTGCGGGAGTTCTCCTGGCCGTACGACCGCAGTTCAGCGGGGGTGTCCAGGGAGGCCTCGAAGGAGACGAACGGGCTGGCGTCCCGGTACGTGCTCAGGGACACCGTGAAGGGACCCCGGACCGTGCTGCCGGCGGTGGTGGTCCCGGTGATGACCGGCCGGTCGTTGTCGACGACGACCGTCCTGGTCAGCGCCGTCGCGTTGCCCACCTTGTCCCGCACGCGGACCGTCATGGTGGTCCTGCCGTTCGGGAGCTTGATGTTCCACGGCAGGTCGAGGGTGCCGCCGCCGGTGAGGTCCTTCGACGAGACGACCTGGTCGCCGACGACCAGCTCGGAGGTGAGGGCGTAGACGTTGTCCTCCGCGTCCACCGCGAGCACACCGTCCTGCCCGATGTAGCCGTCGAGGCTCGGGAACCGGACGGTCAGCCCGGTCGGCGCCTGGTTGTCGACCCAGACCGGGAAGCCGTTGGTGGTCCGTGAACCGGTCGCCGTGGTGGCCCGGGTGCTGAGGATCACCGAGCCGTCGAAGCCTGTGGTGTCCCAGTCGATGCCCCACGGCGCGGTGGTGTCCGTGCCGATCTCCTTGCCGTCGGCGAACAGCGTCAGGCTGGTGACGGCGGACAGGTTCTCGTTCTGCCCCGGCTCGAAGGTGACCGGCGCGATCCCGCCGGCCAGGTAGTGCGGGGTGCGCGCGTACACCTTCGGCGCCGCGTCGGCGGCGAGGACAGGTGGGGCGCTGAGAAGTGAGGCGGCCAGCGCGGCCGCGATGACGATTCCGGAGTGCCGGAGCGTGAGAGTCAAGCCATCCCCCATGATCGCTACGACGGCAGCCTACCGAGGAATCAGCGTCGTGACTAGTGCGTAGCGACGATCCGGGTGCGACTCGTTGCGCGCCCGGCCGGGCCCATCGCGGGGCCCGGCCGAACGCCGGCTACTTGACGGTGAACGTGGTGACGGTGGCCTTGCGGTTGTTGGAGCGGATCACCAGGTCGATCGACTGGGTCCGCGAGCCGAAGGCCGGGAAGTGCCACCCCTGGATCGGGTTGGTCTTGCCCTTGACGATGCCGGACACCCTGCCGGTCGTGGTCACGGTCAGCCGGCGGCCGGACGTGTGCTTGAAGGTCAGCGTGGTGCCGTTGACCTTCCCGGAGACCAGGGTCCAGCCGGGGGCGAGGTGCCAGTTCTGCCGCCACAGGGTCGACTTGGTGAACAGGTCGCTGATCTGGATGCGGTGCGCGTCCCGGCTGACGTTGACGCTGCGGGTGTGCGGGGTGTTGTAGATGTCGTCGGTGATCGTCCAGGCGTGCGCCGAGGACTGGATCTTCGACGACTTCACCTTCGCGGTCTTGCCGGATTTGACCGCGCCGCCGTTCGGGACGGCGACGTTGTGGCTGGCCGGGCCGATCTGCCAGGTGTACCAGGCCGAGTTCTTGTCGTAGGTGTACTTGCCGGGTCCGACGAGCACCCGCGTGCCCAGCGTCGTCCAGGTGACGCCGCCGGCCCGGTCCTCGTGGCCGTGGGCGCGGCGGGTCGGCCCGTAACGGATGGTGTAGTAGCTGGTCCGCGGGTCGCTCCAGGACCACCGGCCGATGATGGTGCCGGTCTGGTCGTCGCGCAGCGTCCGGGCGGTGTTGCGCGGGGCGGCCCGGCCGGTGGACTCCTCGGAGTCACCGATCTGCACGATCTTGCCGTCCGGCTCGGTCTCCCACGCGAAGGCGGTCCACGCCTTGTTGACCGCCTGGCGCAGGGTGGCCGCGGCCGTCTGGGTGCCGGAGGTCTGGGCGAGCACGTCGGCCGCCTGTCCCCACAGGTTCGCGTTGACGCCCTGGTAACCGGAGGCCTGCTCGAACGACAGCCCGGCCTTGGAGAAGGCGAGCGGCGCCTCGGCGGTCATCCGCTTGACCGCGGTGTTCTTCCAGGCCGTCTTGCCCAGCAGGTCACCGGCGCGGACGAGGGCGAGGTTGGCCATCAGTCCGTGGTTGTGCACCGGGGCGTTCGGCGGGCCGTAGTAACGCTTGCCCAGGATCACCGCGGCGTCCGCGGCCATGCCCGGGATCAGGTCGGCCGACTGGGTCAGGCTGTACAGGCAGTTCTCGCTCTCCAGCCGGCGCAGCGCGGTGCCCTCGTCCCAGCCGGAGGCGTTGGTGCCCGGGTCCGGGTCGGCCTGGTGGAACTGCACGGCCTGGGCGACCAGCGCGGCCAGCGACTCCTGCTGGTCGTCCTGGGCCGCGCGCCGGGCCAGTGACTTCGTCCACATCAGGCCCTGGAAGGTGAGCCGCCAGGACGGGTCCGTGACCGGCGGGTTCTTCCAGGTGGCGGCGCTGATCTGGCCGACCGTGAACGGCGCCGCAGTGCCGATCTTGACGATGATGGGCTCGCCGTTCGGGACCGAGTCCGGGGCGGCCGAGCCGCAGCCGGCGGTCGCCGGGTCGCCGCCGAGGGCGCCGAACGCCGGCCCGGTCACCGTCAGCGAGTCGTAGGTCGACGGGTCGACCGGTAGGACATGTGGATCGTCGGCTCGAGCCGCGACAGGATCCACGAACAGGACACCCGTGGCCAAGGTCGCCATGACCAGTGCCCGGAAAGTCTTCACTTGGCGATCACACCGTTCCATGTGCCGGCGACCGGCGTCCCCCGCCATTTCATAGATCGCCGATGAGCGGTCATCTCACCAGGAAGGCATTCCCATATACAAGATCCTGCAAGGCAAATCTTCCTGGTACGAACGGTTGTCCCGGCCACCCGCTACCAACCGCTGTAAACCGGGCACCGGCTGTGCTCGCCGTGGTCGAGACCCCGCGGGCGACGCGGCACTGTCGCGTTCGTCGTCGGCGGACTTCACCCCGGGCCCTGAGGTCTGCGGTGTTTCACGGTTCGCGGCCGTGAAACACCGCAGCACGGCCCGAAATCATTGACTCGACTCGATCGGGCCAGAAGGATTTCTGTTCAGTTTCCTTACGGTTTCGTCCCAGTCGAGAGGTCACCGCCGATGACTCGTCCCCGTGTTGCCGGCCTGATGGCGGGCCTGCTCGCCGCCACCGGGCTCCTCGTTCCGCAAGCCGTCCAGGCCGCCCCCGCCGCCGGCGTGCAGGCGTGGTTCAGCTCCGAGTCGCGCACCGCGGGCTACGAGCCGAAGAACGCCAACTGGTACACCAGCCCGGCCACCGGCCTGGCCGGCACGCCGTACCAGCTCAGCAAGCAGGCCGATATCGCGACCGCCGCGGCCGGCGGCACCGCCACGATCTCGGTCGACACCACGCAGAAGTTCCAGACCGTGCTCGGCGTCGGCTCCTCGCTGGAGGAGTCGACGGTCTACAACCTGGCCCGGATGAGCGCGGCCGGCCGCACGAACGCCCTGCGCGCGCTGGTCGACCCGAGCGCCGGGGCCGGCTTCAACGTCGCCCGGATCACGTTCGGCACCAGCGACTTCACCTCGCACGACTTCTACACCTACGACGACGGTGCCGCCGATCCGACGCTGTCGCGCTTCTCGATCCAGCGCGACCTCGACTACAAGATCATTTCAACGCTGCGCGAAGCGCTGGCGATCAACCCGAACCTGAAGATCTTCGCGAGCGCCTGGTCGGCGCCGCCGTGGATGAAGAGCAGCAACGCGATCATCACCGGCAGCCTGCTCGACCAGTACATCCCCACGCTCGCGACCTACTACCGAAAGGCGATTCAGGCGTACGCGGCCCAGGGCATCCCGATCTATGGCCTGACGCTGCAGAACGAGCCGCTGTTCGAGCCGGCCGACTATCCGGGGATGCGCGTCAGTGCGGACCAGGAACGGCGGCTCGCGGTCGCGCTTCGGGCCGAGTTGACGAACAGCGGGCTGGGTGGGACGAAGATCTGGGCCTTCGATCACAACTTCAGCGAGGGGGAGTCGTACGCGCAAGGGGTCTTGACCAGCGACGCACGGGCCTCGGTCGACGGCATCGCGTTCCACGACTACGCCGGTGATCCGTCGGCGATGGCGACCGTCAAGGCGCAGTTCCCCGACAAGGACGTGCTGATGACCGAGCGTTCGGTGTGGGGGACCGCCGGCGCCGACCGGATCGTGCAGTACTTCCGCAACCAGTCCACGCTCTACGAGGGCTGGGTCTCGATGCTCGACCAGAACCGCTCGCCGGAGCGCTGGAGCGGGTCGCCCGACCCGACGATGCTGGTGCAGAGCGCGTCGGCCCCGGACACGTTCTGGAAGACGCCCGACTACAACATGATCGCCCAGTTCTCGAAGTTCGTGCAGCCCGGCGCGAAGCGCGTCGCCACCGGTTACGGCTCGACCGGCACGGTCACCGACGTGGCGTTCGTGAACCCGGACAATTCCCTGGTGACCGTCGTGGTCAACCAGACCGCGTCGAACCAGACGTTCACGCTGCGAGCCGGCGCGCGCCAGTTCACCAGCACCCTGCCGGCGAAGACCACCGGCACCTACGTCTGGGCCGGCGCGGGCGACGCGGGCACGACCCCATCACGTTCCGGGCAGATCATCGGGTACGGCGGCAAGTGCGTGGACGTTCCGGGCGCGTCCACCGTCAACGGCACGCAGGTGCAGCTCTACACCTGCAACGGCTCCTCCGCGCAGACCTGGACGGCCGGTTCGGACGGCACGCTCCGCGCCCTCGGTAAGTGCCTCGACGTGAACGCCGCGTCCAGCGCCAACGGCACCAAGGTGCAGATCTACGACTGCAACGGCACCGCGGCGCAGCAGTGGACCACGGGCACCGACGGCACCCTGCGTTCGCTGGGCAAGTGCCTGGACGCCACCGGCCCGTCCTCGGCCGACGGCACGAAGCTGCAGATCTGGGACTGTTTCGCCGGTGACAACCAGCGCTGGACGCTGCCGTAACCCGGTCACTCATCGGTTGCTCATCGGCTCGCGGGAACCTCGGACGACGAACTGCCGGACGGTCCGGCAGTTCGTCCCGGAGGACACGTGGACCTGAAGCTCAGTGGCAAGACGGCGTTCGTCAGCGGCTCCAGCCGGGGCATCGGTCACGCGATCGCCGAGGCGCTGGCCGGTGAGGGCGCCGAGGTGATCCTGAACGGTCGCGACCCGGTGCGGCTGGCCGCGGCGGTCGAGGCGTTGCGGCGCGAGGTGCCCGGCGCGTCGGTCAGCGGCGTGCCGGCCGACTTCGCCGACGAGGACGACGTCAATCGGCTGTGCGACCGGCTTCCGAGCGTGGACATCCTGGTCAACAACGTCGGGCTCTTCGAGCTCAAGGCCTTCGAGCAGATCTCCGACGACGACTGGCGGCGCTATCACGAGGTCAACGTGCTCAGCGGGGTCCGGCTCGCCCGGCGGCTGCTGCCGGCGATGCTCGACCGCGGGTGGGGGCGGATCGTCTTCGTCAGCAGCGAGTCCGGGGTCGACGTGCCCGCCGACATGATCCATTACGGCACGTCCAAGACGGCGATGCTCGCGGTCGGCAACGGGCTCGCGAAGCTGACCAGGGGGACCGCGGTCACCGTGAACTCGGTGCTGGGTGGCCCGACCTACTCCGACGGTGTCGCCGATACCGTACGGGCGCTGGCCGCCGCGCAGTCGATCCCCGAGGAGCAGATGAAGGCGGCGATCATCGGCGCCAACCGGACGTCGCTGCTGGGGCGCTTCATCGAACCGGCCGAGATCGCGAACGCGGTCACCTTCCTCGCCAGCCCGGTCGCGTCCGCGATCAACGGTTCCGCCGTGCGCGTCGACGGGGGTGTGCTGACGACGCTGCTGTGACCCGGCCGCCGGAGTAGCGTGGCGAGGTGATCCGATTCGGCGTTCTCGGGCCGGTGGTCGCCGAGGATGCCGAGGGTCGGCCGGTCGCGCTCCGAGGCCCGATGCACCGCGCTGTGCTGGGCCGGCTGCTGGTGGCACGGGGCCGGGTCGTGCCGGTGAATGCTCTGGTCGATGATCTCTGGGTTTCGCCTCCGGACGGCGCGGTGGCCGCCGTGCGGACCTTCGTCGCGGCGCTGCGGCGGGTGATCGAACCCGGTCGTCCGCCGCGGGCGCCGGCGACCCTGCTGGTCACTCAGGGACCGGGGTACGCGCTGAAGTGCGCGACCGATCAGGTGGACGCCTGGCGGTTCGAGCGGGCGGTCGCCCCGCCCGGCACAGCCGATCCGGCCGCGACCCTGGCCCGGCTGGACGCGGCGCTCGCCTGGTGGCGCGGTCCCGCGTATGCCGACTTCCCGGACGCCGCCTGGCCCCGCGCCGACCGTTCCCGCCTCGCCGAGCTGCGCCTGCAGGCCGTCGAGCTGCGCGCCGAGGCCGGCCTCGGCCTGGGCCGGGCCACCGAGGTGGTCCCGGATCTCGACGAGCACGTCACCGCGCATCCGTGGCGTGAGCGGGGCTGGCACCTGCTGGCCCTGGCGCTGTACCGGGCCGACCGGCAGGGTGACGCGCTCGCCGTGCTGCGCCGGGCGCGTGAGCTGCTCGCCGGCCACCTCGGCGTGGACCCCGGCCCGGCGCTGCGGGCCCTGGAGACCGGCATCCTGCGGCAGGATCCGCGGCTGGACCGCCCGGATGCCTTCGATCCGGCCGGTGAAGTGCTGAGGCGGGCCGCCTCCGCCTACGACCGGGTGACCGGCGGCGGTGCCCGGGTGCGCCTGGAATCGGCGATCGGACTGCTGCGCAACCTCGCCGTCACCGGGGCCGGCGGGCTGGCGGCGGCTCGCGAGCAGCGGGGAGCCGCGGTCGCCGCCGCCGAGCAGCTCGGCGATCCGGAGCTGACCGCGCGGGTGATCGGGGCCTACGACGTACCGGCGATCTGGCCCCGCGCCGACGACGCGGACCAGGCTGCCGGCATCGTCGCCGCCGCGGGACGCGCGCTCGCGGCCCTTCCGGCAGAAGACCACGATGTGGTACGGGCCCGGCTGCTCGCCACCGTCGCCCTCGAGTCACGCGGCACTCATGACCCCGGGCCGCGCGAGTGCGCCCGGCAGGCCGAGGCGATCGCCCGCCGCTCGGACGACCCCGCGCTGCTCGCGTTCGCGTTGAACGGCGTGTTCATGCAGAGCTGTCACCCCACCGGCGGGTCGGTGCGCCGCGATCGGATCGGCGCCGAGCTGGTAGACCTGGCGCGCCGGCACGATCTGACCAACATGGAGGTTCTCGGCCACCTGATTCGTCTGCAGTCGAGTTGCGCGGTGGCCGGGTTCGGCCGCGCCGACGAGCACGCCCGCGCGGCCGACGACCTGGCCCGACGGCACGAGCGCCCGCTGGTCGGCGTGTTCACCCAGTGGTACCGGGCGTTACGCGCCGACCTGGCCGAGCAGGTGCCGGTCACGCGGGCCGAGGAGTTGTACCGTGCCGCGGCGGCCCGGCTGGACCAGTCCGGGATGCCCGGCATGCGCGACGGCCTGCTGCCGCTGGCGCTGCTCGGCCTGCGCCTGCGCCGCGGCCTGCCGTTCGACACCGGGAACGACGAGTGGGGTCCGTACGAACCGTGGGTGCGCCCCCTGCTCGAACCCGGCCGGGTGGTGCTCGCCGACGTGCCCGACCCGCCCGCTGACCTGCTCGCCGAGGCGTTGTGGGGGGTGTTCGGGCGGGCCGCGATCGTCGCCCGCGACCGGACCGCGATGATCCGGGCCCGGCGGGCGCTGACCCCGGCGGCGGCCGAGTGGGCCGGCGCAGCGAGCGGGACGCTGACGGTCGGGTCCGTCGCGGATCACCTGGCCGCGCTCGACACCGCCCTGCGGTCCTGACCGGCCGGGCGCCGGCGAGCGACGAGATCGGCGGCCGCGGAACGCCACTGCGGGTGTTCGAAGGTCAGGCCCGCAGCGGTGAGCCGGCCGGGCACGACGCGCCGGCTCTTCAGCAGCAGCTCGGTGTCGGACCGCAGCGCGAACGCGCCGACCTCGGCCATCTGCCGGGTGGCGGGCAGGCCGAACGGGATCCGCCAGGCCGACCGCAGCTCCCGCATGAACTCGCGCTGCGGCAGCGGCGTGGGCGCGGCCAGGTTCACCGGCCCGGTGAGGTCGTCGCGCTCGATCAGGAAACGGACAGCGCGGACGAAGTCATGGTCGTGGATCCAGGAGACGAACTGACGGCCACCGGCGACCGGCCCGCCCAGGCCGAGGCGCGCGAGCCGGCTCAGCACGTCGAAGACGCCCCCGCGGTCGGGGCTCATCACCATGGCCGATCGCAGGGCGACCTTGCGCGTGTGCGGGGTCGCCGCCTGTTCCTGCGCGGCCTCCCAGTTCCGGGCGATCTCGACGCTGTAGGACCAGTAGCCGGGCACTCCCGGCTCGTGGCCGCCGATCAGGCCGCCGACCTCGTCGTTGGGCGCGTCGAAGCGGTGCGCGTAGATCGTCGCGGTGCTCATCTGCAGCCACACTTGGGGTGGCCGGGCCGCCGCGGCGATGGCGTCACCGACCACGCGGGCCGACTCGACCCGCGAACTCATCATGGCTTCGAGGTTCTCCCTGGTGTACCGGCAGCTCACACTGCGGCCGGCCAGGTTGATGACCACGTCGCTGCCGTCGATCTCGGCCGCCCAGTCGCCGAGGGTCGAGCCGTCCCAGCGGATCTGTCGCTGGCCCCTCGGTGAGCGGGTCAGCACGACCACGTCGTGGCCCTCCGCGGTCAACGCCCGATCCAGGATCGTGCCGACCTGACCGGTTCCGCCCGGGATGACGACCTTCATGGAGCCCCCTCGCCTGATGGTGGTTGAGCGGTCGCTCAAACCGAAGCATAGGCGTATTTGAGCAACTGCTCAACCGGACTCACCTACCGTTGTGACCTGCCGATTCCCGGCATGACTGGGGAGAGATCGGCCGACCACAAGGGTCATGGTGACCGCTCGCACGCCGATCGTGGCGCGGCGTGATCCTCGACCTGATCGGGATCTGCGGCGACGGTCGGGAGGACGGTTCGGTTCTCCGGCCCGACTGGTTCGGCCCGGCCGAGTCGGCCGCGCTGTCCGGGGCCGGGCCGCCGGACAGCGTGCGGCGGTCGCTGCGCCGGCCGTCCGCCGCACGGTAGCCGCGAGCATCGACGGAAAGTACTAGCCGACGGCCGGCGGTACGTCCTCGCGCGGCATTCCCTGCCTTTCACACTCCTGTCACCGAACCGGAATCCGCATTCTTCCGCTGCAAGCCAACTGCAAGATCCGAATTCCGGTAACCGCGAAAGCCGGAATCTTCGGGATCTGTTCCGGGGTGTGACCAAATGGTGACTATCGCCGCCGTTCCGGTTGCGTCTCCGATGTTGCCCTGTGTGTTTCATGCCCGAAACCGGTGATTCGACCAGCTCCGCGAGACGGACCGGCGTGCCCGGAACGCCATGCAGGTGGCAGCGCAGAGACGAAAGGACGACGGCTTGAGGGTACGGTCGTACAGCCACTTGTGTTTCATGTTTCTGGACGGGATTCGCGTGGCGGGCGCGTGATATTCCTTCAGGCATGAGGCAGAATCAGCGTTCTCCGGAGACGGTTGATAAAGCCGTACCGGGAAAGGTTTTCGAAATGGAACGTGCGCGCACGAATCTCGATATTGCCTGGCGTGCACACGCGGCGCAGGAGAGCTGGGCCGGCAAGGTCGACACCAAGGCGTCGATCCTGCTGGCGCTCGACGGGGTGATCCTGGGGGCGATGCTGACGGCCCGGGCGCAGAAGGTCAGCGTCGTCCCGGTGCTGACCGGTCCGCGGCTGACGACGCTGGTCGTGGCCGTGGTGCTCTGCGCGGTGGCCGGGCTGCTCGCCGCGGCGGTGGTGTTCCCCGTGCTCGGGGGCCGGCGCAGCGGCACGATCTTCTTCGGGGATCTGCGCCGGCGCGCGGCCGGGGATCTGGCCGGTCAGCTGCTCCGGCTCACCGTGGCCGAGCAGGTGGAACAGGTCGCGTTGCAGCTGGTGGCGATGTCCCGGGTCAACTGGCTCAAGCATCGGCTCATGCAGGCCGCGCTGATCGCGACGATGGCCGGTTTCCTGCTGGTGATGATCGTGGTGCTCACCTGACCGCCCCGTGGGTCATCCCGTGGGCAGCGACGATCGGCAGCGACCGAGCCGGATCGCCGAACACGGCCGGGCCGCCCACATCGTGAGGATGTGGACGGCCCGGGAGGCCGACCGGGTCAGCGCCAGGTGCCCTGCTTGCGGGCCTTACGGATCAGGAGGAAGGCGGCCACCCCGCCGGCCGCCTCGCACTCGGCCGGGCCTCGGCACACGGCCGGACCGTCAGCCCTTGACGAACTTCTGGGCGGCCGTGCCGTTGCAGTCCCAGATCTGCAGGCGGGTGCCGTTGGCGGTGTTGCCGGACGGCGAGTCGATGCAGCGGCCGGACTGCGGGTTGCTGAAGCTGCCGTTGCTGTTGGCGACCCAGGTCTGCGCCGCGTTGCCGGTGCAGTCGTGCAGCTGCAGGACGGTGCCGTTGGCGGTGCCGCCGCCGGCGATGTCGAGGCACCGGCCGAGCGTGGTCAGCGACTGGCCGGTCCAGGCCCAGTGCTGGTCCTTGGCGTAGGACTGGCAGTCCCAGAGCTGCACCGCGGCGCCGTCCCCGCCGATGTCGTCACCGGCCACGTCGACGCACTTGCCGCCCGGGCCGACCAGGGTGAACCCGCTGGTCGAACCGGTGCCCCCGCCGGTGAACGGCGAGAGCGTGACCCCGGCCGACGAAGGGTTGTTCGAGTAGACGAGAGATTCCTGATTCTGTACGTCGTCGAAGGCGAACGCGTACGCCTTCCCGTCCGCCATGTTCGCGTGGATGACCCGCGCGTACTGGTTGGCCGGGTTGCTCTTGTAGAAGTCAGCCGCGGTGCCGCCCGGCTGCGTGTCGATGGTGCCGAGGGTGCCCCGGTTCAGCGCCGCGCACAGCGTCCGTGCGATCGGTCCCACGACCAGGTCGTTCGGCGCGGCCAGATTGCCGTCGCAGCCCCAGACGTTCGCGCTCGACGGCTTGTTGAACGAGGCGACCTGCGCCCCGGAGCTGTTCGTGAAGATCATGGTGCTACCCGACGTACGGCCGAAGTATTTGGTGTTGGGTTGATCCCCGAACGGCACGACGGTAAGCGTCTTGCTCGCGTAGGCGTTCCACGCGCTGGTGATGTACGAGTCGAGGTAAGTGTTGCTGAACAGTCCCGCCCCGGCCGCCTTGCCCGGCGCGAGCACCCGCAGCACGGTCCCGTCCGAGCGGGTGACCACGGTGTTCGCCCAGCCCGACTGCGCCCGGATCTGATCGATCACGTTCTGCCGGCCGTTGGCGACGACCGCGCCGGTGCTCCTCGTGCCGTCGCTGCCGGAGACGGTCACCACGTGCGGGACGGCGAACATGTCGACCTGTGAACTGTTGAGCCACAGGCCGGAGTCGTTGTAGGTGAACTCGCTCCAGTCGAAGAGGATGTCGTGGTTCGGGTCGCCGGAGGCCCACGGCGCCGGTTGGACCAGGCCGTCCGGGGTGAGGAAGAACTTCAGCTTCGCGCCGAGCGACATGTAGAGCCGGCCGGAGAAGTTGCGTGGCAGCTGCACGGTGCTGCTGCCGCCGTTGCCGGGGCCGCCGATCGCGACGTCCGGCGCGGCCGACGGCGGCAGCGAGCCGGCCGGCCAGGCGTTGAACGTGCCACCGGCGGTGACGTAGCCGAGCTTGCCGGTGGTCAGGTTAACGCCGATGACATAGAGATAGACGGCGTCGCCGCGCCCGGTGCTGTTGGTGACGGTGAACGGCAGCAGGTTCGGGCCGACCGCCTGGGCTGGTGCGGCGGTTGCCGCCGCACCGAGCGGGATGGCCGCGACCAGCGCGGCGAGCGCGCTGAGCAGCCTCGATTTCGTGGACATGGGGACTCCTCGGGGGTGGATGCGCCAGGGTGCCCTGCGACGTCGGGGAGCAGTCGAGAGAGCGCTCTCAGATAGTCTTCTTTAGAGTTGGCGGTTGTCAATGTTTCCGTGATGTGAACAGGGCGCCGCCCGTACCGAAGAGGCCTTTGACGCGATCGCCGAGGCCGGGCGTGACGCGATGGCGCAACTGCGGTGGATCCTCGGCGTGCTGGACGCCGGGCCGAGGGTGCCCGCGCGCCGCAGCCCACGCTCGCCGACCTGGCCGGGCTGGTCGACCAGGTCGCCCAGGTGGGATCGACCTCGGTCACACTGAGCGCGCGCGGACGGCCGGGCGCGGTGCCGCCGGGCGCCGAGGTCGCGGCATACCGGATCGTTCAGGAGGCACTGACCAACGTGCTGAAACACGCGCGCGCAAAAACGGTCACCGTGACCGTCGACTGGAGTGGCGACGAGCTGGCTCTCACGGTGCCCGATGACGGCCGCGGTCCACAGCGGACCGACGGGAAGGGGCACGGGATCGTCGGGATCCGGGAACGGGCCGCGGGGCGGAGACGGTGGCCGTGAACGAACGGTGACCGCCTCGAAGTGCCGAGGCGGCCACCAGTCACATCACAGCTGCATCGGCTACCAGCCGCCGACCCCGGCCAGCAGACGCTCGACCGGAACCGGCTTGCCCAGGTAGAAGCCCTGGCCGAACGGCACCCCGCAGGCCACCAGCGCGTCCCGCTGGGCGGCCGTCTCGATCCCCTCCGCGATCACCGTGCAGCCGTGCTGGTCGGCGAACTCGGCCAGCGTCCGGATCGCGGCCTGGCGAGCGGTCTCGTTCTCCAGGCCCTGCAGCGTCTCCATCCCCAGCTTGAGGAAGGCCGGGCGTACCGACTCGAGCTTGGCCAGCGTCTCGTAACCGGCGCCGAGGTCGTCGATCGCGATCCGTACCCCGCCGAGCGGGGCGATCTCCTCCGGGGCGGCGGCGCCGACCTCGACGACCAGCGGGCGCTTGGCCTCGGCGAGCAGCGGCATCAGCTCGTGCGGACGGTTCAGCAGGTCGGCCGAGACGTTGACGGCCAGCCAGGTGCCGTTCGGCAGCGACTGCGACGACGCGATCGCCGCCTGGACCAGTGCGGCGTCCAGCGCGATGTGCACGCCCCGCTGCTGGGCCGCTCCCAGACTGTCCTTCGGGTTGCTGCCGTCGGCGAAGCGGGTGAGCGCCTCGTACCCGACCACGTGCCCGTTGACCATGTTGTAGACCGGCTGGAACACCGTGAAGAAGCTGAACTCCTCGAAGAGGTGCGCCCGGGTCGACGACGACTTCGACTTGTCGGTCTTCCACGCGCCGGTGTCGGAGCGCTGCAGCCGCACGGTGACCTGCCCGGCGGTGGCGCCGTGCTCCTGGCGGTAGTGCAGCACCTGCGCCCAGTCACCGACCGCGGCCGGCTTGGCCGCCGCGGCCACGTCCGCCTTCTTGGCCTTCGCCTTCTTGACCTTCTTCGGCTTGACCGGGGGGACCAGCCAGTCGCGCAGGTGGGTCACCAGGTCGACGACGGTGTTGCCGAGCCCGACGAACGCGATCATGGCGTACGTCGAGAGCAGCAGGTTCAGGCCGGCGAAGACCAGGTTGTTCCACTGGCGCAGCTGGATGTCGTGCCACACCGTGTAGACGCAGAGCGCGATCAGCGCCAGCGGGAGCAGCAGATAACTGCTGGCGGCCGTGGTGCGGTCGCGAACCTTGGGCGTGCGCTTGAAGTTGCTCTTCTCACCGGTCAGCAGCTGCAGCAGCGAGGCGATGCTGCCGGACAGGTTGACCGGCAGCAGGATCAGGTTGAAGCCGTAGATCCGCAGCATGTCGGAGCGCTTGTAACCCAGGTGCTTCAGGTCGGCCGCCATCATGAAGAAGTACGGCACCGAGACCAGCAGCAGGATCGGGTTGAGCAGGTCGTTGTTGAACGGGTAGACGAGCATGACCACGAGGCACACGGAACTCCAGAAGATGGAGGCCATGTAGTTGACCCGCAGGAAGTACTCGCCGAAGCGGTTCTTGTCCTCGCGCTTCGACTTCGCCCGGAACTGGTCCTTCAGCCGGGACAGGATCAGCAGGCCGCCGTTGGCCCAGCGCTGCCGCTGGATGGCGAGCGACCCGAAGTCCGGCGGGGTCGCGCTGTAGGCGAGCCGCTCGGGGTAGTTGTGCAGCGTCCAGCCGTTGACCCCGAGGTCGATCGTCGACTCGGTGTCCTCGATGACCGTCCGGTCCTGGATGTAGCGCTTGATCTCCCAGTCACCCTCGTAGGAGACCTCACAGATCTCATCGAGGGCCTTCTTCCGCAGTACGGCGTTGGCCCCCACCCAGAACGTCGCCCCGTAATGGGTCATGCCCTGGTGGACGATGTACTGGATGTCGGTGGTCGCACCGGAGATCCGCTCCACGCGGGTCGCCGATCCGGGATAGGCGCTGTACGGGGTCTGCGACACCGCGGTCTGCGCGAACGCGCCCTGCTCCATCAGGTGGACCAGGCGCAGCGCGTACTCGGGAAGCAGCACGCTGTCCGCGTCGAGCGTCAGCACGTAGTCGGGGTTCGGCACGACCAGGTCGGCGCGGTTCGGGCCGGCCGTGACCAGCGCGGTGCCCAGCGGCGTGGAGATCTCCTGGTACGCGCCGCCCATCAGCCCGATGTAGCTGTTGAGGTTCATCGCCTTGTTCGGCTCGTGCGACAGCGACACGTACTTCTTGCGCTCGAAGCTGGTCACCTGCGCGTCGAAGATCGCCAGCAGGCGCCGGTAGAGCTGGTTCATCCGGGCCATCGGCAGCGCGACCTGCTCGTCCGCGCCCTTGTTGAGCGCGCCCGCGATCTGGCCCAGGTCCGCGGCGAGCGGGTGCAGGATGTGCTCGACGAAGAACGTGTCGGTGTGGTCGACCAGGTCCTGCTTGGCGCCGAGCTCGTAGAGCCAGTTCGAGGCGAACTGGTACTCGTCGGAGAGCCGCCGCATGTCGTCCGGCACGACCAGATAGCCACCGCGGTACCGCACCTGCTCGTCGAAGCTGGCGAACGCACCGGAGACCCGGTGGAACGGCACCTTCAGCTCGGCCTCGATCTTGCCGGGCAGCGCGCGGGCGGCGAGCAGCATGTCCCGGGCGGCCCGGGTCTTCGGCGTCCGCGGGTCGTCGATCAGCAGCGTCACCCGCAGGCCGGGGTACTCCTGGAGCGCGGCCGAGAGCAGCGTGTTGCGGTTGGTCCGCTCGTCCTCCTGATATGAGGGGACCAGAACCGTAAGACTCGGAGTCTTCCCGCCGATGAACTCGTCGAGCATGATCCGCGGCGCGCGCTGGTGGCCCCGCCCGCGGTAGAAGTAGCCGATCCGCGTGATCAGGTAGGCGATCGCGGATGCCGCCAGCCCGGTGATGACCAGCATGTAGACGATCGCCTCGACGCCCAGCCGGGCGGTGGAGGCATGACCCTCGATGAACTGCTGGAAGATCGTGTAAGCGATGTAACAGGCCCAGACCGTGATGGTCACCACGATGGCGAGCCGGCCGCGGGTGATCCTGCCTTCGGAGACCGGGGGCGGGACGATCGGATGAGGTTCCGTCCTCCGGTCGGCCCCCCATTGGCGCTTGGCGTCCGGCTTACGCTCGTCCGCCTGTGTGCGTGGCATGCGTTTTTGGGCCTTTCGATGCTGTTTTCGGGGCATCGATTGGCGATGCCCGGGCCGAATTGTCATTGCGCGCGCATGATTTGGCGCTCCCGATTCCAGATTGGAACCATGGGTCCCGCGTCTGCCCTGCCGTCGTCCTTTCGCCCGATCGCAAAAATCGCTCGGGTGCGCCAGCGTGTGACGACTTGAAAAATAGGAAAGGGCTTTCATGACGGACCGCGCCACACCCGTAGCCGTGCGGCCGGATTACGATCCGCTCGCCGACCCGGATTGGCAGGAGCCGGAGCAGCCGCGTCGCCGCCTGTCGTGGACGAGACTGGGAGTCCTCGTGCTTGCGCTCGGCCTGATCGGGGCCGGCGGCACCATGGGCGTGATCCACCTGCGGGACACCGCCGGCCCGACCGCTAAATCCTGGGCCGTTCCGTACGTCGACGTCACGCTGACCCCGACGTTCCAGTTCCAGGACCCCACCGCGAACCCGGCCCGGAACGTCGCGCTCGGCTTCGTCGTCGCCGACCCCAAGAACACGTGCACCCCGAGCTGGGGCGGTGCGTACACGCTGGACGGCGCGGCCAAGACGCTCGAACTCGACCGCCGCATCGACCAGCTGCGCCAGTCCGGCGGCGACATCACGCTCAGCCTGGGCGGGCTCAGCAACAAAGAGCTCGCGGTCGCCTGCGCCGACCAGGAAAAGCTCATCGACGCGTACCGTGAGCTGGTCAAACGGTACGACGTGAAGACCCTCGACCTGGACATCGAAGGCACCGCCGTCGCCGACCAGGCCTCGCTCGCGCGCCGGGTCACCGCCGTCGCGGCGGTCCAGAAAGAACGCCAGTCGGCCGGCAGGTCCCTCGACGTGTGGCTGACCCTCCCGGTCACGCCGGACGGCTTGACCGCCGACGGAGTCAGCCTGGTCCGCGGCATGCTGGCCGGCGGCGTCGCCCTGCGCGGCGTCAACGTGATGACGATGGACTTCAACAACGGCGACAAGAACCCGGACATGCTGTCGCTGAGCACCAGCGCCCTGAACGGCACCCACAAGCAGCTCACCGACCTGTACCTGCAGCTCGGCAAGAAGCTCACGTCGCCGCAGGCCTGGTCACTGATCGGGGCCACCCCGATGATCGGCCAGAACGACATCGACGCCGAGCGCTTCACCCTCGACGACGCTCAGGGCCTCGCCGGCTTCGCCGTCGACAAGGGCCTCGGCCGGGTCTCGATGTGGTCGCTGAACCGGGACGCCGCCTGCCAGGGCACGTTCGCCAACGTCGTCGTGCACTCCAACACCTGCAGCGGCGTCGACCAGGACTCGCTGGCCTTCTCGAAGATCTTCGCCGGCCTGCCCGGCAAGGCCGCGAACAGCAGCGCCGAAGCGGTCGACATCCCGGACCAGACGGCGAGCGTCGACGACCCGAAGACCAGCCCGTACCCGATCTGGCGCCTCACCGCCCTCTACACCGCCGGCTACAAGGTGGTCTGGCACGGCGTGGTCTACGAGGCCAAGTGGGCCAACTCCGGCATCGACCCGTCCGCGGCACCGGTCGCCGGCACACAGACCGCCTGGTCCGTCATCGGCCCGGTCAGCCCGGTCGAGAAGGCTCCGAAACCGACCGCGACGGTCACCGGCGTCACCAAGGCGTGGACCTCCGGCACCAGCTACAAGCGCGGCGACCGCGTCCTCTTCGAGGGCCTGCCCTACGAGGCGCGGTGGGCCGTCAAGGACGAGGTCCCGTCGACCGAATTCCCGATCGACGCCGACGACGCATGGCTTCCGCTCTTCAATGTCCCGGGCGAGCCATCAGCAAATTAACATCAATTAATTCGCATTTCCGTACGGCCGGTGCCCGCGACCTCATCGTCGCGGGCACCGTGTTTTCCCGCCATTCGGCCGCCGTTGCCGGAAGTCCACGCTCGACGTCGGGTCGCCACCGGATCGACGTGTGTGTAATCTGCGCGGGTGCGTTCGATCCCAGCGGCCGTTTCCGTGGCCGTTCTGACCGGGGCCACCGCGGTGGCGCTCCAACTCTCGACCGGGCCGGCCGCGGCCGACTCGGCTGTCCGGCTCCCCAACACCTCGCTCGGCGACCTGGTCGTCGACGGTCCCCATCAGCGGATCTTCATCAGTGATCCGGCCGGCGGCCGGGTGCTCACCATCGACTACGCGGGCGACATCCTGGCGACCACCGACGGCCTGCCCGGCGTGGGTGACCTGATGCTCACCGACCGGCTCTACGCCGCGATGCCGGACGCGGGCAAGATCGTCGCGATCGACCCGGCGACCTCGGCCCGGACGGCCACCTACGACACCGGTGGCGCGCCGCAGACGCTGGCCGCGGCGGGCGGCAAGATCTGGTTCGGCGAGGGCCGGGAGGGGCTGGGCTCACTCGACCTGTCCGGCCCGGCCCCGGTGGTCGTCCACCGGCCGGACGCGCCGGCCGGCTCCAGCGGCCAGTGGTGGGACTTCGCCCCCAAGATCGTCACTTCACCGGCCGACCCCGACCTGATCGCCACCATGGAGGGCGGGTCGCCGACAAGCACGGTCGCCCTTCTCGACGTCTCGACCGATCCGCCGACCGAGGTGGCGCACCGCGCGATCAGCGGTCCGGGTGGCGGCGGCGGTGGCCGCGACCTGGCGTTCAGTTCGGACGGCAGCCGGTTGATCGTGACCGCGATCCAGAGCACCGTCATCGCGCTGTCCTCCACGGACCTGTCCACGGTCGAGAGTTATCAGCCGGCCGACGCCTTCCCGGGCGCGGTGGCGGTGCGTGACGACAACACCTTCGCGGTGGTCAACGGCGGCCGGCACAGCCCGCAGAAGGCGATCGCGCTCTACCAGCCCGGGACGGTTGCTGCGGTCAAGGAGCTCGACCTCCAACCGGTGCGCGACGTGAACGGGTACGTGAACGTCTCGCTCGACCTCACCTCGCCCGCCGGGGTGGCGGCGTGGGAGCCGGGCGGGCAGCGGTTGTTCGGGATCGGCTACAAGTCCTCCACCGACGCCTGGAACCGTGACCCGGTCCTGACGCTGCAGGTGCTCAACGACCCGGCGAAGACACCGGTGACCATCCACCTCACGGCCCCGGCCCGGGCCGAGATCGGTCAGTCGTACACCGTCGTGGGCAGGATCTCCGACCCGGTGCCGGCCGGCCTTCCGCTGGTGATCACCCGCTTCGACCCGGCCACGCCGGGTGGGCAGCGCGTCGGCCCGCAGACCGTGCCGGAGTCGGGCCGGCTCCAGTTTTATGATGCGCCGACGGTGGCCGGGACGATCACCTACACGGTCAGCATCCCGGGCGACGAGAAGTTCGCCGGGGCGACGGCGTCCGCGGCGCTACCGGCCGGCGTCACCCAGCCGACCACGCTGACGCTCGACCGCGACGGCAGTACCTGGGCGTACGGGACGACGGTCACCTTCACTGCCCGGCTCGGCGCGACCAGCCGCAGCCGGGAGGTGCAGATCTGGGCCGACCCGGACGGCAGCGACCAGCCGAACCGGCTGGTGCGGGCGGGCGTCGTCGACAGCCGGGGCGTGTTCACCGCCGGCCTCAAGCTGACCCGGAACACGACGGTCACGGCCGTCTTCCCCGGGGACGACTTCACCCCGGCCAAGACGATGCGGTCGGCCGTCCGCACCCGGGCGAGCGTCGGGCTCACGGTCGCCAAGCAGTACAAGACCGGGAAGATCGGTTCGACCTCGTACTACTACTTCCGCCGGACGAAGAACCCGGTGTTCACCACGACGATCAACCCCTACCCGGGCCGGAGGCAGTACTTCCAGATCGACGTCTATACCCGGGGCCGGTGGAAGCTGTGGGGCGAGGCTTACTACTCGCTCAGCTCGGCCGGCAAGTCGGTGCGTGAGCTCAAGGGCACCCACTCCACCGGCGTCCGGTACCGCGTGCGGTCGGCTTACATTGCCAACCGGACCAGCGACACCGCGAACGTGACCACGTTCGGGCCGTACCGCTACTTCACCTTCACCAAGTAGGACCGGACGCACGGAAGGGCCTGACCGCGTACGCCGGTCAGGTCCTTCCGATCTTGATCTGTCACTCCGGGTCGTTGTTGAACCTGGCGGTGGCCCAGAAGTAGCCGAGGATCGCCAGGCCGGCGCACCAGGCGACGGCGAGCCAGCCGTTGTGGCCGATCGGGGTGCCGAGGAGCAGGCCGCGCAGGGTTTCGATGGCCGGCGTGAAGGGCTGGTACTCGGCGATCGGCTGGAACCAGCCGGGCATCTTGTCGACGGGGACGAACGCGCTGGACAGCAGCGGCAGCAGGATCAGCGGCATCGCGTTGTTGCCGGCCGCCTCGGCGCTCGGGCTGATCAGGCCCATGCCGACGGCGATCCAGGTGAGCGCGAGGGCGAAGAGCACCAGCAGCCCGAAGGCGCCGAGCCAGTCCAGCACGGTGGCGTCCGTGGAGCGGAAACCGATCGCCACCCCGACCGCGCCGACCAGGACGACGCTGGCCACCGACTGCAGGACGCTGCCGATGACGTGGCCGACGAGGACCGAGCCGCGGTGGATCGCCATGGTGCGGAAGCGGGCGATGATGCCTTCGGTCAGGTCGGTGGAGACCGAGACCGCGGTGCCGATCACCGTGCTGCCGATGGTCATCAGCAGCAGGCCGGGCACCAGGTACGCGATGTACTCCGATCTGCCGCCGCCGAGCCCCGCGCCCAGGGTGTCGCCGAAGATGTAGACGAACAACAGCAGCAGCATGATCGGGGTGAGCAGCAGGTTCAGCGTCAGCGACGGATAGCGGCGGGCGTGCAGCAGGTTGCGGCGCAGCATCGTCGACGAGTCGCGGACGGCCAGCGAAAGGGTGCTCATCGTGCCACCTCCGCTGCGCTCCGGCGCCGCGACGAGTTGAACACTGTGCCGCTGGATTCGCTTGCAAGCTCGCTCATCGAACTGTCTCCTCAAGCTTTCCGGTCAGGGCGAAGAACACGTCGTCGAGGTCGGGGGTGTGCACGGTCAGCTCGTCGGCCTCGATGCCGGCCGAGTCGAGCCGGTCCAGCACCGAGCGCAGGGCGCGCTGGCTGCCGTCGCTGAGGATCTGCAGCGACAGCGACTCGTCGTCGCGGGCAGCGCCGGGCAGGGCCGCCGCCGCGCTCTGGTAGGTGGCCGGGTCGGTGAAGCGGAGCCGGACGTGGCCGCCCGGGACGAGCCGTTTCAGTTCGGTGGCGGTGCCCTCGGCGACGATCTTCCCGTCGTCGAGTACCGCGATCCGGTCGGCGAGCTCGTCGGCCTCCTCCAGGTACTGCGTGGTGAGGAAGACCGTGGCGCCGGAGGCGACCAGCTCGCGGATGATCTGCCACATGTTGTGCCGGCTGCGCGGGTCGAGGCCGGTGGTCGGCTCGTCGAGGAAGATGATCCGCGGGCGGCCGACCAGCGTCATCGCAAGGTCGAGGCGGCGTTTCATGCCGCCGGAGTAGGTGGAGGCCGGCTTCCGCGCCGCCTCCACCAGGTCGAAGCGCTCCAGCAGTTCGGCGGTGACCCGCTGCCCCTGGTCCTGGGACAGGTGGTGGAGGTCGGCCATGAGCCGCATGTTCTCCTCGCCGGTGATCAGGCCGTCGACCGCGGAGAACTGACCGGTGACCCCGATCGCGGCGCGCACCGCCTGCGGGTCGGCGGCCAAGTCGTGACCGCCGATCCGGATCCCGCCCGAGGCGGGGCCGGCGGAGAGAAGCGTGGAGAGGATCTTCACGGCGGTCGTCTTGCCGGCGCCGTTCGGCCCCAGAAGAGCGAAGATCGATCCTTCCGGTACGGCGATGTCGACCCCGTCGAGAACGACCTTTTCGCCGTACGACTTACGCAGCCCTTCCGCTGCGATGGCCAGGTTCGTCATGTCCGGGGCTCCTTCAGTTGCTCTGAGCGGCGATGTCGCCGTACGAGGTGGTGGCGTGGATGTCGAGCCCGGTCGCGCCGTCGTTCTTGAGGCCGTTGCTGATCCGGCCGTAGCCGGTGCGGGCGTCGAGGGCGGCCGAGACGCCCTGGGCCGCGCCGATCGTGATCGAGCCGGACTGGGTGCTGAGGGTGACCGTGCCGCTGACGGCCTCGGTGACCCGCAGGTCGCCCTTGCTGGTGGTGATCTCGGCGGGACCGTTGAGCCGGCCGACCGTCACGTTTCCGGCGGCGGTGGTGGACCGCAGCCCGGCGACCTCGTCGAGCTTGATCTCGCCCTGCGCGGCCTCGTAGGTCACGTCGCCGAGCCGGCCGACGCCGCGCAGGTCCGCGGCGGCCGCCTTGGCCTCGACCCGCGAGCCGGCCGGCACCCGGACGGTCACCTCGATGTAGCCGGAGCTGCCGAAGACCTGGTTCTTGGCGGTGGACTCGACCCGCAGGACCCCGTCGGCGAACTCGACCCGGGTCTCCTCGGCGGCCGTGACGTCCCGGTTCTTCGAGGCGTCGACCGGCCGGACCTCGACGACGGTGTCGGACCGGTCGGCGGCGATGACCTGGATGCGGCCGGCCGGGATGTCGACGACGGCGGTGATCGGGGCGGTGGTGTCGAACTTGTTCACTGCCTTCTCCTTCGATGCCTTGTTTCCGATGTAGGAAACGCTACGTTGCGTTCGAGAAGCTGGCAACAGACTCGTTGCACTTATCCAGTGAAACCCCAGTTCAGGGCGAATAAATCGTTGCAATGGAACTGAATGGAATGCAACGCGACCCGTCTATTCGTTGCAATGGAGTGAGAGTGAACGCTATGCTGGCGGCGTCCCGCACCACGTACCGAGGAGATCGCATGCCGGGCGGCAGGCTCAGCCAGCAGGAACGTCAGCAGATCGCGGCCGGGCTGGCCGACGGCCTCGCCTACGCGGAGATCGCCCGCCGGTTGGATCGTCCGACCTCGACGGTCACGCGCGAGGTGATGCGCAACGGCGGCCCGGGCGGCTACCGCGCCGAGCTGGCCCACCACGCCACCGAGCGTCGCTCCCGTCAGCGCCGCCCGGGCGCGGCCCGGGGCGAGACGCCCGCGCAGCCGGCCGGTCGCGACGCCGAGGCCGTCCGGGCGTATGAGGAGACGCTGACCACCGTCTTCATCCAGTCCGGCCTGGCCAAGATGATGTCGCGCGTGCTGGCCTGCATCTTCGTCAGCGACTCGGGCACCCGCACCGCGGCCGAGCTGGCCCAGCACCTCGAGGTCAGCCCGGCGACGATCTCCAAGTCGATCGCGTTCCTGGAGAGTCAGGACCTGGTCCGCCGCGAGCGCGACGAGCGCCGCCGCGAGCGCTACAGCGTCGACAACGAGCTGTGGTACCAGTCGACGGTCGCCAGCGCGCAGGCCAACCTGCGGCTTGCCGAGATCGCCCGGCAGGGCGGTGGTGCGCTGGGGCCGGGCAGTCCGGCCGCCGTGCGGCTGGAGAATGTCGCCCGATTCCTCGAATTCGTCAGTGAGGCGATCATGCGCTCGGCCGAGCAGGCCCGTGACGTCCTCTTCACGGAGTCGGACAAGATCAAGATGTGATCGGAGGGGGGGTAACGGACTCCTGTGAAGATCTTTAACATGCCTCGCGACAGATCTTCCTGCGGGGGAGGAACCCTTTGCCCTACCCATCCGTTCTTCGCTGGGCACTCGCCGGCCTGACCGCGACCGCACTGTCGACCGCCGGCTTGAGCGTCCCGGCTCACGCGGCGGACGAACCGGCTCTGATCGCCGGTGCGACGCAGGATTTCAGCGCCGCGCCGGGTGAACGTTCCGACCTCACGCTGTCGGTGACCAACCTCGGCGACACCGCCGTCGACGGCGCCGTCGTCACGTTCGACACCGTCTGGGCCTTCGAGGACCTGGAGAGGTTCTCGAACTGTGAGTACACCGGCGACGGCCAGGCCCGGGCGTGTGTCTTCGACCAGACCTTGGCGCCGGGCAAGTCGTACCGGCTGGTCATGCCGTTCCGGGTACGGGCGGACACCCGTGCGCCGAGTGTCCAGGAAGCCTTCTTCCAGTGGCTTCCCGCGTCCGGGCACATCGCCGCGGGGGTCCCGGGCACCGGTGCCGCCGTGCGGTTGCAGGAGGGTGACCGGATCGGCGAGAGCACCGACGGCAACGGGCAGCGGGTCACCGCGACGGTGACCGGTGACCGGGGCACGGACCTGGTCGCCATCGGTGGCACGGTCGCCGGCCTGGTCGGTGACACGGTGGAGACCGAGATGGGCGTGCGCAACGCCGGCCCGGCGACCCTCGACTTCAGCCGGGCCGGTATCGGGGCCGGCAACGTCGTCATGCGGGCCCCGGAGGGGACTTCCGTCCTCAGCGCGCCCGGGTGCTACCGGGTGACCGCGGTGTGGGCCCTGTGCCAGACCGCGTACCTGCTCAAGGTGGGCGAGGCCAAGACCTGGAAAGTCACCTTGCGGATCGACAAGTCCGTTGCCGGCGCCGCCGCGGGGTGGGTCGAGGTCAATCCCGAGTGCACGTGTGAGCGCTTCAGCGACGACACGGACGTGTCGAACAACAAGACGCCGGTGACCGTCGACATCGTGGCCGACGAGGTGAAGCCGGTGATCGAGGATGCCGGCCTGGAGGCGAACACGACCGTTCCCGACAAGATCTCGTTCCAGCCGCGGGTGACGGACAACCACAAGGTCGCCGGCCTGCACGTCACGGGCGCGCCCGCGGCCGTGACCGGCAGCTGCGTGCCGCAGACCTCGTCGGACCGCTGGTCGTGCACGGTGACCCAGCAGGCGGCCGAGGACAGGGTGACCGACAACGTGCTCACGCTCACGGCGACCGATGCGGGCGGGACGGTCAGCGACCCGGTCATGGTCCCGGTGCACGTCGACCGGACCGCCCCGCGGTTCACGGTGTCGCCGGCGCCGAAGTCGGTGGTGCCCTCGGGCACGGTGACCATCACGCTCAACGACCTGCCGGCCGACACCAAGTCGGTGTGGGCCGATGGGCACAGCCTGCCGGTCCCGCCCGCTGCGGAGCCATGGACCAGCACCTGGACCGCGTCGAGCGGTACCGCGTCACCGACGTTCGTGGCTGAGGACCGGGTCGGCAACGTCTGGGAGGTGAAGACCGGCTACGTCGTGCGCGAGGTGCGCCCGGTCATTCAGCAGGTGAACAACGTCGGCCCGTGGGGCTCGATCCGGCTGGACACCGGCACCGGCTCGGCCGGCCCCCTGAACCACCTGGAGTACACGGCGACCAGCGAGTTCCCGATCGTCCGTACCTCCTGGACGGTCGTCGGCGGCATGAGCGCGAACACGCCGCGCTTCGACTGGGACGCGAGCGGCTCGACGATTCTGGTTCCCACGGTTGAGCTGACGGTGTGGGATGCGGCCGACAACTCCGCGTCGAAGTCGTTCCCGGTGGCCCTCGACCGGAACGTCAGCCGGACGTTGGTCTACCCGGCGGAGAACACGCTGGTCCGGGGCACGTCGTTCGTCACGTCGGTCACGGTCGACGACCCGATCGGCAAGGGGTACAGCAAGCTTCTGGCGCCGGTGCAGCTGGAGGGTTCCCGGTCGTCGGCGCGGGTGAGCTCCGGCAAGGACGGCCCGAAGCGGGTTGCCTGGCAGGTCTCGGATCGGTTCGGGAACGTCGCGAACTTCTGGCGCACGGTGATCGTCGACAACACCGCGCCGGCCGTGTCGCTGAAGAGCGCGCCGCGCAACGGGTCGCGCCAGACCCGGAACTTCGGGGTCACGGTCAACGCCGGCGACAAGAACGGGATCGGGCGGGTCGAGCTGCTGGTCAACGGCAAGCGCGTCGCGACCGACACCAAGGCCGGCTGGGGTTTCACGATCAACCCGAAGAAGTACGGCAGGTCGTTCACGGTCCAGTTGCGCGTCTACGACAAGGCGGGTAACGCCAAGCTGTCGCCCAAGCGGACGTACCGCCGCTGATTCTGCCGACGTAGCGGCCGTGACCTGGAGAAACCCGGGTCACGGCCGGGCTCGGCCCCGGGTCTGGAGAGCGGCTGACCCGGCACGCAGCTCGGCCAGCGCCCGGGACTGGGTGGATTTGATCGTGCCGACCGAGCAGCCGAGCACCGAGGCGGTGTCCTTCTCGGACAGGTCCTCGAAGAAGCGCAGGACGATCACGGCGCGCTGTTGCCGGGGCAGTCGCCGCACCGCGCGTTGCAGGGATTCGTTCGGTTCGACCAGGGTCGACCGGCGGTCGTGCCGTTCCGGCGTCTCGACCATCGGCTCCTCGCGCCGCCAGCGGCGCCAACGGCTGACGTTGCCGTTGACCAGCATCTTGCGCAGGTAGGCGTGCGGGTCGCCGTCCCGGGCCACCCGCTTCCACCGGGTCCAGAGGTTGACGAGCGAGTCCTGCAGGAGTTCCTCGCCCTGGTGCCGGTCGCCGGTGAGCAGGCTGGCCATCCACAGGTAGCGGCTCCAGCCGGCCGCGACGAAGGCCACATAGCCGGCGTCGGTCGTGTCCATCAGTTCGCTCCCGGGGGGTCACATGGCGTTCACGCCTGACACCCGGAGATCTTCACCGCGACCCCGGGGTCGTGCGGTTCACAGGCCGGTCGAGTCGCAGCCGCGCGGGCCGTGGCCGTCGAAGTACTTCCGGACGGAGGCGGGGATGCCCGCGTCAGGAACTCTATGGATCGGCTGACCGATGTAGATCACGCATTCGTGCCACTACCCTCGGTGGCCGATAATGCTGCGATGGGCGCCGTTTTCGCACTGCTGGCAGGCATCGACACGTACGCCTCGGAAACCGTTCCCGACCTGCGCGGCTGCCGCAACGACGCGCTCGCCGCCGCGGCGTACCTGCGCACCCGGAGCGCCGCCGCGCGGGTCCTGCGGTTGTTCGACCGCGACGCCACCCGCTCGGCGATCATCGACGGGATCCACCGGCACCTCGGGCAGGCCCGTCGCGGCGACACGGCGCTGTTCTGGTTCAGTGGCCACGGCTCGCAGGTGCGGGTGCCGGACGGGCTGCAGCACCTGGAGACGGGACCGATGATGCAGACGCTGGTCTGCTCGGACAGCCGTACCGCGGGCGTCCCTGACCTGCTCGACAAGGAGTTGTCGCTGCTGCTCGACGAGGTCGCCGGGCGGGGTGCGCACGTCGCGGTGGTGCTGGACAGTTGCCACAGCGAGGGCGCGAGCCGGCTGACGGCCCGGGTGCGGTCGGCGCGGCCGATCCTGCAGGCCGCCCGGCCACGACCACCGGTGCTGCTGCCCGAGCTGGGCGGACGTCCCTACGACGCGGTGGGCCGCTCCGGCGCACGGCACGTTGCCCTTGCCGCCGCCCGGCGCACTGAACTGGCCCGCGAGCTGGAGCTGGACGGCGAGCCGCGGGGCGTCTTCAGCTGGGCGTTGCTGCGGGCGCTGGGCCGGCTCGGTGGCGCCGCGACCTACCGGGCACTGCTGACCGCGGCCCGGGTCGACGTGGAGGCGCGGATAGCCGAGCAGGTCCCGCAGCTGTACCCGATCGAGCCCGGCCTCGCCGACCAGCCGTTTCTCGGCGGCGCGACCGGCTCGCCGGCGGGGATGTCGATCCGGCACGGACGCGACGGCTGGGAGCTGGACGCCGGCGCCTGCCACGGCCTGCCCGTGACCGGTGAGGAGTTGCGCGTCGCGCGGACCGGTGGCGGCGAGCCGCGGGAGGCCCGGGTGACGCGGGTCCTCACCGAGCGCAGCCTGGTCACACCGCTCGGCTGGACGCCCGACCCGGACCGGCAGTACCCGATGGTGTTCTCCCGGGTACCGTCGCCGGCCACCACGGTCGCCGGCGTTCCGCCGGAAGAGATCGAGAAGTCTGCTTTCGTACGCCCGGCCGCGCCCGGTGAGGAGCCGGAACTCCTGGCCCTCGGCGGCACGCGGATCCGCACGCCGGACGGCGAGGTCCCGCCCGGCCCCGGGACCCGGCGCCAGCGCCTGGAGCACGTCGCCCGCTGGCGGCAGATCCGCGCCCTGGAGAACCCGCAGTCCCGCCTGGCCGGCGCGGTCGCGCTGGAGGTGATCCCGAAGGCGCCCGGCAACCCACCGATCAACGGCGAGATCACTTTGGCGTACGAGCGTGGAGCCCCGCCGCACATCTACATCCGCATGTACAACCGCACCAACCGTCCCCTCTACTGCGTGCTTCTGGACCTGACCAGCGGATATCGCGTCGACACCCAACTATTCGCGGGTGCGTTCGTGGACGCCCGGGCAGCCGGCTGGGCCCTGAGCCGTGATCCGGTGAAGGTCACCGTCCCGGAACGGTCCGGCGGCGTGACCCGGGACTGGCTGAAACTGCTGGTCGCCGAGGAACAGTTCAGCTCGATGCCGTTCGCGCTGCCCGGTATCGATCAGATCGGTGAGGAAGCTCATCGCTCGATCCGGCTGCGCGGCCCGCACTGCCGGGAGGACGGCGAGAGCGCCTACGACTGGACCACGGTCACGATCCCGATCGTCACCAGGGCTCGTCAGTAGACGCCGCGGTGCGTCAGCGCGCGGGCCTCGTCGCGCAGTTGCCGCCGCACCGCGTGCACGGCCGCCGCCGGGTCCTGCCGTTCCGCTCCGAGCCGCCGGTGCAGCTCCCGATAGACGCCGGCGGGCTTCTCGACCGGCCCGAGCCAGCCGATCGCGCCGGTGAACCCGGCGGTCAGGAAGGCGTCGGCGAGCTGCGGGAAGGCCGCTCCCGGCGGCAGGACGACCAGCCCGCCGGCACGCCGGATCCGCGCCGCCACCACCATCTCCGCGGTCAACTCGGTCTCCTGGTCGAGCCGCAGCGCACCGGACGGGCCCACCGGGCAGTCCAGGTGCAGCACCGTCGCGCTCAGCCGGGCCAGCACGTCCGCCGCGGTCGCGCGGTCCAGCAGCTCACCGCGGCCGTACCAGCGGCGCAGCTCGACGCCGTCCACCCCGGCCGGCAGCACCGGCTCCTCGATGATCGCCCGGCGTTCGCGGCCGGCCAGGTCGAGCAGCTGTGCGTGGCCGGCCAGGGTGGAGACGATCGAACCGGTGGCGGTTGGTGGGCGGTCGGTGACGATCAGCGTCCGGCGCGGCAGGGAACGGGCGGTGCCGAGCGCGACCTGACCGGTGGCGGCGTGCACCAGGAGCATCCCGTCCGGTTGGGGGACGGCGAGCGCGTCGGCCCCGACCGTGCGCAGCGCCGCGGTGACCCCGCTGGCGCAGGGCTCGGCCAGCGCGTGGCAGAGCCTCAGGAACAGCGGGAACGACTCCGGGGGCAGCTCGCCCGCGGCGGCGGTGCGCAAGCTGGTCCGGGCCTCGGCGAGGTCGTCGGCGGCGCCGGGGCCGTCGTCGGCGCGGGCGCGCAGGGTCAGGCCGAGGGCGAGCGGCAGGTGGTCGGCGGGCGTGGTGCCGCCGCCGCTGTGCAGGACCGTGGTGGCCAGGGCGACCAGCTCGTCGGCGAGAGGCACGGCCGGTTTCGTGGTCAGGGCGCCGGCTCCGGCGTACGGGAAAAGGTCGAGAAGCCTGTGAAGTGCCTGACGTGGATCGGGGGACTTCGTGACCGGCGGTGGCGGTGATCGGCGCGGTTGCTCGGTGGTGTCCTCGTCGCCCTCGATCAGCGGCACCGGGCGGTCCAGCGGGCCGGTCCGGGACAGTCGCGCCGGGGCGGTGAGGATCGAGCCCATGCCCAGCTCACGCCACTCCTTGTGGGCCTGCTGGAAACTTCGCGCGGCCCGTCCGATCGCGGCCGGGTTCACGCCCCGGCCGCCGAACGCGTCGACGAAGCTCTCGGCCATCGCCAGCAGGTTCCGGGTGATCGAAGTGACCTGCGGGGTCAGCTCGGGCCCGTCCAGGACCGTGCGGAAGCTCCCGGCCGCACGGCGTGCCGCCTCGACCTGACGCCCGCCGCCCGGCCGCAGCGCCGGCAGCATCCCGCCGGTGAGTGGACTGCCGATCGCCACCTTCAGGTGCAGCTGACCCAGCGTCAGCCGGCCCAGCACGCTCGGCCCGAACGGCAGTCGCGGGTTCGCCAGCGCCTCGGTGAGCAGCACGATCCCGCTCTCCCGATCGCTGTCCGGCCCGTGGTGCCCGAGGTGCCGGGTGCCCAGCAGCGTGCCCAGGTGGGCGGCGACGGTCGCGCGCAGGGCGTCGTCGGCGGCGAACCAGCCGAGCTCCTCGGTCAGCGCCTCGATCGCCTCGCTGAGATCCGGCAGCGCCGCGGCATTGCCCGGCCCGATCCGCCAGTAGCGGTCGGTCAGCATCCGGGCCAGCTCGTGCAGGTGCGGCGTACGGGCCGGTCCGGTGTGCCGGGCCAGCTCCCGGCGCAGCCCGTCCAGCTCGTCCGGTTCACCCATCAGCGTCCCCAGTGGACGAAGCCGGCCCACGCGGCGACCTCGGCCGGATCGGTGCGAGCCAGCTCGTCGCGCAACTCGGCCGGCATCTTCTCGGGCGGCTCCCGGTGCGGGTCGATCATCCACAGCTGCGCGCGGTGCAGGGCGTCCCAGACCGGGCGCCGCTCGACCCGCAGGAAGTGGTGGAACATGAACATCAGCACCGAGGTGGCCGCGTCCGGGATCGGCCACAACGTGGAGAGCACCGACCGCACCCCGGCCGCCAGGAACGCGGTGCCCAGGCTGAACGCCTCGTCGTATCCGCTGATCGCCCGACCGGTGTGGCAGCCGGCCAGCACGACCAGCCCGATCTGCCGCTCCGGGGCCTGGGCCAGCAGCGGGCCGAGCGTCTCGGCGGCCAGCTTCTCACCGCCGGCCAGCAGCAGGTACGCCGTGCCCCGCCCGGCCGAGGCGAACCCGTGACAGGCCAGGTGCAGCACCGCGCCGGCGCCCGGGGAGGACGAGACCAGCCAGTCACGCACGTCGTCGGCACGGCCCGGGCCGGTCGGGCTGACGCTGTCGTCCATGCGGCGGCCCACGTACCGCGCGCCGGGGTAGAACGCGCGGCGGATCGCCTGCGCCTCCACGCGCGCGGCCGGCAGGTCGCCGGCCACCCCGCCGGTGTCCGGGTCACCGACGATCAGCCCGGTCGGCGCGAGCTTGACCGGCGGGAGAGCGGCCGCGTGACAGAGCATGCGGGCCGAGACCACCTGGGAGACGGCGACCGACTCGATGGCGTACCGCCCGTCCCGGCGGCGGGCCGCCGGCCACGGGATCAACGCCAGCTTGCCGGTCGGGACCAGCACGATCCGGGGCGGTCGACCGGCCGGGAGGTTGCGCAGCCGGGGCAGGTATTGCTCGACGACCGGGCCCATCGCCGCCCGCCACGCCCAGCGGCACAGCCCGTCCAGGCTGCCGGCGAACGCGGCGTCCGGCCGCGGTCCGGCGTCGGCCGGGCCCATGTCGCGCCGCGCCGCGCTCGTCAGGTACCGCTCCACCTCCAGGTCCTGGTCCGGGCGCAGATTCGGCAGGGTGAGGTAGCTCGGCGGGCCGTCGGCCGGGGCCAGCACCGCGTGCCCGGGCAGGCCGCGCTCACCCGGAACCAGATAGACCAGCACGTCCGCGTCCAGGTCGCGCAGCGCCCGGCGGATCTCCGGCAACCCCGGCGGGTCCAGCAGCGCCGGCACGCCCTGGGCGGCCAGCACCCGGAACGCCTCCCGGCGCAGCGTCGTCGGCAGCCGCTCGGGATCGCCCGAGGCCAGCGCGGCGTCCCAGCGCACGGCCAGGTCGGCCCGCCCGGCCGCACGCAGCCGGGCGCCGACCCGGCCGACCTCGGTCGCGGCGAACAGGGCCAGGCCCCGGCCGGCGTCCAGGGCCTTGATCGCACCGGCCGCGTCCCGGTCGTGCAGGCCGCGGCGGGCGAAGTCGACGGCGTCCCGGCTCGCGTCGGCCGCGGCCAGGGCCGCCCCGGCCAGGTCGGACTGCACCATCACGTGGAACGTGTGCCCGCGCATCGCGTCCAGCCAGACCGGGTGCTCCGACGCGGGAGCGGCACCGAGCCGGGTCTGCACGGCGTCCAGCAGTTCGTTGATCAGCGACCAGTGCGGGTGGTCGGCGTCCCCGGCGAGCCGGCGCGCCTCGGTGAGCAGGGTGACCGCCTCGTCCAGACCGGCGACCGAGTTGGTCACCTCGCTGCGCCGGAACAGGCCCATGGCCAGCCCGGTCAGGTGGAACGCGCGGTTGAGGTCGTCCGGCGGGACCAGAGCGACCGCCTCACGCAGGTGCCTGATCGCCGCTTCGATCCGGGCCGGGTCGGTCTCCTCGCCCATGCCGAGCATGCGAGCCGCGGCGAAACCCCGCTGCAGCGCCTGATCCTGGGCGGTCATCGTCCAGGTGCCGCCCTCCGGCGTCGCGTCGCCGGCCAGCGTGGCCAGGTGCTGCATCACCATGCCGCGCAGCGGGTCGTTCGCGGGCAGGCGCTCGGCCGCCCGACCGGCACGGCGCAGCGCCTCGTCGAGGTCGGTGCCCTTGCGGCGCGCGTGCATCGCTTCGACCAGCGCCTCGATCAGCTCCAGTTGCGGCTCGATCGGCATGTTCTTCGCGCCCGGTCCGGCCCGGTCCCGCATTCGCTCGAACTGCTCCGGCAGCCGGCGGTAGGCCGACTCGTCGCCGTCGTGCAACGCGGTCAGCAGGGTCAGGCCGATCCGGGCCGAGTCGAAGATCGGCTCGAACCGGTTGTCGGTTCCGGCCTCGGCGGCGAGTTTCTCCAGCTCGGCAAGGGCCGCGTGCGGGTCGGTGATCCGGTCGGCGAGCGTGTCGGCCATCAACGAGGTGACCTGGGCGCCGGCCCGCAGGGCGGGCCAGCGCGGGGTGTCCGGCGGATCCGCCTCGGCGATGGTGAGGACCCGGCCCAGCCGGCGTAGCGTGCGCAGGTCGACCTGCAGGTTGGCCATCAACGGCCAGAGCAGGGCCGCGGCCAGGGTCCCCCGGCCGGGGGAGCCGTCCGGGAGACGTTCCAGGGTCTCGACGGCCGCCGTCAGATCGCCGTTTCCGGACGCGGCCAGGGCGATGACGGCGTACTCCTCCAGCGGCCCGGTCAACCGGTACGCCCGTTGGTGAACGCGCCGATCAGGCAGGCCGCCAGGGACAGCAGCACGGTGAGGGTGAGCAGGCAGACCACGACGACGCCGGCGTAGTGGACGCCCCGGCGCCAGCGGCGGTACGGATCGACAGCCGGCATCTCAGTTCACCCCGTTGCGGTTCAGTGTCCAGGCGAGCAGGTCGCGCACGTGCGGGTCGACGCCGGACGGGGTGAAGCGGGCGCTGGTGTGGAAGTACCGCACCCGGCCGAACGACATCTCGATCGTGCGCACCATGTTCGCCATTCCGGCCCGGTCGCTGAGCCAGGCCCGTACGTCC
Source organism: Actinoplanes sp. NPDC020271 (assembly GCF_044388125.1). Classification (NCBI taxonomy): domain Bacteria; kingdom Bacillati; phylum Actinomycetota; class Actinomycetes; order Micromonosporales; family Micromonosporaceae; genus Actinoplanes; species Actinoplanes sp. NPDC020271. The sequence goes on from NZ_JBIRWQ010000017.1 coordinate 177,154, forward strand.
TCGTCCAGTCCGTCGCAGATCGGCAGTCCCGCGGTCAGGTCGCTCTTGGTCACCGCCACGGCCAGCGACACGTGACCGAGCTTGCCGGCCCGGACCCCGGTCAGGGTCTCCAGCACCTGCTCGAAGACGTAACTGGGTGGCTGCGACGAGCGGATCGACTGGTATTCGCGCTGCGCCGCGGGTTCCAGCGAGTCCCAGACGTCCGGGATCGCGAACGGGTCGACGACGAAGACGAACGCGTGCGCGCCGTCCAGGAACCGTCGCAGGCTGAGCCGGGCCGTGTCGGTGAAGTCCTCGCCGGGCAGGTCGTAGAGGTGCACGACCCGGCGGTCGAGGTTGAACGAGTAGGCCCGGACGGCGTCCTCGGCGAGCGTCTTGCCGGTGTCGCCGCGCGCGGCCAGGGCCGCCTGCAACTGCGAGATCGCGGTGCTGGTCGGCCGGTCGGCCAGGGTCGCCCCGAAGGTGCCGGTCATCGTCTCGGCCAGGGCCAGCATCAGCCGGGTCTTGCCGGCCGTGGTCGCGCCGACCATCACGGTCCGGAACTCCCGGGCGGTTCCGGCGCCCTCGGCCATCGGCGCCTCGCAGTGCGGGCAGTACGCGGTCATCCGGTGACTGCCGAGCACCAGCAGCGTCGGCATCCGCTCGCCGCACACGCAGGTCCGGCGCAGCAGGCCGTACCGTCCGGGCCGGACATCGGTGTGCCGGCGGTGGCAGGACGGGTTGGGGCAGTCGTACGCCGGATAGACCACCCGGTGGTGACAGGCCGGGCAGGTCAGTTTGATCCCGCGCAGCTGGGACAGCCCCGAGTCCACCCCACGCAGGGTGTAGAGCAGCCCCTTGGCCAGCACGAACAGCAGCCCCCAGACGAGCAGCGCGCCGAGCGTCACGACGCCCATCACCAGTGCGGTGATCACGGCGCCGGCGACCAGCCCGGCCGCGATCAGCACCCCGACCGCGCGGCGGTAGTTGTCCAGGCCGTAGTAGAAGAACCGGCTCTTCAGCCAGGACCGGGCCCTCTCGCCGACCTCGCGCATCTCCTGCCAGGTCAGGTCGGCGATCCGGCGCAGGTCACGCCCGGCCGGGCCGGAGAGGTAGTGCACGTAGGCGGGGACGCCCTCGGGCTGTGGGATCGGTGCGGCTTCCGGGCCCAGGGCGAGGCGGCTGGCCCGTACGTAGGCCGCGGTGCAGAGGATCAGGAACGTGGTGCTGGCGACGGCGATCAGCGGGACGCTGACGATCACGAAGATCGTGGCGATGAACGCGTACCAGATGAGGACGAAGATCAGGTAGAACACGCGATGCTCCTCGACTCAGCGCAGCCGTGGCAGGAACCCGCGGCGCCGTGGCGCCCGGGCTGCCCGCCACTGGGTGACGTGTTCGGCCAGTCCGTCGACCTTGCTGTGGGTGAACACCTTCTCCAGCGTGTCGAGGTCCCGGGGTTTCCAGCGGGCCACCGACGCGGTCAGCGCCTCGTCGAGCTCCGCCGCCTGCTCCGGGCGGGTGCCGGTGAGCAGGTGGAACGCTTCCAGGGTGTGCGCGGCCAGGCCCAGGTCGGCGCTGCGGCGCAACGAGTCGACCAGCCGCCGGCGGTAGGCGCGGCGCAGCTCCGGGGAGATCTTGGGCAGCAACTCGGCGAGGGCCGCGCCGTCCAGCCGGATCAACACGTCCGGCAGTTGGTTGTCCAGGTACTGGCCCGCCGGCGGGGTCACCCGGCCGACCTCCTCGACCAGTCCGGCGACCACTTTGGACAGTTTTGTGCCGGTCGCGTCCTTGGCGTCGTGGAACAGCCGGACGCATCGTTCCAGGTCGGTGACGTGGGTCCGGGCGGTGACGGAGAGCCGGGCGACGACCTCGGGCCGGGCCCCGAACCGGCCGACCGGGACGAAGTAGCGCAGGCTCCCGGCCGGGATCTCGGGCCGCGCCAGCACGTCGTTCAGCAGGCCGAGCATCCCGTCCGAGGCCTCGAACTTCTCCGGGACCTCCCGGACGATCGCGGCGGCCTCGGCCAGGTCCCAGCCGTGCGGCCAGAGCGCGGCGACCACCGACCGCTCCGGCGGCCCGGAGGCGCTGAGCCGGATCAGGGCCGGGATCCGCTCGCTCGGGTCGCCGGCCGCGCGGGACACCTCCAGCAGCCGTTGCAGCGGCGGGTGAGCGGCGAACTCCTCCTCCGGCACCGAATCGCCGGCCAGCCGGATCGCCGCCGCCCGCACGTCGTCCTTCCGGGCGGCCTGGGCTTCGGCCAGACCCCGCAGCAGGCCGCGCCGCAGCGCCGGAACCGACCGCAGCACCCGTGGTGGCCGCGGATCGTCCAGCAGCAGCGGCGCGATCAGGTCGTGGCCGTAGTCCTCCCATTCGTCGTCGGTGAGCTCTACCCGGGTCCGCGCGGCCAGGCTCAGCACCGCGACCGTGTCCATGCCGGGCGCCGCGCCGCCGAGCCGGGTGGTGACCTGCTGACGGGCGTAACGCCGGCCGTCCACGGTCGCCAGGCGCGGCACGTCCGCCGGTGTCGAGGCCGGGTCGCGCAGCAGCATCTCGAACGCTCTGACCTCGGTGTTCGCCTGCAGGTCGGGTTCGCGGAGATCAGCCGCGACGCCGACCAGCGCGAGGCACTGCGGGAGCGTCAGCGCCTCGTGGTCCAGGCACTCCTCGACGATCTGGGTGACCGTGTCGGCCGACAGCCGGTCGGCGTTGCCGGGCAGCCAGGCCAGCACCGCGGCCAGGTCACCGTCGTCGACCGGCAACCGGGCGCAGAGCGCGGCGGCCACCACCACCGGGTACCACCCGTCGAAGTCGCGCTCGGGCCCGGCGGCGAGATCCCCGGCCAGATCCCAGAGATAGCGCGCGTCGGCGGTGCCGGCCGCGGTCAGCAGCTCGGCGAGTGGGTGCTCGTCGCCGCCGGGCACGCTGCCGCCGGCCAGGTCGAAGACGGCGAAACTGCGCAGCGCCGACTCGGTCACGGTGAAATCGCTGGTCGGGACGGTGCCGACGAGGTGCTCCCGGCCGCGGCCGGGCCGGTACTGATAGGTGGCGAACGCGAACCGGGCGACCATCGCCGGGGGCAGCAGCTCGCAGAGAACGGCGATCCAGTGCGCGACCTCGGCGGTCTCCTCGGCCACCACGATCACCGGCCGGTCACCGGTGACGATCGCCCGCTCCACCGCGGTCAGCAGCTTCGGAACCATCCCCTCCCGGCCGGCCCGCAGAAAACCCTCAGGATCAAAAGCTTGCGACGGTACGGGCTCCAGCTCCGGCAACTCCACGAACGGCACCTCGGCCCGCGCCCAGAACCCGGCCGCCCAGAAGTCGATCGGTCGCGCCCCGGCCAGGTCGTCCGGCCCGAGGCTGAGCGCGTGCACGAAGTAGTTCCCGAAGCGCTGCGAGTAGTCGTTGCCGATGAACACGGTGTGCGCCAGGATCGCCGGCTCGCCGCCCGTCCCCGGCTGGTAGCAGAGGTTGACCGGGGTGGCCGCGAGTTGCTCGGCGGTCGGCTCGTAACCGAGGGAACGGGGCGGCTCGTACGAGGTGGCCTGCTCCACCCGCCGCAGCACCGCCCCCGGCACGCCCGGTGTCGCCGCGTTGAACTGGAAACCCGGATAGCCGGCCAGCCCGGACTCGCACGAGGTGTAGTACATCTGCGGGACGCCCATCTCAGTCCCTCCCCGTCTCGATCACCTTGAGCCGGCTGAGCAGCCACAGGAACGGGTCCTCGACCCGGTGCGGCTGGATGCCGGACCGGGCGACCCGCTGCCGGGCCTGCTGGGGCTGCTTGGCCGGGGGGACCGCCCCGAGCGCGGAGAGCCCGAAGTAGCGGTAGGTGCGGTAGTGCTTGTGCAGCAACTGGTCGATCTGCCCGCCCTCCCACTCCAGCAGCAGTGCCTGGACGTAGTCGTGCATCGCACGGCTGTCGGACTCCGGGAAGAACGGCCCGTCCGGCGCCGGCTGGCGCAGCGGGCTGTTCGCCGGCAGCGCGTCCCAGAGGGCGTCCACCTTGGAGAACGCGATGGCCACGGGAATGTCGATCATGCGGTTCGGGCCGACCCCGGGCAGTTGCTGCAGCACCTCGGTGATCCGGGTGAGGATGTTGATCGGGGTGTCGCCCTTGGCCGCCTCCTGCTGCGAGGTGTCCGGCAGCACGCTCGGATCCAGCCCGAGGGTCTGCACCAGGCCCGGGACGGTCAGCGGGTCGAGCAGCACGATGATGCCGTTCGCGCTGCTCAGGTAGCCGACGTTCTGGGCCACGCCGCGCGCCGACTCCAGGTCCTCACCGGCGGTGTCGAAGAACGAGAGCACGGTGTGCCGCAGCGTGCTGCGGAACCGTTTGCGCTCGCCGAGCGAGAACTTGAAGACGAACGGCTGGCGTCCCTGCTCGTCGGCGGCCGGCCGGGTCGCGATCGGCAGCACCCCCTCGGAGTAGAGCGCGCGTTCCTCGCTGCCGAACTCCTTGCGGGTCCGCTCGTCGGCACCGACCACCGCCGCGTCGAAGCGCCGCCCGACCCGGTGGATCAGCTCGTGCATCAGCACCGTGGTGTAGACCGACTTGCCGCTGAACTTGGCGCCGATCATCGCCACCATGCGGGTGTCGATCTTGCCGTAGTGCACCGGCAGCTGGGCGTGGCAGTGCGGGCAGAGCTGCACGGTCGCCTTGTTGCCGCAGCGGCTACAGACCGCGGAGAGCTTGCGGCCGTCGCCCTCGACGACCGGCGGCACCTCGTCCCGGTCACCGAGCCGCACCCGCACCGGGTCCGGTTCCGGCTTGCAGAACGTGCCGTCGGCCGCGCGGAGCCCGCTGCAGCGGAACAGCATCTCCTTCTCGGCGAACGTCCGGTAGCAGTACGGGCAGGTCAGTCGGGCCATCAGCCGCCTCCCGGGATCCCCTTGAGCACCACGTCCGACCCGTCGCCGGTGTGGTCGTCGACGAAACAGCCCAGGCGGTACGGCCCCCGCGCGCTCTGCACCGGCACGTCGACCGTCAGTGGTTGGTTCGGTTGCAGGCGCTGCGCCGGGATCCGCGCGACCGGGGTCCCCTGATCCGGCCGCAGCGGCACCACGCGGCCCGGCGACTGCACCACGATCAGGTCCGGCAGCGGGCACTCCCGGTCGGCGACCAGTTCCAGCCGGGTCGTCTTGCGGAACACGCCGACCTGCGTGAACCGGTAGTTGACCGGCACGCCGCTGCCCCCGACCCGCAGCGGGGCCGGGCGGCCCACCGTCTCGCCCTCGCCGTCGCGGCTGACCGGGGCGACCGAGATCCGTACCGCCCGCAAGCCCGTCCGGATCTCCAGCCCGCCGTCGTCGCGATAGGCCCGCAACCAGCAGTCGGCCTGCTCGGCCTGCTCGGGCGACCCGTCCTCGGGCCACCAGCGCACCCGGACCAGCGCGATGTCCTTCGGCCACTCCCAGCTCAGCCGCACGGCGTCGCCGACGCGCCGGCCCCGCAGCCCGGTGACCGGCGCGATGTTGGTGACCGCGACGGTCGGCCCGACGATCACGCGCCCGCCGCCGAGGCTGAAGGCCGTGACGAAGACCCGTCCGTCCGGCATCGGCAGGCTCAGCGCGGCCCGCCGGTTCGCCGCCGGCTCGCTGCGACCCAGAACCTCTTTCCCGTACGACGTGAGCTCCGCGCCCGTGATCTCCGCTCCCGGGCTCCACCGCGGCCGGTGCCCCGCCGAGCGCAGCGTCACGTCCCCGCCGTCCGGTCGTGTCCAGGCCAGGCGCAGCCGTCCCGGATCCTGCCCCGGCAGCGGCTCCACGGCCAGCTCCGGCACCGGCGTGGGCGCGGCCTGGGGCATGGCCGTGACGGTGATCCCGGCCGACGCGGCGGGATAGTTCACCCGGATCAGGTAGCGGTACTCGACCCCGGGTCGCAGTTCCTCGTCGGCGAAGCCGTTGCGCCCGGCCGGCACCGGTGCCCGGCCCGGCTCGCGCACCACGGTGAACCCGGTCGCGTCCGGCCGGGCCGTCCAGCTGACCCGCACACTCGACTCGTCGGCGACCGCGTTGACCTCGGTGACCTCGGGCAGCAGGGTCACCGGCCCGGCCGTGGCCCCGGCCGACCAGACGCCCTCCGACCGGGTCGCGAAGACCGTGTAGTGCAGGTCGTCACCGGCCGGCGCGCCGGTGTCGGCGATCTCGTTGCCCTCGGTCCGGCCGATCACCTCGCCGTCACCGGCCGAGCCCGCCGGTCGCCGCCGGGTGCGGACCACCTGGTAGGAGATGCCGCCGGTCCGGGCCGGGCTGGGCGTCCAGCTGATCGCGACCCGGTCACCGGCCGCGGTGCCGGCCCGGACCGCCGGGACCGGTGGTGGCGCGAGGGTGCGCAGCCGCCCGGCCAGGTCGGTGTCGTCGGCGGCCTCCCGGACCGCGGTGGTGAGCAGCTCGGCCGCGAGTTCCGTCCGGCCCGTGGCGATCTCCCGCTGGGCCCGCGCGACCAGGTCGTCCACTCGCTGCACGGCGACCCGGACGCGTTCGCGCACCCCGTCGTCCTCGTTCGCGGGCAGGCTCGGCAGCAGCCGCTCGGCCGCGCGCAGCGCACCCTGCCCGAGCAGCTCGTCGATCTCACCGGCCACGTCCCGCCGGGCCGGCGCGACTGTGCCCCGGCTCAGCACCGCCAGCGCGAAGTCCTCCGCCTCCTCACGCTGCAGGCCCAGCTGGCTCGCCTCGCGGGCCACCACCCGCACCTTGCCCAGGGTCGCGGCCGGCCGGACCGCCTCGGTCAGCTCCCACAGCACCAGCCGGTCGAGGCTGCCGTCGCGCAGCGCGCCACCGAGGTTGGTGAGCAGGTCATCGGTGGCGGTCTTGCGGTCGTCCTGCTTGCGCCGCTCGGCCCGGGCCCGTACCCGGTCCAGGTCGGCGACGGTCAACGGGCGGCCGCTGATCCGCAGCCCGGAGCGCAGGGTGAAGCTCAGCTCCTTCTCGTCGGCCAGCACGTGCAGCGAGAGCGGCAGGCCCAGGGTCCGGACGCTGCGCTGCACGGCCTTGCCTTTCGGTGGCGGGCCGTCCGGCAGCGGCCACAGCTCGTCGACCACCCGGACCCGGCGGCGGCCCAGCAGCTCGCGCAGCTTCGCCTCGACGGCCGGGCCACCGAGCGGGGCGGCCAGGGCGGCGAGCGCGCTCGCGGCGACGACCTGGTCGCTGGCCAGCTCCTTGACGATCTCCTCGAGGGCCCGGCCGGTCGCCTGGAAGACCCGGGTGCGGTCGGCGAGGAAGTGCTCGGCGGTGAGCTCGCCGCTCTCCTTGAGCTTCTGGTGCCCGGCGTTCAGCGCCTCGACGATCTTCTGGTAGACGCGGCGCTGGGTGCCGAGCTGCTGCCAGTACTTGTAGACCGTGGTGACGTGCGCGTCGAAGGCCGCGCCGCGGGGCGGCCGGGCCGGGTCGACGGCATAGCGGACGAGCAGGTCGGCCGGTGGTGTGTTCCCGTTCTTGCGGGCCGGGTCCAGCACCTCCTCGCGGTACCGCTCACCGTCGAACATCGGCCGGCCGCCGGCCTCAGGCCGAGACGTTGTAGCGAGCGACCGCGTTGCGCGCGGCGCTCACCTGCTCGTCGGTCAGCCCGCCCTTGATCTGCACCTCGATGTGCAGGTCCTTGCCGGTCCTCAGCTCGACGGCGTGCACCGTCAGCAGGCCGTCGGCGGCCATCCGGAAGCTAATGTCGATCGGCGAGTTCTCCGGCAGCGGCGGCAGGTCGCTGATCAGTCCCTCGGCGATGTGCTCGTTGTCCTCCGGTGCGTCGGACTCCACCGAGCCGGACTGCTCCCAGATCTCCACCGAGATCTCGACCTGATTCGGGTACGCCGTGCCGAAGCGCTTGGGCTCGGTCTCCGCGGGAAGTGGCGTGTTCGCCCGCAGCACGTGCGAGATCTTGTAGGTCTCCTGGCCGCCGACCCGTTCGACCACCTTGATCCCGAAGGCTCGCGGGACGACCGTGGCGACCCGCTTGCCGGCCAGCGCCAGCACCTTCTCCACGGGCAGGTCGAGCTGCGCGGCGATCTCCTCGGCCACCTCGGTCGCGGGCTCGCCACCCTCCTCGGCCGAACGCACCTTGATCGACTCGATCAGCGCGTAGCGCGCCGCACCCTTGGCGACGGCCAGATCCGGGTCGTGCATCCGCGGCTTGAGGCCGAGCGACTCGAGGGCCGCGGTCACCGCCGGCATCCGGCTGGAGCCGCCGACCAGCAGCACGTCGTCGAACTCGGTGATGCCCCGCTCGGCGGCCGTCCGCAGGGTCCGCTGCGTGATCGTCACCGTACGTTCCAGCAGCTCCGAGGTGAGTTCCTCGAACTTCTCCCGGCTGACCTCGATCTGGGACGTGTCCCCGCCGAAACGGGCGTTGAATCGACGGCTCTGCATCCGGCTGAGCTGCTTCTTGATGTCCTCGGCACCGGCCGCGAGGCTCTGCAGGAACTCCTCGTCGTCGGCCGCCTCGGTCTCCGGGTGCTCCGCCTGGAACTGCTCCAGCAGGTACTCGGCGAGCCGGTCGTCCCAATCGGCGCCGCCCAGGTGGTGGTCGCCGTCCGTGCACACGACCTGGATCTCGTCGGGCGAGACCTTGATGACGGTGGTGTCGAAGGTTCCGCCGCCCAGGTCGTACACGAATAGGGTCTTTGTTCCTCCGGTGTTGATCGCGTCGTAGTGCAGCGCCGCCGCGACCGGCTCGTCCACGATGCTCAGGACGTTGAGCCCGGCGATCTCCCCGGCCCGGCGGGTCGCGTTGCGCTCCGCCACGCCGAAGTAGGCGGGCACCGTGATCACCACGTCGGTGACCGGCTCGCCCAGGTTCTCCGCGGCGGCGTCGGCCAGCTCGCGCAGGATCAGCGCGGAGATCGACTCCGGGGTGTGCGTCTGGCCGTGCACGGTGATCTCGAACGACTTGCCCATCTGCCGCTTGATCAGCGACACGACGAGGTCCGGCTGGATCTTGGCGACCGCCTTCGCCTCCTTGCCGACGACCACGTTCTCCGGGCTCTCGAAGTAGACGACCGAGGGGGTGGTGTCGTCGCCGGGCCGGTTCTTGATGATCGCCGGCCGGCCGGTGTCGTCGATGTGGGCGACGCAGGAGTACGTCGTGCCCAGGTCGATGCCGAAGGTGGCCATGGCGCTACTCGCTTCCGACGGAGTCAGGGTCCTTGTGGTCCACGAGCGCCAGATCGATGGCGTCGTCACCGGGCGCCGGGGGCGCCTCGTAGCGGTAGAGACGGGCGCGGGCGGCACGGCGCACCTTGCCGGTCTCGATCTCCAGCAGGCCGGCGCTCAACGGCTCGGCGACCGCCTTGTCGAGGCTCTGGTCCTCGGTCGGTACGGTGCCGGCCGGCGCGTGGCGGCCCGCGGTGAAAGGCTCGCCCGGCACGGCCGGGAACAACTCGTAGCCGCAGCGCTCGACGGCCATCGTGACGTCGTCGGCGAAGCTGCCCATCAGCTTGGCGGCGCGGGGGTCGTCAGCGGCCAGCCGTTGCGCCTCCCGGGCCATCGAGTCGTGCAGGCGCAGCAGGTCGGTGACGACCGGCTCCAGGATCACCCGGCGCAGACCGTCGCGGAACTGCTGGTTCTCCTCGTGCAGCCGGTCGATGATCGACTCGCGGTGGGCCGAGCGCCGGTGGAACTCGGCCAGCTGAGCCTCGACGAGCTCCAACCGGGCGAGCACGGGGTCCGTTTCGCCCGGCTCATCCGCGGATGGGGCTTCCGGGGATTCGTCCACGCGCCATCGCCTCCCGTGCGGCCCGCCGTCACTGTCAGTTTTGGAACGTAACGGGTCTTCGTGGGTAGCGCCATGCCTGGGTGTGCCCGAATGCCGGTTTGTCGATCTTCAGGGGACTTTCTCAGGGGAGGACGACACAGCGGCGGCAGCGCGCCTCATAGGTATAGGTGCCGTCGTCGGGCAGCGCGGTCGACGGCGCCAGCTCGCGGATGAACGGCTTGCCGCTCTCCAGCACCTGGGTGTGCGTCGCGTCCAGCGACCGGCAGACGTCACACACGGCCCGGCGGTAGATCACCTTTTCGGGTGCGAGCTCGAACAGCGCCCGGACCGGCGCGAACAGCTGCCCCCGGTGGTCCAGGTCGATCCCCGCGACCACCACCTTCACCCCGCGTCGCACGGCGATCCCGAGCTCGGCGATGTCGTCGACGGTGAACATGTGGATCTCGTCGACGCCGATCACCTCGACGTCCCCGTCCGCGGCGCCGGCCAGCGTCTGCACCTTCACCGTCTCCAGGCTGCCGCCGGAGCGGGAGGTCAGCGCGGTGTCGCGGACGTGCCGCGAGGACTGGTAGATCCGGTGCGGGATGCCGGTGTGCTGCAGCGGCGACAGCAGGCTGATCATTTCCAGCGACTTGCCGCCCTTCATCGGGCCGAGGATCACGGTCAAATCCATAACCGCGTAGCCTGCCACCGGCGCCCGCCCGGTGGCGACCAGGACCGACATGCTGACGCCCACCTGTGATTCCGGTCATGAACCCCGACATGTTTCCTGTGAGTAACCATCAAGCCGGGTTCGGTGGCACCGAGCGCCAGCCCACAGCGTGACAACGGACCCTCCATAGTGGCTTTCCGTTACGCGGAGTGAGCTGTGCCGGAGTTGTGATCGATCCCGGAACCCGCGACGTGGTGGAGTTCACGCCCCTTCGGCGCGGATCCACCCGGCGCCGAGGTCGACGGCGTCGTCCAGGGCCTGGCCGAGCTGTTCGTCGGTCATCCGGACGACGAGCTCAGCTAGCCGGTCCGGTGCGTCCGGGCGAGAACCATGCTGGCCAGGCCGCAGCAGACGGTCAGCCAGGTGGCCGGGAGCAGCAGGTAAACGGCCTCTCGCGCGGTTCCGCCGAGAAGACCGCTCAGGATCAGCAGGGCGGCGCCGATGAAGACGATCGCGGCGATCAGCACCGTGCGGCGGGCGGTGTGGTCGGGCATGCGGACTCCCGGGCTCGGCGACAGGATGGGCTGGAAGCCTCCCCGATCACCGCGAACCGGGACAACCTCCATTCGGATGTGACGAGGACCACAGTCCCGGCGAGCAACGAATTGCGACGGCTCGGACTACATCCGTACGAGAGAAACGCTTTTGAAAGGCCGGCAGAAACGTTCTGTCGGCCTGGAACTCGTGTCATTTATTTCCGCAGCTCAGAGGCTGTTTTAGAAGTTTCTTAAGGCGGATTGACGGCATTCTTGGAATGCGCTTATCGTCCCTCTCGCGCCGAGGTGACAAGCCCCCGAATCCCTGATTCGCCTCGCCGCCCACCATCGAGAGGAACACCATGAACAGCGCCGAAGAAAGCGCGGCGACGCCGAATCGCCGGAAGCGGAAGGTCGTTCTGGCGTCCGGCATGGCCGCGGTCGTGGCCGGCCTCGGCACCGTCGCCGGCGTGTCCTTCGCGGGCACCGACGACACCGCCGCGACCGCCGCGACCGCCGCGGCCGGCGGGGTCGCGTTCGCCGACGACTTCGAGGACGGCGACGCCGCCGGCTGGAGCAAGTCGGGCGGCACGTGGTCGGTCGCCGCGGACGGCAGCAAGGTGCTCAAGCAGTCGAAGTCCGGCGCGACGCCGGCTCGGGAGTTCGCCGGCGACACCGCCTGGACCGACTACTCGGTCCAGGCCCGGGTCGAGCCGCTGAGCGTGGCCGCGGACGGGTTCGCCGGGATCGTGGCCCGCGCGACGAGCTCGACCAGCTTCTACCGGCTCGCGCTGACCGGGGCGAACAAGGTGCAGCTGCAGTCGGTGAAGTCGGGCGCGGTGACCGTGCTCAGCGAGGCCGCCGTGACGGTGAGCGCAGGTGCGTCGTACACGCTGGGTCTCGAACTGACCGGGAACACGCTGAGCGGTTCCGTGAACGGTGCCGCGGTCGTCGAGGGGAGCGCGAGCGCGTTCGCCCAGGGGCGGATCGGGCTGCAGACTTATGACGCCACCGCGGAGTTCGACGACGTGGTGGTGACGTCAAGCGGTGCGGCCGCGACGGCAGCTCCGACCGCGACAGCCAGTGCCAGTCCGACCGCCACCGCCACCGCCACCGCGACCGCCACCGCGACCGCCAGTCCGACCGCGACCGCCAGTCCGGCCGCCACGGCTTCCAGCAGCGGGAAGTTCGAGACCAGCCCGATCGGGTTCGGCTCGGGCACGACCGGCGGCGCCGGCGGCAAGACCGTCGCGATCACCTCGATCGACCAGCTGATCACCGAGGCCGCCTCCGACGGCCCGAAGATCCTGCAGCTCTCCAGCGTGCTCAAGGGCAGCGGCACCGACCAGGTCGTCGTCTCCTCGGACAAGACGATCGTGGGCGTCGGCGCGAACGCCGGCCTGACCGGCGCGGGCATCTTCATCAAGAAGGCCAGCAACGTCATCATCCGGAACCTGAAGATCTCGTTCGCGCTGGCGCCGGTCGACCTGATCGCCGCGCAGAAGTCCGACCACGTGTGGATCGACCACAACGAGCTCTTCAACGACACCACGCACGACAAGGACTTCTACGACGGCATGGTCGACCTGACCCACGCCACCGACTTCGTCACGGTCTCCTGGAACTACCTGCACGACCACCACAAGGGCTCGCTGATCGGGCACTCCGACAGCAACGCCGCCGAGGACACCGGCCACCTGCGGATCACGTACAGCCACAACTGGTTCGACAACGTGGCGTCGCGCCTGCCGCGGGTCCGCTTCGGCACCGTGCACCTCTACGACAACCTGTTCACCAACGCCGAGACCAGCGGCATCCACTGCCTGATGAACGCGCAGTGCCTCGTGCAGAACAACGTCTTCGTCAACGTCAAGCTGCCGGTCTGGACGACCGAGGACTCCGACGAGGACGGCTTCGCGGTCATCTCCGGCAACGACTTCGGCGGCGAGGCGCCGGTGATCACGCAGACCGGCACGTTCACCACCGCGCCGTACTCGGTCCCCCTGGAGCCGGCGTCGTCGGTGGCCGCCCTGGTCAAGGCCGGTGCGGGCACGGGCAAGATCTGAAGACGGAGGATTTGCGCGTACGGGCGAGGGCCGCGACCCTCGTCCGTACGTCGGTATGGCCAGCACTACCCCGAAGACTCCGGCTGTCCATATCGGAACGGCGCCACGGATCGGCAAGGCTCGACGGCATCAGAAACGTCGATGAGGAGCCACCGATGCTGAAGCGTCTCGCGTTCGTCTCCGCCGCACTCGCCGCCACAGTTCTCGCCGCCCAACCCGCGGTCGCCGCGGTCGCCGGCCCGCACGACCCGGTTCGCAAGGATCTGGCGGCCCTGGTCGCCGACGGTTTCCCGGGAGCGCTGGCGGTGGTCCGCGACGAGCACGGCCGGGTCCGCAAGCCCACCGCCGGGGTCGGTGACGTCGCCACCGGGCGGCCGGTGCCGGCCGACGGCCAAGTGCGGATCGGCAGTAACACGAAGACGTTCGTCGCGGTGGTCGTCCTGCAACTGGTTGCCGAACACCGGGTACGGCTCGACGATCCGGTGGAGAAATACCTGCCCGGCCTGCTGCACGGGGAACAGATCACCGTCCGGCAGATCCTGCAGCACACCAGTGGGCTGCCGAACTACACCGATTACCTGCCGCTCGACGACCTCTCGCTGCGGTACCGGCACTTCGAGCCGCAGGAACTGCTGGATCTCGCGCTGGCTCACCCGGCGACGTTCCCGGCCGGGACGGGCTGGGCGTACAGCAACACCAACTACATCGTCGCCGGGCTGCTGGTCGAGCGGGTGACCGGGCGGCCGGTGGAGGAGCAGATCCAGAAGCGGGTGATCCGGAAAGCGGGGCTGCGGCACACGTACTTCCCGGCCGACTACGAGACCGGAATCCGGGAGCGGCACCCGCAGGGCTACCTGGCCGGGCCGGACGGGCAGCTGCTCGACATCACCGACCTCGACCCGTCGTGGGGCTGGGCGGCCGGCCAGATGATTGCCACGCCGTCCGACCTCAACACGTTCTTCAGCGCGCTCATCCACGGGAAGCTGCTGCCCAAGGCCCAGCTCGCCGAAATGGAACGGACCGTGCCCGCCGACGTGTTCCCCGGCGCGCGGTACGGCCTCGGCCTGATGAGTCTCCCGCTCAGCTGCGGTGGGGTGGCGTGGGGGCACGGCGGTGACATTCCCGGCTACGAGACGCGTACCGGGGTCACCGCTGACGGCCGCGCCGCGACGGTCGCGGTGACCGCGCCGCCGCCGACCGAGGAGGCCGCCATGAAGGTCCTCGACACGGTCGACGACGCCCTCTGCGCCTGACCGCCGGCGGGTCTCGGCTGGTTCGCACCGTTGTTGTCCGGGCCTTGACACAACCGTGAGGGCCGGCCGGGCGGCGCGTGATCTCGGCTGGCCCTCACCGTTGCTGTTCGGGGCTGGAAACAACGGGTGAGGGGCAGCCGGGGGCGCGACTTCGGGCTGGGTCGCGGGGGAGCCGGGGGCGGCCTGGGTGATGACGAGCGCCGATTGACGGCGGGTAGACGACGGCGGGCTCACAACGATGGTCGTCGCGTGGTGAGGATCGGGTAACGGCCGAAGCACTCAAGGGTGACAGCGCGGTAATGGCGACTTCCTAGCGTGACCGTTCGAGGACGACGCGTCGGACGGAAGGGATCTGCCTGTGGCCGCCGATGTCACTCAGGTGCGCACCGTTTGCGGCTATTGCGGCGTGGGCTGCGGCATGGTGCTCGATGTTGCCGAGGACGAAACCGGTCGCCGCCGGGTTCTCAAGGTGATCGGTGACAAGGAACACCCGGCCAACGGCGGCCGGCTCTGCACGAAGGGCGCGACCAGCGCGGACATGCTCGCGGCGGACGGCCGGCTGGGCTATGCGCTGGTGCGCGAGGAGCGCGGCGCCGAGCCGCAGAAGCAGCCCCTGGACGAGGCGATCGCGGAGACCGCACGGCGGCTCAGAGACATCGTCGACGAGCACGGCCCGGACGCGTTCGCCATGTACGTTTCCGGACAGATGACGCTGGAAGCCCAGTACCTGGCGAACAAGCTGGTCAAGGGCTACCTCGGCACGAACAACATCGAGTCGAACTCGCGACTCTGCATGGCCAGCGCCGGCACCGGCTACAAGCTGTCGCTGGGCGCGGACGGCCCGCCCGGCTCCTACGACGACCTGGACCACGCCGACGTCTTCTTCGTGATCGGCGCGAACATGGCCGACTGCCACCCGATCCTGTTCCTGCGGTTGATGGAACGGGTCAAGGCCGGCGCCAAGCTGATCGTCGTCGACCCGCGCCGCAACGCCACCGCCGACAAGGCCGACCTGTTCCTGCAGATCCGCCCCGGTACCGACCTTGCCCTGCTCAACGGCCTGCTGAACCTCGTCGACAAGGACGAGCAGTTCATCGCGAACCACACCGAGGGCTGGGCGGCGATGCCGGAGCTGCTCGCCGACTACCCGCCGGAGCGCGTGGCCGAGCTGACCGGGCTGGCGGAATCGGACATCCGCACGGCCGCCGAGTGGATCAGCGGCGCGGCGAACTGGGTCACGCTCTGGACGATGGGGCTGAACCAGAGCACGCACGGCACCTGGAACACCAACGCGATCTGCAACCTGCACCTGGCGACCGGCGCGATCTCCCGTACCGGAAGTGGGCCGTTCTCGCTGACCGGTCAGCCGAACGCGATGGGTGGCCGGGAGATGGGCTACATGGGCCCGGGCCTGCCCGGTCAGCGGTCGGTGCTGGTCCCGGCCGACCGCGAGTTCACCGAGCGGGTCTGGGGTGTGCCCGGCGGAACCCTGCGCACCGACGTCGGCAAGGGCACCATCGAGATGTTCGAGCAGATGGCGGCCGGGCGGATCAAGGCCTGCTGGATCATCTGCACCAACCCGGTCGCCTCGGTCGGCAACCGGAGGACGGTGATCGCCGGGCTGGAGGCGGCCGAGCTGGTGATCACGCAGGACGCGTTCGCGGAGACCGAGACGAACGCGTACGCCGACATCGCACTGCCGGCCGCGATGTGGTCGGAAACCGACGGCATCATGATCAACTCGGAGCGGAACCTGACGCTCGTGCATCCGGTGGTCGACGCGCCCGGCGAAGCGATGCCGGATTGGATGCTGATCGCCCGGGTCGCGGCGGCGATGGGTTACCGCGAAGCGTTCTCCTACCGCAGCGCGGCCGAGATCCTCGAGGAGATCAAGCAGTTCGCGAACCCGCAGACCGGGTACGACCTGAGGGGCGTCACCTACGAACGGCTGGCCGAGGGCCCGGTGCAGTGGCCGGCCGCGCCGGGCGGCCCGTCCCGCAACCCGATCCGCTACCAGGACTTCCGCTTCGCCACGGCCAGCGGGAAGGCGATCTTCCACGCCCGTCCGCACCTGGACCCGGCCGAGCTGCCCGACGACGACTTCCCGTTCGTGCTGAACACCGGCCGGCTGCAGCACCAGTGGCACACGATGACCAAGACCGGCAAGGTCGCCAAGCTCAACAAGCTGAACCCGGCCCCGTTCGTCGAGATCAACCCGGTCGACGCGGCGGCGCGCGGCATCGCCGAGGGCGACCAGGTGGAGATCGAGTCGCGGCGCGGCCGGGCGGTGCTGCCGGCGGTGGTCACCGACCGGGTGATGCCGGGCGCCTGCTTCGCCCCGTTCCACTGGAACGACCTGTTCGGCGAGTACGTCAGCGTCAACGCCGTGACCAGCGACGCCGTCGACCCGCTGAGCTTCCAGCCGGAGCTGAAGGTGTGCGCGGTGCAGCTGTCCAAGGTGCACGCCCCGGCGCCGGTGACCGAGACCATCTCGATCCACGACATGCTCGGACTGAACCCAGCGCCGCCGGTGCTCACCGACGGACAGCGTCGCTACCTGGCCGGTTTCCTCGCCGGGTTGCCGCCGTCCCACCCCGCCGCGCCGGTGCTGCCGGACAACGCGCCGTTCGACCCGGACACCGCGATGTGGGTGAACGGGCTGCTCGCCGGGGTGTTCATCGCCGTACCGTCGAAGGAATTCGACCTTGGTCGTCCGCAGCCGAGCGGGCCGCGCCTGCAGATCCTGTGGGCGTCGCAGACCGGCAACGCCGAGGATTTCGCCCGTGGCTTGTCGGAAAGGCTTTCCACCACCGGACACCAGATTTCGGTACGGGAAATGGACGCCGCCGCCACCGAGCTTCTGGACCCAGGGGCCGATCTGCTCGTCGTGACCAGCACCTTCGGCGACGGGGACGCCCCTGACAACGGCGCCGCGTTCTGGCAGTCGATCGCCGACGACGGCGCGCCGAGGCTGGACGGCCGCCGATTCGCGGTGCTGGCGTTCGGTGACTCCAGCTACGACGACTTCTGCGGGCACGGCCGCCGCCTCGACGAACGTCTCGCCGAGCTGGGCGCGACCCGGCTCGCGCCACGCGTGGACCTGGAGCCGGACTTCGAGGACACCGCGGCCACCTGGCTGGAAACGATCATTGCGGCGCTGACCGCCAAGCCGGCCCCGGCGCCGACCAAGGCCGCCCCGCTGAAGTCCCCGCTGATCGGGAACCGCCTGCTCAGCGGGCCCGGCTCGGCCAAGGAGGTACGCCGCTTCACGTTCGACACCGGCGGGCTGCTGGAGTACCAGGCCGGTGATGCGCTCGGCGTCTGGCCGGTCAACGACCCGGAGCTGGTCGAGGAGTGGCTGACCGTTTCCGGCCTCACCCGGGACACTGCGGTCGAGCTCGACAAGATCGGCATGATCCCGTTCGGCGAGGCGCTGGCCCGGCACCTGGACATCACGAAGATCACCACGGATCTGCTCCGATTCACCGCCGAGCGCAGCGGGGACGCGCAGCTCAAGACCCTGCTGCGGCCGGACAACAAGGGCGAGCTGGCCAAGTGGACATGGGGCCGGCAGGCCGTGGACCTGATCGCCGAGCAGAGCGTACGGGCGTCCGCGCAGGAGTGGGTCAGCGTGCTGAAACGGCTACAGCCGCGGCTGTATTCGATCAGCTCCACGCCGCTGGTCGACCCGGACCAGGTGAGTCTCACGGTCTCGGTGGTCCGCTTCGACAGCCTGCTCGGACGCCTCCGCAAGGGCGTGTGCTCGACGCACCTGGCCGATTCCGAGCTCGACCTGGAGGTGCCGCTCTTCGTGCAGAAGGCGCCGCACTTCCGCCCGCCGGCCGACCCGGCCACACCGATGATCATGGTGGGCCCGGGCACCGGGGTGGCGCCGTTCCTCGGCTTCCTGCAGGAGCGGCAGGCGACCGGGGCCTCCGGGCAGAACTGGCTGTTCTTCGGCGAGCAACGCCGCGAGACCGATTTCTACTACCAGGAAGAGCTGGCGGCGCTCTCCGCGGCGGGCACGCTGACCCGGCTCGACCTGGCCTTCTCGCGGGACCAGCGGGCCAAGGTGTACGTCCAGGACCGGATGCGTGAGCAGGGCGCCCACCTGTGGGCGTGGCTGCAGGACGGCGCCAACTTCTACGTCTGCGGCGACGCCAGCCGGATGGCCAAGGACGTGGACCGGGCGTTGCACGAGATCGCGGTCAACCACGGGCGGCTGTCGCCGGAGGCCGCGACCGCGTATCTGAAGCAGCTCGCCGCCGACAAGCGCTACGTCCGCGACGTCTACTGAACATCGCGCCGCCTTGACCGCGGTGCCGCTTTGACCGCGGTGCCGCTTTGACCGCGGTGCCGCCTTGACCGCGGTGCCGCTTTGACCGCGGCGCCGGCGGCCTGGTTCGCGGGGGTGTCTCGACGCGGCGGAAGCGGTGGCGGAACCTCAGTAGGCGGCGGCGCTCACGTAGACCCAGGCGCGCACGCCGGAGTCGAGGGAGAGCAGCACCCGGTGGTAGTCGTCCACCTCGTACTTGTCGGCGGCGGTCAGCTCCTCGTCGGTCACCTCGAAGACCGTCCCCAGCACTTGGTCGGTCTCCTCGCCGGTCTCCACGACGATCGGGTGGTGCGTCTGTCCGCTGGTCGCGAGTACTTCCGGGTCGGTGATCGCCAGGAGCCGCTGCGCGTATCCGGGTAGCGCGGCCGCCCGGCCCTCCAGTTCCCGCCCGAAGTTGGCCCGCTGAACAGCGGGATCCTGCAGGGTGCCGTACGAGAAGAGCAGAGGCATGCCCCTGATCCTGCCCGGTCTGGCCGTGCTGGTTTAGCGTTCGTCCCGGGTTGTAGGACTGAGGAGGGTCGCGGTGGGTACCTGGATGGCCACGATCCGCTTCCCTGACGGCACCGAGCGATACGCCCGCTACAGCACCGTGGTCGCCGCCGTCGTGTCCAATTTGTACACAACGTTTCACGTGGAACATCACCGTGCGGAGCCGACCGGCGAGCCGTTACCGACCTTCCCGGCCCGCCCCCGCGCCCCGATCGACGAGCTGATTCCCGTCGTGATCAGCCACGCGCCGGACGACAATCACTGGT
The DNA here is from genome assembly GCF_044388125.1 of Actinoplanes sp. NPDC020271. Taxonomy (NCBI): domain Bacteria; kingdom Bacillati; phylum Actinomycetota; class Actinomycetes; order Micromonosporales; family Micromonosporaceae; genus Actinoplanes; species Actinoplanes sp. NPDC020271. The sequence continues at coordinate 196,443 of NZ_JBIRWQ010000017.1, forward strand.
ACGCCGTTTACTGTCCGCGACGATGCATGGTGCTCGGCCCGACCTCGCCGCACCGGTGCTGGCGGATCCAGGCGACGAGCGATCTGGCTCACGGGACTGTGCACAGGCTGCGGCATTTGTCGCGACTGCGGGGCCGGGGGCTGTGCGGGGCGCCCGTGCTGGACGCCCCGCTGCCGTACCGCCGCTACGAGAGCTGGTGGGGCGAGGAGGAGCCGGAGCCGCAGCCGGCCAGGACCGACATCTTCGCCGAGTGGACCAGCCCCGACATGTGCCGCGAGTGCCTGCTGCTCGTCCTGGATCAAGCCGAGTAGACCCGCGAGCCGTCGACGAACGTCATGGCGACCTTCGTCGCCGCGATCTCCGCACCGGGTCCGTCGCGGGGGTTGCGGTCCAGCACCACGAGGTCCGCGACCTTTCCGGTACGGGCGTGACCACTGTCATCCCGGTGGTTCACGCTCCCCGCGGTGTGCGCCGCCAGCGCCGTCCCCAGGTCCAGTCGCTGCTCCGGCCGGAACACCCGCCCGTCGTCCGCGCCCGGCACCGCCCCGGCCGCGATCGTCGGCCAGAGCGAGCTGGACGGCATCTACGCGTCCGCGATGGTCCGGTTGCTCGATCGGAAGTTCGTGACCCTGCTGCGGCGGTTGAGGCATCCACCGGATGGTGACCTGATCCGGGAACCGGAGGCCAAGTTTCTTGACAATGATGTGCGCCGAGTCTCGTGATGTTGCCTTCTACGTCGGCAATCAGGCCAAGCGAGCGCACTTTTAGATATCTTTTGCGGCAAATATTCAGCGTGCCAGGGCTGGCGGAGTTCGTGACAGTCCGAAGTGACCCTTGTTCGAGGAAAGCTTGCCCCTTACGCTGCAAGCAGCAGGAAAGCGCTTTCCTTGATACTCGGAGGTAACCGTACATGGCTGCGCGGCGATCGATTGGCATCATTCTCAATGGCGTGACCGGCCGGATGGGCTACCGGCAGCACCTGGTCCGGTCCCTGCTCGCCATCCGTGAGCAGGGCGGCGTGGCCCTGCCCGGCGGCGGGCACATCTGGCCCGAGCCGATCCTGGTCGGCCGCGACCCCGACAAGCTGGCCGGCATCGCCGCGCAGCACGGCCTGACCGAGTGGACCACCGACCTGGACGCCGCGCTGGCCCGGCCGGACGCGGAGATCTACTTCGACGCGCAGGTCACCCAGCGGCGGGAGAAGGCGATCCGCCAGGCGATCGTGGCCGGCAAGCACGTCTACACCGAGAAGCCTCTCGCGGAGACTTCGGCCGCGGCGCTGGAGCTGGCCGAGCTGGCCGACGCGGCCGGCATCCGCAGCGGCGTGGTGCAGGACAAGCTGTTCCTGCCGGGCCTGCGGAAGCTGAAGCGCCTGATCGACGGCGGTTTCTTCGGCCGGATCCTGTCGGTCCGCGGCGAGTTCGGCTACTGGGTGTTCGAGGGCGACTGGCAGGTCGCGCAGCGCCCGAGCTGGAACTATCGGCTCGCCGACGGTGGCGGCATCGTGATGGACATGTTCCCGCACTGGAACTACGTGCTGGAGGAGCTGTTCGGCGCGGTCCGCGGCGTGCAGGCCACGATCGCCACGCACGTCCCGACCCGGGTCGACGAGCGCGGCGAGGAGTATGCGGCCGATGCCGACGACGCCGCCTACGCGATCTTCGAGTTGGAGGGCGGCATCGTCGCCCAGATCAACTCGTCCTGGGCGGTCCGGGTGAACCGTGACGAGCTGGTCGAGTTCCAGGTCGACGGCACGCACGGCAGTGCCGTCGCCGGCCTGCGCGGCTGCAAGATCCAGCACCGGGCCACCACGCCGAAGCCGGTCTGGAACCCGGATCTGCCGCTGACCGGCAAGTCGTTCCGCGACCAGTGGACCGAGGTGCCGGACAACGACGAGTTCGACAACGGTTTCAAGGTGCAGTGGGAGGCGTTCCTGCGGCACGTCGTCGCCGGTGAGGCGTTCCACTGGGACTTCGCCTCCGGCGCCCGCGGCGTCCGGCTCGCCGAGGCCGGCCTGCAGTCCGCCCGCGAGGGCCGTCGCATCACGCTGGGGAACTCCTGATGGCTGTCGTGAACCTGCCGTCCGGCCCGCTCACCCTTTCCGGCCGGAGAACCTGGGAAAAACCCAAGGGCCAACCCAAAACCCGGATTGCGTACGCCGCAGCACACGTCGTCGCGGACCCGAAAGCGCAGAACGCCCCGGGCGCGCCGGCCGTGCTCGACTGGGCGGCCACGCTCGCGTTCCGGCAGCACCTGTGGTCGCACGGCCTGGGTGTGGCCGAGGCGATGGACACCGCCCAGCGGGGGATGGGCCTGGACTACGCCGCGACCAGGGAACTGATCCGGCGCAGCGCGGCCGCAGCCGAGGGCCGGATCGTGGCCGGCGTCGCCACCGACCAGCTGGCGCCCGGCCCGGCCACGCTGGCCCAGGTCTCGTCGGCCTACCGGGATCAGCTCGAGGACGTCCTGTCGGCGGGCGCCGGACCGGTCCTGATGTGCAGCCGTCACCTGGCCGCGGCCGCGCGCGACGCCGACGACTACCTGGCGATCTACCGCCCGCTGCTCGACCTCTCGGACAAGCCGGTCGTACTGCACTGGCTCGGCACCGCGTTCGACCCGGCGCTGGAGGGCTACTGGGGTTCGTCCGACGTGGACAAGGCCACCGAGACGGTCCTTGAGCTGATCAACGCGAGCCCGGCGAAGGTCGACGGCATCAAGATCTCGCTGCTCGACGCCGACCACGAGATCCGGCTGCGCCGCCGCCTCCCGGCCGGCGTCCGGCTCTACACCGGTGACGACTTCAACTATCCGCAGCTCATCCGTGGGGACGAGCGGGGGTATTCGGATGCGCTGCTGGGCATCTTCGCCGCGATCGCACCGGCCGCGGCGGCCGCGTTCGCCGCGCTGGACGAGGGCGACCTGGAGTCGTACGACCGCATCTTCGCCCCGACGGTCCCGCTCTCCCGGCACATCTTCGAGAAGCCGACTTTCTACTACAAGACCGGCATCGTCTTCCTCGCCTGGCTGGCCGGGCACCAGTCACACTTCACCATGGTCGGTGGCCTGCAGTCGGGCCGTTCGGTGCCGCACTTCGCCAGGCTGATCGAGCTCGCCGACGCCGCCGGGCTGCTGCCCGACCCTGACCTGGCCGCCCACCGGGCCAACCGATTCTTCGAGGTGATGGCCGGATGAGCCACCTGGATCGCTTCTCGTTCAACCAGATCACGGCCAAGCTCTGGGACCTGCCGGACCTGGTCGCCGGCTGTGTCGAGGCCGGCGTCGACAAGGTCGCGCTCTGGCGGGAGCCGGTCGCCGAATACGGTCTCGACCGCTCGGCCCGGCTGATCCGGGATGCCGGCCTCGCCGTGACGACGCTGTGCCGCAGTGGATTCTTCCAACTTCCCGGTTGGTACGACGACAACCGCCGGGCCATCGACGAAGCCGTGGCCCTGGACACGTCCGTCCTGGTGCTGGTCTCCGGTGGCCTGCCCGAGGGGTCGCGGGACATCGCCGGCGCCCGGCAGCACGTGGCCGACGCGATCGGGCAACTGGCGCCGTACGCGGCCGGCGCCGGGGTGACGCTCGCGATCGAGCCGCTGCACCCGATGTACGCCGCCGACCGTTGCGTGATCAACACCTGGGACCAGGCCATGGCGATCGCCGAGCAGCACCCGGCCGGGCAGGTGGGGGTCACCGTCGACACGTACCACCTGTGGTGGGACGACACGGTGCTGGAGAAGATCGCCGGGGCCGGTGAACGGATCGCGATCTACCAGCTCGCGGACTGGATCACGCCGCTGCCGGCCGGGGTGCTGACCGGCCGCGGGCTGCCCGGGGACGGCTGCGTCGACATGCGCGCCTTCCACGAGGCGGTGGACAAGGCCGGGTACACCGGGCCGATCGAGGTCGAGGTGATGAACGCCGACCTGTGGGAGCGGCCCGGGCGGGAGGTGCTGGGCGCGACGCTCACAGCGTACCGAAGCGTGTTCTAGAAGTTTTTGATCTTTATTTCGGCGGCAGTGAGCCGGCGAAGTCGAGGCCGGCCCGCAGCCAGCGGGTCAGGCCCTCGTCGTCGAGCCGGTCGCCGTCGACGACCACCCAGTTCTTCATCGGGCGGCCGGTGAAGTCGAAGACGCGCGTGCCCGGCTCGGCCAGCGCACTCTCGGCGGCCTGCTCGCCGAGCCGCACGATCAGGTCGTCACCCATGACGCCGACGGCCATGTTGCCCTCGACCATGAACGTGATCCCGCCGAACATCCGCTTGTCGGTCACCCCGTCGACGTCTCCGAGTGCGTCCCGGATCCGTTCCGCGAGTCCCTCGTCGAAGGCCATGTCTTACGTTAGCCCAATGACTCGATGTGACTCACGCCACTCTGGCTGGAGAACCGGTGGCGGACTGCCGTCGTCTTGGCTGATGTGAGACGAAGTCTGGAAGCGGCCGACGAGGCGGAACTCGTCCGCCGCACCGCAACCGGCGATCGACATGCCTTCGACGAGCTCTATCGGCGCACGTCGCCGTGGCTCGCCGTCCGGCTGCGCCGGCGCTGTGCCGACGACGACGTGGTCGCCGACGTGATGCAGGAGACCTACCTCGCCGTCTGGCGCGCCGCCGGTGACTTCGCCGGCGCCACGGCCACCGGCAGCGCGCTCGCCTGGCTCTGGACCATCGCGGCGAACAGGTTGGTCGACGCGTTCCGCCGACGAGCCCGGCGCCGTGACATGCCGGCCGTGCTCACCGCCGCGCCCGCGCCCGCCCCGGCCGCGGAGGACGAGGTGATGGCCGCCCGGGTCGGTCAGGAGATGGAGCAGGCCCTGCTGACACTCCCCGCCGACGTGCGGCAGGTGCTGCGGGCCATGGTCCTCGACGGTCTCTCCGTGCGGGAGACGTCCCTGCTGCTCGGCGTGCCCGAGGGCACCGTGAAATCCCGGGCCCGGCGGGCCCGGATCGCACTGCGGGAGGCGCTGTCATGACCGATCACCCCAGTTCCTCGGTTATCTCGCGCTATGCCGGCGGCGATCTCGATCTCGACGAGGCCACGCTGTGGTCGGTCGAGGTGCACCTGGAGGAGTGCGGCGACTGCCGGGCCCGGCTGGCCGGCAGCGCCCCGGCCGACGTCCTGACCCTGCTCGACAGAGTGAGCAACGGGGTGGATCAGGGCATCGCGGCCGGCCCGGCGCCCGTCCCGGTGCGGCGGCGCTGGTCCGTCGCCGGGCATCGCTGGGTGGTCTGGCAGCTGGTTCCCTGGCTGACCATGACCGCCATGGTCCTCGGCTGCGCGGTGCTGCTCCAGGCGCTGGAGCCGAGCCTGCCGTCCCTGGTCCTGCTGCTGGCGCCGGTCGCGCCGCTGCCGGGGGTGGCGGTCGCCTGGAGCCGCGGCAGCGACCCGGCGTGGGAGCTGATCGCCAGCACCCCGGCGGCCGGCCTGCCCCTGCTGCTGCGGCGGACCGCGACCGCGCTCGCGGTGGTCATCCCGATGCTCGGAATGGCCACCGACCAGACCGGAGTCTCACTGGCGCTGGCGCTGCTGCCGTGCCTGGCCTTCACCACCACCGCGATCGCCCTCGGCGCCTTCATCGGGGTGCGGCTCGCCGCCCTCGGCCTGGCCGCCGCGTGGAGCGCCGTGGTGGCCGTGCCGGCGGTCTTCACCGCCCACCTCCCGATCGTTCTGCAGCCGGGCAGTCTCGGCGTCTGGGCGTTCATCGTGGTGGCCACCGCGGCCCTCGCGATGACCCGCGCCGACCGCTTTCTCACGAGGAGATGACATATGCGTACGGTGAGCGCGGCCGAGACCGCCCCGACCACCCATCCCTGGGTGGTGCACGCCGAAGGGCTGCGTGTGCGGGCCGGCCGGCACCTGGCCGTCGACGGGCTCGACCTGGCCCTGGGCACCGGTGTGCACGGCCTCCTCGGGCCGAACGGTGCCGGCAAGACGACGCTGATGCGCGCGCTGGCCACCGTGCTGGAGCCGGCCGGCGGCAAGCTGACCCTGCTCGGCGAGTCCGTCGACGGGCGGGCCGACCTACGGCGGGTCCGTCGCGGGCTGGGTTACCTGCCGCAGCAGTTCGGCTTCTACCCACGCTTCACGGTGCGCGAGTTCGTGGAGTACATGGCCTGGCTCAAGGAGATGCCGAAATCCCTGGTGCCCGGGGCGGTGCAGCGCGCGATCGAGCGGGTCGGTCTCGCCGACCGGGCCGGCTCGCGGATGAAGACGCTCTCCGGTGGCATGCTGCGCCGGGCCGGCATCGCCCAGGCGATCGTCAACGACCCCGCGGTCCTGCTGCTGGACGAGCCGACCGTCGGCCTCGACCCGGAGCAGCGCCTCGACTTCCGTGAGCTGCTGCGCGACCTGGGGACGGACTGCTGCGTCCTGGTCTCCACCCACCTGGTGGAGGATGTGGTCGCCGCCTGCAGCGACGTGGTGATGATGAACGAGGGGCGGATCCTCTACCAGGGCACTCCGGCCGACCTGATCGCGCAGGGCGGCGAGGGCGACCCGGGTGACAGCCCGGCCGAGCGGGGCTATTCGGCGCTGCTGCGCCGGCACCGGGCGGAGGCCGGCCGATGACCCGTGCCCTCAGCATCGAGATCCGCCGCTCCGCCGCGGTCGGGTCGGCCCTGATCCTGCTGGCCGTCGGCGTTGCCCTGCTCTACCTGGTCGACGAGGCGGAGTGGTCCACCGGCTGGATGCAGCTGGTCATGACCCAGCGGCTCTACCTTGCGATGCTCTGGCCGCTTGCGCTGGCCGCCGGCGCCTGGCAGGGCCGCCGCGAGCAGCAGTCGAACGTGACCGAGCTGTTCGCCAGCACCCCCCGGCCACGGGGCCAGCGCGTCGTCCCGACGCTCGGCGCGATGGCCGTGACGATCGTCGCCGCCTACGTGCTGATGGGCGTCGCCGGCGCGGTGTCGATCATCAGCACCGCGAGCTACCTGCCGGTGGCGGTGGTGGCCGTCGTTGCGGTCGGCGCGCTGGCGCTGCTCGCCGCGGTCTGGATCGGCCTGGCCGTCGGCCGGCTGCTGCCCTGGCTGGCGACCGCGCCCACGCTCGGCGTGGCCGGGCTGGGCCTGCTGCTGACGATCCCCGCCATCACCCGTCCCCGGGGCTGGCTGGCGCTGGTCTTCTCGCCGATCTACGAGATGAACATGCCCGACGCGTACACGACCGTTCCGGGGCGGGTCAGCGTCGCCCAGGCGATCTGGCTGGCCGGGCTCGCTGTCGCCGGGGTGCTGCTGTTCGCGTCGAGCGGCCGGCGGCTGCGGCTGGCGGCGCTGCTGCCGGTAGCGCTCGGCGCCGCGCTGGCCGTCACCGTCATGCCGCACCAGAACCGGACGGTCGTCGACTCCGTCGACCCGGTCGCACAGGAGTTGGTCTGCGCGACGGACGAGGCCCGGGTCTGCGTCAGCCGGGTGCACGAGGGGCTGCTGCCGACGATCGTCCCGCAGGCCCGTGAGGCGTTGACGATCCTGGCGAAACTGCCGGGCACACCGACGCAGGTGCACGAGGACAACACGACCTATTTGCCGTACCGGCCGGCACCGCGGTCCGCCGACGTCGCCCTGGTCCCGATCAGGACCGGCTACGAATCCCTCGACGGGACCAGCGACGAGATCGGCAATCTGATGCCGAAGATCGTGGTCGCGGCGTTTGCCAGCCCCTACGACTGCGACAAGGGCCCCGCGCGGCCCGACACGCTCGCCGCGGCGTACTGGTTGATCGGCCGGCAGCCGGTGTTCGAGGAACCGGACACCGCCGCCGACGCCGTGATCCGCTGGCAGGCGCTGCGCGATCTCCCCGCCGACCAGGCGGCCGCCAAGGTCACCGCGATCCGCGCCGCCGCCCTGGAGTGCAAGTGATGCGCTGGCTGATGCTGTACCTGCGCTCGCGGCGCGCGCCGCTGGCCGCGGCCGTGGCGGTGGGCTGCGCCGTCCTCACCTGGTCGCTGTGGCTGGCCGCCTCCAACACCCGGGAGGTGGGCCCGGAACTCGTCCTCCTCACCGTCCTGCTGATGGTGACGGCGCTGACGCCGACCCTGGTCAGCCCGGACGCCGCACTGGAACGCACCGCCGCGCTGCGCTGGCTCCCGCGCCGGGCCGCGCACGTGCTCGCGGGAATGCTCCTGGTGATCGGGTTGCTCGCGGTCACGCTGCTCACCCCGGCCCGCTTCACCCCGGAACTGCTGGTCGCACGGAACGCGGCCGGCCTGCTCGGCCTGACCGCGCTCTGCGCCACGGTGATCAGCCCGGCCCGCTCGTGGTTCGTGCCGCTCGGCTGGACCCTCGCGGCGATCCTGTACCCGCAGGGGGAGAGCCGGCTCGGGCAGGTGCTCACCTGGCAGGCGCAGGACCCACGGAACGGTGCAGCCGCGGTGACGGCGGTGGCGCTGGCGGTGGGCGGCCTCGGGGCGTATGCGCTGGCCGGCCCGCCCCGCCGCGCCGCCGCGGAGAACGCCGCCTGACGCTCCTCGGGCCGGGCCGGGCCGGGCCGGGGCGGGGCGGGCTCGGCCCGGTGGGCGTTCCTGGCCGTACGCGGGAGTGGGTTGAGCCGGACCGGAGCGGAGCCGGCGCGTTCTGGGATAAGAATCAACGGTGACTTCCTATGCAGCCGCCTCCGACCGCTACGACACCATGGAGTTCCGCCGGGCCGGGCGCAGCGGGCTGAAACTGCCCGCGATCTCGCTCGGCCTGTGGCACAACTTCGGCGACGACAAGCCGATCGAGACGCAGCGCGCGGTGCTGCGCCGTGCCTTCGATCTCGGGGTCACGCACTTCGACCTGGCGAACAACTACGGGCCGCCCTACGGCTCGGCCGAGATCAACTTCGGCCGGCTGCTCGCCGAGGACTTCCGGCCGTACCGGGATGAGTTGGTCATCTCGACCAAGGCCGGTTACGACATGTGGCCCGGGCCCTACGGCGACCACGGCTCCCGGAAATATCTGACCGCGTCCCTCGACCAGTCCCTGAAGCGGATGGGGCTGGACTATGTGGACATCTTCTACTCGCACCGCTTCGACCCGGAGACCCCGCTCGAGGAGACGATGGGCGCGCTGGACGCCGCGGTCCGCGCGGGCAAGGCACTCTACGTCGGCATCTCCTCCTACTCCCCGGCGAAGACCGTCGAGGCCGCCGCGATCCTGCGCGACCTGGGCACGCCGCTGCTGATCCACCAGCCGTCGTACTCGATGCTGAACCGCTGGATCGAGGACGACCTGCTCACCGTGCTGGAGCGGGAAGGCGCCGGCTGCATCGGCTTCTCCCCGCTGGCCCAGGGCATGCTCACCGACCGCTACCTGAACGGCATCCCGGAGGGGTCGCGCGCCGGCGAACAGAAATCGCTCACCCCGGACTGGCTGACCGACGAGAACCTGAGCAAGATCCGCGCGCTGAACGCGATCGCCGAGCGGCGCGGCCAGAGCCTGGCGCAGCTGGCCATCGCCTGGTCGCTGCGGGACCCGCGGATGACGTCGGTGGTGCTGGGCGCGAGCAGCGTCACCCAGTTGGAGAACAACCTGGCCGCACTGAAGAACACCACGTTCACCGCGGACGAGCTGGCCGAGATCGACAAGTACGCGACGGAGTCCGGCATCAACCTGTGGGCGCGGTCGAGCGCGTCCTGAAAGCGAGCCTGAACACCATGAACCTCACTGTCAGCGTCCTCGGCACCGGCATCATGGGTGCCGCGATGGCCCGCAACCTGGCTCGCGCCGGGCACACCGTCCGGGCCTGGAACCGGAGTCGCGCCAAGGCCGAGCCGCTCGCCGCGGACGGCGTGCAGGTCGCCGACACCCCGGCCGAGGCCGTGACCGGCGCCGACGTCATCCTGACCATGCTGTACGACGGCGCCACCGTCCGCTCCGTGATCGCCGAGGCCGTCCCGGGGCTGCGCCCGGGCGCGCTGTGGATGCAGTCGACCACCGCGAGCCTGCAGGACGTCGCCGACCTGGCCGCGTTCGCCGGCGAGCACGAGCTGGTCTTCTTCGACGCGCCGGTGCTCGGCACCCGCCAGCCGGCCGAGGCCGGTCAGTTGACCGTTCTCGCCACCGGCCCGGCCGAGCACCGTGACGCGATCACGCCGGTCTTCGACGCGGTCGGCGCACGTACCGTCTGGACCGAGGCGGCGACCCGGCTCAAACTCGTCGCCAACAGTTGGGTCCTGGCCGTCACACACGGTGTCGCGGAGACGCTCGCGCTGGCCAAGGGCCTCGACGTCGACCCGGCCGACTTCTTCGGGCTGATCGAGGGCGGTCCGCTGGACATGGGCTACCTGCGGGCGAAGGGCTCCGCGATCGTCGAGGGCCGGCTGTCGCCGGCGAGCTTCGCGGTGGTCACGGCCGAGAAGGACGCGCGGCTCATCGTCGGTGCCGGTGCCGACGCCGGCGTACGCCTCGATGTGGCGGCCGCGGGTGCCGAGCGCTTCCGCCGCGCCGCCGAGCAGGGTCACGGCGACGAGGACATGGCCGCCTCGTACTACGCCTCCTTCCCCGGCTGACCTGCCCACCCGCTCCCGGCCGGCGCTCACCGTGGTGGTTCGCCCGCCTCATGACCACGGTGAGCGCCGGCCGGCCACCGCGAATCGCCGCGGGGGCCGGAGTGGGCTGCGAGAGCCGCGTGCCGCGTGCCGCGTCCGAGACGTGGGGCGCGCGTGTGGGAGTTGCGGGTTACTTCTGGGCTCGGAGCTCCACGAGGAGACCGTCACGGTCGGTGAGGACCGCTCCGAGGATGCGGCGGCCGGCGGCCAGCAGGTCGGCGACGTCGGTGGTGCTCAGGGCGTACATGACCAGCGCCCCGTCCCGGAACGAGGTCACGATGCCGGCCCGGCGCAGGACGGCGAGTTGCTGGGACAGGTTGGACGCTTCCACGTCGATCTCGGCGAGGAGGTCGCGGACCGGCCGCGGCCCGTTCTGCAGCAGTTCCAGGACCCGGATCCGGACCGGGTGGCCGAGTGTCCGGAACATCTCGGCCTTCGCCTGGTACAGCGGCACTGACACGGCGGGTCTCCTCCAGTCATTCGCCGACCGACGCGAGGAGTCAGATCAACGCGAAGAGTCCATCGCACCGACCAACGCGGGGGAGAGCGGCCCGGTTACGCGTCTTACGCGCTTTCGAAGTTGCAGAAATCTTCAACTGCCTCGATGTCATTAAGAGAATGGGAGCTGGGCTTCTGTCCAAGGCGGACATTGTGTGCGACGGGGTTGTCCGTGCGTCGGTGACAGTCGATGTCGATCGGAGCGAGCCACCGGAAGGAACCCGAAATGCCGGACATGGATGTTGCCCTCAAGGACGCGATGCAGATCGACGGCGCCATCGGCGTCGCTCTGGTCGACCGCAGCAGCGGAATGGCCCTCGGTATCGCCGGCGGTGATCGCAACTTCGACCTGAGCGTCGCCTCGGCCGCGAACACCGAGGTGGTCCGCGCGAAGCTGCGCACGATGGAGATGCTCGGTCTGCGCGAGAACATCGAGGACGTGCTGATCACGCTGGACTCGCAGTACCACCTGATCCGGCCGTTGACCGGGCGTTCCGGGCAGGGACTCTTCCTCTACCTGGCGCTGTACAAGGAGCGGGCCAACCTGGCGCTGGCCCGTCACCAGCTCAAGCGGATCGAGTCCAACCTGGACATCTAGCCCATGGCCTCCCATTCCTCGGAGAGCATCGCGAAGCCGACCTCGGTGCTCCACTCGCCCTTGAACAGCTCGTTGTGCACGAGCCGCGCCTCCTGCCGCATGCCGAGGCGACGCAGCACCCGGGCGGACGGCTCGTTGCGTTCGTCGATCCGCCCGATGATCCGGTGCAGGCCGAGGGTCTCGAAGCCGAGTTTCAGCATGGCCCGGGCCGCCTCGGTGGCGTATCCCTGACCGGCGAACTCGGGGTTCATCACATAGCCGATCTCGCCGCCACGATGTTTGCGGCTGTGCCAGAACAGGATCACGTCGCCGGCCAGCTGACCGGTTTCGGCGATCTCGACGCCCAGGGTCAGTGACTGCCCCTCGTCGGTGAGGACCGTGGCAGCCCAGTAGGTGGCGAGCCGATCGGTGATCGTCTCGGGGGTCATCGGCTCGAACGGCACGTAACGGCAGACGTCGGGGCGGCTGCGATACGCCAGCAGCGCCTCGGCATCGGCCTGGGTCAGCGGGCGCAGCAGCAGCCGCTCGGTGGTGATCGGATAGGTCGGGCGCAGCTCGGTGGGCGACACGCGATCATCCTGCCACCGCGTGTCGCCGTTCGTACACCCGTTCGAGTTATCCACAACCTGTGCACACAGCCTGTGGAATCAGCGGCGCACTTCCGCGAACCGCAGCCGGGCGCCGACCCCGCCGCGCAGGTGTTCACCCGCGGCGACCAGCGCGATCGAGGCGTCGGCGGCGGTCAGTGCCCGCATCATCGCGGCGTCCGCGCGGACCAGCGGCGGGTGCCGGACCCCGGCCGCGTTGAGTACTTCCGGGTCGTCGCTGAGCTGGAGCGGATCCGGCCCGATCCACAGCCGTTCGGTCGAGGACGGGTCGTCGATCAGCAGCAACGTGTCCACCTGCCCCCGCGACAGGTGGGTCACCACCTCGGTCAGACCGTCGTCGACCCGGTCCGTGATCGGAGTGTCCGGCTCGGTCTCCCGGGCCAGCTGCGCGATCATCGGCATCACGTGCGGCAGTGGTTCGTACGCGCAAATGTCCTTGATCGGTGGCGTGCCGAGCGTTCGCCGCAGGACCACCTCGCCGGCGGTGGCGAAGAGGGCGAGGCCGTGGCGCCCGGGACGCGACGGATGGTCCAGGACCGCGTCCTCCAGCGCGTGCACGGTCAGCGGGTCGCAGCCGGCCTCGGCCAGCGTCTCCCGCGCGGCGTGCCAGCGGGGTTCGACCACCTTCGCGGTGTCCGCGTCGTCCCGGGATGTGTCGAGGTACACCGAAGCCCACGGTCCGGGGCGTTCGTACAGCGGTCGGAGCAGATTCAATCGCATGTCCTGGCCTCCCTGGTCGTCGTTCAGGGAAGGCCTGTTACCCCGTCTGCGACGGCTCAACCAGGGCGTTTGCGGTTCAGCAGCATCCACGAACCGGGCAGGACGGCGGCCGCCAGCACGATTTTCAGGACATCGCCCATCAGGTACGGCACCACGCCCTTGACAACCGCCTCGGGCACGTCCATGGAGGTCATCAACGCCAGCCACGGAACGCCGAACAGGTAGATCAGCACATTTCCGATGAACATGAGGCCGATCGTGTAGCCGGGACGCCGGTCCGCACCGAGCGCCGCGAACTGCCCGACCAGCGCGGCGGCGATGACGAAGCCGAGCAGATAGCCCCCGGTGGCGATCGGCCAGCCGGAGGTGCCGCCGGCGAACCAAGGGACGCCCAGGGCGCCGGCCACCGCGTAGAGCAGCATGCCGGCCGCGCCGCGACCGGGCCCGAGCACCGCGCCGGCCAGCAGCACCGCGAACGTCTGCCCGGTGAGCGGCACCGGCGAGCCCGGCACCGGGATCGCGATCTGCGCGGCGAGCCCGACCGCCACGGCCGCCCCGGTGACCAGGGCGACGTCACGCACGGCGGAGCGGCCCCACACGTCGGCGAGCACCCCGGTCGGGCGGCCGGGCACCACGGCCCCGAAAACGTCAGTCACCATGCGGCCTCCGTCCAGCGTTGCCGGAAACGTAAGGCTCGAAGATCACGGTCCGGCGTCACTGTGGCCTGGATCGCACCACACTGGACCGGCGCCGGACGGCAAAATTCACAAACACCCCTTTCTTGTACGGACGTAGTGGTGCTATGCCCGTACGGCGGAATGGTTTTGATCGAAGTCGGTCAGGTGCCCCGGATCGTGACCGTCTTGGACAGTCCACCGACCGCGTAGCCGTCCCCGGGCGCGTAGACCCGGTAGTAGTAGGTGGCCCGCCCCGGCGGCGTCGCGACCAGGGTGTACCGCCCGCTGGTCCGCACCTGGACGCTGTTCACCGTGCGCCACACGTTGCCGGGGTGGAGCCGCTGCAGGCGAACACTCTTGCCCGGGACCACCGGCGTCACGTTGCCGGTCACGGCGACGTTCGTGCCGGCTTTGACCGAGGTGGCGGCCGCGGTCGCGCGCACCACGAACCGTTTGGTCCGGACGAAGCCGCTGTCCACCGCGATCATCGTCCGCGGCTCCGGCATCGTCGGCTGGTTGATTCCGGACACCCAGGCGCAATGGAGCCACTGCCGCGCGGACCAGGTGAGTTTCCGCCGGTACGTACCGTTGGCGCTGGTCCTTACCGAGCTCACGGCGCCCGGTTCGACGCAGCCGTTGTCGTCACTGAGCCGGATCGACAGGCCGGGCCACGCCTTGCCGGTGGTGGTGTCCCAGGCGCGGACGGTCTCCACGAACGGCTTGCCGGACGGCAGCGGCTCGGGCGCGAACGTCACGTCCAGGGCCGGCCGGTGCGAGCTGGTGACCTGCAGTGTCGGCGCGTCGACGACGGTACGCGGATCGATCTCGAGCGGATGCGTCAGCGACTGGTCCTCGGCGTGGATACCGGTCACCGTGACCGCGCCGCTCCACGCGGAGGTGACCGGCAGCGAGCCGGACCAGATGCCGTCCTGCGGGGTGCCCTTGGCCAGGCGGAGCAGGACGATGTTGTCGAGTGCGGTGTTCAGGTGCAGGTAGGGCGAGGCCAGCCGGTCGCTCGGCAGGTACTCGGTGGGCTGGACGCCGGTCTCGTCGGTCAGTCGGACCCGTACCTCGACGAACTCGGTCCGCAGGCCGGAGATGGTTACCGACGACTTCGCGAAGGTGATCGAGTGGACCTCCGGCGGGGCGGTGTCCACGGCCGGCGCGGCCGGCAGCAGTGACAGTGCGAGGGTTGCGACGACGAACGTACGCATGGGGCTCACTGTAAGCCCGGTCACACTGGAAGGGGCGCTGCCCGAAGGCAACGCCCCTTCTGTCGACTCAACCGGTCAGAGGGTCAGCGACCAGTTGTTGATCTTGCCGGTGTCCGAGGAGTAGACGTCCTGGACCTTCAACTGCCAGGTCCCGTTCGCCACCTCGCTGGACAGGTTCTTCGAGTAGGTCGCCACCACGTTGTCGGCGCTGTCGCTGCTCGACGTGGCCTTCAGGTTGTAGACCGTGCCGTCCGGCGCCACCAGATCGACCCGCAGGTCACCGCGGTAGGTGTGGGTGATGTTGACCGAGATCGACGCGGTGGTCGACGGGGTCTTGGCGCAACCGCTGATCGCGATGTTGCTGTAGACGGCCGAGCCGGCGTCCGGGATGGCCACGGCGGTCGCGTTGCTGCCGGTGCAGCCGGTCGACGGCGGGTTCGAGGTGCTCGACGACGGGGTCGGCGAGCCGGTGCCGCCACCACCGGTGCAGGTCGGGTCGGCGGACTGGGCCGGCACGCTCACCGCGTCCCAGGCGGCCTTCGTGGTGTTGAAGAGCGCGCAGGTGCTGTCCAGGGCCTTGGCCGAGGTCAGCGTCCAGGTGCGGTACTTCAGGTACGACGAGCTGCTGGTCTTCATCAGCATCGCGTTGTACATGATCTTCGTGGCGTTCTGGATGCCGACACCGGTGATGGCGCCGGAGCCGGAGCACCGGGTGCTGCTGGGCTGGCCGTCGGTCGGCGCGGTGCCCTCGGCGAGCAGGTAGAACCAGTGGTTGCCGGGACCGGCCGCGGCGTGCACCTCCTGGCTCGGGGTGCTGCTGGAGTAGCAGTTGTCGTCACCGGCGAGCGACGGGTTGTACATGTACCGGATCGGACCGGAGCCGACCAGGTTGACCTCCTCGCCGACCTGGTAGTCCGGCGGGTCGTTCGGGTTGTTGGCGAAGGCCTCGGTGGCCGCGCCGAACACGTCGCCGACGAACTCCTGAGTGCCGTTGCCGGAGATGCCACCCGGGGTGTTGTCGTCGATGCCGTGGCCGATCTCGTGGCCCAGAACGTCAGCCGAGGAGATCCACTGACCGGCGGTGTTCTTGCCGATCTGGACCTGCGTGCCGTCGTAGTACGCGTTCTGGTCGTTCAGGCCGACCCGGATCGGCCAGGCGCCACCACTGCTGCTGAAGCCGGTCCGGCCCAGCCAGGTGGAGAGCATGGCCTTTTCCTTCTGCGCCGAGTAGAAGGCGTCGACGCAGCCGGTCTCCTTGTTGGTCCCGGTGCCGTTGCCCCACACGTTGTCGGTGCCGCTGAAGGTGGTGTTGGTCGACGCGTCCTGGCAGGTCAGGCTCGTGATCGACGGGTCCTTCAGGCTGTACGTGCTGCCCGAGAGAGTGGTGTCCAGGCTGACCGAGCCGTTGATCCAGCCGGTGCCGGTGCCGGTCACGTCGGTGACGTGCTCGTAGGTGCGCAGCACCTTGCCGGTGGCCGCGTCCACGTCGACGGTGAGCCGGCTCGGGCCGTCCACGCTCGTACCCTTGATGGTGGATTCCCAGGCCAGGGCCGGGGTGCCGGTCGAGGCGAAGACGACCAGCTTGGTGCTCTCGACGCCGCTGACCGTCTTCAGCTCGCCCTTGGCGACCTTGACCGAGTCGGCGGCGCTCAGGGCCGGGGTGGTGTTGACCGCGCCGAGCGGGGAGTCCTGCGCCACCGAGGTGTACTTGACCTGGCCGGCCAGGTCGGTGACGACGACACCGTCACCGCCGATGACATCGAGACCCTTGTACGTCTTGGTATAGGGGACGTACTGGAGCTTGTCGGTGGAGATGACGTCGTGCTGGACGAAGACCTCGTCCGCGGAGGCGTGGAGAGCCGCCGGACGGGCGGCGAACAGTGAAGAAGCGGCAGCGGCAGCGGCCGCGGCGGGTGACGCTGCGACGCTGGGCGTGGCGGTCGCCGGTCCGGCGAGCGCGACGGCCACCGAGGCGACCGCGGTTGCGGCAACCGAGGCGACCACGACAGGGGTACGGGATTTCACGCACTGCTCCTTTCCCGCCCGGGGGGTTGGCGGGCGGGTTCGACCGTCCGTCGGACGATGGGTCACACCTGGATGACTTGAGGTGAGACGTTAGGCATCGACGAACGTCACCGAATCAGGGAAAACCCTCGTTCGGCGCCGGAGAGCGTTTCCTATTGGTTAAGTCCTATGATCCGATCTCGCTGACCTCGGCGAACGGCGCGTCGTTCCACCAGATGGCCCGGATGATGAAGCTGTGGTTGGTCTCGTTGAAGTAGACCGCCATGTCGTCCGGCTTGCTCTGCGTCTTCTCCACCGCGTAACCGTCGGCCGGAGTGGCGGTGACCAGCGAAACCACCCCGTCACTGGTCATCTTGACGACCGCCTGACCACCCTTGACCGAGAAGGATCGGACGTACGTCTTCAGCCCGCTTCCGTCCGTGGTGACGGTCCAGCCGTCCTCGGTGGTCGTCGCCGGCTTCGTCGTGGCCTTGGCGGTCGACGGCTTCGGTGAGGGTCTGGGGGATTTCGACGTGGGCGTGGGATCGGTCTGCGGCTCGGCGGAGCGGCTCGGCGCCGGGCGGCTCGGCGTCGGCACCGGCGGCAGCGAGACCGGGGCGACCACTTCCGCGGCCGGCACCTGATCGATGTCCGGCAACGTCCCGACGTCGGCGCGAGCGGCGTTGAGCACCGGCAACAGCGCGACCCAGGAGAGCACGATGCTGCTCGCCGTCGCCGCGAACCAACCGGCTACCGGCACCCAACGGGAAGATCGCACGAGGCCCATCCTCTCACCTGGTCCTATGCTGCACGCCATGGCGTTGATCCTGTTGGTCGAGGACGACCGCAACATCGCGGCCGCGCTGACCCGTGCGCTGACCGATGCCGGGCACGTGGTGCGCCCGGTCGGTCAGGCTGCCCAGGCGCTGAAGATCGTCACTCAGGAACGGCCCGATCTGGTCATCCTCGACCTCGGGCTGCCCGACATCGACGGCACCGACGCGCTGCGGATGATGCGTACCGTCTCCGACGTGCCGGTGATCGTGGCGACCGCCCGGCGCTCGGAGGCGGACATCATCGCACTGCTGAGCGCCGGCGCCGACGACTACGTGACCAAGCCGTTCTCCGGCGGCCACATCCTCGCCCGGATCTCGGCCGTGCTGCGCCGCGCGCGGACCACCACCGAGCAGGCGCCGAACACCATCACCGTCGGCGAGCTGGTGATCAAACCGCGACAGCGCCGGGCCGAGCTGCGCGGGGAGCCGTTGCAGCTGACCCGCCGGGAGTTCGACGTCCTGGCGTACCTGGCCGAGCGGGTCGGCCAGGTGATCAGCCGGCGCGAGCTGATGAACCAGGTGTGGAACCAGGCCCGGATCGGCGAGGAGCAGACGATCGACGTGCACATCTCCTGGCTGCGCCGCAAGCTCGGGGAGACCGCCGCCAAACCCCGCTTCCTGCACACCGTCCGCGGCGTCGGCGTGATGATGGTCGATCCGCAGTGAGGTGGGCACTCAACCGGCTCGCCCTCGCGATCACCTCGATGGTCGCGCTGGCGTTCCTGGTCCCGCTCGCCGTCGCGATCTGGCAGATCGCTCACGACAAGGCGATCTCCGAGGCGCGGCAGCAGGCCACCTCGATAGTCACCGTGCTCGGGGTGAACGCCGACCCGACCGCGCTGACCAACGCCGTCGCCTCGACCTCCGCCGGCAGCGCCGGCCTGCTCGCCGTGCACCTGCCCGGCCTCGACCCGATCGGGAATTCACACCTCAGCGACGCCACTGTCGACCGCGCCGCGAAACAGCGCCGCTCGGCGACCGCGGCCGCCGACGGCGGGGTCGCCTACCTGCAGCCGACCGTACTCACCGACGGCCGGACCGTGGTCGTCGAGGTGTTCGTGACCGACGCCGAGATGCGCCGCGGCGTCTACAAGGCCTGGGCCTCGCTGATCGGCCTGGCCGTGGTGCTGGTCGCCGGCTCGACCCTGCTCGCCGACCGGCTCGGCGCGCAAATGGTCCGGGCCACCCGCCAGCTCGCCGAGTCCACCCGCAAACTCGGCGGCGGCGAACTCGGCGAACGGATCGAGCCGTCCGGGCCGCGGGAACTGCGCGACGCGGCCCAGGCGTTCAACACCATGGCCGGCGATCTGCGGCGCCTGCTCGATCGGGAGCGCGAGCTGGCTGCCGATCTTTCACACCGATTGCGTACGCCGCTGACCGCGCTGCGCCTCGACGCCGAAACCATCCCGCCGGGCCCGATCGCGGACCGCATGCGCCAGGCCTGTGACCTGCTCGATCAGGAACTGGAAGCGATCATCACGGGCGCCCGGCTCGGTGTCGCGGACCGGGGCAACCAGCAGTGCGACCTGGTCGAGGCGCTCGCCGACCGGCTGGCGTTCTGGTCCGTGCTCGCCGAGGACCAGGAACGCCCCTGGGAAGTGGTCGGCGGCCACGAGCCGGTGATGGTGCCGATGTCCCGCAGCGACGTGATCCTCGTGGTCGACGCGATGCTCGGCAACGTCTTCTCGCACACCGACGAGGGGGTGGCGTTCCGGGTCAGCGTCTCGTCGACGGGACTGCTCGTGGACGACGCCGGGCCCGGGATCGCCGACCCGGCGATCGCCGTGCAACGCGGGGTCAGCGGAGCCGGCTCGACCGGGCTCGGGCTCGACATCGTGCGTCGCGCGGCTGAGACCGTACGCGGGCAATTGGTTGTCGGGCGAAGCCCGCTGGGTGGGGCAAGAGTGGGTTTCCTGCTGACGTCTCCCGAGGATGGTCTTCTCGAGGAGACGCCGCCGCCCCGGCGGCGTCGCCGAGCCGTGCGATAACCGTTTTCAGGCGGGTTTTCGGTCGCTTTAAGGCTCCGTTATGGCAGCTCTTCCTAATGTTCCGGCTCGTAAGTACGCCAGGACGATGTCTGGAGAGCTGACATGCGCAGGAAGATCGCCTACCCGCTGGCCACCCTCGGGATGGTCGGGTCGACATTGGTGATCGCCTCACCGGCCCTGGCCCACGGCTACGTCTCGTCGCCGCCGAGCCGCCAGGCGCAGTGCGCCTCCGGCGCGGTCGCGGACTGCGGCGCGATTCAGTTCGAGCCGCAGAGTGTCGAGGCGCCGAAAGGCTCCAAGCAATGCAACGGTGGAAACGCCGGCTTCACGGTCCTGAACGACAATTCGCGGAGCTGGCCGGCCACCTCCGTCGGCACCTCGGTCAAGTTCAACTGGGTATTGACCGCCCGGCACCGGACGGCGAGCTGGGTCTACTACGTCGACGGTACCGAGGTCGCCACGTTCAACGACGACAACGCGATCCCCGAAGCGACCGTCAGCCACACCGTCGACGTCAGCAAGTTCTCCGGCAAGCACACGGTCCTCGCGGTGTGGAACATCGGGGACACGGCCAACGCCTTCTACAGCTGCGTGGACGTCAACATCGGTGGCAGCGGGTCGTCGACCCCGACCACCGCGCCGACCACCGTGGCCCCGACCAAGGCGCCGACGACCGCGCCCACCACCGTGGCGCCGACCGCGACCGCCACCACCGCGGCGCCGACCGCTACCGCAACCAGCTCCGCCGCCTCTTCCGGGAACGCGTGGGCGCCGGGCGTCAGCTACAAGACCGGTGACGTGGTGACCTACAACGGTGTCTCCTACAAGTGCCGCCAGTCGCACTCGTCGATCCGCAGCTGGGAGCCGTCGGTCTACACGCTCGCCCTCTGGCTGCCGCTGTGAAGCGCTCGGTTGTGAGTTCCGCGCTTGGTCGTCGATTCGCGGCTTTTACCTTCGTCGTGCCGTTGGCTTTTCTCGGAGCATGCGGGACCGCCAAGGAGCCGGCCGCCCCGACGGCCACCGCCCCCGCGGTCAAGAACGTCGCTGAGATCACCGCCGGGTCGACCTTCAACGACCGGGACGTGATGTTCCTGCAGATGCTGGCCGATCACCAGCAGCAGGGCCTGCAGATGGCCGAGATCGGTGCGTCCCGGGCCACCCGGGCCGACGTCGCCGACCTGGCCAAGGCCGTCCAGCTCACCGAGAAGGACGAGCTGACCATGATGCAGAACTGGCTGACCGAATGGGGCAAACCCACCACGGTCGACAAGCGCGTCAGCGTCCACGCCGACCACGGCGGTCTCCCCAGCACCACCGACGCCGAGATCGACTCGTTGAAGACGGTGAAGAAGGCGGACTTCGAGTCGGCGTTCCTGAACCTTTTCCTGGCCCACCAGCACAACGCCGTGGAGATGGCTCAGCTGGAGCTGGACAAAGGCGCGAACGAGCAGACCAAGCAGTTCGCGGAGCGGGTCAAGCAATCACGGGCCGACCAGGTCCAGCAGATGCTGAAACTTCTCAACGGCTGATTCACCCGTCGGCGCTGCGGATGGCCCGGCCTGGCGGGCGGGCCATCCGCTTTTCCCGTATTTTCCAGGATATGTACGCCGTCTCGACCCTGTTGATCACCGCCACCCTCGCGTGGCCCCACCCCGGGTTCGACGCCGAGGACAGCCACTTCAACCCGCACGAGACGGCGATAACCGCGACCACCGTCGGACATCTCCACCAACTCTGGACCGCGAAGCTGCGCGACGCCGAGGAAAGCTGCTCCGGCTACTCCGCCCCGATCCTCGGCGACAACCGGCTCTACGCCACCGACAAAGAGGGCATCTCGGCCTACGATCCGGCCACGGGTGACGTACTGTGGCGCCACACCTGGGACCACGCCGACGACAACAGCACCCCGCGGATGGCCGTCGACGGCGACACCTTGATCCTCGCCAACGGCAGCTGCAACTCGATGAGCGACCCCGACGGCCGGCTCACCGCCCTCGACCAGCGGGGACACCCGCGCTGGCAGCTCGACCTGGACAACCCCATCGACTCAGTGGTCGTCGACAAACACGTGGTCCTGGTCTCCGGCACGTCACCCTCCGATGAGGACAAAGTCGCGGCTTATCGCGTACGCGACGGAAAGCTCCTCTGGTCCCAACCGGGCCACGCGTCGAGCGGAGTCTCCGCCGACGGTCTCGTACCACTGATCAGCACCAACGGTTACGGCCAGCCCGCCGGCGCGACAACCGCAGTCGACATCACCACCGGTGTGATCCGCTGGACCCGCCCGCTCGCACTCCAAGTCCTGGCCGCAAGCCCACCGGCCGACCGTTACTACGCCACCGACCCGACCGGGGTGCTGGTCGCGCTCAACGCGTCCACCGGTGCGACGCTGTGGACCAGACCGGGGCAGGAAACCCCGCTGGTGGCCACCGACGGTCCGCACCTTTACCTGGCGGTGGACCGCAAGATCACCGCCGTGGCCGCCGCAACCGGCCGGGCCCTGTGGTCACGGAACCTCCCGGCGGCCGCCGCCCAGCCGGTCCTGGCCGCCGACCTCCTCTACACCGGCGGCCCCGTCCTCAACGCCCAAACTGGTACCCCAGCCGGGCCCACCTTCTCCGGAGCCGCCGTCCCGGCTGGCGGCCGCCTCTTTCAGGACACCGGCTCCCATCTGACCGCGTACATCCCCCTTGAGTCTGGATGACGCGCTGATTCCGATCGACAAGGGCTACCTGGGCATCCGCAGCAGCGTGCGTACCCCGTTCAAACGGCGCCGCTTACCGCTACGCAGGATGGAAAGACGGACTGTCGCGGCATTTCAGGAGCACATCGCCAGCGCGTGCGAGCTTCAAGGAGGTGGTGACTAACCCCCTAGCTGTGATGTCCAGCCAGGTTGTTCAACCGGGTGATCGGCGTGGTCTTGCCGATGGCGGTGTGGGGCCGATGATGGTTGTAATCGTGTAAGAACGCT
>NZ_JBIRWQ010000018.1:0-6493 GCF_044388125.1 Actinoplanes sp. NPDC020271
GTTTCGCAACCGGATTTTCCGCACCGAGAATTGCCACGATGCTAGATCGTGGGATCTTGGTAGGTTTTCCGTCAGGACGGCCGCTCCGAGCCCCTTGCGGGCCTCGCTCGCTCGCCCGTCTCCCTGGCGGCTCGGAAAACATTACTCCCTGCCGCGGGCAACGCCAAATCGGCTGGGTGAGACGGCAGTCACAGCAAAAAACCGTACGCAATCCTCAGATTTTGAATCTTGATCTTGCTGAAGCATCAGCGTGAGCAGGCACTGAGGAGGGTGCGGGTGATCGGGCGCGCGCGGCGTGCGGCTCTGGCGTATAACCAGCAGCATGCGCACTGACGACCTGGCGGAGATGTTGCGGGAAGTGCCGGGCACGGAGGTGACCGCGGGCCCGGGGCTCGTCACGGTGCACGTCCCGGCGATCGGCGACACGGTGCAGATCGCTTTCCGGAACGTGCTCGACGCCGACTGGGTGCACGTGCCGACCGGCGAGCCGGCGGTTCAGGTCGACATCAAGGTGCGCCGCGAGTCCCTGCCGCTGATCGTGACGGTCGACGACGTGGTGTTCACTCCGGCGTACGCGCATGATGTCGTTCATCCCGAGGACGAGCTGCTGGTGCCGGCGATGCCCAGTCTGGTCGCCTATTCGGAGATGCATCGGGATGTACGGGCGTTGGGCGCCGCCTTCGACGATCCGAACGTCGCGCTGGAGCCGGACGTGCTCGCGGCTACCCTCACCGCGCACCGGTGTTTCCTGGCCGGGGCGTTGCGGATCGGTCTGTGGCCGGTCCGGGTCGCCGCCTGGTGGGAGTACACGTCGGCGCGCTCCGCCGAGCGCATCGTGATGGCGCGCTTCCAGGACGATCCGCGGTGGGACCAGTTGATGACCGGGGTGCAGGACGCCCGGCAGCACCAGTTCGAGCAGTCGCAGTGAGAGCCACCCCCGCCGTGGGGGTGGCTCTCGGATGAACCTGATCAGATACGGACGGGCGTACCCGTGTTGCGGTTGGCCGGCCGGGGCAAGCCGTAGTGTTCGCGCAGCGTGCGCCCGGTGTACTCGGTGCGGAACAGGCCGCGCTCCTGCAGGATCGGCACCACCTGGTCGACGAAATCGGTCAGGGACGACGGCAGGACCGGCGGCATGATGTTGAAGCCGTCCGCCGCCCCGTTCTCGAACCAGTTCTGGATCTGGTCGGCGACCTGGACGGGCGTGCCGGCGAAGGTCAGGTGACCGCGCCCGCCACCGAGGCGGGCGATGATCCGGCGGACTGTCAGGTTCTCCCGGCGACCGAGATTGACCACCAGGGTGCGGCGGCTCTTCGCGCCCTGGATCGCTTGCTCCTCGGGCAGATCGTCCGGCAACTGGGCGTCGAGCTTCAGGGCCGAGACCGGTACGCCGAGCAGCGCGGCCAGTTGCGGCAACGCATACTCTGGCTTGATCAAGCCGTTGAGCTGCGCGTCCTTCTCCCGTGCCTCGGCCTCCGAGGACGCGATGACCGGCACGATCCCCGGCAGGATCTTGATGTGGTCCGGGTCGCGGCCGTGCTCGGCGGCGCGCCGCTTGAGGTCGTCGTAGAACTCCTGCGCGTCCGAAAGTGTCTGGTGCGCGGTGAAGACCGCCTCGGCGTACTTCGCGGCGAAGTTCCGCCCGTTCTCCGAGGAACCGGCCTGGACGAGCACCGGGTGCCCCTGCGCCGAACGGGGGACGTTCAGCGCTCCGGCGACCTGGTAGAACTGGCCCGCGTGAGCCGGCGGGTAGATCTTGGCGTCGTCGCCCCAGACGCCGTTCTCCTTGTCGGCGAGGATCGCGTCGTCGTCCCAGGAATCCCAGAGCTTGAGCGAGACGTCGACGAACTCGGCGGCGCGCTCGTAACGCTCCTTGTGGGCGGGCAGGTGGTCGAGGTTGAAGTTGCGGGCGGCCTCGATGTTCGCCGTGGTCACGATGTTCCAGCCGGCCCGGCCGCCGCTGACCACGTCCAGCGACGCGAAACGCCGGGCCAGGTTGTACGGCTCGTTGTACGTCGTCGACGCCGTCGCGATCAGGCCGATGCGCTCGGTCGCGCCGGCCAGCGCGGTGAGCAGCACGGTCGGTTCGAGGGCGGCGGACGGCCGGCGCCCGACCTGGTCCCACAGCGCGGGGCCGTCGGCGAGGAAGACCGAGTCGAGCTTGCCGCGCTCGGCGATCCGGGCGAGGTTCTTGAAGTGTTCGACGTCGAGATCCGCGTACGGGTCGGTCTCCGGCAGCCGCCAAGCGGCTTCGTGATGGCCGACGCTCATCAGGAACGCGTTGAGGTGCAGGTCACGAGGCATGGTCACGGCACCTGCGGGGTGTAGTGGGTGGCCTCGTCGCCCTCGAGGATGTAGCTCTTGGTGCCGTCGATGCCGACCGGGACGTCACCGGCGACGGTGACGCGGTGCAGCTTGCGGTCCAGGTCGCCGTAGTCGTCGGCGGCGTAGTGCTGGGTGCTGCGGTTGTCCCAGACGACCAGGTCGCCGACCTGCCACTTGTGACGCAGCGTGTTCTCCGGCCGGGTCACGTAGTGCTGGAGCAGGCGCAGGACGTCCCGCGACTCGGACTTGGACAGGCCGATGATGCCGGTGACGAAGTTGCCGATGAACAGGTTCGGCCGGCCCGAGTCGGGGTTGACGCGGACGACCGGGTGCGCGGTGCGGTACCGCGTGGAGACGAACACCTTGTGGTAGTCCTCGACCTCGGCCGAGCGGAACTGCGGGTGCTCGGCGTAGTCGTACTCGTTGGAGTGCTCGGCCCACAGGCGGTCGGCCAGGACGCGCAGGTGCTCGGGCAGGTCGAGATAGGCGGCACTGGTGTTCGAGAAGAGCGTGTCTCCCCCGTACGGCGGGATGACCAGACTCCGCAGCGTCGTCGCTTTCGGCGGGGCCACCACGAACGTCACGTCGGTGTGCCAGGCGTTCGCCCGGGCACCCTCGCCGCCGGCCACCTCGAGCACGTTGGCCTGGCCGTCGACGGACGGGACGGTCGGGTGCGCCAGGGTCAGTTCGCCGAACAGCGAGGCGAAGCGCTGGTGCTGCTCGTCGTCGAGGTGCTGATCGCGGAAGACGAGCACCTTGTGCTCGACGAGCGCGTCGTGGATCTGCTTCGCCTCGGCCTCACCGACCGGCTGCCCGAGGTCGATGCCGGTCACGGACGCGCCGATCCGGCCACCGATGCGCTGAATGTCGATACTCATGGGAGGACCCTTTTCTAGGAGGTGCGCCAGGTGGAGAAGCGGCGCTCGGTGAGGATCAGGAGCTGGTTCACGATCAGGCCGATGCCGGAGATCGTGATGATTCCGGCGTACATGTCGGGGACCGCGAAGTTGTACTGGGCGTAGTTGATGAGGTAGCCCAGGCCGGCCTTGGCGCCGACCATCTCGGCGGCGATCAGGATCAGGATCGAGTACGCCCCGGCCAGCCGGATGCCGGTGAAGATCGTCGGCACCGCGGCGGGCAGCACGACCTTCTGGAACAGGCTCACCGGACCCAGTCCGAGCGAGCGCGCCGACTTGATCAGGAGCGGGTCGACGGTCCGGACGCCACTGACCGTGTTCAGCAGGATCGGCCACGCGCAGGCGTACACGATGATCGCGATCTTCGAGGTTTCGCCGAGGCCCAGGATCAGCACGAAGACCGGCAGGATCGCCAGCGCGGCGGTGTTGCGGAAGACCTCGAGCAGGGGCGTCAGCAGGTTCGCGACCGGTTTGTACCAGCCGATCAGCAGGCCGAGCGGGATCGAGACGACGATCGCCAGGCCGAAGCCGACGAGCGAGCGGGTCAGGCTGGCCCGGGTGTGCTCCCACAGTTCGCCGGACTTGACCAGGTCCCACCAGGCGACCAGCACCTCGGAGAGCGGTGGCAGGAACGTCGCGTCGACCAGGCCGAGCCGCGGGAAGATCTCCCAGATCAGGGCGAGCGCGATGATGGCGACACTGCGGGTGACGGCGTTGCCGAAGAAACGGGCAACCTTCCACCGCTCGACCGGTACGGCCGCGACGGCCGCCACCACGGGCGCCTTGACCAGGGTGGAGCTAGACACGGGTGGCCTCCAGTTCTTCGTGGCGGGCCTTGTCGACCTCGTCGCGCAGCAGCGTCCAGATCTCGTGGCGGTAGTGCGCGAACTGCGGGTCCGACCGGATGTCCTCGGACTGCGAGAAGATGGGCACGTCGACGACCTGCTTGATCCGCCCCGGCCGCGACGTCATCACCGCGACGCGTCGTCCCAGGTAGACGGCCTCTTCGATACCGTGCGTGATGAAGACGACGGTCTTGCCGGTCAACTCCTGGATCCGCAGCAGCTCGTCCTGCAGCCCGTCGCGGGTCTGCGCGTCGAGGGCCGCGAACGGCTCGTCCATCAGCAGCACGTCCGGGTCGAAGGCGAGGCTGCGGGCGATCGCGACGCGCTGCTTCATGCCGCCGGAGAGCTCGTGCGGATAACGGTCGTGGAAGCCGGACAGGCCGACGAGGTCCAGGTACTCGCGCGCCTTCGCGGCCCGCTCGCGCCGCGGCACGTGCTTGGCCTCCAGGCCGAACTCGACGTTGCCCTGCGCGGTGCGCCACGGCAGCAGCGCGTACTGCTGGAAGACCACGCCGCGGTCCAGGCCGGGGCCGGTGACCGGCTTGCCGTCGACCAGGATCCGGCCGCTGCTCGGCTCGGTCAGACCGCCGAGCAGGTCGAGCAGAGTGGACTTGCCGCAGCCGCTCGGACCGACGATGACCAGGAACTCGCCGTCCTTGACGTCCAGATTGATCTCCTGGAGCGCGGTGACCGTGGTCCCGCGGGCCCGGAAGACCTTGCCGACGTTCTCGAACACGATCTTGGCGGTCATGCGGCACCACCCTCGGCGAAGGAGTTGTACCTGTTGCTGTAGATGTCGGCGGCCTTGATGTCCTTCTTCAGCTCGCCGGCCCGGGTCAGCCAGTCGATCCAGGTCTGGAACTCCGTCTCGGTGATCACGCCGCCCTTGCCGGCCACGCCGTAGCTCTTGAAGAACTGCAGGCTGGAGTCGTCCTCGCTGCGGCCGCGCTTCTTGACGATCTCCTGGAACTTGGCGATCACCTGGTCGGTGGGGGTGGTGCGGGCCCACTCGATCGCCTTGCCGACGCCGCTGACGAACGTCTTCACCGTGTCCGGGTTCTTCTTGATGAAGTCGTTGCGGAAGATGTAGCTGCCCGCGGTGAACTTGCCGAGCAGGTCGAAGTCGGTGAAGAGCGGGTGGATACCGCCGCGGGTCAGCGCCTTGTCGCGCAGCACGCCGCCCAGCGCGCCGGCGTCGATCTGGCTCTGCCGCACCGACTGCTCGGTGTTGACCGGCGGGACCACGATCAGCTCGACCTGCTTGATCTCGTCGTCGGTCAGGCTGTTCTTCGCCAGGAAGGTCTTGATGACCGCCTCGTGGTGCGCACCGAGAGTATTGACGCCGATCTTCTTGCCGATCAGGTCGCGGGCGGTCTTGATCGGGCTGCCGTCGAGCACGTAATACCCGGTGTAGGTGTCCTTGTCGACGCCGTAGTAACCGATCACGGCGGTGACCGGTGCGCCGTTAGCGGCCAGTTTCACGACGGCGCCGTTGAATGCCCCGCCGAAATCGGTGTCGCCGGTGGTGGCGGCCTGAATGTCCTGCGGACCACTGATCGTGTTGCCGATCCACTTGAGCGTCACATCGCCCAGATAACCGAGGTCGGCGGCGAGCTCGGGCAGCGTCACCGAACCGACGCTGCCCTGATATCGCAGTTCCTTCACCTGACTGCCGGAAGCCGAGGCTTGGCTGTTGCCGCATGCGGACAGCCCGGTAGCGGTCAGGAATGCGCTGCCCAGCAGGCCGGCGATCGCGTTTCGACGAGTGGTCACGGAAAACTCCTAAAATGGGCGGCATTCATCGGACGAGCGCCGTGGGCAATCGCCTTCTATGTGCCGGAAAATTCAAAGACCGCTAATTGGGTACGGTCAGAGCAGCGCGACCGGGCACCGATGCGCGGCCGTGATCGTGGGGCGTCGTGGGCGGCGGGCCGGGGTGCTTCGCCGTCACAGCCTCAACAGGAGCAGGTGCACACCCGGAGGAAGTCGACGAAACGACGCCGGATCAGGCGCTTGTCTCGCTTCATGTCCACGAACGTAAACGTCCGGCGACGCCGCGTCAGCCTCTTTGTGGCCCACGTCACATACATTTCCCATAGGGTGAGTGGGGTATTGAATGGCGTAAGGCGCTGACCTGCGGAAATGCGCGGAGCGGGTGAACGGGAATGTTGTTGCTCTTTTGGACCGTCTATTTCGGCAGCCGACTTTCCCCCGTCACATCTCCTCGATCGACCCCGCCAGTCAACTTCGTCGAACCGGTCCACATCGCGCAGCCGCCGCGAAACGCTCCCGATGTGAAGCCAACCCGGCCCGCGGCGAAGCGGGTCGGCCCGGGCACGGCGGGGCCGCGCGGGCACGGCGAGGCGAGGCGGCGCGGGCACGGCGGGGCCGCGCGGGCACGGCGAG
>NZ_JBIRWQ010000018.1:6593-116305 GCF_044388125.1 Actinoplanes sp. NPDC020271
GCGAGGCGAGGCGAGGCGGGCGAGGCGAGGCGAGGCGGGCGAGGCGAGGCGAGGCGGGCGAGGCGAGGCGAGGCGGGCGAGGCGAGGCGAGGCGGGCGAGGCGAGGCGAGGCGGACGGAAGGTGCACGACGCAGCCCGAGCGCGGCGCGACAGGCGGGCGTGTGAGGCGGCGCGCGAGGCGGCGTGGGGACGAGGCCGCCTGGGGGCGAGGCGGCGTGGGGCTGGGACGTGACGGCCCGGCCGCCTGTGGGAGGTGGCCGGGCCAGGAGTGTGCTGGCCAGCGGGTCAGTCGTCGTCGCCGAAGTCCTCGAAGACGTCCTCGACGGCCTCGCCGATCACGTAGCCGGCGGCCAGACCGCCGACCGCGCCGAGGATGGCGCCGCCCATGCCGCTGCCGTGGCCGCCACGGTAGTGGCCGTGGTGACCGTAACCGCCACCGTGGCCGCCGTGCCCGTAGGCCGGGGCGCCGTGCCCGTACCCGGGCGGCGGGGGCGGCGGGTAGCCCGGCGCGCCGTAAGCGCCGTGGCCGCCGTGCGGCGCACCGTAGCCCGGGCGGGAGCGGTGGTGGTCGACCGCCTGGCGCACCCAGCCGTCGACGACCGAACGCCAGTCGGTGGTGTCAGCGTCGTGGTGGGAGACCGTGTAGCGCCCGTAGGTGTCCTGGCCGCTGTGGAACAGGCCGCCGCGCTTGTCGAACTCCAGCACCACCTCGACCGAGTGCGGGCTGGTCACGAACGTCAGCTCGACCTCGTTGACGGCGTGGGCGTACTGCGAGGCCGGCCAGTACTCGATCTCCTGGTAGAACGGGAGCGTCTGGTGGACGCCGTAGATCTGCCCGTACTCCAGGTCGGCGGACTTGAAGCGGAAGCCGAGCTGGCCGAAGGCGTCCAGGATCTTCTGGTGGATCGGCAGCGGGTGCACGTAGACCGGGTCGAGGTCGCCCTTGTCCAGCGCCCGGGCGATCGACACCTCGGTGCGCACGCCCATCACCATGCCGCGCAGCGGCTGCCCGTAGGCCGTGGTGATCGGCGTCTCCCACGGCATGTCGATGCGGAACGGGATCGACAGCTGCTGACCGGGGTGCAGCCGCATCGGGCCGGAGACGGTCAGCCGGTAGAAGTCGCCGGTGGTCGAATAGTCGCTGCCGCCGCCCTCCACCTCCATGCGGGTGACCAGGGCGAGCGTGATGTGCTCGATGTCCGCTTCCTGGGTGCCGCCGGTCAGGTTGACGCGACCGGTGAGCGGGGCGCCCGGATAGGTGCTCGGATTGTCCAGCACGGTGTCGACGCTCGGGCCGCCCACTCCCATGGCGCCCAACAGCTTCTTGAAGACCACGATGCCCTCTCTTGTGCTTCTATCCCGGGTTCCTCGAAAACCTAGCAACACCGTCTGACAGGAGCGTGGCAACCCTCTCCCACCAGCCGATCTTGCAGAGCAGCGTACGGCTATCGTGCAAGCTCATGGACCCAGTCTCGATCTGGCACCTCGCCGATGTCACCGTTGTCCACGAGCCCGTTCACCCGGACGAGGTGGTCGCCGGCTCGCCGACCACCGGCGCGGTGACCGTCACCACACTCGACGGGCTGGGCGTGGAGGCCGGCGTCTGGGAGATGAGCGTGGGCGCGGTGCGCGACGTCGAGTCCGAGGAGGCGTTCCTGGTGCTCGGCGGGCGGGCCACGATCGAGGCCGACGGCGCGACCTTCGAGGTGCGGCCGGGCGACCTGGTCCGCCTCGCCGAGGGCACGAAAACCGTCTGGACGGTGTCGGAGCCGCTGCGCAAGCTCTACGTGACCGGACTCTGAGAAAATCAAAGGCCGCTCATCGCCGTACGGGATGAGCGGCCTTTGCTTCTGGTTTTTACTTGATCAAGCCGAGGCCCTGGACAGCCGCGCGCTCCTCCTGCAGCTCGGCGACCGAGGCGTCGATGCGGGCGCGGGAGAACTCGTTGATCTCCAGCCCCTGCACGATCTCCCACTTGCCGTCCTTGGCGGTGACCGGGAACGAGCTGATCAGCCCGGCCGGGACACCGTAGGAGCCGTCGGAGACGATCGCGGCCGACGTCCAGTCACCCTCGGCGGTCCCGTTGACCCAGGTGTGGACGTGGTCGAGGGCGGCCGACGCGGCGGAGGCGGCCGAGGACGCGCCCCGGACCTCGATGATCTCGGCGCCGCGCTTGGCGACCCGCGGGATGAACTCGTCGGCGAGCCAGGCCTGGTCGACCAGGTCCTTGACCGGGCGGCCGGCGGCCTCGGCGTGGAAGACGTCCGGGTACTGCGTGGCGGAGTGGTTGCCCCAGATCGTCACCTTGCGCAGCTCGGCGACCGGCACGTCCAGCTTCTTGGAGAGCTGGGCCAGCGCACGGTTGTGGTCGAGCCGGGTCATCGCGGTGAAGCGGTCGGCCGGCACGTCGGGCGCGTGCTGCTGGGCGATCAGCGCGTTCGTGTTCGCCGGGTTGCCGACGACCAGCACCCGTACGTCGGAGGCGGCACCGGCGTTGATCGCCGCGCCCTGCGGGCCGAAGATGCCACCGTTGGCCTCGAGCAGGTCACCCCGCTCCATGCCCTTGGTGCGCGGGCGGGCGCCGACCAGCAGCGCCACGTTGACGCCGTCGAACGCGGCCTTCGGGTCGTCGAACACGTCGACGCCGGAGAGCAGCGGGAACGCGCAGTCGTCGAGCTCGAGGGCCACGCCCTGAGCCGCCTTGGCCGCGGCCGGGATCTCCAGCAGGCGCAGCCGGACCGGCACATCGGCGCCCAGCAGGTGACCGGAGGCGATGCGGTACAGCAGCGCGTAGCCGATCTGGCCGGCAGCGCCCGTCACGGTGACGGTGACCGGTGTCTTAGTCATGAGTTTGTCTCCCGAGGTTGAGGCATTCGGCACCCGAACCGGACTCTAGTCCTCGCGTTACGGGACGGTGACGCGGATGCCTACGGGTGTGACCTCACGCGTTACTTCGTCCGTCCGGTGACGGGCCGGTGGGAGCCGCCCGCCCCGGCCCGGCCGGCACATCCACAGTGGACGCGAGAGGTTTTCCGTACTCTGGCCCCACGGGCATATCCTGCATCGGCGGACTTCGAGGAAAGGTGCAGCGTGGCCATCCTGGCGCCGCCCTATCGGCCCTTCTCCCCCGGCTTCCCGCCGCTCGACCCGGCGCGGGGCGACGGCGGCGCGACCATCGCGGTGACCATGCGATACGCGCCGCTCGCCTTCGTGCTCGGGCTCTTCACCCCCGTGCTGGAGATCGACGGCAAGAACGTGCCGGCGAGCTGGGGGCGGGTCACCACGCCCGTCGCGTTCGGCGAACACCACGTGCACGTGCACGTGCCGTACCTGCTGCCGGCCCGGATCGGCGCGGCCGAGACGACCGTGGTGGCGCTGCCCGGGCAGACGGCCGAACTGGAGTACCGGGCGCCGCTGCTCGCCTTCCTGCGCGGGGCCCTCGGGCCGCCGCCGCAGCGCTATCCCGGGCTCGCCGTCGCCGTGCTGCTGCTGATCGCCGCGATGGTGGTCGCGATCTGCGCCTGCCTGGGCGTCTTCACCTCCGGCGAGCCGCCGGAGACACCCGCGACGCCGCTCGTGCCGCCGCCGGTCAGCGCGCCCTTCTCCGCCTCACCCGGCTGACTCACCCCGCCACCTCACCCCCCGGCCCGAGGGCGGCCTGGTGATCGCGGTGGCGGTGGCCGCCGCGATGAGCACCGGCGACGGGTCGTGGACGCTTGCGGCCGTGGCCGGGTGGACCCCGGCCGGTCAGGTCAGGGACGGACTCCGGGCCGCCGCCGAGTTCCCGGGCGGCGCCGACCCCGTGGTGGTCGCCGCGGCGGTCGGGAGCGGATTGCGGATCTCCGCGCCGGACACCGTGCCGTACGCACTGTGGTGCGCCGCCCGGCACCCGAACGACCTGGTCGCGACGCTGTGGACGACCGCCTCGGCGGGCGGGGACGTCGACACCACCTGCGCCGTCGCGGGCGGGGTGGTCGGCGCGCGGACCGGGCTGTCCGGGGTGCCCGGGGTGTGGCGGGAACGGTGTGAGTCGCCGCCGGGCCGGGTCGATCGATGGGGGTGAGTGGGCCGTTCGGTCAGGGGCGGGATCGACTCGCGTCGCGGTGACGGGCCGATCGGTGGGTGGTGATGGGCGTCTTCGGACACGAAGCTCCTGCTGTGAGTTTGCCGCCGCCGCAGGATCCTTGGTCCGGTTCGTCCGATACGCCGTATCCGGGCCCGCCCGTCGCCCCGGGTCACGAGTATCCGCCGACCGTGCCCGGGCAGCCGCTGCCGTATCCGGCGCCCGCGCCGTACCCGCAGGTGAGTAAACCGTCGGCGAAGGTGACCCCGGGCAAGGCGCTGCTCGGGGTGGTCGGTGTGGTGGTCCTGGTCGCGTGCGGGGCGTCGATCTTCGCGCCGGACTCGCCCAGAACGGACAACGCCGGTTCGATCCAGCCGTCGGCCGCCATCTCCACGGAGCCGCTCGCCGCGCCGGAGCCGACGCAGGAGGCGAGCCCGAGCCCGAGTCCCACGACCGCGGTGCCGGTGGCGACCACGAAGGCCGTGACGACGACCAGGCCGACGCCGGTGAAGACCACGGTGAAGCCGGTCTACTACGCCAACTGCGATGCCGTGTACGACGCCGGGCACTCCGGCCTGCGCAAGAGCGACCCCGGCTACCGCAAGGCGCTGGATCGCGACGGCGACGGCATCGCCTGCGAGTCCGGTGACGCGGACGAGCCCGACGAGCCGGACACCGGCGACGGCGACGGTGGCAGCGGCGGCACCGACCCGCGGTTCGGCACCTGCAAGGCGGCGAAGAAGGCCGGATACGGGCCGTACACCAAGGGTGTGGACCCGGAATACGCCTGGTACCGGGACGCCGACAAGGACGGGGTCGTCTGCGAGTAGCGCCGCGTCACCGGGCGGCCACCGCGGGCCCGGGGTAACGGCCGGCGACGGCCGCGGGCTGCTCCAGGACCCGCCCGGCGGCCAGGTCCGCGGCGAGCCGCAGGTACTGGGCGTGTGTCCAGGCCAGCGGCGTCGCCGAGGTGCTCGGCGTGCCGAGCGGCCGGTTCGGCGGGTACTGGTCCCACACCTGCTCGGGCAGCATCCGGCTGGGCCCGGCCGCGCCGGCCAGGACCTTCAGCTGCGCGCGGGCCGCGGCGTGCGAGCCGCGGGCCAGCAGGTATTCGCCGCGCTCGCCGTTGAGCAGCGGCCACGCCCGGCCCCGGGTGATCTGCGAATCGGCCGGCAGCGGGTAGTCCCACTGGCTGCCGTCGGCCTTCTCGCCGTACCCGTCGAAGGACGCCCGGTGCCAGTACGGGCCCGCGCCGAGCTCGGCGTCGATCACGCGCAGCGAGCTGCGTACGTCGGGATCGGCGGCCGGCAGGACACCGAGCCGGACGAGTTCGAGGAACCCGGGATCCACCACCCGCCGCTGATCGACTCCGGACGGGCCGCTGTCACCGATGTCGTACGTCGTACCCCGGTCGGGTTTCCCGTCCTTGGTCAGCCGCAGGAAGTACGGCGCGGCCGAGTACGGCCCGGTGGTGGTGACGGTCCACGCCTTGACGTTCGCGCGCCACTGGTCGGCAACGGTCAGATAGCGTGCCGCGGCCGTGTCGTACCCGTTGTCGGCGGCGATCGACGCGGCGCAGACGAGTCCGGCGATCTCGGCGGCGATGGTGGCCGGCGAGTACCCGGACTGGTTCTCCCACCGGTCCTGCGGGCTCCACGGCGCGTGGTTGCCGTCCTGCTCGAAGCCGACCAGGAAATCCGCCGCCTTCTTCACGTGTGCCCAGGTCGCCGCGTCGGTGCGGCCGAGCTGGTAGGCGAGCACGATCGGCAGCCCGACCTCGTCGAGCTGCAGCCCGTCCCAGACCGGGGTGCCGTCGAGCCGGGAGTTCTGCGGGAACGAGCCGTCCGGCTTCTGCTGGACGGTGAACAGGTAGTCCAGCGCCCGGGTCGCGCCGGCCCGGTCACCGGCGGCGAGCAGACCGGTCGCGATCTGGTAGAGGTCGCGGGACCAGACCAGGTGGTACGGCCCGGACGGGTCGTCGCGCCCGAAGGCCCACGGCGAGCCGGGCGAGGCCACGTACGCGCCGCGGTGGATCTTGTCCTCACTGGCGGCCAGGACCATCGCGGAGGTCTGCCAGAGCGCGCGGTCGGCAACGGCCGGCGGCCGGTGCAGGGTGCCGAGGTAGTGGTGCCAGCCGGCGGCGTACTCGCGGGCGCCGGCGCCGAAGCCGCGTCGCAGCCCGGCCCGGGCCCCGTCGAGCGCCGCGCTCGTGGACGGGCCGAAGCCGAGGGCGAGCGTGGTGTGGCCGGTGCCGAGCTGCCCGGCCTGCACCAGGTAGCCGGGCCCGGCGGAGGTGTATCGCGCGTCGAGCCCGTCGCTGGTCCCGGTGAAGCCGCTGGACGTGGTGCGGAAGGCCGGCGCGGCCACGAAAGCGCTGGCCACGTCACCGTCGGAGGCCAGAAGAGCACGTCCCTCCGTACGGCCGGAATCTCCGCTCCTGCTGTTGCCCAGTGCCGGGTCGAAGACCGCGTGCAGGCGGTAGCCCGGACGGGCGGTGAAAACCACGTCGGCGAGGACGGTGGCCCGGTGCGGGTCGGTCGCGTACGCGAGGGAGAGTCGCCACCGGCCGGAGGGGCCGGCCAGCCGCTGCCGGAAACTCAGGCTGCGGTCGTCGGTCATGGCGGTGTCCACGGACGCCGCGGTCTCCGGGCCGGACGGGCCGGTGACGACGAAGCTCAGCGCCCGCGCGCTCGGCGTGCCGAGGTCGGGGTAGAAGATCTCGCCGAGACCACCGGTGCGTTGCACGGTCGCCCAGATCGTGCTCTCCGGCCCGGCCGACGTGACCAGGCCGGTCTTGTCGGCGGGCAGGTACTGCCGGTCCTCGCCGGGTGCGCCGGGCGCCGGGACGTCACGGGCGGCAGCGATCGGGGTGAGACCGAGGAGGGCGGCCGCCATGAGGCGACCGATTTTCCGGTACGGCATGACGCCCGCTTACCCACACATCGAAGAAGTTAACTCGTCAAGGCTTCGCTTGGAGCTCATCGTGCAAGGCACGCATCAGTTCCGCGCTGGTGAACGGCTTCTCCAGCAGGTGCACGCCGGACGCGAGAGTCCCGTGGTCGGTCAGCACCGGCTGGGCATAACCGGACATGAACAGCACCTTGGTCCGGGGGTGACGGCTCGTCACCGCGTCGGCCAGGTCCTTGCCCAGCATCCCCGGCATGATCACGTCGGTGAGCAGCACGTCGACCGGCTGCGTCGCGGCGAGCCGGAGTGCCTCCTCGCCCCCGTTCGCGGCGAGCACCGTGTACCCGCCGCGGACCAGGATCCGGGAGGTGACCTCGCGCAGCGCGTCCTCGTCCTCGGCCAGCAGCACGGTGGCGCCGTGCCCGGCCAGCCGTTCGTCGCTCTCCTCGGTGGTGACCTCCTGCGCCTGCACGTCGGTGACCGGCAGCAGGATGGTGAACGTGGTGCCCATGCCCGGCTCGGAGTAGATCTGCACGGTCCCGCCGGCCTGGGTGACGATGCCGTAGACGGTGGCCAGCCCCAGCCCGGTGCCCTGCCCACTGGGTTTCGTGGTGAAGAACGGCTCGAACGCCTTGTCGATCACCTCCTTGGGCATGCCGGTGCCGGTGTCGGAGACGCGCAGCCGCAGGTAGTGCCCGGGGCTGAGCCCGGCGCGGGCGGCGGAGTGCTCGGCGTCGACCCGGACGTCGGCGGTGTCGATGGTGAGACGGCCACCGGTGGGCATCGCGTCCCGGGCGTTGACCGCGAGGTTGACGAGCACCTGTTCCAGCTGTCCCGGGTCGGCCATCACCGCGGGCAGGCCGGGACTGGTCCGTACGGTCAGATTGATGTGTTCCCCGAGGGACCGGTCGAGCATCTGGTGCACCTCGGTGACCACCGCGTTGAGGTCCAGCGGCCGGGGCCGGATCACCTCGCGCCGGGCGAACGCGAGGAGCTGGTGGGTGAGGTCGCTGCCGCGCCGGGCGGCCCGGGCGATCTGCTCGGCGTCCGCGGCCGGTGGGCTGCCGGCGGCGTCCTCGATGATGAACGCCGCGTAGTTGAGGATCACCGCGAGCAGGTTGTTGAAGTCGTGGGCGATGCCGCCGGCCAGCTGGCCCAGGCTCTCCAGGCGCTGGGCCTGCTGCATGCGGGCCTCCAGCTTCTGCCGGTCGGTCTCCTCGCGCAGCCGGCGGCGTTCGGCCTCGGCGGCGAGCCGGTCGGTGATGTCGCGGACCGCGGCCACGGTGATCACGCCGCTGTCGATGTGCAGCGCGCTGACCGTGATGTCGACCGGCAGCTCGGCGCCGTCGCTGCGGATCGCCCGGCGCTTGGCCCAGCGCTGCTCCCGGTCCTCGGTCCGCTCGGTGTCCAGCGGGGTGGACGAGTCGCCGCCGGTCCGCAGCACCGCCGAGACCGGGGGCAGGCCGTCCGGCAGCAGGCGCCCGACCGGCAGGTGGATCAGGTCGTGCCGGGGATGCCCGAACAGGCGCTCGGTCGCCGCGTTGACCAGCACCACCTGGCCCGCCTCGGAGACGCCGAGCAGCGCGTCCGGCGCGGCGTCGAGGATCGCCTGGACGCGGGCCTCGGTGCGTTCCCGCTCGCTGATGTCCCGCGCGGTGCTGGTGGTGCCGACCAGCGTGCCGTGCTCGTCGAGCAGCGGCGAGACCAGCATCGCGACCGCGACCGGCTGACCCGAGGCGGTGAGCCGCAGTGATCGGTACCGGTCGACCCGGCCGCCCATCCGGACCAGGTCGCGGATCTGCTGCTCGTCGGCACGGCGCTCGGCCGGGATGATCTCGTCGATCGGGACGCCGATCATCTGCTCGGCCGGGAAGCCGTAGAGCAGCTCGGCGCCCGGGTTCCAGGACAGGATCCGGTTGTTCAGGTCGGCGGTGACGATCGCGTCGTGCGAGGACTGGACGACCGAGGCGAGCAGGGCGCGGGCCGCGGCGTCCCGGCGCTGGGCGGTGTCGTCGCGCAGGACCGAGGTCACGTACGTCTCACCGTCGGGGGCGCTGACCCCGGAGAGCGAGATCTCCACCGGGAAGACCGAGCCGTCGCGGCGCCGGCCGCGCACCGGCACACGCCGCAGCGGACGGGTCTCGCCGGCCAGGTACTGGGCGCGTTTCTTGGGGAGCGCCGGTCTGACGTCGTCGGGGAAGAGGTCGTCGACGAAGGTGCCGACGAGCCGGCCGGGGGGATAGCCGAACATGTCGTGCGCGCGGCGGTTCGCGATCGTCACGACGCCGTCCGAGCGGCAGATGATGATCGCATCCGGCGCGGTGTCGATCAGGAGCCGCGGCAGCTCATTGCGTGACTCCACACCCGTCCCCTCCCCCACCAAACTACCAAATTTCCGGAATTCCAGGCATGGGTTCGCCGTCTCCCGGGCATCGTCGACGTCGTGACCATCGATCCGAACCGGCCCAGCTCCGCTCGGGTCTACGACGCCTTCCTCGGCGGCACGCACAACTTCGCCGTGGACCGGTCGGTCGCCTCACGGATCATGGAGATCGTCCCTGAGATGGCGGCACTCGCCCGGGCCAACCGCGCGTTCCTGCACCGGGTGGTGCGCTGGGCCGTCGCGAACGGGGTACGCCAGTTCATCGACCTCGGCTCCGGCATCCCGACCGAGGGCAACGTGCACGAGGTGGCCCTCGCCGCCGACCCGGAGGCACGGGTGGCCTACGTCGACGTGGACCCGACCGCCGTCCTCTACGCCCGCGACCTGCTCGGCGACGACCCGCGGACCGTGGTGGTCCAGGGCGACCTGCGCGACCCGGCCGCGGTGCTCGACGACCCGGCCCTGAACACGGTGATCGATCTCGGACGGCCGGTCGGCATCCTGATGTTCGCGGTGCTGCACTTCGTCCCCGACGGGCCGGTGCTCGACGCGACGCTGCACGGTTACCGCGAGGCGGTCGTGGCGGGCAGCCTGCTCGCGCTGTCGCACGCCAGCGGCGGCCTCGACCCCGAAGGCGTGGACCGGGTCGCCGACCTCTACAGCCGGACCGGGACACCGTTCGTGCCGCGCGACGAGCAACGGTTCGCGCGACTGTTCGACGGGTGGCAGCTGGCCGACCCGGGAGTGGTGCGCGGGCCCGGATGGCGCCCGGAAGGAGCCGTCGAGCAGCTCAGCGACCCGGCCGCGTCCCTCATACTGACCGGGGTCGGCGTCCGCCGATGAAGTCGTTGTCGGCCGGACGGTCCCAGCCGTCGCAACAGTCCTCCGGCTCGACCTCGAGCAGGTCCAACAGATCCGGGCCGGCGTGCCCGGTGTCGACCGAGCCACCGATCAGGCCCATCAGCGCGGCACAGTTACGCCCGTAGCCCTGCACCATGCGGTCCACCCGGGTCGGGTGACCGCAGCGACGGCACGGCCGCATCCGCTCCACCGGACGGTCACCCACCAGTCCATTATTGTCGGGAATACGGCTCGGCGCGCGCCTCATCCACGCCGAATCCGGCCTCGGCGGCTAATTTTGCGATCCGCTCCAGCGCGCCGCGAGGATCCTCCTGTGGCCGGCTGGCCAACTCCCCCACCTGCCGCAGCAGGTCCGGCAGGTGGCCGCCGTCGAGTTCCCGGACCCGTTCCACGATGCGCAGCAGCGCGGTCAGGTCGGCGATCGTGTCACGGAGACTGTCCGGGTCGAGAGTGCCGATCATGACCGGCTGCCGGTCGGGGCCCGGGTCGGCCTCAGCGGCCGCCCGCAGGATCCCGATCCGGAAGCCGATGGCCACGGCATGTGCCTGGTCACGGGCGCCGAGCTGCTGATAGAGCGTACGCAGCCGCGACTTGACCGTGTTCGGTGAGATGTACAAGCGGGCAGCCATCTCGCGCGCCGTCTGACCGGCGGCGAGAGACTCGATGATCTCCTGAAGGTGTGGTGCCAGCACCGGTCGAGGCGCAACGACCGTGGTGTGGCTTCGATGCGTTTGCAGCGACATGCCCGAGAATGTAGATCTTGCCGAGTCTTGTGTGATCCACACCTCCAGGATGAGGTTCAATCCCCGCTGACCGCTTCGGCCAGTTCCTCCTTCGACATCCGGGAACGCCCCGGAATGTGCTGGTCCTTGGCCTTCTCGTAAAGCTCCCGGCGCGTCTCGTGGCCGCCGTCGCCGTCCGTCACGGGAGTCTCGGGGAGCGCGCCGGTCGTCGCCTCGACGAACCGCTGCCCCATCTCCGCACGCTCCTCGTCGGTGAGGCGATCGGCCAGGATCGGAAGCAGATCCTCCTCTTCCTCCTGCACGTGATGCCGCAACTCGCCGATGATCGCCGCGAGCGTGCCGTCGTAGCCGGGATCGTCCGGGCTGCCGTCGAGCAGGTTCTTCAGCATCTCCTCGATCTGACGGTGCTCCTCGACGCCGTCACGCACCTCGTCGCCGGTCTCCTCCGCCTTGTCGCGGATCGCCGGGTAGACGAAGTCCTCCTCGGCCTCGGAATGCGGCAGCAGCATCCGGGCCACCTCCTGAAGCAGGGCGGCCGTGTCCGAGCCGTCCTCCTCGGCCTGGCTCAGCAGGTCGTCGACCTGCTTGTGCTGCTCCTTGATGATCTCCACGATGTCCGGCACCGATTCCCCCTGCCCTCAGCCATGAACTTGCGGTTCAGATTTACCCCGATTCGCCCGTTTCATCCGCTCGGCACCGACGCCATAACTCCCTCCGGGCAACTTCGGCGGCTGCACTTCTGAGCGCTCCGCAGTCACCCGCCTTCTTCAACGGCCGGCCGGCATACAGGTCGGCGAACCGCGCACCGGACAGATGCGATCCCACCGGAGTCGCCCGCGAGACCTGACCGGGTTCACCGCCGACCGCCGGCCCGCGTCCGGGCCGCACAGCGACGATCAGCAGGCCGGGCTGCCAGGAAACACTCAACTTCGGGGTCGTACCGTCGGCGGGGCATGGATCGTGGAGGGGGTTGCGGGTGGAAGCGTTCCGGGTGTTCCGCGTGACAGCGGTCGCCGAGGCGTTCTCGTGGACCGGGCTGCTCGTGGGGATGTACCTCAAGCACGTCTCGCACACGACGGATGCGGGGGTGTGGCTGTTCGGGCGGGTGCACGGCGCGCTGTTCGTCGCCTATCTCGCCGCGACGTTCTGGGTGTCGCGGGCCGAGCGGTGGTCGTTGTGGCGGACGTTCTTCGCGCTGGGCGCGTCGATCCCGCCGCTGACCACGCTGATCTTCGAGCGCTGGGTCACCAGGCGCCGCCCGGCCGCGGAGCCGGCAACCGCCACCGTCTGAGCCGGACGGCGAAAGCCGGACGAGTCGGCCACCACGAGCCGGCTGAGCCGGCAGCCACAAGTCGCCGAGCTGGACAGCGCAGGACGGCTGGACAGCGCAGGACGGCTGGACAGCGCAGGACGGCTGGGCAACGCAGGACAGCCGGGCAACGCAGGACAGCCGGACAGCGCAGCACCAAGCCGGCTGAGGCGGATCTGAACTGAAGAGCTTTATCGAACAGGAGCGCGCTGGGCGGCCGCCACCGCCTGTGCTCCGCCACGGAAAAGGGGCGCGTCCGGTGGACGCGCCCCTTTTTCCAGCTGGGCCGGGCTACTTCACCGCGATCGGGTTGACCGGGCTGCCGACCGCCCCGGTGATCGGGAGAGGGGCCGCCGTCAGCCAGAACTCGTAGACGCCGTCGGCCGCGCAGTCCGCCGCGAGTTCGTCCGGGTCCCACATCTCGCCGAGGAACAGCCCGATGTGCGGGATCGCCACCTGGTGCAACGGCTGGAACGCGTCGTCGAACTCGTTGGGCCGCACTTCGAAGCCCCACGTGTCGGTGGCGATCGCGGCGATCTCCGTACGGTGCAGCCAGTCCGCGGTGGTGAACGACAGGCCGGGCGCCGGACCGCCCGCGTAGTCACCCCAGCCGTTCCGCCGGGCTCGGGTGAGCTGACCCGTACGTACGAGAACGATGTCGCCTTGACCCACAGCGGACGTGGCGCCTTGCCGGGCGATGGTCTCCACCAGGTGTTCTTCCGTGATGGCGAAGCCGTCCGGAAGTTCGCCGCCGGTGCCGAGAGCCCGTCCGACGTCGAGCAGCACCCCTCGCCCGGCGATCACTGACGCGACCGTCTCGATGCCGGTGACGCCGTCGCCGAGGCTGGTCACGACTTTTTCGGCGGGCCGGCCGTTCCAGGCGTGGCCGTGGTCGAAGATGTGGCCGAGCCCGTCCCACTGCGTCGAGCACTGCAACGGCATCGCGATCACGTCGTCGGCGCCGCCGAGCCCGTGCGGGAAGCCTTGCACACCGGTGACCGCGTCGGTGCCGGTGTCGAGCATGGTGTGCACCGGGTTGGTGCGCCGCCGCCAGCCTTTCTGCGGCCCGTTGGCGTCGAACGACTGCGACAGTGAGAACGAGGTTCCGCGGCGCACCAGGGTCGCGGCATACGCCCGTTTCTCCGGCGTCAGGAAATTCATTGTTCCCTGTACGTCGTCGGCCCCCCACCGCCCCCAGTTGGAGCACCGTTCGGTGGCCGCGGCGATGGCGCCCTCGGGATCCGTGCGATCGATCATGCCAGGACGTCCGTGATCCAGTCGGCGATGTACGTCCGCACGTGCGCGAAGTGGTCGAGCCCGATGTGTTCGGCCCCGCCCTCGGCCGCCGTGAAGATCCGCAGGTCACGCCGGGGCGCGTTGACCGCCTGCTCGTAGGAGCGGTGGGCGTACTGCAGCGGGATCTGCCGGTCGTTCTCGCCGTGCGCGATCAGGAACGGCACGGTGATCTTCTCGACCACGCCGTCGAGGTTGACCGCCTCGGCTTTCGTGATGAAGGTGTCCAGGTCGGTCTCGCCCCACACCCAGAGCACGTGGTCCCAGTAGTGCGGGACCGGGTTCTCGCCTTCGCGTTCGAGCCGGCGTTTCTGCACCGCGCCCCAGTCGTGGTTGGCGCCCCAGGCCACGACGAGCGCGAGCCGCTTCTCGAACGCGGCGGCGCGCGGCGCGTAGTAGCCACCGAGCGACCACCCGACGAGTCCGATCTTGTCGGTCTCGACGTCGTCGCGGGTCAGCAGGTAGTCGACGCAGGCCCGCGCCCAGTCCTCGGACTCGACCCGGCTGGTCAGGCCGAGGAGCCGGAGCGCCTCGCCGCTGCCCGGGGTGTCGACCATCAGCGTGGAGATGCCACGGGCGGCCATCTCCTGCGGGAAGCCCGAGGAGTACATGTGTTCCTTGGTCGAGTCCAGCCCGTTGAACATGATGATCACCGGTGCCGGGCCGTCAGAGGCCTTCGTGAAGTACGCCGGGAGCAGCGCGCCCTCGAACGGGATCGCCACCCGGGTGGTGGCCGGGTCGATCAGGTCGAACGCCTTCTGCTGCAGTTCCAGGCAGCGGCGGTAGAAGACGTTCCGGTCCGGCTTCTTGGCCGACTGCATGCGCTCGGCCTGGGCCAGGTAGTTCGTGGCGCGCAGGTATTTCTGTCCCGCGGTGCGCAGGTGGCCGGCCTTCTCGTCGGCCGCCGCCTGCGTCGCCAGGTCCTCGGCGACCGCGGCCCACGACGCCATGAACTCCTTGGTGCCGACGTCCGCACCCTGCGCGCCGAGTTCGCGGATCGGGCGGCAGGCGCGGTCGACCTCGTCGATCAGGCCGCCGCTGTTCAGGGTGGCGACCACGCCCAGGTTCCAGACGTAGTTGCCGGGGAAGTATTCGAACATCGAGTTATCGCCTTTCTGCGCGAGCGCTGGCCGGGTCACGTCGGCGAACAGGGGCCAGCGGCTCAGTGGGATGTCCGGAGGTGACGCGATTCGTCAGGCTGCCGATCCCCTGCACCGTCAGCGTGACCTCGTCGCCGTCCGTCAAGGGCGGCGGATTCCGGGTCCCGTTGCGGCCCCACAACTCGGCCAGGCATCCGCCGTTGCCCACCGTTCCGGATCCGAGCACGTCACCGGGCTTCACCACACTGTCCCGCGCGGCGTAGTCCAGCATCGTCTCGAACGTCCAGCCCATGTTGCTGAGCAGGTCCCGCCCGACCTCGACGCCATTGACCTCGGCCGCACACCACAGATCGAGAAAACCATCGATCTTGTACGGATCCAGCTCATCCGCCGTCACGATCCAGGGCCCGAGGCTCGAGGCGAAGTCCTTGCCCTTGG
This sequence comes from Actinoplanes sp. NPDC020271, assembly GCF_044388125.1. Taxonomy (NCBI): domain Bacteria; kingdom Bacillati; phylum Actinomycetota; class Actinomycetes; order Micromonosporales; family Micromonosporaceae; genus Actinoplanes; species Actinoplanes sp. NPDC020271. Next base: position 21,691 of record NZ_JBIRWQ010000018.1, read on the forward strand.
CCGGTCCCAGGTTCACCTTCATCTCGCGTCCCTGCAGGTCCCGGGCCGAGAAGTCGTTGAAGACGGTGTACCCGAAGATCGTCCGGCCGGGTCCCGCGATGGCGGCGACCTCCAGTTCGAAGTCGCGGGCCACGGACGCGGCCGGGAACGGGATGTCGTCGCCGGGACCGTAGATCGCGTGCGGGTTGGTGAAGTAGAACGTCGGCGCGTCGTACCAGGCCTCGGGCACTCCGGCCGAGCCGTCGATGCTGCGCCGGACACCCTCGACGTGCTCCTCGAACGCCACGAAGTCGCGAACCGAGGGCGGCCGCAGTGGGGCCAGAAGCCGTACCGCGGAAATCGGGGTTCCGGTTTTGGCAACGTCCACGAGACCGTTCTCGATCACGTGAAGCACGTCGACGTCATCGACGAACGGGAAGATCGAGCCGTCCCGGATCACGCCCGACCGGACGCCGTTCTCATCCTGATAGGTGGCAATCCTCATCGTCACACCGGGGGCGCGACGAAGATGCCGCGGTCGGGGTCGTTGAACGACTGCTTGGCGACGAACTCGTTCATCGGGTTCGCCGTCCCCCACTGATCGCTCACGGTCGGGTCGGAGAAGTCGTAGAGGTGCGGGTGCCACGTGTCCTCGTCGAGTTCTTCCAGCTCAGTGGTGTACTCGATGGTGTTCCCGTGCGGGTCGAGGAAGTAGCTGAAGGTGTTGTTCCCGGCCATGTGCCGCCCGGGGCCCCACACCTTCTCGACGCCGCCGCGCAGCAGCCGGCCGGTGCCGCGCATGTACTCGTCGATGCCGCGCATCTCGAACGACGCGTGGTGCAGCGAGACGTGCGGGCCGCGGGCGATCGCCAGGCTGTGGTGCCAGCGGTTGGTGCGCAGGAACCACATCATCGAGCCCATCCGCGGGTGCATCAAGGTGTCCGAAAGTGCAAAGTTCAGGTGCTCGTCGTAGAAGGCGACGGTCGCCTCCGGGTTCGGCGAGTTGATCACCACGTGCGAGAGCTTGACCGGGACCGATTCGCCCTCCTCCAGCTTGCGGTGCCGGCGCACTTCGACGTCGCAGGAGACTTCGACGGTACGGCCGTCCAGGTCGAAGAAACGGAAGCCGTAGCCGCCGCCCGGGGTCTGCAGCGCGCCCGGCTCGCTGACCAGCTTCACGCCGGCCCGGGCGAGACGCTCCGCCAGCGCGTTCACGTCGGTCTCGTGCGCGGCGCCGAACGCGATCAGGTCCAGGCGCTTCTCCTCGGCCTTGCGCAGCCGCACCGAGTACTGCTCGGGCGAGCCGGCCGCGGCCAGGAACGCGATGCCCTCGTCGCTGGTCTCGGCGTCCAGGCCCCACATGGTCGTGTAGAACTCGAGCTGCTTGTCGTAGTCCGGCACGGCCAGGTCCACGTGCCGCAGGTGAGTGATCAGTCGTTCGTCGTTGCTCATGGCACTTCTCTCCGGATTCAGGCGGGCACGGTCCTCAGGCAGGCTCTGCGACGAGGTGGGAGATCCGGGCCATCAGGCCGGGGACGTCGCCACGCTCGCGGGCCAGCAGCCAGCGGCACAGTTGCAGGGAGGCCTCGACGACCTCCTTGGCACGCGGGAGTCGCCGCGCGGTGAACTCGCTCCACAGCTCGTCGGTCACCGCGTCGTCGCGGAGCAGCAGCTCAGCCAGGACCGACGCGTCCTCCAGGGCCTGGGCCGCGCCCTGCGCGAGGGTGGGCGGGCAGCTGTGCGCGGCGTCGCCGATCACCACGACCCGGCCCCGGTGCCACGGCCCGTCCAGCACGTGACTCTCGAACGCGGTGTAGTTGACCCGGCTCGGATCGGTCAGCGTCTCCCGGATGTCGTCCCACGGCCCGTGGTACGCCCCGGCCAGCTCGCGCATCGTCGCGAGCGCCTTTTCGGGGCTGAGGCTGAACCGGTCCTGCACCGCCTCGACCAGGTACGCGTAGATGCTGTCGGGCCCGGTCGGGCAGTACCCGGCGATGTAGGCGGGGCCGCCGTAGAAGAGGTCGGTCCGGGTGATCGATTCCGGCCGCCCGGTGAACGTGCGCCAGATACCCATGCCGACCGGCTGCGGTTCGCCGTCGATCCCGGCCGCGCGCCGCGTCCAGGAACGCAGCCCGTCGGCGCCGATGACCAGGTCGTACCGCTTGGTGGTGCCGTCGGCCAGGCGCACCGTGACCGCGTCGCCGTCCTGCTCCAGGGCCTCCGGCCGGGCGCCGAACCGGATCGTCGCGCCGGCCTCCCCGGCCCGCTTGATCAGGATCTTCGCCAGCGCCGGGCGGTACATGCCGAGCGTCGCCGGCAGGTCCGGGCCGCCGGTGCGGATGTCGGTGAGCTCGGCGATCAGCGTGCCGGCTGGGTCGGGGGCGCGCAGACCGAGCGTGTCGAACGCGTACCCCTCGGCGCGGATGTCCTCCCAGACGCCGAGCTGACGCAGCACCCGCAGGGCGTTGCCCTGCAACGTGATTCCGGAGCCGAGGGCGGAGACGTCGGGCTTGAGGTCGATGAGGTCGACCGCGACGCCACCCTCGGCGAGCAGGATCGCCGCGGCGGTGCCGGCTGCACCACCACCGACGACCAGAACGTTACGAACTGCTGGCACGGCGGTTTCCCTCCCGTTTCGTGTGACTGGGACCACTGTCTCCGGAGACCGGGGTATTACGGAAGGTCGACTTGCTGATGCGAGCAATCAGCCGGGCTTATAGTGACGGGATGGCGGTCGACCGGGTACTGGCCAACCTCGATCTCAACCTGCTGGTCACGCTCGACACGCTGCTGCGCGAGCGGAACGTGACCCGCACCTCCGAACAGCTCGGCGTCAGCCAGCCCGCGGTCAGCGGCGCGCTCGCCCGGCTGCGCCGGCACTTCGGCGACCCGCTGCTCACCCGCGTCGGCAACCGGTACGAGCTGACACCGCTCGCCGCCCGGGTCGCGCTGCTGACCGGCCCCGCCCTGGCCGGCGTGCGCCGGGTCTTCGACTCGACCGCCGACTTCGACCCGTCACAACTGGACCGTGAGTTCACGCTGGTGATCTCCGACTACGCCGCGGCGGTGCTCGGCCCGCTGCTGGCCCGGCGGCTCGGGCAACTCGCGCCGGGCGTGCGGTTGCGGCTGGAACAGACGACGCCGTACGCCGTGGATCATGTCGCCGACACGCTGCGCGCCGCCGACGGCCTCGTGATCCCGCACGGCTTCGTCACGGACCTGCCCTATCTGGACCTGTTCGAGGACCGCTGGGTGTGCATCGTGTCCGACGACCATCCGACCGTCGGGGACACGCTGAGCCTCGACGAGCTGCGGACACTCCCGTGGGCGGTGATCTTCGACCGGCCGACCGCGTTCGCGCCGGCCGCCCGCCAGCTGCGGATGCTCGGGATCGAGGCGCACGTGGAGGTGGTCGTCGACGGGTTCGTCCAGCTGCCGTTCCTGATCACCGGGACGCGGCGGATGGCGCTGATCCAGGAGAAGCTGGCCCGGATGCTGGCGCCGGTGACCGGGATCCGGATCCTGGACTGCCCGTTCGACGTGGTGCCGGTGGCCGAGGCGTTCTGGTGGAACCCGATGTACCGCAACGACCCGGCCCACGCGTGGTTCCGGGAGTTGATCCTCTCGGCCGCGGCCACGCTGCGGCATAAGGCTGAGTGATAACCGGCATCAGCGGATCGCGGCTTCCGTGACGGCCGGGACTCTGACCATATTCAGGGCCTGCCGGATGTGACCTGGGCCACCGGCGTCTCCTCCTCGGAAGGCTCTCCATGTCTGATGCCGTCACCCTGCGCCGCGCCGGTGCGGGCCAGCTCGTGCTGCTGCTCGCCGGCAGCTGCCTGTCCGTGCTCGGCGCGGTCCTGATCGCGCCGGTCCTGCCGCAGATGACCGACCACTTCGCCGGCGTCGCCGGAGCCGACGTGCTCGTTCCCGTCGTGCTGACCGTGCCCGCGCTGGTGATCGGGCTGACCGCGCCGTTCGCCGGGTTCATCGTGGACGCCGTCGACCGCAAACGGCTGCTGGTCGCCGCGATGGTCGGGTACGCCCTCTGCGGGACGGCGCCGCTCTACCTGTCGTCGCTGCCGGCGATCATCTTCAGTCGCGTCCTCGTCGGACTCTGCGAGGCGGCGATCATGACGTGTTGCACGACGTTGATCGCCGACTACTGGTCCGGTCGTCAGCGCAGCCGTTACCTGGGACTGCAGACGTTGCTGGCATCCGTGTCGGCGACGGTGTTCCTGGGACTCGGCGGCGCGATCGGCGGGTCAGGCTGGCGCGCGCCGTTCTGGCTCTACACGGTCGCCCTGGTCCTGGCCGTCCCGATGGCCCTGCTGATCTGGCAGCCCGCCCGCTCCGCCCGCGCCGCCTCCTCCGACTCGCCCGCCGGGCTCTCCGCGGCTCCGGCGGCCGGGCGTCGGGGCCTGCCGCCGCTGCCGTGGCGGGCGTTGCGGACGCCGTGCCTGGTCACGCTGGCCGGCGGTCTCGTCTTCTACGCGCTGATCGTGGAACTGTCGTTCGTGCTCGACGAGGTCGGCGTGAAGTCCACCGGCACGATCGGCGCCCTCAGCGCCCTGATGTCGCTGGCCACCGCCATCGCCGCCGGATCGTTCGCGAAGCTCTCGGCGAAGACCCCGCGCCAGTTGCTGCCGATCGCTTTCGGACTCGCGGCGGCCGGGTTCCTGATCCTCTCGGCCACCGCCGCGGTGCCGGTGATCACGCTCGGAGCGGTGATCACCGGCGCCGGCACCGGCCTGCTGCTGCCGACGCTGCTGACCTGGGCGACGAACAGCCTCGGCTTCGAGGAGCGCGGCCGGGGCACGGGGCTGTGGACCGGCGCGCTCTTCGTCGGCGAGTTCCTCTCCCCCGTCCTGATCAACGGGCTCTCCGCCGCGACCGGTAGCCTGCGACCGGCGATCGGCGTCCTCGGCGTGGCCACCGCGGTCCTGGCCGCGGCCACGCTCGCGATCGTCCCGCGCTCCGCGCTCGCCCTGAACGTCACCAGCGACTAGCTGAGCTCTTCCTGCCCGCCGGGCAGAGCCACGACGTGATCACCGAGCGGGGCCCGGACCGGGCTCCGCTCAGGCCGTTGTGGCCGGGCGGCCCCGCGCGCGGCCGGCGCCATGGCCGGCCCGCTGAGCGCGAAGATCGCGGCGGGCTGACCCCGCGCCCGCTGACCACGCAGCCGGTCTTCGCCGACGAACGGGAGGTGCTGCGGGCCACGCCGCCGGAGCTGGTCGCCCGGACCTGAAGCGGAGACCGGGTGATCCCGCCGTTGCTCGCCGCGGGACTCGACGATCCTGCGGCCCAGCCCGCGCGCCGGCCGGCCCGGGTGCCGAACCCGGCCCGGAACATCCCTGCGGCCCAGCCATGGCAGGCCGGCTGGCCGCAGGGATGTTCCGGGCTCTGGCTGCTCGGGGCTACGAGGTGTAGACGCGGCCGGCGCCGTAGGAGGTGCCGGCGCGATCGCGTTCGAGCCAGCCGGTGTCGACGAGCATGCGGCGGACGGCGGCGACGTCGTCGGCGACCAGGGCGATGCGCTTGTTCACGTCGTCCTCGGTCAGGACGCCCTCGACGGCGAGGAAACGGGCGAGCAACTCGGCGACCTGCTCGTAGCGGTCACTCATGGTCGGCGGTAGACCGGTCAGGCGGCCGTGCGAGAAGAAGCTCTTGAGCTGCGGATAGTCCTTGAGCAGTGGGGCGATGGGGAGTGTCCCGACCAGGGCCTGCGCCGCCTCGCGCAGCACCTCCGGCTTGGCCCGGTAATACCCGTCGCCGGAGCCACTGGCCAGTCCCAGCCCGGCCAGGCGGCCCAGTGCCTCACCGGCCTCCGGCTTGCTCATGTCCAGCAGGAACGACATCTCGGCGATCGAGAACCCCTCCGAGCCACGAGCCACCAGGCCGGCGAACGCACGCAGGCGGGCGGGATTCGAGAGTTGCGTGAGGAGTTCGGCGGCACGGGCGGCTTCGGCGGACATTCCGACAACCTATGTGCGTACGGGCGGACGGGGCATCCGAATTACGCGTGCATTGACTTGACTCGATCCATTCGGCAGTCTGGGCGCACAGCACTGCCGCGAGCGCGCGCGGCACCCCGGGAGCCAGGGCAGCTCCCGGCATCCCCCATCCGCGGCCGTCGCCACGGGCAACGGCCCTGCGCTCAGGAGTGCTGACTTCACATGCACAACGTCGTACGCGCAAGATTTTTGTTCTCCGCCTTGATTGCCGCCCTCGTCGCGGCACTCGTCGTGATCGCCGCACCGAGCTCCCCCGCGTCGGCGCACGGCAACGTCCTCAGTCCCGCCTCGCGCAACTACGGGTGCTTCGAGCGCTGGGGCGACAAGTTCCAGGCGCCGGAGATGGCGACCGAGGACCCGATGTGCTACCAGGCGTGGCAGGCGGATCCGCAGGCGATGTGGAACTGGAACGGCCTCTTCCGCGAGGGCGTGGCCGGCAATCACCAGGCCGCGATCCCGGACGGTCAGCTGTGCAGCGCCGGGAGGACCCAGAACGGGCGGTATGCCGCGATGGACACGATCGGTGACTGGAAGGCGACCAGCCTGGCCAACTCGTTCACGCTGAACCTGTTCGACGGCGCACGCCACGGCGCCGACTACATCCGGGTGTACGTGACCAAACCGTCCTACAACCCGGTCACGACCGCCCTGAAATGGTCCGATCTGGACCTGGTCAAAGAGGTGCCGAACACACCCGCGGCGCAGTGGACCGAGCAGCTCAGCAACGGCGTCCAGATGGACATCCCGGTGAGCGTGCCGGGGCGGACCGGGCGGGCCATGGTCTACACGATCTGGCAGGCCAGTCACCTGGACCAGTCGTACTACTTCTGCAGCGACGTGAACTTCGGCGGTGGCGGCTCCTCGCCCAGCCCGTCCACCTCGCCGTCGACCTCGCCGTCGACCTCGCCGTCGGCGTCCACCTCGCCGGCCACCGGCGCCTGCGCCGCGACCGTCGCGGTGGCGTCGCAGTGGTCCGGGGCTTACCAGGCGACCGTGACCGTCACGGCGGGCAAAGCGGCGGTCAAGGGGTGGGCCGTGACGCTCACCTACGGCGCGGCCCAGACCGTGCAGCAGTCGTGGAACGCAACGGTGCTGACCAGCGGTAACGCGATACAGGCGACGAATGCCACCTACAACGGGACGCTTTCCGCCGGAGGGTCGACGAGCTTCGGCTTCGTCGCGGCGGGCACACCGTCCACTCCTGTGATCGCGTGTTCTGCGGTCTGACCCCTCGCATCGAGCGGCAACAATTGCTACAGTCCGGTTAACTGGGAGCGCTCCCAGACCTTGACCGAACGGAGGCGCAGCTCATCCCCAGCGTGCTCGCACGCAGTGCTGTCGCACCATGGACGGGGAACGAGGCAGCCCCACCTCGTTCCCCGTCACCTTTCTCAGCTCCGCATGGCCGCGGCCGATGTGCAGCTTGATGAAGCCCACGATCGGACCCGTCGACGATCTCGGCGCGGCGCTTGCCGCGCTCGACGAGTTGCGCGCGTCCGGACATCGCGGGCCCGTCGACGTCCTGCTCACCGAGGACGGGATCCGGCAGGCCGCCCGGACCACCCACCAGCTGCAGACCGCGATCGACAACATTCCGGCGCCGATCTTCAGCAAGGACGCCGACGGGGCCTACGGCGCCTGCAACACGGCGTTCGAGGCGTACGTCGGGGTCAGCCGCGACAAGATCATCGGACGTACCGTGCACGGCATCTGGGCCGAGGAACAGGCCGACGTCTACGCCGCGGCGGACCAGGCGCTTTTCGACGCCGGCGGCAAACAGGTCTACGACGCCCAGGTGGTCTACGCCGACGGCTCCCTGCACGACGTCACCTTCTACAAGGGTGTCCTCACCGACGACCGTGGCGCGGTGACCGGGCTGTCCGGGGCGATGCTGGACATCACCGAACGGCGCGCCCTGGAACGCCGCCTGCGTGACCTGGCCGACTCCGACCCGCTCACCGGCGCGGCCAACCGGGCGCTGTTCACCCGGCGGCTCGACGAGGCCACGGCGGTACTGCTGATCGACCTCGACGACTTCAAAGGGATCAACGACAGCCTCGGGCACGAGGTCGGTGACCACTTCCTGATCGCGGTGGCCGGGATGCTGCGAGAAGCAGTGCCCGAGAGCGGTCTCGTGGCCCGGCTCGGCGGGGACGAGTTCGCCGTACTCCTCACCGACGGCGCCGACCACGAACGGACCGCCCGGCGCATCACCGCCGCACTGACCCGGTCCCTCGACGTCGCCGGTCATCCGCTCACCCCGCGCGCCAGCATCGGCGTGGCCCGGCGGCGAGCCGGCGAGACCGGCGAGGACCTGCTGCGGCACGCTGACGTCGCGCTGTACGCGGCGAAGGACGGCGGCAAGGGCCGATGCGTCCACCACCGGCCCGGCATGCGGACCCGGGTGATCGATCACCGCGCGACGCTCACCGCGCTGCGCCGGGCCCTGGAGAGCGGGCGGCTGTCACTGCACTACCAGCCGGTCGCCCGATTCGGCGACGGGATCACCACCGGGGTGGAAGCCCTCGTCCGCTGGACCGACCCGGACCGCGGCGAGGTGCCACCCGCGGAGTTCCTGCCGGTCGCGATACGCAGCGGGCTGATCGTGCCGCTGGGCGCGTGGGTCCTCGCGACCGCCTGCCGGGACGGCGGGCAGGCGCCGGTCACCTACGTCAACGTGTCCCCGCACGAACTGCGGGAACCCGGGTTCGCCGACCGGGTGGCGGCCGCGCTGGCCACGTCCGGGCTGCCGCCGGAGCGGCTGATCATCGAGGTGATCGAGGCGGCGATGGACGACAGCAGCGCGCTCGCCGGGCTGCACCGGGTCCGGGACCTCGGCGCGCGGATCGCGCTCGACGACTTCGGCGCCGGGCGGGCGTCGCTGGCGCTGCTGGCCGAGGTGCCGGTCGCGGCGGTCAAGGTGCACCCGGCGTTCGCCGCGCGGGTGACCGACGACGGACGGCACACCGCGGTGGCCCGGGCGATCGCGCGGCTCGCGGCTGACCTGGGGATCGACGCCATCGCCAAAGGGGTCGAGACGGCGGCGCAGGCGCGGCGGCTGGAAGAGATCGGATACCGGCAGGGGCAGGGCTTCCACCTCGGCCTCCCGGCAGCCGCTTCCCGTTGTGATACGACCGACCGGGCGGCGTGAGGTTACCGGCTCCTCTCGGCCGGCCCAGTTTTCCGGCGGGCCACGTCGACCGGCCCGGCCGTCCGGGTTAGGCTGCCCTAACTGAGAACGGGGTGGACATGGCGCAGCCGGAATCGCTGGCAGAACTGCTCAACGGGCGGCGCGCCGCCATCGACGCGTCGTGGCCGGCCGTCGGCTTCCTGATCGGCTGGCTCACGTTCCACTCCATCTGGGCCGGAACGGCCGGTGCGCTGATCTGCGCCCTCGGCGTCGTCGTGTGGCGCCTGCGCCGCGGCGACAAACCCCGCGCCGTCCTGTTCGGCCTGCTCGGCGTCTGCGTTGCCGCGCTGATCGCGTTGCGTACCGGCAAAGCGGAGAACTTCTTCCTGCTCCAGCTGCTCAGCAACGGCGCGAGCGTCCTGGTGTGGGCGATCAGCATCGTGATCCGCTGGCCGTTGCTCGGCGTCGTGGTCGGCGCCGTCCTCGGCCAGAAGACCCGCTGGCGCCGCGACCCGGAGCTGCTCCGGGCCTACTCGCGCGCCAGCTGGGTCTGGGTTCTGCAGTACGTGATCCGCGTGGCGGTGTTCCTGCCGCTGTACGCGGCCGGGCAGACCGGAGCGCTGGCCGTCGCGCGGATCGCGCTGAGCTGGCCGCTGGTCGCCGGATGCCTGGCGGTCAGCTGGTGGGTCATCCAGCGCACCCTCCCCGCCGGCCACCCGGGCCTGCGCCAACCCGTGATCGCCGAACCGCAGCTCTCCGGCCCCACCGCCACCGCCGCCGACCAGCCCGCCTGACCCGCCGGGACGCACGCGACGCCCGCGTGTGGTCACCGTGGCTGCCGCGCCCGCTCTCCCGGCTGGTTCCGGTGGGCGTCACGAGGCACGAACAAGCCCATGAGAACCAGCCGGGACCGGCTCGCAACGGCGGCCGGGTGCACCGCGCTGTGCCGCCCGCCCGCCGCAGTTCTGGGGATCAGAGGTCGTCGAGGACCTGCTGGGCTATGCGGAACGCGGTGTTGGCCGCGGGCACTCCGCAGTAGATCGCCGTCTGGAGCAGGACTTCCTTGATCTCGTCGACGGTCAGGCCGTTGGTGCGGGCCGCCCGTACGTGCATCGCCAGCTCCTCGTGGTGACCGAGCGCGACCAGCGCCGTCAGCGTCACCATCGACCGGCTGCGACGGTCGAGACCGGGCCGGGTCCAGATGTCGCCCCACGCGTACCGGGTGATCAGATCCTGGAAGTCGCGGGTGAACGAGGTGGTGGCGGCGGTGGCGCGGTCGACGTGCGCGGGGCCGAGCACCTCACGGCGGACGGCGATTCCGGCGGCGCGGGACTCGTCGAAGTACTGGTCGAGGAGGAACGCGACGACCTGCGGGGACTCGGCCGGGGCCAGGTGGGCCACGTTGTCGAGGACCACGAGACGGCCGTGCCGCACGCTTCCCGCGATCAGTTCCAGACCGGCGGTGGGGGTAGGTTTGTCCTGGCCACCGGCCACGGCGAGCACCGGCGCGGTGATTTCCGGCAATCTGTCGCGTACGTCGAATGCGGCCAGCGCCTCGCAGCAGCGCGCGTAGCTTTCGTCGTCGGTGGCCCGCAGCGCGTCGAGCAGAGGTTCCCGGTCGGCCGCGGGGAAGTCGGCGTTGAACCAGCGTTCGATCGAACCGGCCACGACCGCGTCGGTGCCCTTGGCGCGGACCAGCGCGGCGCGTTCGCCCCAGGCCGCCGCCTCACCGATCTTGGCGCCGGTGCAGAGCAGCGCCGCGGCGGTGATCCGCTCCGGGGCGTCCAGCAGCACCTGCAGGCCGATCGCGCCGCCGATCGAATCGCCCGCGTAAAGGAAGCGCTCGCCGGGCCGCAGCCGGTCGGCGAGCGCGACGACCTCCCGGGCCAGGTCGTCGATCGTGAACGGGCCGTTCGCCGGGGAACTGCGCCCGTGCCCGGGCAGGTCGAAGCCGACCACGTGGTAGCGGCCGTAGAGCCGGGACGCGCACCGCGCCCACAGGCTCTCCGCCGAGGTGCCGACGGACGATCCGAGCAGCAGCAACGGGCGGTCGGGGGCGTCGGTGAACACGGTCGCGGTCAGCACAGCGTTCCTTCCCATCACAAACACATTCCCTTTTTCCGGTACGACCTCAGCGCGGTCCCGCCGCGGCCCGTGCCAGCACCGCGTCGATGATCTCGTCGGTCGCGCCGAGGTAGGGGTGGTCCGGGGTCACGCCGGGCGTGATCGACTGCTGTTCGGCGTCGATGCCGGGCCGGGCGTCGTGCAGGGTCGCCAGCATCTTGCCGGTGTCCACGCGCAGCCCGGCGAGCAGCTCGGCGGTCTGCGCGCCGGCGACGACCGTACGGCGGGAAAGGGTTCTCAAGGTGGCCCACTCGACGTGCCAGCCGCCGTCGGGCCGCTCGTCGACCGCGGCGGACGCGCCCACGTGGACCAGGGCGGCGAACGGCGGACCGGCCAGTGCGGCGCGCTTGATCAGGACCGCGTGGACCGGGTTCTGCTTGTTCGGCATCGCGGACGAGCCGCCCTTGCCCTCGGCCGCGCCCTCGATCAGCTCGTGCACCTCCGGCCGGGAGCCGACCAGCACGTCGTTGGCGATCCTCCCCCACGCGTCGGTGCAGGTCACGAACGCGTCGGCAATCCTGGTCACCGGCGCGCGGCTGGTGTGCCACGGCTCCCGCGACGGCAGTCCCAGTCGCTCGGCGGTGGTCGTGACCAGTTCGCGGGCCCGGCCCGGGTCACCGGTGAGCGCGGTCGGAGCGGCGAGGCTCCCGGCCGCTCCCCCGACCTGGATCGGGAACGTCACGGCGGCGAGCTGGTCACGGGCGTCGAGGACACCGGTGAGCCAGCCGGCCGCCTTCAACCCGAACGTGATCGGGATGGCGTGCTGGGTGAGCGTGCGCCCGGCCATCCGGGTCTCGCGGTGCTCACCGGCGAGCCGGGAGAGCGAGCCGATCTGCGAGCGCAGGTCGGCCCGGACCCGGTCGCGGGCGTCGCGCAGGCACAGGACGATCGCCGTGTCGACGACATCCTGGCTGGTCAGACCCTTGTGCAGCCAGCCCGCAGCGGCCGTGTTGCGGCCCCGGAGCCGGGCCCGGAGCAGCTTGAGCAGCGGGATCAGCGGGTTGCCGCCGGACTCGGCGCCGACCGCCAGCCGGGGCAGGTCCTCCGGCGTGACCAGGGCGGCGAGGTCGGCCTCGCTGGGCACGGTGAGGTCGGCGATCCGGTGGCCGGCGAGCGCGGTCAGCCAGGCGTGCTCGACGCGGACCATGGCCGCCACCACGGCCGCGTCGGTGAACAGGTCCCCGGCGCGGTGATCGCCGGGCCATAGCAGATCGCTCACCGGATTCCCGGTTTCCCACAGTGGCGGTTCGTCCACAGGGCAGCCACGGGATCTCGGGAAAGTTCGCCATACTGATCAGCGGAGCTTCCCCCAGGGTGGGTGGGGTGAGAAGTAGCGGCAGCGATCATGCCCAGGCGTCCTGCAGGCGGGGGTAGGTGAGGAACACCGTCTCGTTCGCGCCCTGCAGGTGGATGTCGAAGACCAGGCCCTGGTCACTGCGTTCGGTGATCAGCGTGTCGCGGCGTTCCGGGTCGAGCGCGGCCAGCAGCGGGTCGGCGGCGAGGGCCTCGGCCGCGTCGGGCAGGTAGGCGCGGGTGAAGAGCCGGTCGAGCAGGCCGCGGGCGAAAACGGTCACGGCGAAGAACGCGGGACGGTCCGGGGTGGTGCGGCCGGGTTCGACGGTGGCGAACGAGTAGAAGCCGTCCGGGTCGGTCGCGGCGCGGCCCCAGCCGGTGAACGTCCAGCCGTCGCGGCGCAGCGAACCGGGCTGGTGGACGATGTGGCCGTGCGCGTCGGCCTGCCAGATCTCGATCACCGCGTCGGGGACCGGGGCGCCGGCGCCGTCGGTGACGCGGCCGTGCAGGCGGATCGCGCGCGGGTTGCCCGGCGGGACCAACTCGTTCATCTGCGGGTATTCGAGACCCAGGTGGAAGAAGGGGCCAACCGTCTGGCCGGGAACCGCGCTCATGCCGCCACCTCCGCTTCGCTCCGGCGTCGCCATGAGTCAGAAACTGAGCCCGATGATTCGCTCGCAAGCTCGCTCATGCCTGGTCCTCCGTGTCGAGCGGAGTGCGGTGGGTGCCGGTGAGCACGATGTCCCAACGGTATCCGGTGTTCCACTCCGGGGTGGTGAGGTCGTGGTCGTACTGGGCGATCAGCAGGTCCCGGGACTTCGGGTCGGTGATCGACTGGTAGATCGGGTCGTACTTGAAGAGCGGGTCGCCCGGGAAGTACATCTGGGTCACCAGACGCTGGGTGAAATCGGACCCGAAGATCGAGAAGTGGATGTGCGCGGGGCGCCACGCGTTGAGGTGGTTGCGCCACGGGTACGGCCCCGGCTTGATCGTCTGGAAACGGTACGTCCCGTCCGCGCCGGTGAGCACGCGCCCGACGCCGGTGAAGTTCGGGTCGTGCGGTGCGGGGTGCTGGTCACGCTGGTGGCGGTACCTCCCGGCCGCGTTGGCCTGCCACACCTCGACCAGTTGGTTCGCGACCGGCCGCCCGTCGCCGTCGAGCACCCGGCCGGTGACGACGATCCGCTCGCCGAGCGGGGTGCCGGCGTGCTGGATGGTCAGGTCGGCCTCGTCGTCGGCGACGTCCCGGTGCCCGAACGCCGGAGCCCACAGCTCGACCGACTCCGGGTCGATGAGGTGGAAGGGCTGCTTGGGGTGCCGCAGGATGCTGCTGCGGTACGGCGCATAGTCGATCTTGGGCTGCGGGCCGCCCGGCTGCTGCGCCGCCGCCTCGATCTCCTGGTTGATCTCAGCCTGGGTGTTCATCTCTGCGACGCTAGGCGGTCAAGGTCGCCGCAGGCGATAGTCTTCTTCCGTTGAACGGAAAGGTGTCCGATGGCGAAGAGCGTGACCACGCGGGCGCTCGACCTCCTGGGAGTGTTCGACACCGAACACCGCAGCCTGACGCTCAGCGAACTGGCCCGGCGCTCCGGCACCCCGCTCGGCACCGCCCACCGGCTCGTCGGCGAGCTGGCCCGGTGGGGCGCGCTGGCCCGCGAGCCGGACGGCGGGTATGTGATCGGCCGGCGGATCTGGCAGTTGGGGCTGCTCGCGCCGGTGCAGAGTGAACTGCGGACCGCGGCCAGCCCGTTCCTGCACGACCTCTACGGGGCGACGCTCGCGACCGTGCACCTGGCCGTCCGCGACGGACTCGAGGTGCTCTACATCGATCGGCTCGCCGGGCACGTCTCGGTGCCGGTGGTCAGCAAGATCGGGTCACGGTTGCCGCTGCACGCGACCGGGGTGGGCAAGGTTCTGCTGGCGTATGCGCCGGACGACGTACGCGCGAATGCCCTTCAGCATCTGACGCGGGTGACCGCCTACACCGTGACGCAACCCGCTCGACTGCTGGAACAGTTGCGCCGGGTCCGGGCCGAGGGGTATGCGACCACCGGCGAGGAGATGAGCCTCGGCGCGTGCTCGGTCGCGGTGCCGGTGCGCAACGGCGACGCGGTGGTGGCCGCGCTCGGCATGGTCGTGCCCGATCTGCGGCGTCAGCTGCCGCGCATGGTGTCGGCGTTACAGGTCGCGGCGCAGGGCATCGGGCGTACGCTGGCTTCCGTCCAGTGGAAATAGCCCCTTGCCGCGGGGCCGCCCGGCGCTGAAGGTGGGGTCATGCGTACCCAGGTCGCCATCATCGGCGCAGGCCCGGCCGGTCTGCTTCTGTCCCATCTGCTCGCCCAGGGCGGCGTCGAGTCCGTGGTCCTGGAGACCCGCTCGGAGGAATACGTCGCGGCGCGGATCCGGGCCGGCATCCTCGAGCACTCCAGCGTCGAGCTGCTGGAGGCGGCCGGGCTCGGTGCCCGGTTGCGCGCCGAAGGGGACGAGCACCGCGGGATCTACCTGCAGTGGCCGGGCGAGCGGCACCACTTGGACTTCGTGAACCTGACCGGTCGCAGTGTCTGGGTCTACGGGCAGACCGAGGTGCAGAAGGACCTGATCGCGGCGCGTCGAGCCGCGGGCCAGGAGATCCATTACGAGGTCAGCGATGTCGGCCTGCATGACATCGAAGGCTCTCCTTACGTGACCTACACCGACAAGAACGGGCAGAGTGCGCGCATCGACGCGCTCGCCGTCGCCGGCTGCGACGGATCGTTCGGCGTCTCGCGCAAAGCTGTCCCGGCGGCGAAGACGTTCGAGCGCGTCTACCCCTACTCCTGGTTCGGCATCCTCGCCGACGTCGCCCCGTCGACCGACGAGCTGATCTACGCCTGGCACCCCGACGGCTTCGCCCTGCACTCGATGCGCTCGGCCACGGTCAGCCGCCTCTACCTGCAGGTCCCGAACGGCACCGACCCGCAGACGTGGTCCGACGACCAGATCTGGGACGCGCTCGCCACCCGCCTCGGGCACGGGCAGAACGGGTGGAAGCTCAACCCCGGCCCGATCACCGACAAGAGCGTGCTGCCGATGCGCAGCTACGTGCAGACCCCGATGCGGCACGGCAACCTGTTCCTCGCCGGGGACGCCGCGCACATCGTGCCGCCGACCGGCGCGAAAGGACTGAACCTGGCCATCGCCGACGTGGCACTGCTCAGCAAGGCGCTCGTCGCGCGCATCGCCGAGAAGGACGACCGGCCGGCCGACGCGTACTCGGAAACCGCGCAGCGGCGCGTCTGGCGGTGCACCCACTTCTCCTGGTGGATGACGACGATGCTGCACACCTCCGGCGACCCGTTCGACGCCGAGCTGCAACTCTCCCAGCTGCGGTGGGTGGCGTCGAGCGAGGCGGGCGCGACCGGGCTGGCCGAGAACTACGCCGGCCTGCCGATCTTCATCTGAAGCAGCCTCTCGATCGCCTCACCCATCGGCGCCGGGACCCGGAACCGGGCGGCCAGCCAGTCGAGGATGACCCGGGCCGCCGCCGCGTTGCCACGGTAGCCCGGGACCATCTCCGCCAGCGGGAGCTCGTGCGGTGGATAGGTCCGCTCGACACGACGGGAATCATCGAAGACATCACGGTACGGCGGTTCGCCCGCACTCAACCGCAACAACGCGATCACGCGGTCGACGGCGTGACCCTGAATGAGACGGGCCGCGCTCAGGTGCTCGCCGCGCAGGTCACGGTGCAGTCCGACGTACAGGTGGGCGAGCGCCTCGTTGAGGTGGAACTCGACCGTGTCGAACGGCGGCCGCGGCACCAGGGCGTCGGACTCGGTCAGGCCGGGCGGGGCGTCGGCGCGGCGCCACACCGCCCGGGCCCCGCGGAACGGGACTCCGCGCAGCTCTCCGACGGTGAAGACGCCGTACTCGACGAAGATCCCGTCGGCGAAGAGCGCCTTCCGGCCGCGGCGCTCGTGGGCGAAACTCCAGACCAGCGGGCAGGTGGCGGCCAGCCAGTCGGTCTCGGTGGCGTACCGGGTGGTCGCGCCCTCGGCCACGACCAGAAAGAAGTCGAGGTCGGAGTGGTCGTCGAGGCGGCCCCGCTGGGCACCGGCCGACCCCAGCCCGAGTAGTGCGATCGTGTCGTCGCGGGCGGCCACCTGGGCGGCGATCTCGTCGAGTCGCTGCAGCATCGGATGCATCCGGACTCCCTCCGGGTAGATATCGGTGGATCCCTAAGGAGCATCACGGATCCGGGCCGTCCGCCCAAGCCCTAACGTCCGGAGTGCACGCCGCCGCGTGCGCACGAACGGGGGAACATCGATGGACCGGCTCGGCGACTGGCTCGGCGGGCTCCCGCCGGTGTTGGTGTTCGTAGTGGTCGCGGCCCTGGTCACGGCCGAGGCCGCGATCGTCGCGGGAATGGTCCTGCCGTCGGCGACCGCGCTGATCGCGATGGGGTTGCTGGCGAATGCCGGGGTGGTTCCGGTGCTGCCGGCGTTCCTGGTCGCGGTCGGTGCGGCGCTGCTCGGCGGGACCGTCGCGTACCGGCGGGCCTCCTCGGCGCCACCGGGGCGGCACCTGGCCCGGGCCGAGAAACTCTTCGCACGGTACGGCGGGCGGGCGATCTTCATCGGACAGTGGATCGTCGGTGCGCGGACGCTGATGCCACGGCTGGCTGCGCGTCACGGCGTACCCTACAGGCGGTTCGTTCTCTGGCATGCGCCGGCGGCAACGCTCTGGGCTCTCTGGATGGTCGGCACCAGCTATCTGGCCGGGGCCGGATACGACGTGCTCGCGGCCCGCGCCGGTCGAGCAGCGGGGGCGCTGGCTGCCCTCACACTGATCGTTGTCGGTCTGGTGCTCGTGGGCCGGTTTCTAGGTCAACACCCTTTTCCCGTACGGACCCCGAGCCGCACGCCCGTCCGGCTGCTCGACCGGGGCCGGCCCCCGATCGCGGCGGCCGCCCTCAGCCTCGGGCTGCTGACCCTGCTGGCCGTGCTGATCGTCGAGGTCATCCCACCCGTGGTCCGGTTCAGTGGGCTCGCCGCGGCCGACCCGTCGATCGCGGAATGGGCGCGTGGGCAGTGGACCTCCGACGGGTACCTGTTCGCGTTGCGGACCGCGACGACCGTGCTGCCCGACGTGC
The DNA here is from genome assembly GCF_044388125.1 of Actinoplanes sp. NPDC020271. Lineage (NCBI taxonomy): Bacteria > Bacillati > Actinomycetota > Actinomycetes > Micromonosporales > Micromonosporaceae > Actinoplanes > Actinoplanes sp. NPDC020271. Next base: position 39,362 of record NZ_JBIRWQ010000018.1, read on the forward strand.
TGATCACGTTCGCCGTGCCGGTCGCCGTGCTGCGCTGGTGGTGGTCCCGCCGCCCCCGCGGGGCCGCTGGTCCCGGCGCTTCCCGGCCGGGGCTTTTCCCGGGTGGGCTGTTCGAGGCGCTGGGGCCGGTGCTGCCCGCGCTCGTGTTCGCTGGGGCGTTGTCGCTGGTGTCCACGCCCGGATGGCGGGCCGCCGACCGGATCGTCCTCCCCGGGCCGGCCGACTTCGACGGGCCCCTGCCGATGGACGCGGCCGCCTCCGCGCTGGCCGGGATGTCGGCCGGGGCCACCGCCCAGGTCGCGGCGGCCGCCGGGCTGCTCGCGTGGCTGCTCACGCACGGGCTGCGGTGGAAGTGGCGGGTCGCGGTCTGGACCGGGGCGGGGGTGCTGGTGGCTACGTGCGCCGGCTCGTGGGTGTACCTCGGGTGGAGCCGGACCAGTGAGACGGTGGCGGCGATAGCGCTCGGGGTGGCGTGGGCGGCGCTGAACGCGGCGATCTGGGCTGCGCGGTCCCGGCGGCCACTGCCACCTCCGCCGCCCGGTGCGCCGGCCCGCGAACTGGCCGGTGCTGCCGCCTGACCCGGGGGCGCTCGCTCGCGTCGGGCCGCGGGGCGACGCTCGGCGTACCGGAAAATGGGGTTGATCTTCAGGAATTGCCCTGGTCGCGGGAGGGTACCTGGTCGTCGTAGGCGCCGATCCGGCCGCGATGGCGGGTGCCGTCGAGGAAAGGCCACGGGTTGGGCCTGCAGCCGTGCAGGCCGAGTGTCTGCTGCTGCATGACCGGGGCGAGGTCGCCCTTGCCGGGGCAGAGTTCGTGGGCCTGGCCGAGGCGGTGGCCGACCTCGTGGTTGATCACGTATTGGCGGTAGACGCCGAGGCTCGCGCCGTAATCCGGGACGCCCTTGGCCCAGCGGGCGACGTTGATGACGACGTTGTCGTGGCTGCGGCACGACGTGTAGCCGTCGGCGGCGCCCTCGCAGATCGAGTCGCGGGTCTTCGGCGTGACCAGCCAGATCGTGAAGTCGGCGCGATCGTCCGGGCCGACCCGCTGCAGCCGCCATTGCCCACCCGCGGTCCAACTCCGCGGATCACGCAGCGTGGCGGTCGCCGCGGACGCGAACTCGGTGGCGGTCACGCCGTGAATGTCCTTCTCGACGGCGATCCGGTAGCGCAGCAGCGTGCCCTTCTGGCCGGCCGGAGCGGCGGTCTCCCCCGCGGCGACCGCGTACTTCCGGCTGCCGCCGGCCGGGTAGGTGATCCTCTGCGCCCGCGGGGCCTCGGATTTCTCCGGGATCGCCGGCGGTGCGTGGGACGTCGGCTCCGGGAGCGGCGACTGGGCCTGCACGGCTGTGCCGCGGTCCATCAGGCCGTACACCGCGACCCCGCATCCGGCCAGGATGAGGAGCGCGGCCAGGAACGACAGTCGAGTTGATCTCACGAACCCCTGACGTGCGCCGAGGGGTCAGGGTTGCATTCGCGTGGCGCAGGTCATTCGGCCAGGGGCAGGATCGTGCGGCTGCGCCCCGGGCGCGGATAGGCCTCCGCCGCCGCGGCCAGGCGGGCGGCGTGGTCGCGCTGCTTCTGCCAGTGACCGTAGAGCGCGCCCCGCTGCGACAGCCGATCCACCTGCCGGATCGTGGCCGGGTCGACGTCCCCGGGCGGCGCGTCCCGCCACGGGGTCCCGGGCAGCGGCATGAACGTGTGCGCGTGGATCCGGGCGCCGAGATCGGCCAGCTCACGGGCCAGACGCAACGAGTCGTCGACGTCCTCCTGGTTCTCCCCCGGCATCCCGAAGATCATGTCAACGTTGATCTTGAAGCCCTCCTCGATGCCGAGCCGCGCCGCCCGCTTCACCTCCTCGACGCCGTGCCCCCGCTTGGCCGCGTCGAGCACCCGGTCCGACCCGGACTGGGCGCCCACGATGATGTTGTCGCAGTACTTCTTGACCAGCCGCAAGGTCTCCCGGGTCACGTGCTCGGGCCGGATCTCACTGGGGAACGAACCGAAGAAGACCCGCCCGTCCGGGCCGATCCCCTCCCGGCAGGAGGCCAGCAACTCCTCGACCGCGGCCAGGTTCGGCTCGTCGGTCTGACTGCCGTAGGAGAGCGCGGTCGGCGTGATGAACCGGACGTCACGGTTGCCGCGGGCGCGCATCTGATCGACGTGCCAGCGGACGTTGGCGACGCTGCGATGCCGGAAACGGGCCGAGAACATGAGCGGGGTCTGGCAGAAACGGCAGGCGTAGATGCAGCCCCGGGTGATCTCCAGGGCGTTGACCTTGTTCCACTTGAGGGCGAAGCCGGGAAAATCGTCGAGGGGGCGTTGTTTCGCCTTCCCGGTCTTGACGACTTGCCCATTGTGATCGTGATAGGCCAGTCCGGTGATGCCGGCCGGGTCGCCCTTCGCGTCGACCAGGCTGATCAACGTGGACTCGCCCTCGCCGATCGCGGCCATGTCCCAGCCCGCGTCGAGCGTCTGCACGGGCTCGGCGGTGGCGTGCACTCCCCCGGCCAGATGCGTCACGTTCGGCCCGTTGGCCAAGCTTTTTACCTGCTTCAACTCCTCGGCCAGAGCAGCGGCGTCAGGAGAATAGAAAGACCAGAGCACGAGGGTGCGGACATTGCCGGCCTCGCGGATGTGACGAGCGGTCTCCTCGACCGACTCGCCGAAACGGACCTCGTAGCGGGTGGTGGTGTCGTGCTCGCCGAGGGCACCGAGGAGCGCGTGGAAGCCGTAGGTCACCGCCTTGCGATAACGCAGCACCAGAACGAGGTCCAGACCAGCCATGCGGCGATTCTGCCAGCCCGATTCCCACCATCCGGGTCCGACACGGGACAACCGGGTTGCCCGGCCTCCTGCAGCGCACATAGATTGACGTTCGTGCATGATGCCGATGCGGCGGAGGAGTGGCTCGATTCCTGGGTGGCCGGAGTGGATGCACAGGCCTCCCGCACGGTGGAGCTGTCTCGCCGGGTGGCGGCGCTGACCAGCAGCGCACGCAGCCGGGACGGGTCCATCACGGTCACGGTCGGGTCCGCCGGACAACTCCAATCGCTCGACCTCGATGACAGCGCCCTACGGACGAACGGCGCGGACCTGAGCCGGCTCATCATGACGCTGATCGGGCAGGCCCAAGCACAACTCTCGGAACAGGTCACCGAGCAGGTCCGCCAGACCGTCGGCCTCGACACCGAAACCGGACAAGCCGTGGTGCACTCCTACGCGACCCGCTTCCCGGCTCCGGCCGACGAGCAGCGACACGACCGTCGTGCCTGGTGAACTGCGATTCTCCGCCGCTGACGTGCAGCGGCACGCCCAGAGCACGGATGCCGTCGCCGACGCTGTCGAGCAGGCCCGCTCCGCGGTCGACGAGATCACGATGGACAGCCCGGCTTACGGCCAGTTGTGCCAGTTCCTGCCGGGCCTGCTGAACCCGATCTTCGCCCTGGCAGCCGGCACGCTCGCCGAGACCAGCGAAGCGCTGCGCGAGAGCGCTCACCACCTCCGCACGGCGGCTGCCGAGATCACGGGCACTGACGACGCCGCTGCGGACCATCTGCGCCACGCCGCCCGACCCGGGAGTCAACCCCTGTGACGGCGAACCCGTTGGTGGCCGGAAGCACCGGCTCGACCACCTCGTACACCGGATTCGGCCTGCTCGAAGACGCCGCCGACATCACCAACGGCATCCGCAATCACAGCTGGGTCGACCCTGCCCTCGGCGGGGTGGGCGCCGGGCTGGACATGCTGTCGCTGACCGTCGACCCACTGGGCACCCTGGTCTCCTGGGGCGTCGCATGGCTGATGGAACACGTTCGCCCCCTCCGGGACGCGCTGGATCGGCTCGCGGGCAACGCCGACGAGGTCGCCGCCCACGCGGCGACGTGGGCCAACGTCGCCGCGTTCACCGACCAAGCCCGCCGGCAATACCTCGATCGGCTCCGTACGGAGGTCGCCGACTGGTTCGGCGCGGCCGGCGACGCGTACCGCCGGCACGCCGACACGCATCTTCAGGTGCTGGAAGGGCTCAGCACTGCGGCACAGGGAATCTCGTACGCGGTCGAAGGTGCCGGCCTCCTCGTGGCCCTGGTCCGCGGCATCGTCCGCGACCTGATCGCCCAGTTCATCGGCACTCTCGCCGCCCGGCTACCGCAGTGGCTCGCCGAAGAAGGAGTCACCCTCGGCCTCGCCACACCCGTCGTCGCGGGCCAGGTCGCCACCCTCGTCGCCACCTGGGTCAACAAGATTCAGCACTTCGTCCGGGCCCTGCTCAGCAGCCTGCGCCGGCTGCACCCCATGCTCGGCAAACTCGCCGACACCTTCACCAGGCTGCGCGCCCGCAACCACGATCTGGCCGTCACCGATCCGATTGACCCGCCCGTCACCAGCGAGTTCCGCCCCGACTTTCCCCGTGGCGCCGACTTCGTCCACAGCGGCGAAGGCATCTCCGAGCGCGCCGCCGAGGCGTACCGGCGCATTCGCAACAGCCCGCAAGACACGCCCCGGATCACCGCGAACACCGGCATCGACCCACGAATCATCGAAGGCATGCGCCAGAACCTGTTCGTCCAACAGCACGACGTTCCGTTAGGACCCAACCACTTCGAGCGCGGCTACTTCACTCCCGACGACGACATCGCCGACCTCTGGGACGCAGCCGCCGCGGGCTCGCTCGATGCGGGGCAGCTGGAGGCTTTCCGCAGCCTTGCCGCTCATGAATACGTGGAGAACCGGCTGATGGACGCCGGTCTGCCCTATCGATCGGCGCATCCCGCTGCCTTCGATGCGGACGGCGATCCCATCCTCAGCCCCGACCATCCCGGAGCCCATGACGTGGCTCCCCATGAATACCGGCCCGACGCGCCGCTGGCGCACTGGCGACTATTCGGCATCGACGGCTCTCACCTGCGCCTGGCCGACGATCTTTCGAACCTCGATGAGGTTGTCGCCACCGCTCTGCGAGGATTGAACCGATGACACCTGACGAAGCCGTACGCGCCATGGCCGCCCGCCTCGGCGCCATCAATTGGGACCGTCACGGCGACAAGGCCTGGTCCAAGGCGGTACTGCTGAAGGAGTACTTTCGCCGTGCCGCGCGCTGGGCCGCCGCCTACGGGTGCGATTCACCGGTTCCGTTCTTCGACATCGCTGCCTGCGTGGATTCCACCGTGCGCGCCGATCGACATCTGATCGACGATGTTGTGGCTGATGCGAACACCCGTGGAAGCCGAAGCGTCAAACGCTTACTGCCCTTCATTCTGCACTGGTCCGCGATTCGACCCACGCTCGACGCTGATCTGCTCCAGCGGCTGGAGGATCCCTTCGAACCTCTGATCCTGTTGTTCGAGCGCGGCGGTGGCTTCCACACCGCGAACGGCGAGGTCGACCTGGAGTTGAAGTCGGTTCGCATGGCCGGCTGGCGCGGACGGGCCGACGATCCTCCGATAACGAGCTTCGCTGCTGATGACCTCGACCAAATAGATCGGGATGGCTCGATCGCACAGTTCGGCCGGGTCATCGAACCCCTTTAGCGAGCCTCAACGGCTGCGATCCGGGCACATTGCCATGCGAACGGACAACTAGCAGTTCGGGTGGCTACGGGTAGGCGTAGATGCAGCCACGGGTCCTTCACACCAGGCCGCCCGTATCGCCGGCCGGGGCACTCGATGCTGATGGGAAAAGGCCGTCGGCGCGGCGCTCCAACCGCTCGCGTAGCTGCTCGAAGTGCTCGGAACGCTCCTGCATGTCGGCGCTGTTGGCCTTCTCCGCCATCATGTCCTCGAGCTTCTCCGCAGCCGCCCGCTGCTCCGCAACGATGCGCCCCACCACTTCCGCGAGCTCCTTCTCGGTCATCTCCGCGGCCCCCGCGGCGGCCGGGCTGCCGAGCAGGCCGGTCAGGATATCCGTCCACTGCCGGCTGAGCCGCTCGGTGTACTCGGCGCGACGCACCCGCACATCATGCTCGCAATCCAGTCTGATCAATTGCTCCCAGTACGGCCGGACAGCCTCTTTGACCTGCTCGTCCAGCTCCACCCATATGTACGGTCGGCAGGTCGCCCCCACTCCCCGCCAGACGAACGGCCACGGGCCGTCCTCGACGAGTGTCTGCTGCAGTTCCTGCTCCAAGTCCTGGGCGTGGTGGGGTGCGTGGTTACGTGCGTGCCGCGCTGCAAGCGCCGTCAGCCGCCTGATCGGGTACGGCGCGAGGGCATCCATGAGACTCGACAACTGCTCCTGGTAGATGCCCTCCGCATACCAGTGAAAGGTGGCGTGCACCCGGAAGGTGAAGACGTGACCACCCGCCAGTACTACCAGGGGTGTCTGCAGCTTGCGCCGTCCACGCACCTGCGAGGGCGGAGGCGGCGGAACCGGAGTCGGCGGAACCGGAGCCGCCGGCAGCGGATCCGGCGGGATCAACGCCCGGATGAACGCCCGCCAGAGCCGGCCAAGCCAAGCGCTGATCCGGAGCCACCAACTCACCGAAGGCCCAACCGGGCCGGTCTCAACGCTCACGGGCCGTCTTTCCTTCCATCTTTACCCACTTAGGAATTATTTTTCCAATTTCGGGCGCTCTGGTCAGGTAGAAGGTGATCCGTCGTCGGCTCGCCGCGGTCGAGATCATCGCGTCCAGCAGCGCGACAACATGTACCCGCACGTCGTCGTTGCCGTCCGCGTAGCGAATCCACGAAGCGAGGGTGGCCCCAGCCTCCGACGCGCAGACCGGATCGAAGAACGCGCAGCTCCAGAGGCGACCCAGGCCTCCTGAATCGATCTGTCCTTCGACGATCCGTTGCAGCAGATCGGGCCGGCCGTCCAAGGACGTCGATTCGATCCGGGCAGTCAATGCCACGGCCGCCCGCGCGACGTGTACCCGGAATGGCGCGACGGATGGCCAGCCAGCAAGCTCGTCAAGGATCCAGCCGGCCCGCTCAGGGCGGTAGAGCTGATTCACCGCCGCCGCAACCGCATGGCGAGGCTCCTGCATCGGATCCTCAGCTATTCGCAACAGGTCCAGCATGCTCCACGCCAGGAACGTCTGTTCAAGGCCGCTGGCGTAGACGCGTGCGGCCGTGTCGTGCTGATACTTGTAATTTCCAGAGCACCACTCGCGAAGCTTGGCCCGCACCTTCGGCGCCGCATCGCCACCCTTCGCCGAGTAGGTCAGGGCCCACGCCGCAGCCTGACGGACCGCTCTCCTCGGCGACTTCGCCCAGTCGTCGATCAATTCCTTGTACACGCGGGCAAAGTCGAGATCAGCCAGTAGTCCGGCGGCCTCGGCGGCCGCTCGCTGCATGACCTCGTCGTTCTCTCGGACCAGCCGATCGAGCCACTTCAGCAGGGGCCGCCGAGTGCCGTCAAAATCGTGCCAGGCCACATCAATGATCGCACCACGCAGGCCAGGATCACGGATCCACGCGGTGCGGGAGGATCCGATGCGCTCGGTGCCCGATTCAGAGGCGGCCACCCAGTCGGCCTTCAGGTCCTCGCCGAGCAACTCCTGGACTGGATGCTGCAGTGCCATGCTGCCCCAGTTCGAGCGAAGCGCCGCGCTGTCAATCTCGTTCAGAAGCAGGTCCGCCGCTTCGAAAACGTAGTGGAGCGGGCGGCGCCGGAAGACCGCGTATGCCAACCGGAAGGCCCGCTCATGCTGACTTGTCCGGCGCAGGCGGGCACGATCATCCGGCTTCGGCAGCATGATGTTCGAAGCGCGTTCCCGACGCTTGGGCTGGGAGCCCTGAAGGATGGCGTGCAGGGCCTCCGAATTCGACGGCAACTTGGCCTTGACCGCTGCCGCGAGGGCGACACACTCCTTCGGACCGTAGGTCGCCTTGAGCTCGTGGTCCACCGCCGCCCGGCTCTCATCCACGGTCAGCTGCACGGACTGCGGCAACGTACCGAGGTGGTTGTGGAACACGGCAAACGGATCGGGTGCGCAGTGCGACACCTCACCACCGTGCCGGTCCCACCGCCGCACCCGGCCTTCTTTGATCAGGAGCAGACTGGAGTGGCGGCCGCGAAACATGGGCGTGAGCTTGCGCATCACGGCGAGGTGATCGTCCTCCGCGAGCCTCAGCACGAATCCGCTATCGCCTGCCACCAGGTCCGGCGTTTCGATCAGCCGCTCGGGCGGTACGCCGGTGGGCAGCACCACCTCATGCACACACCAAGGTCCGTACCGCCGGGCGAGCGCGGCTACCGCCGTACTGAATCGCCCGGAGTTCCGGGGGCCGAGCAGGCAGAGCGTCGACCGCTCCACCAGCGAAGCGTCGAGGGTCGCGTCCGCGTCGGTCGGTGCATAGACCGCCAGCAGACCGTCGACACCGGAAAGCACACCGATGATGGGATCAAGCGGCTTCTCCCCGTAATAGTTGTTGTGCATCGTGTTGTGTGCACCGAGTTGCGTCGGCCCGTGAGCGGTAGTGCCGGTGACCTGCATGCTGGGCTGAGACTGCCCGACGGTAGTCAGGCCGAGGTACCGGGCGCCGAACAACTCCTCGGCAACATCCAGATCGACGCTCAGCGCGCCGGGGTCGATGGGGCCGTCGTCGTCCGACATCCCCTCGTGCTCCCGTGAAGGTCCGGACGCAACGGGCGAATCCTGCGGCTGCTCGTCATCCACGGGGATTCCCCATGGTGTTGTGGTTGCCGAACTGGGTGGGCCCGTGGGTGGTGACGCCGTGGAAGACCTGACCGGCCGCAGGGGCCGAGGCCGACGGCGCCGGGCGCGGCTCGTTCGCCCGAGAACTGCCGCCGCCCATGGTCTCGCCGGGAACATGGATCCATGCTGTCGCTTCGAAGTTCTTTTCCGGTATCTCGGCCACAACCTTGGCGAACTGGTCCGGCCGAAGGTCCTGATAGTGCACGATGACGTCGCGATACAGCGAGTCGGAGACGATCAGCGCGGCGTTGGCAACCCAGTGCGTCCGCAGCGCTTGTTTGAGCTGCGGCGAGTCGTTCAACCGGCAGACATGCACGACCGCATCGCTGGGAAAGCCATTGGCGCCGTCAAGATGAACCAGTCCCTGGTGGACCGCGAGACGCAGTCGAATCCTTGCCTCCGAAGCCAGTCCTTGATTGTGTTCCCGTAACAGCCGATCTACGACCGGCGCGAGCTTCCCGACGATCGCGCGCTCGCTGACCTGTGGCGGCAGGATGGCTAGCTCGCCGTCGCCACCTGGCTGGATACGCCAGCTATTGCGGTCCAACCCGGCTTCCGCGCAAGCCTTCTCCATAATCTGCTTGAACGCGACCTGGGCGCGATGCTGCAGCACGTTGCTGCGCTTGCTGTAACTCTCCATGTCGACGGCGACGACGACTCGGCGGTGGGGATCCTGCATGACGGGCCCTTCGGATACGGGTGCGGGTCGCCCTCCTTCCTACCGGCGTAGACAGCAGCCAACTACGTACTTCTATGGGTTGTCCGGAACCTGATCTTCAGCTCGAACACGTAGGAGGATGCCATCGTCACCGGCATCCAGCGATTCACTGAACAGCATGACCGTTGCCCATCAGTCCGACGTCAACCTCGACCTCGGCTCCGCCCTCTACACCGCTACGTCGCTGCAGACCACCATTCGCCACGCCGATGTCAAGGCACAGAGCATGCTCGGCCTGCTAGGCGGCTCGGTTGTCATCGTCCTGCAGCAAGTACCGGCCCTGGAACGCTGCGGCAGCACTTCGCTGCTGGCTGCCACCGCCGTCGCAGCCGTCGCCTGGCTCGCTGCTCTGACAATCGGCGCCTGGCATCTACTGGCAGCGGTGTCGCCGCGCCTGTCTCCGGCCAGCCGCGCCAATCGGTTCACCTTGCCGACCAAGCGACCCGCCACGATCAGCGCCCGTGAACAGCGCAACGAGGCCTGGGATCTGGTGTCGGTCCTGGCTGGCATCGCAGTGGCCAAGCATTCCCGGGTAGGGCGGGCCAGTCCCGCTGTTGCGGTCGCCGCGATGGCGGCGGGGACCTTGACGGCGCTCACCACGATCGCGGCGATCGCCATGTAGCACGGAAAGAGGTGACGTGATGTAGTCAGACATGCACGAGAGGTCATATCCCTCGATGACGCGGAGGTAGGCGTGACCGACACTTCCTGGCTACCCGGAACGCTTTTGCGTCGCATCGACGAAACCAGCCGCCGCGCGCTGCTCCGGCTGGGAGTTGAGCGGACCGCAGCGGCGTCCCGCGTGCTGCTGCGCGAGGGCGTCCAGGAGTCACACGTGATTCTCCTGGACGACGCCCTCGCGAAGGTGACCGTGGCGATGGCCGACGGCCGGCAGGCGCTCATCGATGTCCGCGTCTCAGGCGACGTGATCGGCGAACCGCGCTCAGCAACGGTGACCGCGTGCCGGACCTCGAGGATCCGGATCATCCAGCGCAGCGAACTTCGCGCCTTCCTCCGCGGCCATCCGGACGCGGCCATGGAACTGGCCGGCATCGTCGCGAACCGCCTGCGCACCGCGAACCGCCGGCGCGTCGACTTCGCGGCCCACCCCGTCAAGGTACGCCTGGCTCGGATCCTCTGGGAGATCGCTACAGCCTACGGCTATCGCGACCACAACGGCATCGCCGTCGACATCCACCTGACTCAGGACGAGCTGGCGACCATGTGTGGCGCCGCCGAGATCACGCTGCAGAAGGCCCTGCGCGATCTGCGAACGGCCGGCATCATAGCCACCGGCTACCGCCGGATGTTGGTACGCGACGCCGCCGCCCTTCAGTCGCGCGCTGACGCACCCTGACATCGCCTCAGGGCTCGCGCAGAGGTATCGTCGCGCCGACCTGACAACAGGTCTACCAACAAGCCGATGTCCATATCGAGGATGATCGTGCCGCGACCGAGGATCGGGGCAAAAACGACGTGATGCGTCGGGCATGGTGCCGGCTCACCGCCCAGACTGACGCCCGCGCCAGAACCACCGGCAGCCGTGACAGCGCCGAACGCAACTCGCTGCCCATGGTATGTCAAGCGCCGGCTTTGACAGAGAGCTGGTCAGCTGACTTCCAGGGGCGCGCTGACCGGCTGGCTCATCGCGGGTTGCGCCCTCCAGCGACGGTCCTCGGTCGGAGTTGGACGTCCAACGCTATTTATCCACGTAGTGGTAACGGCAGGACAGGATCTCCAACTGATCGGAGGCCCCTGCGATTCGATACACCAGTCGATGTTCCTCGTTGATCCGCCGGGATGCCCATCCCGAGAGGTCGCCCTTGAGGAGTTCAGGCTTCCCGATACCACCATCCTCGCCGCACTGAATGTCCTTGATCAACGCATTGGTCCGCTTGAGGACTTTTCGGTCAGCCGAATGCCAGTGGACGTACTCGTCCCACGCGCTCGGGTGCCACAGGATTTTCACCTACCAGGCTCCGCGCCATCCTCGATCAACGCGCGCACAACGCCTTCACCCGCTTCCATCTCCGCCATCCGGCGCCGTAGCTCGCGGCCGTTGGCGCCCCGAGACAGGTACTCGGTTTCCCGCCAGGCGTCGTACTCACTCTTACGCATGACCACCAGCGGCTCGTGTCCGCTTCGGGTGACGACAAGATCCTCGGCGTCGTCCTCGATAGCGTCGAACGCGTTGGCAAGATTGGCGCGCAGGTCGGACGCGGTTATGACCTTCATCAATCCCCCTTTGGCGTTGTACGTTATACCGTACAACTTTACCTCCGACCTTGCCATATAGAAGGCCGCAGAGCCTGATCACGGACTCCGCAGGCACCGATCACCTCATCGATCGGTCACCCAGGTAGAAGATGCCCCTTGATCGGCAGGCGTAGATGCAGCTGCGGCTGATCTCCAGAGAGTTGATCTTGCTTCACGTGAGGGCGAAGCCGGGGAAGTCGTCGAGGGCGCGTTGTTTCGCCTTCCCGATCTGCTTCACATCGCCGCCGGTGTCACGGTAGGCGGCTTCCCCACTTTCCCGTACAACGACGCCGAGGGGACACTGTTCGCCGAGGCAGAGGTCGAATACCCAGACCGCACTCGTCAGAGATCCTGGCCGTCCAGCCCGGGACGCCGAAACCACGCGCGTTCGCCGCGACTCGTCAGGCGCTCGAACTGCAGCCGGAGGTCAGCGCACTCTGCCGACCTGTCGATGATGCTGATCTGGCCCAGGACCACTGCCGACCGCTTCGGTGGGGCCTAAGATGGAAGACCTCGGTCACCCACCGGTCGGCCAGTGCTTGACGCGGGAGTGGACGATGATCAGCAGGACGTGGCGGCTCGCGGCCTTGAAACGGTGCACATGTCGAACGCGTCCGGCGAACGCCGGACAGGTATCGTAGTCGGGACGAAAGGCTGCGGTCGGCTTCGGGAATCGCGGAGGGGGCACGGTGAGCGCTCAAGCTTTCGGCGCAAAGATGCCGACGCACGTGACCCTGGACGACGTCGCCAGCATGGCAGCCGCCGACGAGAACCACCGGTACGAGTTGAGTCCCGAGGGAGTGCTTTCTATCATGCCCCCCGCGGACCCGGAACACGCGTTGCTGGTGATGCGCATGATCCTTTGGCTCGCCGGCCACGGCTACGAAGCCGAACAGCTCGCGGCCGACTGCGGCATCGACGTCGGTGGTGGCCGCGTTCCCGACCTGACGGTGTGGGCCAAAGGTATGCCCCCGCGTCGCTCACGCTCAAGCTACGCGGGCACCTCCGGGCTACTGCTTGCCGTCGAAGTTGTATCCGGCGGTTCCGAAGTCATTGACCGGATCATCAAGAAGGCCGAGTACGCCAAAGCCGGCATTCCGCGATACTGGGTCGTCGAGCGCGACGGTGGAGCGACCGTACACCGGCACGTCCTGAACGATGTCGGCGAGTACGAACCCGACCCCGCGGGGCCTCAGCCTCTCACCTGGCTTCTGACCTCTGACCCTGACATAGAGTAGTTCTCGGTAACGCAGATCTGGTCCGTAGCCGCCGCCCGAGCTTGGCGTGCCAAGCGGCGTCGAGCGTCTGCGCGGGCTCGGCGGGACGAAGCCGTACGTGCCATGGCCGCCCGCTCATTGCTGGTCATCTCCGTCGACGAGGCGCCGGGCACATCGCCAACATGGTGGTCTTGAGCGTGTCCGCGGCCCAGCCGACCACCCGGCCGGCAAAGCCTCGTCCGGATCCGGGGTGCCCAGACAGGTGCTCAACAGCGTTGCCGGGTAGCCGGAGGACCTGACGCCCTCGGGCTACCCGGCCTGCTCGGGAGGATCGTTCGCGGCCGGCCGCGTGACGCGAGATCAGCCGTTGGACGGAGCCGTTTCCCGGTCGATCGGCAACTCGTCGCTGCCCGGGGGCGAGCCGTCGCCGGCCGGCGGTGGCCCCACGCCGCTGAACCGGCACCTGGGTGTGATCGTGATCAGGGCGGATTCTGACGTTTGCACGCCGGCACCGGTTGCTGTGACGGTGACCCGTACGTGCCCGGTCCTGGCCGCGGTCAGGACTCCCGCCGAGGTGACGCTCGCTCCGGCGGTGTTGGTGTCCATCGGGGCGATCTGGTAGCTGTACGTCGTTGCCGGGTTGGCCGGGACCACACTCGCGGACAGCTTCGTCCCCGAGGATGCCTGGTCGAGCGGCAATTTCCGGTCGCCGAAGTCGACCCGCGACGTGTAGGCGTTCGGGAACGCCGAGCCGGCGGCGTTCGGTGCGCCGGAGGTCACCACGACCGGGAAGGTGGTCGACTTGCTCTCCCGGTTGGCGGTGGCCTTGGCCGTGATCAGGACGGCGCCCGTGGCCACGGGCTTGACGGAGCCGCTGGCGTCGACCGTCGCGACCGCCGGGTCGGAGGAGGTGTACTTCACCTTGAGCGCCCGATCGGAGAGATCCCAGAACGTCATGTCGTGCTTGGTGACCGACAGCTGGGCGTTGATCCGGTTGTCGGGGGTGTCCAGGCTCAACTCGGTGGCGTCCGGCTGGGCCGAGACCACCTCGACGCCGGCCGTGCGGTGCCCGGTCACCCGCAGGCTCACCGACTTCAGGTCCGCGCCGGCCGAGCTCGGACCGGCCAGGATGGTCCAGTCTCCCGTGGGGAACACCTTCGTGTGCTTCATGTCGTCCCAGAACCACAGGTCACCCGCACCGATGGTGACTTTCACGGTCGCGGGAGTCCCGGCGATCAGGCCGCTCTTGACGAAACCCTTCAGCTGCTTGAGCGGGCGCTGACTCCCGTCGGCTCCCTTCGGAGCTCGGGCGTAGACCTCCACGACGGCCTTACCCGGGTTGTCGGCGACCCGATTCGACACCGGCACCGAGACCGTCACCGCATCGTCGGGAGTGATCTTCGGAGAGGACAGTCTCGGGGTGCCGTAGACGAACGGCGAGTACGACAGACCTTGACCGAACACGTAGTGGGGCGCCGCGCAGCCGGGACCGACCCGGTAGTAGAGATAGGTCCGGCCGCACTTGGCGCCTTCCGCCTTGGTCATCCGGTAGTCCTCGATCGCGCGGTCCGGAGCGGCCGCCGGCCCGAGTTGTGCGTCAACGTCGGAGTACCAGGTCAGCGGCAGCTTGCCCGAGAAGTTGGCCACCGCGGTACGCCCGTCCTCGAGCTTCACCGCGTCGTTGAACAGCAACTCGGGCATCGCCTTGCCCTGGTACATGCCGTTGAAGGACGACCAGACGATCGCCCCTACGCCCGGCAGGTCCTTGAACGCGCTGACGTCGACCATGGTCTTGGCCTGGATCCACACCACGATCTTCTTGCCGTATTTCTGGGCGAGCGGGGCGATCGAGTCCCGGATCAGTTCGGCCTGCATGCGTGGCATGACGACCGTGGAGCGGTCCGCGCCCTCGCCGCCGTCGTTGTTCCGGTGACCGGCGACGACCACGATATTGTCGGCCTGCGAGATCTGGTACTCGGCGGTCGCCGCGTCCGTCACGGGATCGCAGGGGCTGCTGGCGCACACCGAGGTGGTGATCGCGGTGCCGTCGGCGTCAAGGACGTCGGGGAACAGCGCGAGGTGGTCGGACAGGAACGGCGTTCTGGACCCCGCGGTCACGGCCGAGGCGGGCAGCCCCGTCCGCTCGGCCAGCGCTTGGGCGAAGGTGGTGTTGACAGCCGTGGGCCCGGAGTAGGAGCCCGACTGGAACGCGTTGAGGGAGTCCACGTGCCCCAGGGCGATTGTCCTGCCGGTCGCCGCGCCCGCGAACGGGAGCGTTCTGAGGGTGTTCTTCAGCAGCACGGGCGCCTCGAGGGCGGACTCGTGCGCAACCGCACGGTGCGCCGGCGAAGCCAGCTTGACGTCCGGATCACCGGCCGCGGACAGCGAGTAGGACTCGCTGTTCCAGGGGACCGAGCCGACGGGGTCGAACTCGCCCAACTGGAACCGTGCGGTGAAGGCGCGGACAAGCGCGACATCGAGGTCGGACTCGCTGACGAAGCCTTGACTCTGAGCCGCCGGGAGGCCGGTCGCCGTGGGGTAGTCACCGCCCGAGCAGTCGAGGTCGGTTCCGGCCTTGAGCGCCCAGGCGTTGCCGAGGGTCTTGCCGATCTGCGTCTGACCGCCGAGTTGGACCGGATGCCAGGAATGTCCCGACGTCCCGGTTCCGTACACGCGGGTGATCGCATCGCAGTCGGAGACGACGTAACCGTCGAAGCCGTACGACCGGCGCAGCATGGTCTCGAGGGAGTACCGGCTCGCCGCAGCGGGCGTCCCGGGAGTACCGCCGGGGGTGGCATTGTCGCGCGGGCTCCACAGGGTCGGGTAGCTCGCGGCGGACGGATAGTCCCTCGTGTAGTCCTCCACCAAGGACAAGGCGTTGTAGGCGGCCATCAGCGACCGCGCGCCCGCCTTGCCGGCCGAGGCCGCGAAGGGCGGCAGGAAATACTCGTGCATCGAACGCTCGGTGAAGTTCGACGTGCCGAAGTCGCGGTTCGCCTCGGAGTTGTTCGCCAGATAATGCTTCGGCGTGGCAACCGCCTGAACGTAGTCGTGCGCCCTGGTGGGAATCGTGTCGGGACGCGACACGGTGTCGCCCTGCAAACCTGTCACGAAGGCGCCGGCCACCTGGCCGGCCAGGAAGGGATCCTCGGTGTACGACTCGTCCGCCCGCCCCCACCGGGGATCGCGGTTGAGGTTCTGGTTCGGCGACCAATAGGTCAAGCCGTGACAGGCGCCACCGACGGGGTCGGGGTTCGCCACACCCGGCGGGCAGGACGTGTTGTAGGTGACGCGGGCCTCGTCGGCGATACCGCCGGCAATCTCCCGGGTGATGGCCGGATTCCACGTCGATGCGATCGAGGTGCTCTGCGGATATTGCGTGTAGTTGCCGTTGCCGGGGATGGTCGGGAAGTAGATCCCATGATTCGCCTCCCCCCAGTACCCGTACGACTTCACGCCCAGCCGGTCGATCGCCTTCGGCTTCGGACGCCAGGTCGCATGCGGCTGCATCGCTATGAGCTGGTCGTACTTCTCCTCCAGCGTCATACGGGAGACCAGGTCCGCCGCACGGACGCTGAACGGCAGCGAGGTGTCCTTGTACGCCGGCGTTCCGTCGGCGGACGCCGAAGTCGGTCGCACGAACCCGCCGAGTGAGCCCACGGCCACAGCCCACGCCAGCCCGAACGCCAAGAACCCGCGCCCTGGACTCCTGGAGCCTCTGCCGTGCCCTTTCCCTCGCGAGGGCACAGAACTGGTCTTCACCATGTGAAGGTCTCCCTGTCCAAGGTGGCGAACTCCGATCCCTCGATGGCCCTGAACCACTGAGCCGGCCAGGCTGAAGATAGATCAGTCTCGATTAATTAGCAGCACTATAACGGCTGCGCAAAGGTTTGGCAGGAGGCTTCTCAGCGCCGCGTCGCCCGCCTCGGGACAACCTCGAGATCGGCCACTGCCCTCCGGGGGCCGGCCGCTCATCCCGGGGCTCAGCCGTTGATCCGAGACAGTGCCGCTTCTCAGTCAGCGGAGGCCGGCTTCGAACTCGCCCGTCCGCCGGCGGCTCCGAGAGCCCGAACCCGGTGGCCGAACCGGCCGATTCTGGCGAGGCGGCGTATACCGGTCTGGCGGAACGGCCAGACTTCGTGAAGTGATTGTCGTCTTACGATGAAGGCTCAGATGCGGCGGAGCCCGACAGCACTCGCGAGCTCATTCAGAACGATGACGGAGCGTAAGACCACTTTGCGATCACATTCTGAGGAGCCGGCGGTGGAGAACGAGATCCAGCTGATCACTGATGGGGACGGTCTGGCGGTCATCGGGCATCCGGCCGCGGTCGATCGTTTCCTCACCGCGGAACGGCTGCCGTCGAAAGACCTCGGGCTGAAACGGCTCAGCTCGGCCCTCGGCACCGGATCCACGGTCGCCAAGGCCGGCGCTGCGGCCGCCGAGCATTCGGGGCGCTGGGTTCAGCTGACCGCGGAGTCCGCTCAGGCGATGAAGAAGTACAACCTGATGACCGGGCCGAGCAACGACGTCAAGCGGGCGGTCCTGACCGACCATGGCAAGATCACCGGCCTTCTCCAAGTGGTGAAGGCAAGTCCCACGGGGATGCTGACCAACCCGGCGATTCTTACCGGTGCCGCCGGGCTCATGGCACAGCTCGCGATGAAGCAGAGCATGGCGGAGATCACCGAGTATCTCGCCGTGATCGACGCCAAGGTCGACGCCGTGCTCCGCGCCCAGACGGACGCCGTGGTGGCAGACATGATCGGGGTGGAGCTCGTCATCGACGAGGCGCTGACGATCCGGGAGCAGGTGGGCCGGGTCTCCGAGATCACGTGGTCGAAGGTGCAGGCCACGCCGGTGCCGCTGGCTCGGACCCAGGCATATGCGTTGCGCCGGCTCGACGCCATCGCCGAGAGGCTGGAGACGACTGATGTCAGCGACCTGGCCAAGACGACCAGGGAAGCCGAGATCAAAGTTCAGGAGTGGCTCGCGGTGCTGGCCCGCTGTTTTCAACTCCAGGACGCGGTCGCGGTGCTCGAACTCGACCGGGTCCTGGACGCGTCTCCCGAGGAATGGGAAGAGCACCGCGTCGGCATCCGGATCGCCCGGCGGAACCGTCTGGACGTGATCTCCCACAGCACCGAGCGTCTGCTGACCCGGATGGACGCCGCGGCCGGAACCGCCAACGCCAAGGTGCTGCTGAACCCGACCAGCTCGCAGGTGGTAGTGCACTCGACCAACTACGTCGCCGTCGCGGTCGTCCGGTTCACCGGCCTGCTCGGCATCGAACGTGACCGTCAATCACGCGAGGCGAGGCGATGGCTGGACGCCGCCGCGGACGTCCGCGACAAGGTTCTCGACACCGGAGCCGAGGTGGGCACCAAGGTCCTCGACACCGGCGCTGAGGGCATCGGCGCCGCGGGCCGGTTCGGAGTGAGAGCCTTCGGCCGGGCCAAATCGATGATGGGCAAGGTCTCCGGCGACATCACCGAACGGGCACAGCGTCAGCTCGGAAGCAAGGAGGAGTCCTGACCGGGACGACCCGGACGCGCAGGCCGACACCGGGACCGGTTCAAGGCTTGACGGGTGTCGGTCGGGGGTAATGCGGCACACTGACCGCCAGGGGGTGCCGATGAGTCTGGAAAAAGTGATCTTCGGATTCTTCGTGCTGCTCGCGGCGACGCTGAACTTCGGTTTCTTCATCGGTGACCTCGCCGATCCGAAGCTGCACAACGAGTACGAACTGTTCGCCGCCGTCGTGGTGAACCTGATCGCCACCGTGCTGAAGTTCGGCGACCGCACGCAGATCGGCGCGGTGCACCTGGCCACCAGCCTGGTCGCCGACCTGCAGCTGATCGCGGCCGCGCTGGCCTGGATCTGGGCGACACAGGTCTCGGCGGCCGGCCTGAACGGCCAGTCGACGGCCGCCGTGGTGTCGTTGTCCGGCGGCGCTCTGCTGGCCAATATCGTCTCCGTCGTCCTGCTGGTCGTCGAGACCGTCTCCTTCCAGCGGCGCTGAGCGGCAGCCGTGCCCGGATCGAATCGGCCCCGCGAGGCGCGCCGCTGGACGCGGATCGCCGTCGCCGTACAGGGCCCGCCCACCGTCTTCCTGATCCTGCGCCGGATGCGGGCACCGCTGATCGTCCTGATCACCATCGTCGCGGTCAGCGTGCTGGGCCTGACGCTGATCCCGGGTAGCGACGACGCCGGGCAGCCGACACGCATGGGCTTCTTCGACGCGTTCTACTTCATGAGCTACACGGCCACGACCATCGGGTACGGCGAGATCCCGCACGCGTTCACCGGCGCGCAGCGACTCTGGGTGACGGCGACCATCTACCTCACCGTCATCGGCTGGGCCTACGCGATCGGCTCGCTGCTGACGCTGCTGCAGGACCGCGCGTTCCGCCAGGCGCTCGCGCTGCAGCGTTTCACCCGTACGGTCGCCCGGCTTCGCGAGCCGTTCCTGCTGATCGCCGGATACGGGCAGACCGGCCGGCTGCTGGGCCGGGAACTCGACGCGCTCGGCCGCCGGCTCGTGGTGATCGACACCGACGCGGAGCGCGTGGACGCGCTGGACATCGACGCGTACCGCTCCGACGTGCCGGGGCTGGCCGGTGACGCGCGCAACCCGCAGACGATGGAACACGCCGGGCTCGGCCACCCGTACTGCGAAGGGGTGCTGGCCCTGACCGACGACGACGACGTGAACCTGGCGGTCACGATGACGGCCGCCCTGGTGCGCCCGGAGCTGCCGGTGATGGCCAGGACGGTGTCGCCCGCCGTCGAACACCGGATGGCCGCGTTCGGATCACCCACGGTGGTGAATCCGTTCGACCGGTACGGGGATCATCTACGACTCGCCCTGCGCGCCCCGGCGTCGTACCAGTTGATGGCCTGGCTGGAAAGCGGGCCGGGCGCCGAACTGCCGAAGCGGGCCCAGCCGCCGCGAGCCGGGCGCTGGGTGCTGTGCGGCTACGGCCGGTTCGGCCGGGAACTCACCGAGGACCTGCACGCCGAAGGCCTCACCGTCACCGCGATCGACATCCGGGCGCAAGCCGGAGCGGAACCGTGGGTCATCCCCGGCGACGGCTCCGAACCGGACGTCATGGCCGCTGCCGACCTGGCACACGCGGTCGGCTTCGTAGCCGGCACTGACAATGACACCACCAACCTGTCGCTGGTCGCCGCCGCCCGCCACATCAATCCCGAACTGTTCGTCACGTCCCGGCAGAACCGGCCGGAGACGGCGCCACTGTTCGCCGCCATGCAGATCGACTCCCTGCTGGTGCCGGCCGAAGTGGTCGCCCACGAGATCTACGCGCAGCTCAGCACCCCGCTGCTGTGGCGCTTCCTGCGGGAGATGCCGGCCCTCGGCGACGAATGGGCCCAGACCATGGTCGAGCGCCTCCAACGGCATTGCGGGCGCCGTCTGCCCGGGCTGTGGCGCACGACGCTGGACGCGAGCGACGCCCCGGCGCTCAACCACTGGCTGCGCGAGGGGCGGGCGACACTCGGCGATCTCCTGCGCCATCCCGACGATCGGGAGCAGCGCCTCGACATCGTCCCGCTGCTCATCCTGCGGGACGGGCAGGTGACGCTCGGACCCGCCGACGACGACGAACTGCAGGCCGGCGACCAGCTCCTGCTCGCCGGACAGCGGCGGGAACAGCGGGCGCTGATGGACACGGTGACCATCGACTCGGTGAGCCAATACATCCTGTACGGCCGGCGGGTGCCGTCGAGCTGGATCTGGCGGCGTCTGAGCCGCTCGAACCGTTAGGTCACCGCCTGCGACAACGCAGCACGGCGCGAGTCGTTCGAGTCCGCTGATGCCGCGGTTCTGCCAGGTGCGCGGCCGGCGCTGCCGTTCGACACCATGTCAGTCCAGCTGCGGACCAGCGTGGCCGGCGAGGCACTGCCAGCCGTCCGGGCCGGCCACCCACGTCAGAGTCAGCCGCATCCGGAACGTGCGCGGCTGCCCGTCACGGGACACCACGTCGGTCACCTCGGCGGTGAGCACCGCGACCGTCCCGGCGACCACGACGTCCACGCCGGAGAGTTTCTGGTCGAGCCAGCGCAGCGTGCCGGGCTCGTTGCCGGCCAGGTAGGCCGCCCGGTCACGCACCTCGCCGCGGTGCGTCGTCCACCGCAGGCTCGGGTGATGCAGACGCTTCAGTTGCTCGGCATCCCCGGCGACGAGCGCGGCGGACCGGGCGGCCGCGGCCGCCAGCACTTCCTCTTCGATTGACATCGACCCAGACTAGGAGGCCGTGCCCGGGGGCGAAGCGCGGGAAGTCCGCGCCGGTGCGGGCCGCCGGATCCGGTGGCCGGCGGGCAGGGCATTCCGCCGCCGAGCGCTTAGCATCCGCAATGGACGATCGGAGGGGCGGGATGGCGGCGGAGACGACCGTGGTGATTGTGGGGGCGGGGCCGGCGGGGATGTCGCTGGCCAACTTTCTGCAGCGCCGCGGGGTGGGATGTGTGGTGCTTGAGGCGCGGGACCGGGAGTATGTCGAGGGGCGGCAGCGGGCCGGGGTCATCGATCATCGGGCGGAGGAGATCTTCGGGGAGTTCGGGCTGGCCGAGCAGGTGGCCGGTGGGGCGCCGCTGGAGACGCTGCTGGAGATCCGGGTCGGTGGGGTGCCGAGGCTGCTCGACGTGCCGGGGCTGGCCGGTGGGCGGCCGAGCCGGTTGGTGCCGCAGCAACTGCTGGTGCAGCGGCTGATCCGGAGTTTTCTCGACGGCGGCGGGGATCTGCGGTTCGGGGTGGGCGACGTGACGCCTCGGGATCTGGACCGTGAGCGGCCGCGGGTCACCTATGGCGATGGGGAGCTGAGCTGTTCCTACGTCGCGGGGTGCGACGGGTTTCACGGGGTGAGCCGGCGCAGTGTTCCGGACGGGGTGCTGACCACCTACAGCTTTGATCACGGGATCGGGTGGTACACGGTGCTGGCGGAGTCGCCGGCTCCGCGGTACCCGTTGATGGCCGTGAGCCGGCACGGGTTTGCGGCGCAGTTCGCGCGGGGGCCGCACGCGAGCCGGTTCTACCTGCAGCACCCGACGGGTGAGGATCCGCGGCAGTGGCCAGACGAGTACACGTGGGAGCAGCTGCGGCTGCGGCTCGGGGACGACGGGTTGAGGGACGGGCGGATCACCGGGCGCGAGGTGGTGGACATGCGCAGCTTCGTGGCGGAGCCCATGGCGTACGGGAAAATGTTTCTGGTCGGCGACGCGGCGCACATCATCACGCCGATGGGCGCCAAGGGAATGAATCTGGCGATCGCCGACGCCTATCTGCTGGCGCGCGCGATCGTGGCGGCCGAGCGGGACGGTGACGTGTCCGGGCTGGCCGGCTATTCGTCGGCCTGTCTGCGGCGCACCTGGGATTATCAGGAGTTCTCCCGGTGGTACACGGAGATGATGCATTTCGCGGGTGATGAGTCCGACGCGTTCCGGCGGCGGCTGGCGCTGGCGCGGCTGGACCGGCTGTTCAGTTCGCCGCCGGCGGCTGCGGCGTTCGCCGATCTGATGGCCGGCACCGCGGTCTGAGGGTCAGAGGCCGGAGAGTTTGCTCATGGTGGAGGTCAGGGTGTAGTCCTTGACCTCCATGTAGGCCTTCCGGTCGTCGGGCACCCCGAGGGAATACGGGCATTTGGGGCTGTCCGCCTCGAGCTTGGTGTCCAGGATTTTCTTGCCGGTGGCCGTCTCGTGCACGTGCAGGCGGTACGTGGCGTGGTACATCGTGGCCGTCCCGCCTTCGATGTCCGAACCCGGGCTCGTGTAGGTGCAGCTGCGGACTTTCTTGCCGACCGCGATCCGTTCCATGCAGGCCACCATCTGGACCTGCGAGGATTTCATGTCGGAGCTTGACCAGGTCTTGACGGCCGCGGTCGATTTCAGGAACGTGGCGTCGAACATGGTGTAGATCATCCGATTGCCGCCGCCGGTGTCGCCGTAGACCAGGATCGGGTGCGGCACCTTGGTGGAGCTCCGCTTCGGCAGCGCCGGCCAGTAGACCGTGCCCTCGCAGATCTCGCCCAGGTCGCCGACGTAGTCGGGCACGACGGTCTGCGGGACCGGGCCGGTCGGCACCGCCGGCGCGTTCTCGGTGACGGTGGCCGACGGCGGGACGGCCGCCGGCGGCGCGGTCCCGGTCGACGGGCGGGCCGCCGCCGAGGACGTCAAGGCGACCGGGGTGCTCTGCCGCTCGTCGTCGGACCAGCCGCGCGCGACCACGCCGACCGCACCCGCGACGAGGGCCAGGACCGCGACCGCCAGGACCGTCACCAGGATGCGGGTGTTCCGGGCCGCGCTGGTCGCGGGCCGCTGGAGCTGCATCAGCTCCAGGTCCGAGAACGACTGGGCGCCGGCCGGCGGGACCAGGCCCTGGATCGGCGAAGGCCACGGGTCGACCGGCGCCTGGATCTCCGGCGGCGTGCCGATCGCGGGCTGCGGACGCCCGCCGGCCCGGGAGGCGAACTGGGCCAGGGGCGCGTGCTCGGTCTTCTCGCCGTGCGCGGTGCCGGCGCGCTGCTCCGGCTGACCGAGCGCGGTGTCGGTCTCGACGGGCGACGGTGCCGGCCACGCAGGGAGAGCGGGCGCCCCGGGCTGGGCAGCGTCCGAGGGCTGGGCAGCATCCGAGGGCTGGGCAGCATCCGCGGGCTGGGCAGCATCCGCGGGCTGGGCAGCATCCGAGGGCTGGGCAGCATCCGGGGAGGCCGGGCCGGGATCTTTCTCGTCCGCCGAATCCACCATGTCGCTCGCAGCCTCCCCGTGTACTCCGCGCGCGACTGTATCGAAAGACTTCACCACACGTGTCGCGGCCCGGCACCACCGGGCCGCGACGTGCGTCAGCGGCGTTTCTTGGGCAGGTCGTACGCGTCGGCGGCCCGGCAGTCGGACGGTTTGCCGATCGCACTCTTGGGCAGCTTGTCCAGCGCGGCCCGGGCACGGGACCGGCCGAGGTTCCAGGCGTACCAGGGGTCGGGCTGCTTGAGGTCCTCGGCGATCCAGCTGAGCGTGCACCGGCGTACCGGATCGGGCAGCCGGGTCAGGGCCGGGGTCGCGTCGGCCGAGAGGGCCCGCAGATACCACGCGTCGATCTTGCCGGACTGCTCGTAGCGCTGGGCGTTGCGGTCGGCGGCGTAGCCCTCCGGGTCGAGGACGGCCAGGCCGAGCAGCATGAGTACGGCCAGACCGACGGTGGCCCGCGGGATCCAGCGGCCACGCCAGCGGATGCCGGCCGCGGCGATCATGACGAACACCGTGCCGAGCAGCAACTCCAGCGACATGACGAAGATCCGCTCACCGGTGAAGCTGTAGACGCGCTGGTAGGCCAGCATGCGGGAGAGCGCCGAGCCGACGATCACCACGCTCAGGGCGCAGACCAGGCCGAGCAGGACGCGCAGCACGAGTCGTTCGGTCGCGGTGTCGCGTTTCGCCCAGCGGGCCAGTGCGGCGAGCATCGCCAGCGACAGCAGTGTGACGGCGACGAGCTGCCAGAAGCCGCTGCGGGCATACTCGGCGTAGCTGAGCCCGGCGGTCTCCAGCACGTGCCGGCTGCCGCCGAAGAGGACCGCGAACTGCACCCCGACGAAGCCGCCGAAGAGCAGCACCAGCGCGGCGGCGGCCGGGGCCCACTCGACCAGGCCGTACCGGCCTCGACCGGGAGTGTCCAGGCTGGAGACGACCGGCGGCGCGGACAGCGTGTAGATGCCGGCGACGGCGATCAGGGCTCCGACGACGGCCAGGAAGATCCAGCGGAACGCCGAACCGATGTCGAAGTCCGGCACGACGTCACCGAGCAGCGTCGAGAACGCGACGTCGGCCGAGGAGAGCAGCCCGCCGAAGACGAGCAGGACCAGCACCGTGAGGACGATCGAGAAACCGACCCGCTTGCCGATCCCGGTGTTGCGGTTCGTCCCCAGGTGCCGGCGGACCCAGGGAAGACCACGGAATCCGGCGTACGGCGTGGCCACCAGCCCGAACAGTATCGAGCGGACCTGACGACCGCCGACGATCGCCAGCGTCGCACAGCCCAGCGCCCCGAACACGCTGAACGTGACCAGCCACCACGCGTTGCGGAAGGCCGGGACGGCGAGCAGCGCCAGCGCCGCGACCGCCCAGCCACCCCGGATCCACCGTTCGGAGTGGGGCAGGTCGGCGGAGCGGCGGACGCCGAGAACCACGCCGACGGTCAGGACGAGCCAACCCAGGAACCAACCGATTCCCGTACGGTCGAGCGGCGTGAAACAGGCGATGCCGAGTGCACCGGCGAGCACGCCGGCCGGGACCGCCCGTCCGCGGGTGCCGACCGGGCCGGGCCAGTGCTTGTCGCGGAACCTCTGCCACGGGGTGGGCGGCGCCTGGTAGCGGGGGAACGGGGTGTGGGGAGTCTGCTGGAACGGGACGCGGGCACCCTGCTCGGAGAAGGTCCACACGTTGGGAGCGGGTGGCGGAGCCGGAGTCGCGGCGGGCGGTGCCGCGGCGGCCTCGGCCGGGGCCGGCCATGGCGCACCCGGAGCGGCAACCGCCGGCGCGGCCTCGGCGGACGAGACGGGTGCGGCTTGACCGAGCGCGGCCTCGGCGGGCGAGGCGGGCGCGGCTTGACCGGGCGCGGCCTCGGCGGACGAGGCGGGCGCGGGTGCGGACGGCGGGGCAACGACGGCCTCCGCACCGGCGTTGACGAGCGCCGGAGCAACAGCAGCCGGTTCCGGATCGGCCTCGGAGTCAGATGCCGCCGCGGCCTCGGGCGAAGACTCCGCGACACCCTCGGCCGGAGGTTCCGTGTCGGCCGGGGACAACGGCGCCGGGGCAGCGACGGAAGCTGAGGCCGGCGCTTCGGTGGAACCGACGGGCGAAGCCGGAACCGCGGTCGCGGTCGCCGACGAGATGGGGAGCATGGGGATGAACAGCGCATATCCCTGGGTCCCGGCCGGCACCTGCACCGGGATGGCCCAGGCCGGCGCACCTTCGGGCCCCGGCCACGCGATCGACGGCAGCGCGTCGCTGGGCGGCATGACCAGCAGTTGTGGCACGGGCGGCCCGGGTTCGGCGGCCTTCCGTTGTTCTGGTGGGGATTCGGCCACTGCGTCCTCCTCGTTTCACAGGTTCGGCACAGCGTAGGGCGTCCGCGCACGTACGTCTACGTTGCGACGGTTCCGTACCGCCGTGACGACATGCAGTGACCGGAACAGCACGCGAAAGGGCGGGCCGCCGGGCCCGCCCTCATGCCGTGAAACCCCTAGTGGAGCGGCCGGAACTCGCGCGCCAGCACGTACCGCGCGGTTCCGGTCCCGATCTTCACGCCCTGCTCGTCAGCGGTCCGGAAGTGCACCCCGCCCCAGATCCGCGCCTCGACGACCTCGGCCAGCGCCGACGAGAAGCTCGGGAACGAGCGGGTCGTCCCGGAGTCCGAGCTGTAGGCGCTCATCGCGATGTCGTCGCGCCCGAAGAACCGTTGCCAGGTCAGGGTCAGCGCCGAGAACGAGCACGTGTGCCCGGAGGTGTAGTCCGGGAACGGCGGTGTGACCAGCAGCGGCATCCACGCCGGGTCCGCCTCGGTCGCCGGGTTGCCGTCGCGGCCGGCCTCCTGGACGGCGGTGACCGGGCGCCAGAAGTTCCAGTACTTCTTCTCGTTGTAGCAGGCGATCAGCGCGTCCACGTTGACGATGTCGATCATCGCGAACATCCGCGCGGTCTGCAGCGTGCTCAGGTGCTGCGTCTGCGCGAGCTGCCGTTTCATCGCCCATTCGGTGAGGCGGCGGTCGTGCCACCACTTGGCCGACTCGGTCTGGTCCGGCGTACGGACCGTGCTGTTCACCCCGCCGATCGCCTTGACCTCGTCGAGGTCCTTCGCGTACGCGGCACTGCTCAGCGCGGGCGGCCCGGCGGTCCGGAACATCCCCGAGTCGGGGAGCACGAACGGTGTGAGGTCGGCGAACCACGCGCCGTCCTGGACGTTCGTCGGCGGGGTGGGCCGCCACTGCCCCGGTTCGGTGCTGACGTTCCAGCTGTCCGGGTCGAACGCGCCGTCACCGGTCCGCGCGGCGATCATCGCGGCCGCGGCCTGTTTGCCGGCGGCGACGCCGGCGACGCGGGCCCGCCCGGCCGGGATCGCGGCGAGGGCGGTGTCGTACTGCGCCTGGACGGTCGCGGCCTGCTCGGGGAAGAGCGCGAGCAGCACGTCGGAGGCGGCCGCGGCCACCGCGGCGTCGGCCGAGGCGCCGTGGCGCACCTTCGGCGCGGTCAGGTACGGCTGGTACCGTACCCCGGTGACCGCGTTCACGGCGTCGTAGACCGCGCCCTGCACCATCGCGAAGCTGCGGGCAGCGGTGGCCGGCGACTGCCGCGCCACCTCGTAGATCTCGTTCTGGGCGTTGAGGTTCCAGGTCACCACCGCATTCGGGCCGGACGTGCTGCCGGCCTCGGCGGGTGACGGAGTGAGAGTGACGGTCAGGGCCAGTGCCGCGGTCAACGCGATCATGCGGCGGTATGCCATCGGGGTCCCCCGGGAGCTGTCGGAAACTGCCGGAACAACCCTGATGGCCTGCCACTGTCCACACAAGACCCGATCGACAATTGTCAACTTTGCGTGTTGTACGCCTCCGCGGTGATGCCGAGCAGCGAGGCGGCGGGTTCCAGCGCCGAGAGTGCACTGGCCACTGTCATCAGCAGCAGCACACATGCGGTCAGGGCCGTGATGACACCGAGCGTACTGTGCATGAATCTGACCCGGATGGCGCTCGTGTCGCCGGCGAGACGCCGCCTCCAGAAACAGGCGCTCGTCAGGCCGGCTGCCACCATCAGCGTGGCGGAAATCCCCGCCGTGACCCAGTAATAGCGCTCGACCTCGCCGAGCAGCACCGCCGGCACAGGGGAACCGGCGTGCGGGGCGGCCGCGTTCGTCAGCTCTTCGCGCATCTCGCTCACCACCCGGGCGAGCTCTCCGTCGGCGGTTCCACCGGGTAACAGCCCCAGCAACGGGATCAGCGGCAGGGCCGTCACCTGGATGTTCACCGACAGCACCCAGATGACGAGAACCGTCGACATCGTCGCGGCTGTGGCGACCGCCGCGTACCAGCGCCGGCCACGCACATATTTCTGCCACAGCGCGGTGGTGAGCAGGGCCAGGACAACAGCCAGCAAGGCGCTGTTCACCACTTTGATCGCATGCCATTGGAACCAGTAGTCGACCAGCGACGTCAGGTGGGCGGGGAGCGCCGGGGATCCGCTTTCCCAATACTCGGCGAACGCACGCCCGAGGGCGTCGTGCAGTTTCGCGTCACTGTAAGCCCCGAAGCTCGGCCTCAGGAGGACCCTGGGGGCGAGCTCGAATGCTGCCCCCAACGCTGAGCCGGCCACCAGCAGCAAACCGATCACGGTCCTCGAATGCCATCGAACTGGTCTACCACCGGAGTCCGGCGGTGGTCCGGCGGCGACAGTTGTCGTGATAGGTCGCATGCGCATGGGCTGACGGTAGAGAACGGCAGCCCGGAGCACGATGACACAGGATGTAGCACAACCGGGTGAGTTTGCTCCACCTGTGCGGTATAGCTGGCCCCACCTCGGAGCGCGCTCTGACAGATGTGTGTGGCGGGGTGATCGTTACCGTGCAGAAGTAAGTACGGTTGATCCGCGGGAACAGGCGTGCATCACGACAGTGCCGCCTCCGGTCCGCGAGAGGGCCTGCGCCGTCAGTCGGCCGCCCGGTGCCGGCCGCCGCCGCGTTTCTCCTCCGGCGCAGGCGGCGCAGGGGCCTCGCCGTCCGGGTCGGCCCAGCTCGACGGGTCCGCGGCGACCTCGGTGCGCAGGTCCCGCAGCCAGCCCTCCAGACTCTCGGGTGCCTCCGCGTCGGCCGGCTGAGCGGGATCCTGGTGAGGTTCCATGTGCTGGCACGCCCCGATCTCCGAGTTGTGGTCAAGAGAATCCGACGGTAGCGCCATCGTGCCAGCGAATCGGCGTTATTCGCCATCCGGCGTACCGGCAAGCCTGCCTCCAGCAGGCCGATCCCGGGCTCCGGGTCCGCCAGATCCGGCACTCCGGCGCCGTCGCCTTCGCCCGGCGTGTCGTCACCGGCCGACGGGCCGAGCGGGTACGGCTGCGATGCCCCCGGCGCCCTGGGGCAGGCCCGGCTATGACGTCACGACAGAACCGGGAAACACTGATGGGCCGGCCATGTTCGGGCCGGCCCATCAGTGGGTTGGGGGTTCTGCTACTTCGCGGGGGTGACCGTGAAGGGCAGCTGGATCTTGGCGCCGGACTCGGCACCGGTCAGCGTCACGCCGGTCGTGCCCGGGGTTGCCGCCCCCGGAACGCTGACGGTCTCGCCCGCGACGACACCGTCGGCGTTGGCGTGCAGCGTGCTCACGGCCAGCCCGGGACCGAACGTGCCGGTCACCGTCTCGTTCGGCGCGAACCCGGAGGCGTCGACGGTGATGGCCGTGGCCCGCGGACCCTCGGTGACGGAGAGCTTGGCCTCCGGCTGGTACGCCGGCGCCGCCTCCTTCGCACTCAGGTCCACCGTGCTCGCCGTGGCCGACGCGGCACCCTTGGCCACGGTCGTGGTGAACGTGACCGTGCTGCCGGCGTACGCGTCCCACGCCGTGACGTGCACGGTGTAGGTGCCCGGCTGGGCGTAGGTGTGCGTCCCGCTGATCGCCCCGGAGGCGTCGATCACCGCGTCGGCGGGAACGGTGCCGTCACCCCACTGGACGGTGGCGTGCTCGGCGCCGGTGGCCGTGCCCAGCTTCGCGGCGAACTCCGTACCGGCGGTCGCGCTCTGGCCGGCCGGCGCGGTCAGCGTCAGGTCGGGCCGGGGCGTGCCGTCGTCGGCGATCGCGAAGACGTGGATCCGGCCGATCGAACCGGGGTCACCGGTCTGGGCCGGCAGGGTCACCGAGACGAGCGTCTTGCCCGCCGGGATCTGGTACGGCGCGGTCGCGAACAGGAACGGCACCGCGCCGTCCCGGTCGGTCCCGTGCAACCGGTAGGCGGACTTGGCGACGATCACGTTGCCGTAGGCCGGCGTCCCGTTGGCGTTCCCGCCCAGCGTCCAGTCGCTCATCTGGATCGGGAGGCTCGCGGTGGTGCCGTCGCTGAACGTCGCGGTGCCGGTGGTGCTCTGGTTGCCCTGCGTCCCGGCGCCGATGAACGAGATGCTCCTGGCGTCGGCCGGCAGGTTCAGCGCGATCGTCTTGCCGTTGCCGCTGGCGTTGTCCGGCTGCCCGGCAGGGGTGACCGGCAGGGTGAAGCCGAGCGCGGTTCCGGGAACGGTGGCCCGCTTGCCCTGGGTCAGGCCGGCCGTGGCCAGCGCGCTCCGCGAGTAGGCCCAGGTCTTGGCGTCGCAGTTGGCTCCTTGCACTCCGTCGTCACCGATGCAGACGGTGTCGAACGCGGCGGTCAGGCCGGACTCCGGCGCATAGGAGACGGTGACGCCGACGGTCGCCGAGTCCTGCCCGTCGCCATCGCTCACGGTGACCGACGCCTGATAGAAACCGGGTTTCGCGTACGTGTGGGAGCCGCTCACCCCGTAGACCGCGCGCGAGCTGAGCGTCGTGGTCCCCGCGGTGGCCGGTGTCCCGTCCCCCCAGTTGATCGTGGCCTGGTAGTCGGCCGCCGTGCCCCCGGTGACCGTGGCCAGCGGCACGGACACCGCGGCACCCGAGCGAGCGGCCACGTTCGTGACGCCGGAGACGGTGACCGAGCCGCCGCCGAGCCGGACGTCGCCACCGGCGAGCAGTTCCACCTCGGCCAGGGTGGCCTGCGCGGCCCCGGTCGTCTTCGTCACGGCCAGGCGGAACCTCGTGAACCGGCCCGGCTTGTCGATCCGGAACGGCCGGGTCTGGTTGCGCCACGCGAACACCTGGTCCTTGCGGGTGTCGAGCGTCGTCCAGGTGATGCCGTCGGCCGAGCCCTGCAGCGTCCAGTCGGACGGGTCGCCGCCCTTGGCCCCGGAGGTGAGCGTGTAGTACGCCGGTGCCTGCTCACCACCGCGGAACGTCCAGTCGACCTGCGGGGTGCCGGAGGCGAACGTCAGCTGCGTGGACGACGTGTCGTCGAAGAGCTTGGACGCGTCCGAGCCGCCGTCGGTGGTGGCGGTGCCCAGGCCAGGGCCGGTGACGTCCTGCAGCGGCTTGGGGACGTCGTTGCCCTTGGTCAGCGAGTCCGGCACCTCGTTCTTGCCGGTGAACCAGGACGACGGCTTCGGGCCCATGACGAACTCGATCGTGCCGCCCTTGGCCAGGACCGAGGAGTCGATCGCGACCTTCTTCTGGTCCTTGCCGTTGACCCGGGCGTACTGGATGTAGACGTTCTTGACGCTGTTCTCGTGCGCCTTGACGATGATGTCACCGGTGGTGCGGTGCACGGTCATCTGCTCGAACTGCGGTGAGCCGATCGCCCAGCTCGACGAGCCGTTCTGCAGCGGGTAGAGGCCGAGCGAGCTGAGGATGTACCAGGACGACATCTCGCCGTTGTCCTCGTCGCCGAGGTAACCCTGGCCGATCTCGCTGCCGACGTAGAGCCGCTGCAGGATCTCCCGCACGATCGCCTGCGTCTTGGACGGGACGCCGGTGTAGTCGTACATGTACGGGATGTGGTGCGAGGGCTGGTTGCTCATGCCGAGCTGACCGAGGCGGACGGCCCGGGCCTCCAGCATCTCGTGGATCGTGCCGCCGTACCCGCCGGGGTGGTCGGCCTTCTCCGGCGTGGCGAAGAACTCGTCGAGCTTCTGCTCCAGCTGCTTGCGGCCGCCGTAGAGGTTGGCCAGGCCCTGGCCGTCCTGCTGCGCGGTGAACGCGTAGTTCCAGCCGTCGGTCTCGGTGTAGACGCCACCCCAGTCCAGCGGGTCGCCGTCGAGGAACGTCCCGTTGGCCTGCCGGCCCTGGAAGAACTCGCTCTTGGTGTCGAACATGTTGACGTAGTTGCGGGCCCGCTCCAGGAAGTACTGCGACTCCTCCTTGAGCTGCTGCACCCGCTCCTTCGGGGTGGCCTTGTCCTTGGCCAGTCCGGCGGCCATGTTGCCCAGGCCGTAGTCGTTGATGAACCCTTCGAGGGCCCAGGACACCGACTCGCCGGTGGTGGTCGGCGTGTAGCCGAGGAACAGCGAGGTCTCGATGCCCTTGCGGCCGACGGCGCTGCGGCCGGAGGCGACCGTGGCGTCCTTGACCGCGGCGTCGTACGCGCCGAGCGGGTCGGGCAGTTCGACCCCGTTGAGGTACGCCTCGGCCAGCGCGACGTCGGCGCTGGTGCCGGTCATCAGGTCGGCGTAACCGGGAGAGGACCACCGGGCGATCCACCCGCCGTCGCGGTACTGCTGGACGAACCCGTCGGCGAGCTTCGCGGCGACGTCCGGGTAGAGCAGCGAGTACGCCGGCCACACGGTCCGGTAGGTGTCCCAGAACCCGTTGTTGACGTAGATCTGGCCGTCGACCAGCTTCGCCCCGGTGGTGGTCGGGGTGGACGTGCCGGTCGCCGCGGAGACCGGGCTCGCGTACTGCCAGTGCGGCGCGGCCGCGGTGCCGGTGTTCTCCGACTGCGAGTTCGGGTAGAGGTTGAGCCGGTACAGGTTGGAGTAGAGCGTGACCAGCTGCGTCTCGGTCGCGCCCTTCACCTCGATGCGGCCGAGCCGGTCCTTCCACGCCGCGGTGGCGGCCTTGTGGACTTCGTCGAGGCTCTTGCCGGTGACCTCCAGGGCCAGGTTCTTCTTCGCCTGGTCGACGGAGATGAACGAGGTGGCGAACCGCAGCGTCACGGTCGCGCTCGCCGCGGTGTCGAAGGTGGCCGAGGCCGCCGCCGTCGCGCTCGGCGCGCGGTCGAACGTGCCGGCGTAGAACATCCGGCTATGACCGGCGGAGAGCCCGGAACCGTTGTCGACCCAGCCGGTGACCGTGCCGTCGGCGCCGAACGTGAACGTGCCGTTCTGGAAGACGACGCTGCCGGTGGCCGAGCCGGCCGGGAACGTGAAGTCGGCGACGCCACCGTGGTCGGTCGGCGACATCCGCGCGACCAGGCCGCTCTGCGTCCGCACCGAGTAGAGGTCGGGGCGGGCGATCTCGTCGTCGTGGCTGAACGCCAGCGCGCGGGTGTTCGGTGCACCGGTGAGGTTGCCACCGGCCGCGACCGGCATCACCGACATCTGGTTGCGGTCACCCATCCACGGGCTGGGCTCGTGCGAGATCGCCAGGCCCTGCAGCGTGGGCAGGTTCGCCGCGTTGTTGTCGCGGTGGTAGACGTACTCCCAGGAGTCCGAGGTGGCGTTGGTGACCGGCGTCAGGAAGTTGAAGCCGTTCGGCACCGCGGTCAGGGGCAGGTTGTTGCCGCGGGAGAAGCCGCCGGACGCGTTGGTGCCGCGCCGCGTGTCGACGTAGCCGGTCAGCGCCGAGCCGTCGATCGCGGCCGGCGTGCCGGTCACCGCGACGTCGTCGATCCAGCCCTGGAAGCGGGTGGCCGCGGTCGCCTTCGGGTTGTCGTAGGCGAGCAGGATCCGGTCGATCGTCTTGCCGTTCGCGACCGTGCCGAGGTCGGCCTGCACCGCGTTCCACTCGTCGGCGAGCAGCACCTTCGACGTGCCCTGGCCGGTCGGCGTCAGCGCGTAGCCGTGCTGATCGATCGCGGACCGCCTGCTCAGGTAACTGCCGTCGGTGAAGTGCAGGTCGAGCGAGACGAAGGTCGACGGATACTGCAGGTCCTCGCCCGTGAGCTCGGGGAAGATCTTGTAGTTCAGCCGCGACTTCGGCCCGACCGGGATGTTCACGTCGAAGAGCCGATTGCTCGCGTACGACCGTCCGCCGCCCTCAGCCGCACCGGCGTAGCGCAGCGAGGCGACCCCGGTGAACCCGGCGCCCGGCTTGGCGTTGGAACCGCGCGACGGGCCGGTGCCGGTGACGGTCACCATCGGGGTCGACGGCGGCTTGACGTCGGTGCCGTCGCTGATGTCCCAGTCGGCCAGCTGCACCAGCGAGTCACCGGAGTTCGCGGTGACGTTCAGCCGGTAGAACGCGTACGCGCTGGTGTTCTTGAAGGTGTAGGTGTTCGTCGCGAAGCGACCGCCGAAGGTCTGGCCGGTCTGCTTGTCGAGGTCGGTCCACTCCGTGCCGTCGGCCGAACCCTGGATCGCGAAGTCCTTCGGGTCCCGCCCGGCCGCGTCGTTGGCCGAGGTCAGCGAGTACTTGACGACGGTCACCGGCGCGGTCAGCCGGTAGGTGACCCAGCCGGTCGGATCGAACGCCAGCCACTTGGTCGACGAGTCGCCGTCCTTGAGTTTGAGCGCCGTCTCGTTCGGCGGGTTCTCGGCGCTCGCGGTCACCGCGCCGACCTTGTCGAGCACGCTGCCGGGCAGCCCGGTGCGGATCGAGCCGGTCAGGTTGCCCTGGACCGGTTTGCCGTTCGCGTCGAGCTCTACCGTGCTGGCCGTGGCCTGCGGGTCGGCCGATTCGAACGAGGAGGCGAAGTCACCGGCCTTGACGGCGGCGTTCGCGAGGGTGGGAGCGGAGATCAAGCCGACCGGGAGAAGAAGCGCGCCGGCGACGGCTGACCACCGTCGGGGCGGGCGGGAGAACTTCATGCGGACTCCAGACGGAGGAGGCACAGTGGACGCCCTGCTATCAGAGATCGCCAGCTTCAACCCGCACTGACAACGTTGTCAAGACGTTGTTCGAAATGACCTGGAAACAATGCTCACTAATACCGGGAACAGCGGCGCCGGGCAGCGAACCGCTGCCCGGCGCCGACGGGAGGGAAGCTCAGTCGGTGCTGCTCGGCTCCGGCGATCCGCTGGTCGCGGCCTCCGACGGGGACGCCGACGGGGACACCGAGCCGGACGGTGCCGGTGAGCCCGACGGGCTCGGCGACACCGACGACGACTCCGGCTGCGGGGTGGACGCACTCGGCGACGGACCCGGGAGGGGCTTGCCGGTCACGGTCGTCTCCGGGAAGTCGAACGTCCACCCGTCGGCGAGCAGGTCGGGGACCAGCGTGCGCAGCGCCTCGACGGTCTGCCTGCGGTCACCGCCGCCGTCGTGGACGAGCACCACCGCGCGCGGCTTGAGCTGCTGCTTGATCCGGGACACGATCACGCCGGCGCCGGGCAGCAGCCAGTCGTCCGGGTCGACGACCCAGCCCAGCGGGGTGTGCCCGAGCTTGCCGCCGGCCTTCGCGGACGGGCCGAAGTCGCCGTACGGCGCGCGGTAGTACGTCACCGTCGCCCCCGGCACCGCGGCGGCGATCGCGGCGTCCGCCTCCAGGATGTCCGCCCGGCTCTTCGCCTCGGAGATGACCCCCAGGTCGTCGTGGTGCATCGAGTGGTTGCAGAGCCGGTGGCCGTCGGCGACGATCCGGCGCACCAGCTCCGGGTACCAGGTGGCGTTCTCGCCGACGATGCAGAACGTGGCTTTGACGTGGTACTGCGCGAGCAGGTCGAGCACGGCCGGGGTGTCCGCGGACGGGCCGTCGTCGAAGGTCAGCGCCAGCCGCTTGCCGCTGTGCTCGGTGTGCACGACCGGCTCGTAACCGGCCGCGGCGGCGTGCAGGTTCGCGACCGTGTCCGGGCTCTTGGCCTGCGGGCCGGTCTTGCCGAAGTCACCGGCGTCGAGGCGCCCGACGTGCGCGGCCCTGGGCAGCGGCGTGACCGGCTCGCCCCGCAACGCGGTCTCGGTGAAGTCGCGCCAGAGGTAGGACGGCATGGTGTCGCCCTCGATGGGCTTGTTCTTCGCGTCGCGCAGCGGCCCCGGTTTCGCCTTGCCAATCCAGACCACGCTGGCCATCTCGGGCGTGTACCCGGCCATCCACGCGTCCTGGTTGTCCAGCGTGTCGAGGTACTGCTGGGTGCCGGTCTTCCCGGCCGCCGGGCGGCCCGGGACGATGCCGTGCTCCTTCACCACGCTCTGCAGGACGGTGGTGACGTCGGCGGCGACCTTCGGGTCGAGCACCGCGGCGGCCTTGTCCGGGGTGGTGTAGCCGGAGCCGTCGGCGCCGGTCACCGCCTGCACGAAGTGCCGCTCGTGCCGGACGCCGTTGCCGGCCAGGGTCGCGTAGACGCCGGCCAGGTCAGCGGGGAGGACGGCGTACCGGCCGAGCGAGATGTCGCCGCGGGTCCTGCCCGGCGCGGGGTCGCCCTTGACGTCGACCATCGACTTCTGGCCGGCGTACTTGTCGGGGATTCCCAGGCGTACGGCCATGTCCCGGACCTTGTCCGGCCCGATCTGGGCGGTCACCGCGTAGAACGGTGTGTTCAGCGAGTCGACCATCGCGTGCTGCAGGGTGCACTCGGGACACTGCAGGTTGCCGTGGTTGCGCAACGGCACACCCCGGTCCGGGAAGAGCCGCGGCGAGCTGCCGTCCCACTTCGACTGGTAGGCGATGCCCTTGGTCAGCGCGGCGGCCAGCACGATCGGCTTGAACGTCGACGCCGCCGGGTGCATCGCCGACGCGTTGTCGAAGTAGCCGCTGCCGCGGTCCCCGCCGTAGTAGGCGAGCACCCCGCCGGTCGACGGGTTGAGCGCGACCAGGGCCGCCTGCAGCCCGGCCGGCTGCCCGGTCAGCGTCTTCTTCACCGACGTCATCGCCGACTGCTGGGCGGCCTGGTCGAGGGTGGTGACCACCCTCAGGCCCCGGGTGTGCAGTTGTTGCGAGGTGATGCCGTGCGTGCCGAGCTCTCGTTCGACCTGGTCGACGACG
Organism: Actinoplanes sp. NPDC020271; assembly: GCF_044388125.1. Classification (NCBI taxonomy): domain Bacteria; kingdom Bacillati; phylum Actinomycetota; class Actinomycetes; order Micromonosporales; family Micromonosporaceae; genus Actinoplanes; species Actinoplanes sp. NPDC020271. The sequence continues at coordinate 75,893 of NZ_JBIRWQ010000018.1, forward strand.
AGCCCGAGCGGGCCACCGATCGCCGAGCCGGCCGGGCGGATCGGCGGGTACGTCACCTTCGCCGGGTCGATCACGCCGGCGTCCCGGGCCGTCGCGAAGATCCAGTTCCAGCGGCGCCGGGCCTGGCCGGCGTTGTGGTCAGGGTCGTAGAGCCACGGGTCCTTGATCACCGCGGCCAGCACCGCGCCCTGGGCGAAGTCCAGCTTGTCCGGGGTGACGCCGAAGTACGCGTTGGCGGCGGCCGCGATCCCGTACGCACCCCGCCCGTAGTAGATCGTGTTCAGATACCGGTCGAGGATCTCGTCCTTGCTGTACTGGCGTTCCAGGTTGATAGCGAGCGCCATCTCCTGGATCTTGCGGTCGACCGTGACCCGCTGGCTCAGGAAGGCGTTCCGCGCGTACTGCTGGGTGATCGTCGACGCGCCCTGGTGGCTGCCGTTCACGTCGGCCACCATCGCCCGCGCCACCCCCCGCACCGACACCCCGGCGTGGTCGTAGAAGTCGCGGTCCTCGGCGAGCAGCACGGCCTGGCGCAGATCCGGGGAGATCGCGCTCAGCGGGACGTCGTTGTGGTCGGTCGCGCCGACCCGGGCCAGGATCGTCCGGCCGTCCCGGTAGTACAGGACCGACGCCTGGGGCTGCGGCACCGCGCCGGGGACCGGGATCGACTCGACGTAGGCCTCGGCGGCGCCGATGCCACCGGCCACCCAGAACGCGCTCACGGCGGCAACCGTGGCCACGATCCGGCGCCAGCGGGGTCGCTTACGGGCCGGCGGCTCAGGGATCTCCGGCGGCGGGTCCTGCTTCTCGAGCGATTCTTCCTGCACACCCGCATAGACGTCGTTCTACTGGACTCTGTGGTACGTAATCCTGCGTCACCACGTGATCACCCGAATTTCCACCGTATTGACCAGCGGTTTCGGGGAGGTTGCACGCAATCGGCATGATCTATGTCGCATTTTGGCCCGGCTCCAGGACGCACCCGCCGGCGACACCCGCCCGCTCGATCTCGTCGAAGCGGATGCGCACCGGGGCCCGCCGCGCTCGAGGAGGTCGACCGCGGCCGCGGTGACCGCATTCCACCGACATCGGCGCCCATCCTGTGTTCCATGTGTTGATAACTGGTTCCATGTAGCAGAACATTCTGGAGACGCACCACTCCTGTGACCCCGAGGGTCGACTCGCTCGACTCCGATCCCTCGACGGAAGGTGACCTTGATGGAGACGCGACCCGCGACGGCGCCGGACCAACCGGCGAGCATGGACACCGGGCAACTGCGTGACCGCTTCCTGGTGGAGGAGATGTTCGCGCCCGGTGAGGTGCGGCTGACCTACTCCCACGAGGACCGCATCGTGGTCGGTGGCGTGGCCGGCCCGGCCGAGTTGCCCAACCCGGAGGCGCTGCGCTCGGAGTACTTCCTGCAGCGGCGGGAGCTGGGCGTGGTCAACGTCGGCGGACCCGGCACGGTCACCGTCGACGGCGAGCGTTTCGAGCTGGCCGCCAAGGAGGTGCTCTACGTCGGCCGCGGCGCCCGGCAGGTCGGCTTCGACGGCCGGTTCTACCTGGTGTCGACGCCCGCGCACACCAGCCATCCGACGGTCAAGGCCACCCTCGACGACGCCGAGCCGGTGCGCCTGGGCTCGCCGGAAGGCTCCAACGAGCGGACCATCTACAAGTTCATCCACCTCAAGGGCATCCAGAGCTGCCAGCTGGTGCTCGGCGTGACCGTGCTGGAACCGGGCAGCATGTGGAACACGATGCCGTGCCACACCCACGAACGGCGCACCGAGGTCTACTTCTACTTCGACCTGCCACCGTCCGAGCGGATCGTGCACCTGATGGGCCGGCCCGACGCCACCCGCAACCTGATCGTCGCCCCGGAACAGGCGGTGATCTCGCCGTACTGGTCGGTGCACTGCGGATTCGGCACCCGCAGCTACGCGTTCGTCTGGGCGATGGGCGGGGAGAACCAGGCGTACGACGACGTCGAGCCGGTCGCGGTCGGAGACCTGCGGTGACCTCGTTCGACCTGCACGGACGGACCGCCCTGGTCACCGGCTCACGCAGCGGGATCGGCCGGGCGGTCGCCGTCGCGCTCGCGCGCGCCGGCGCTGACCTGGTGCTCCACGGCCGTACCGCGGATCTCGACGAAGTCGGCAAGGAGTGCGCGGAGGCCGGAGCCCGGACCACCCGATGGGTTCACGACCTGTCCGACGTGGACGGCATCGCCGCGGCGGCGGCCGGACTGCCCCCGATCGACATCCTGGTCAACAACGCGGGCATCATCCGGCGCGCGCCGGCCGCCGAGCACTCGCTCGACGACTGGCGCGCCGTCCTCGGCGTCGACCTGGACGCCGTCTTCGTGCTCAGCCGCACGATCGGCGCCGGCATGCTCACCCGCGGCCACGGGAAGATCATCTCGATCGCGTCGATGCTGTCCTACCAGGGCGGTGTCACCGTGCCCGGCTACACCGCGGCCAAGCACGGCGTCGCCGGGCTGACGAAAGCGCTGGCCAACGAGTGGGCCGCCCAGGGAGTGCAGGTCAATGCCGTCGCGCCGGGATACGTCGAGACCGCCAACACCGAGCCGCTGCGGGCCGACCCGGTCCGCGAGGCCGGCATCCGGGCGCGGATCCCGGCCGGCCGCTGGGGTCGCCCCGAGGACATCGCCGGCGCGGTCGTCTTCCTCGCCTCCCCCGCCGCCGACTACGTCAACGGTCACGTCCTGGCGGTCGACGGCGGCTGGCTGGGCCGATAGACCCGGTTAGGCTGATCCGGTGGCCAGGGAAGGCAGCTCCATCGACAAGACGCTGGCGGTGCTCGAAGCACTCGCCGAGCACCACCGCGTCACCGACATCGCGGCGGCGACCGGCGTCTCCAAGTCGACCGTGCACCGCATCCTCCAGTCGCTCGTGACCTGGGGTTTCGCCCGGCCCGACGGCCTGGGCAGCTACGAGCCCGGCCCCCGGATCCTCACCCTGGCGGGCCGGGTCATGCACCGCTTCGACCCGGCCCGCCAGGCCTCCGGCGCCCTGCGCGCGCTCTGCGAGGCGACCGGCTTCACCACGCACTTCGCGATCCGCCACGTCGACGAGCTCGTCTACGTCGACAAGCACGAAGGCCGCCGGCCGTACCAGATGCCCTCCCGCATCGGCATGAGCGTCGCCCTGCACACCACCGCCATCGGCAAAGCCGTCCTCGCCGAGCTCAGCGACGCCGAAGTCCTGTCGATCTGCCGCCGCACCGGCCTCACCCCGCGCACCCCGCACACGCTGACCGGCGAAGAAGATCTCCTCGCCCACCTGGCCGGCGTCCGCGCCCTCGGCTACGCGATCGACGACGAGGAGAACGAACCGGGCATCCGCTGCCTCGGCGTCGCCGTGTTCGACCACACCGGCCAGGTCCTCGGCGGCATCTCCGTCTCCACCCTGGCCATGGACATGGGCCTGCCCGGCCTCCGGTCCCGCGCGCCCGAAGTCCTCGCCGCCGCCCACGACGTCTCCGCCGCCCTCGGCGCCGCCACCCCGACCCGTCGCTGACCCTCCGACCCCCCAAGATCACATTCCTTTTCGCCCATCTCCGCCGGGGTCGCTCTCCGCCGCTCCCGCGGGGACCCTTCCGGGCCGAGCAGGGCGCAGGGCGCCCAGGACGCTCAGCCCTCCAGGGCGACGTCCGTGGCGGGGCGAGCTCACCCCGGCCCACCCCCACACCCCGCCCGTCCCCGAACCAGTCCCGCCTACGGACTCGGCGAGCCCGCCCCCGCGTCCTGCCCACCGCCGACCTCGCGAACAGCCACGCCGGCGGCGCCCGCCACCGGGCCGCGGCGCGGGTCACGCTCTTGGCCGGTCCTGAGGGTGGCTCACCAGGCTGGAGGGACCCGTGCTCCGAGGGGTGCTGCCACCCCCTCCGGGGCCGGCCGAGGAGCGGGAGTCGCGGGCGCCGGGCCGGATCGCGAAGTCGGCGGGCGGCGTGGGCGGGTTCGGTGTCCTGAGCGGGACCACTCACGGAGATCGCCCTGGAGGGCTTCGCGTTCTGGGCGCCCCGCGCCCTGCGCAGCCCGGAAGGGTCCCCGCGAAAGCGGCGGAGAAGCACCACAGCGGAGCGAGGACATCGTGAATGTGAAGCAGATCGTTGTACTCGACCGCGGGAGCGGCGAATTACGATACGTCGATGTCATGGTCACGAATGCGAGGGATGGCCATCGCCGTCGTCGCGGGAGTCGGCGCCACGCTGGCCGTCTCCGCCGCACCGGCCACCGCCACCGGGGTTCCGCACATCCGCAACGGGGAGACCGTGCCGGTCTACTCCTACGAGAACGCCGTCCGGGAGAGCGTCTGGGTGCAGACGCCGCTGGACAACGACCACGACGGCAAGCGCGACGAGATCGCCGTCGACATCGTCCGGCCGCGCGAGGCCGCCGCGAGACACCTCAGGGTGCCGGTCGTCATGGAGGGCTCGCCGTACTACTCGTGTTGCGGGCGCGGCAACGAGAGCGAACTGAAGCGGTACGACGCGAACGGCGTCATCACCAAGGAGCCGCTCTTCTACGACAACTACTTCGTGCCGCGCGGCTACGCGTTCGTCGCCGCCGACCTGGCCGGGACGAACCGGTCGACCGGCTGCATGGACGTCGGCGGCCGGGAAGAGGTGCTCGGCGCCAAGGCGGTGATCGACTGGCTCAACGGGCGGGTCGAGGCGCGGTACGCGGACGGGACGCCGGCCGTGGCCACGGGCTGGACCAACGGCCGTACCGGCATGATCGGGAAGTCGTGGGACGGCTCGGTCGCCAACGGTGTCGCCGCGACCGGTGTCCAGGGCCTGGAGACGATCGTGCCGATCTCGGCGATCTCCAGCTGGTACGACTACCAGCGCTACAACGGTGTCCTGCGCGCCCCGGACTACCCGGAGTTCCTGCACTCCTACGTGACCGGGCGGCCCGAGGAGGCCTGCGCCGGCGTCCTGACCGAACTGGATCAGGGCAGTGACGACGCGACCGGCGACTACAACGCGTACTGGGCCGGACGGGACTTCCGCACCGACGCCCGCAAGGTCCACGCCAGCGTGTTCGTCGCGCACGGCCTCAACGACACGAACGTCACCACGGACCAGTTCGCGCAGTGGTGGAGCCGGCTCGGCGTACCGAAGAAGATCTGGCTCTCCCAGGAGGGGCACGTCGACCCGTTCGACATCCGGCGCGCGGAGTGGGTCGACACGCTGCACCGATGGTTCGACCGCTGGCTGCAGGGCCTGCACAACGGCATCGACCGGGAACCGCAGGCCACGATCGAGACCGCGCCCGGCACCTGGGTGAACGAGCGCACCTGGCCGGCTCCGACACGCACCACCCGGATCGCCCTGGGTGACGACGTGCGGACGCTGACCGACAACCCCGACCTCAGTGAGGCCACCGCGGTCGCCGACCCGAACGCCGACGTCCCCGGGCGCACCACGTTCCTGTTCGGCCCGCTGACCGGGAACGTCCGCATCTCCGGCACCCCGTCGGTGACCCTGCGCGTCAAGGTCGACAAGCCGACGACCGAGCTGACCGCACGCCTGGTCGACTACGGAACCGGCACCCGCGTCGACTACCAGGGCGGCGGCGAAGGCATCCGGACCCTGGAGACCGAGTCCTGCTGGGGCGCCTCCACCGCGGCCGACGACGCCTGCTACCACGACACCGCCGAACGCATCGTGACCAGCGACCACGCGATCCTCACCCGCGGCTGGCAGGACGCCGCGCACCACGTGTCACTGCGCTTCACCACGCCGCTGCGGGCCGACCGCTGGTACTCGATCACCGTCCCGCTGCAGGCCACCGACCAGCGCATCGCCGCCGGTCACGTCCTCGGCCTGATCATCCAGGCCAGCGACAACGAGTATTCGTCCCCGCAGTCGACCGGCGCGACCATCCAGCTCGACACCCGCCGCAGCGTCCTCACGCTGCCGCTGACCAGCCGGGTGCCGCTCCGCGCCGCGGCGGATCAGGTCGTCACCACGACGCCGGCGCCCAGCACCTTCGCGCCGCGCCGGTTCCAGCCGCTCCTGCCCTGACCGCCGGTCCCGGCGCCCACCACGGGCGCCGGGACCGCACCGGCCGGGTGTCACGGCCGCGGCGAGCAGGCGACGAACCGGTTGCCCCGCCGCCGTCGAAGCATGCGGACCACGCCGCCCCCGGCGAGCGCCGGGCCGGCCACCGCCCCGCTCGCGCGGGAGCGGGTGAGGGCACGACTACCTCCGCCGTGTCCCCGGCATTCGCCGTGGCTCGAGCCGAGAGGGCGCGCCGGACCCGGACGGACCTGCTGTTACGCGGGGATCGACGAACGCGGTGGGGCGGCGAGCCACTTCCTCGGCGCTGTGCCGAGGTGCTGGGAGAAGACGCGGGAGAACGAGGACGCGTTGGCATAGCCGAGCTCCGCCGCGACCGTGGACACGGCGGCACCGGTGCGCAGCCGTTCCTGGGCGATGGTGAGCCGCCATTGGGTCAGGTATTGCCCCGGGGTCGAGCCGATGACCTCTTTGAAGTGGGCCGCGAAGGCACTGCGCGACATGCGCGCCTCGCCCGCCATGCCGTCCAGCGTCCAGTCGGCTTGCGGGGATTCGTGCAGTGCGATGAGCGAGCGAGCCAGGCGTGGATCGGCGAGGCCGGTGAGGACGCCGGCGGGTATGCCCAGATCGCCGACGTGGTCGAGGATCCAGCAGATCCGCGCCACCTTCGGTGCCGTACCCTCGATGTTCCAGGCCGTCGCGAACTCGCCGGCCGCGCTGAAGAGCATGTGGGGGTCGTTCGGCGCGTTCGCCGGTGGCACCCTCGGCGCGGCCCTGAGCGAGCAGATCGCCGTGGCGGTCGCGAACCGCAACGCGTGCGAGTATTGCCTGGCGGCACACACCACCCTCGGCAAGAAGGCCGGCGTGAGCCGCGAGGACCTCGCCGCCGCGCAGGTCGGCGAGTCCGGCGACGCCCGCACCGCCGCGCTGCTCGGCTTCGCCCTGAAGCTGGTCGACGCACGCGGGCAGGTCTCGGCCGAGGACGTCGCGGCCGTCCGCGAGCAGGGCTGGAACGACGAGCAGATCGTCGAGACCATCGCACAGGTCGCGCTCAACCTGTTCACCAACTACGTCAACATCGCTCTCGGGGTGCCGCTCGACTTCCCGGCCGTGACGCTGCGCCGGGCGGGCTGACCCCGCGTCCCCGGTGGCCGGGGGGCCCCGCCCCCGCGCGGCGCCCCCCCCCCCCCCCCCCTAGGGGGGCCAAAACCCCCCCGCCCCCCACCCCCCCCCCCCCGGGAGCGGTGCCGCGGGGGGGGGGGGGGGGGCCCCCCGGGCGGGGGGGGGGGGGGGCCCCGCGCCGGGGGGCGCCCCCCCCGCCCACGCCGTCATTCGGGCGCAAACTCCCCGCCGGCCCACGACAGCCCGTCCCGCGTGAGCTGAGCCGCGGGGCGGGTGGTGCTGCCCCGGACCACGAGGCGTGGCGTCTCGGTGCGGATGCTCTCGCGCGAGGCCGGGTCGGCGATCGCGGCCAGGAGGCTGGTGGCGACCTGCGCGCCGAGGGCGTACGTGTCCCGGGAGAGACAGGTCAGTGCCGGGTGGACGATCCGGGTCAGGACCGAGTCGTCGAAGGAGACGATCGAGAGCCGGCGGGGGACTTCGATGCCCATCTCCAGGGCCACGCCCAGGCCGGCCGCCGCCATCAGGTCGCTGTCGTAGATGATCGCGGTCGGGCGTTCGGCGCGGGACAGCAACGTGCGGGTCGCCGCCGCGCCTTGGGCGTCGCTGAAGTCGGTCGGGACGGACTCGGCGGCCAGTGAGCGCGCCGCGGCCTGTTCCCGCAGCGCCAGCGTGCGGCGCGCGGTGTGCTGGTAGACGGGCGGCCCGGCGACGTGCGCGATCCGCTGGTGGTCGAGCGCGGCCAGGTAGTCGACGATCGTGGTCATGGCTTCGGCGTCGTCGGCCCATACGCTGGGCAGTTGACCGGGTTCACCGGGGAGGCCGAGGGTGACGGCGGGCAGGCCGAGCTCGCGGACCACGGCGATGCGCGGGTCGTCGAGTTGCAGGTCGACGAGGACCAGGCCGTCGACGCGGTGCTCGGCCGCCCAGTGCCGGTAGAGGTCGATCTCGGCGGCGGTGTCCGGGACGAGCTGCATCTGCACGGCGGACGATCCGGCCGACAGGACGTCCTGCATGCCGTACAGAATCTGGGTGTAGAACTGCTCGGAGCCGAGGGTGCGCGGGTCCCGGGCGAGCACGAGTCCGACGACGCCGGCCTGGGCGCCGCCGAGAGCGCGGGCGGCGCGATGGGGTCGCCAGTTCATCTCGCGGGCGACTTCGATGATGCGCGCGCGGGTCTGTTCGCTGACGCCGGGGCGGCCGTTGAGCGCGAACGAGACGGCGCCCGGCGACACCCCGACGCGTTTGGCGATGTCCGCGATGGTCGGCCTGTTTCCCACGGCGGCACCCTACCTCCGCTATAGCGTTTTAGCCAGCTAAACAACGTATGAACTACCTTCGCCGCGATCGTTGACTATAGCGCTTTAGTTCTCCACGATGATGTTTCGCCGACGTTTCCTGTTCGACGAAGACCGATGCACAGGAGCCTCACCCATGCGAATCAGACTTGCCGCCGCGGCGGTTCTCACCCTCGGGCTGCTCGCCGCCTGCGGGAATGGCGGCACCGCCGCCGAGAGTGACGAGATCACCGGCAGCATCACGCTGCAGACCTGGGCCCTCACGCCCAAGTTCACCGACTACCTCAACGGCGTCATCGCCGGATTCACCGCGAAATATCCCGGCACCAGTGTCAAGCTGCTCGACCAGCCGGGCGACGGCTACTCCGAGAAAGTCCTGGCCCAGGCCAGCTCGAACACCCTCCCCGACGTGATCAACCTGCCGCCCGACTTCGCCCTCCCCCTGACCAAGCAGAAACTGCTCGTGGACGTCGGCAAGGACGACGATCTGAGCAAGACGTACGTACAGGGCGGCATCGACGCGTACAAGTTCACCGGGGTCGATGGTGTCTACGGCTACCCGTGGTACCTCAACACCGACCTGGACTACTGGAACCTCAAGCAGTTCTCCGACTGTGGGCTGGACGCGAACACCCCGCCGGCCACCACGCAGGAGCTGTTCACCCAGGCGGCGACGATGAAGGCCAAGTGCCCGGACAACTTCCTGATGAGCCGCAAGCCGGACGTCTCCGACTTCGTCCGCGCCGGCATCAAGATCACCAGCGATGACGGCAAGCAGTTCGTGTTCAACACCGACCAGGCCGCCGCGCTCGTCGACCAGTACAAGGACGCCTACGCCAAGGGGTACCTGCCGCCGAGCGTGCTGAACAGCGACTACCAGGGCAACTCGAAGCTGTTCACGCAGGGCAAGGTCGCCTGGACGACCGGCGGCGCGACCGGCCTGGCCGACTTCGAGAAGGACAACCCGAGCCTCAAGGGCCAGGTCGCGGTCAGCAAGGCGCTCGACACGCCGCCGCTCTACGTGCAGGGCGTCAGCGTCTCGGCGAAGAGCAAGTACCCGGCGACCGCGAAGGCATTCGCCCAGTGGATCACCAACGCCGACAACCAGAACAAGTTCGGCCACCTCGTGAACATCTTCCCGTCCACGGTCTCGTCCTCGTCCGACACCTACTTCAGCAGCGACGACGGCACGCCCGCGGGCAAGGCCCGGGCACTCGCCTTCGGCGAGCTCAAGGACGCCAAGAACCTCATCCCGTACGAGGTGAACGCCGACATGCAGAAGCTCCTGGACCAGCAGATCGCGCTGGCGGTGAAGGGCGACGAGACGAGCAAGAAGGCGCTCGACGACGCGGTCGCCAAGATGAACCAGATGCTGAGCCGCCAGTAAGAGCCGGTGGCGGCCGGAGGCCCCCCGTCACTTCCGGCCGCCACCCCTTCACGGGGAGAACGAACGTGAGGACACAACGATGGTTCACGCCGTGGCTGCTCACCGTCCCGGCGCTGGCCTGGCTGCTGGTGTTCAGCGTCTGGCCCTCGATCAACACGCTGCGCCTGTCGTTCACCGACGCCAAGCCGCTCGGCGGTGCCTACGACTTCGTCGGGCTGCAGAACTACACCGACATGCTGCACGACGGCGACGTCCGGACCGCCCTGCTCAACAGCGTGGTCTACATGGCGATCTGCCTGCCGCTGCTGACGATCCTGCCGCTGCTGCTGGCGGTGCTGGTCGAGAAGAAGCTGCCCGGCATCGCGTTCTTCCGGACCGCCTTCTACGTCCCGGTCATCGCCAGCGCGGTGGTGGTCGGCCTGATGTGGACCTGGATGCTCGACGACCGCGGCCTGATCAACAACCTGGCCCGGGCGTTGCACGTCGTGGCGCAGCCGGTGCCGTTTCTGACCGACCGCTGGCTGGTTCTGATCAGCGCGATCAGCCTGACCGTCTGGAAGGGGCTGGGCTACTACATGATCGTCTATCTGGCCGCGCTCGGGAACGTGCGCAAGGATCTGCACGAGGCGGCGGCGATCGACGGCGCCGGGCGGGTACGCCGGTTCCTCACGGTCACGGTCCCCGGCGTACGGGGAACGATGTTCCTGGTGTCGATTCTGGTGAGTGTCGCCGCGCTCCGCGTCTTCTCGGAGCTCTACATCCTCACCGGCGGCAAGGGCGGCCCGGGTGGCAAGGATCAGTCGCTGGTGATGCTGATCCAGCAGTACGCCGGCGGTTTCTACGGCAACTTCGGGTATGCGTCGGCGCTGAGCGTGCTGCTCTTCGCCGTCACGCTGATCCCGATGATCGTGCTCGCCCGGATGAACAACCGGGGTGAGCGGTGAAGACGCTGCGCTACTTCCTGCTGGCGTTCGTGCTGGTCATCACCGTCGGCCCGTTCCTGTGGGAGCTGTCGACCTCGCTCAAGGGCGCCGGTGAGGACATCTACACCCGGACGCCCAGTTTCATCCCGCACCAGCCGACGCTGAACAACTACGCGAAGGTCGCCGACGCGATCCCGGTCTGGCGTTACATCAGCAACTCGCTGGTCGTCGCGGTGCTCACGGTCGGCGGCAACCTCGTGTTCGCCACCACCGCCGGCTACGCGATCGCCCGCCTGAAGTTCCGCGGTCGCAGCGTGGTCCTCGGCCTCTTCCTCTCCACGCTGGTGCTCCCGGGCGAGGTGACGATCGTTTCCCAGTACGTCACGGTCCGCGACTTCGGGCTGGCCGACTCCCTGCTCGGGGTCGCGCTGCCGGGGATGGTGGCCGCGCTCAACGTGCTGCTGATGTACAACGCGTTCCGAGCGCTGCCGCAGGAGATCGACGAGGCCGCGATCGTGGACGGCGCGACCGTCCCGCAACGGCTGCTGCGCGTCTCGCTGCCGGCCGTCCGCGGCACGCTCGCGGTCGTCGCGATCTTCGCGTTCATCCAGGCCTGGGACGACTTCCTGTGGCCGCTGATCGTGCTGACGTCACCGGAGAAGTACACGCTGACGGTCGGCCTGCAGTACCTCTCCGGCACGTTCACGCAGGATCAGCGCCTGATCGCGGCCGGCACGATGATCGCCTTCATCCCGATCGCGATCCTGTTCAGCGCACTACAACGCTACTTCTTCAAGGGTGTCGAAGAAGGCGGCGTGAAGGGATGAGCACCTCGATGCGTTTCGGTGTCAACTACACCCCGTCGGCCGGGTGGTTCCACTCGTGGCTCGACTTCGACCCGGCCGCGGTCCGGCAGGACCTGGAGGCGATCGCCGGGCTCGGCGTCGACCACATCCGGCTGATGCCGTTGTGGCCGCACGTGCAGCCGAACCGTGGCCTGATCCGGCCGCGCGCGCTCGCCGACGTGGTCACGGTCGTGGACCTCGCCGCCGACTGCGGCCTGGACGTCAACGTCGACGGGCTGCAGGGCCATCTGTCCAGCTTCGACTTCGTACCGGCGTGGTTGTCGTCCTGGCACCGGCGGAACATGTTCACCGACCCGGACGTGGTCGCCTCGACCGCCGACTACCTGCGGGCGCTCGCCGGCGCGGTCGCGGACCGGCCCAACCTGCTCGGCGTGACCCTGGGCAACGAGACGAACCAGTTCGCGGCGGCACCGCACCCGTTCCCGCACCCGGTCACCGAGGAGGGCGCCGGGAACTGGCTGGCCCGGCTGACCGCGGTGGTGCGCTCCGAGGTGCGGCCGTCGACGCTGGTCACGCACGCGATGTACGACGCCGCCTGGTACGACGACACCCAGCCGTTCGGCCCGGCGCACGCGGTCGCGCACGGTGACCAGACGATCGTGCACTCGTGGGTGTTCAACGGGGCGGCTCAGGCGTACGGCGGTCTCGGCGCCGGTTCGGTCCGCCACGCCGAGTACCTGTGCCGGCTGGCCGCGGCCTGGCACCCCGACGCGGGCCGCCCGGTCTGGTTGCAGGAGGTCGGCGCACCCACCAACGTGGTCCGTGAGCCGGATGCCCCGGACTTCCTGGAGGCCACGCTGCGTCACGTCGCCCGCATCCCGGAGCTGTCCGGCATCACGTGGTGGTGCTCGCACGACGTGTCCCGGGACCTGTTGGACTTCCCGGAACTCGAATACGACCTGGGCCTGATCACCAGCAACGGCAAGGTCAAGCCGACCGGCGTGCGGTTCGCCGAGACGATCGCCTCGCTGCGCTCTGCCGCCGCCGAGCATCAACCTCTGGGACTGGTTCTCGACGACACCGTGCCCGGTTACCGCGCGTCCTCCGGGCCGGCCCGGGAGTTCTACCGCACCTGGCTCCACCTGGCCGGCGACGGCGCCGGGCCGCAGATCGTCCTGAAGTCCACGGCCGGGGATGCCGCCCTGCTCGCCGCGCGCGGCATCCACACTCTCGAGGAGAGCCACTGACATGCACGACGACATCCCGCTGACCGTCGGGCGCGCGACCCGCGTGCTCACCGAGCGCATCCGTCCGGCGATCCACTCCGGGGCCGTACCGCTGGAAGTGGGGTGGCATGCGCTGCCCGGGGAATCGATTCCGCCGGCCGATGGACTGGCTCTCGACTTCGAGCCCTATGCCGTCGGCACGCCGTGGGGGCCGGCGTGGAACACCACCTGGTTCCGGCTGCGCGGGCAGGTGCCGGCCGAATGGGCCGGCAAGCGGGCGGAGATCCTGGTCGACCTGGGGTTCGACATCAACATGCCGGGGTTCCAGTGTGAGGCGCTCGTCTACCGCGCCGACGGCCGCCCGGTGAAGTCGATCAACCCGCGGAACCAGTGGATCCCGGTGTCGGCGACCGAGATCGATCTCTACCTCGAGGCGGCCGCGAACCCGGTGCTGCTCGACTACCACCCTTTCCTCCCGACCCAGGAAGGGGACGTGCAGACGTCCTCGAAGCGGCCGCTCTACACGACGCGGCGGATGGACCTCGTGCTCTTCGACGAGCAGGTCCACGAGTTGTCGCTGGACATCGACGTACTGCTGGAACTGCAGTCTGTTCTTCCGGCGACCGCCCCTCGGCGGATGCGGATCCTGCAGGCGCTCGACGACGCCCTCGACGCTCTTGACCTTCAGGACATCTCGGGCACCGCGCGCGACGCCCGGGCTCGACTGGAGGAGGTACTGGCCGCGCCGGCCGAACACAGCGCCCACCACGTGTCCGCTATCGGTCACGCGCACATCGACTCCGCCTGGCTCTGGCCGGTCCGCGAGACCATCCGCAAAGTGGCTCGCACGGCGGCCGGCATGACCGAGCTGATGGAGATCGACCCCGATTTCCGGTACGGCATGTCCAGCGCCCAGCAATACGCGTGGCTGAAGGAGCACCGGCCGGAGGTGTGGGAACGCGTCGTCACCGCGGTCAAGGACGGCCGGTTCATCCCGCTCGGCGGGATGTGGGTGGAATCGGACACCGTCATGCCGACCGGGGAGGCACTGGTCCGCCAGTTCACCTACGGCCAGCGGTTCTTCCGCGAGGAGTTCGGCGTGGAGAGCCAGGGGGTGTGGCTACCGGACAGCTTCGGCTACTCCCCCGCGCTGCCGCAGCTCATCCGGCGGGCCGGGTTCGAGTGGTTCTTCACGCAGAAGATCTCGTGGAACCAGGTGAACAAGTTCCCGCACCACACCTTCCTGTGGGAGGGCATCGACGGGTCACGGGTGTTCACGCACTTCCCGCCGATGGACACCTACAACTCGCAGCTCTCCGGAGCCGAACTGGCCAAGGCGACCAACCAGTTCCGGGAGAGCCGGGTGGCGTCGCACTCGCTCGCGCCGGTCGGCTGGGGTGACGGCGGCGGCGGGACGACCCGGGAGATGACCGGGCGGGCGGCGCGGTTGCGCAACCTCGAAGGCAGCGCGACCGTCGCATGGGAGCACCCGAACGACTTCTTCGCCACGGCTCGCGCGGAGATGCCGCACCCGCCGGTGTGGGTCGGCGAGCTCTATCTCGAACTGCACCGGGCGACGCTGACCAGCCAGCATCGGACCAAGCAGGGGAATCGGCGCAGCGAGCACCTGCTCATCGAGGCCGAGTTGTGGGCGGCGACGGCGGCTGTCCACGCCGGGCAGCCCTACCCCTATGACGAGATCGACCGGCTCTGGCAGCAGGTTCTGTTGCACCAATTCCACGACATCCTGCCGGGGACGTCGATCGCCTGGGTGCATCGCGAAGCCGTCGCGGCGTATGAGCGTATCTACTCGGACACCGCGGCCTTGATCGAGTCGGCGCAGCGGGCGCTGGTGGGGGCCGGGTCCTCGGTGATCACGTTGAATCCGGCGCCGTTTGCTCGGGGCGGAGTGCCGGCGCTCGGGGCAGGTGCGGCGGCCACCCCCGCTCCGACGTCCACGTTCTCCGGAAATGTGATCTCGAACGGGATCGTCTCCGTGACGATCTCCGACGAAGGGCTGATCACCTCGGCGATCGATCTGGCCACCGGGCGCGAGGCGCTCGCCGGCGAGGCCAACCTGCTCCAACTGCACCAGGACTTCCCGAACATGTGGGACGCCTGGGACGTCGACCGCTTCTACCGCAACCGCGTCACCGACCTGCGCGCGGTCGAATCCCTGGTTCGCACGGACAATGCGGTCACGATCGTGCGCGCGTTCTCGAAGTCCCGCGTCACGCAGACGCTCACCCTCGCCCCCGGCAGCCGCGTCCTGCGCATCGACCAGGAGACCGACTGGCACGAGACCGAGAAATTCCTGAAGATCAAATTCCCCTTCGACGTACGGGCGGAACAGGTGGCCGCCGAGACCCAGTTCGGCTACCAGAAGCGGGTCACCCACACGAACACCAGCTGGGAAGCCGCCAAGTTCGAGGCGTCCATGCACCGTTTCGTCCTCGTCGAGGAACCCGGCTTCGGCGCGGCGCTGGTCACCGACTCGACCTACGGTTACGACGTCACCCGCGACTCCACCGAGGACGGCGTGACGACGACCGTACGGTTGTCCCTGCTGCGCGCCCCCCGCTTCCCGGACCCGGAGACCGACCAGGGCCGCCAGACCTGCTCGTACGGCCTGGTGATCGGCGCTTCGGTCAAGGAGGCGACCGAGGCCGGCCTCGACCTCAACCTCCCGCCGCGCGTGGTGACGGGAGAGCACGGCTTCGACCCGCTCGTCTCCCTCACCGGCGAAGGCCTCCTGATCTCCTCGGTCAAGCTGGCCGACGACCGCTCCGGCGACGTGATCGTCCGCCTCTACGAGTCCCTGGGCCGCCGCGCCACCGGCTCTCTGCACCTGCACCTTCCGGTGACCTCGGCGCACACGGCCACGCTGCTGGAACGCCCCGAGGGCAACCCTCTCCCCATCACCGGCGACGGCATCTCACTCCACCTGACCCCGTTCGAGGTCCGCACCATCAGACTCACCCGCTGATCCCGTGGTGGTGCGGCGCGCCTCCGTTCGCCGGACCACCACACCCGAGATCTGACCGACGGACAACGGCAGGCGCGGGATCAGCAGAGGCGGTGACAGCGGTTGTTCGGGTAACCCGCACGTTATCGTGCGGGTTACCCGAACAGCCAGGTCAGGCGATGGATACGCACCCTCGGCGGGCTGCGGAATGCGCGAGTCGCCGGCTATTGGAATAGCTTGGCCGCGGTGATGAGGGTCTGGATGATGCCGTAGCCGAGGAGGACGGCGACCAGGAGCCAGGAAAGAGCCAGGCGGGCGTTCATGCCGCGGCCTCCTTCGCGGGAGCAGGGGTGGCCGGCTCGTGGAGGGTGGCCGGGACGGGGCGGATCAGGAGGTTGGCGAGGAAACCGACGGCCAGGACGCCGACCATGGTGAGCAGGGCCGGCTGGTAGGCGGACGAGGTCAGCGTGCCGGGTTTGCCTTCGGCGTCGAGGAAGCCGTTGACGATCAGGGGTCCGGCGACGCCGGCCGCGGACCAGGCGGTGAGCAGGCGGCCGTGGATGGCGCCGACCTGGTAGGTGCCGAACAGGTCGCGCAGGTAGGCGGGGACGGTGGCGAAGCCGCCGCCGTAGAACGACAGGATCACGCCGGCCAGCAGGACGAACAGCGGGATGGCGGAGTCGCCGACGGTGGCCAGCAGCAGGTACGTCACCATGCCGGCACCCAGGTACAGCATGTAGATGGGTTTGCGGCCGATCAGGTCGGAGGTCGACGACCAGGCGAAGCGGCCGGCCATGTTGAACAGGGACAGCACGCCGACGAATCCGCCGGCGGCGGCGACCGCGACCGCGGATTTCCCGTCGGCGCCGCGGAAGAAGTCCTGGATCATCGGGCTGGCCTGTTCGAGGATGCCGATGCCGGCCGTCACGTTGCAGAACAGCACGACCCAGAGCAGCCAGAAGGAGCGGGACCGGATCGCGTTCGCGGCCGACACGTGGGCGGTGGTGACCAGTGGTCTGGCCTTGACGGTGGCGGGATTCCATCCGGCCGGGCGCCAGCCGGGCGCGGGCACCCGGATGTTGGCGACCCCGAACATCATGATCAGGAAGTAGCCGATACCGAGCGTGAGGAAGAGCAGGACCAGGGCGTGACCGTCGGCGACCGAGGTGGACACGTTCGGGTCGTAGCCGGAGTCGAAGTACGACAGCAGCTGGCGCGACGCCGGGCTGGCGATCAGCGCGCCGCCGCCGAAGCCCATGATCGCCAGGCCGGTGGCCAGGCCGGGACGGTCCGGGAACCATTTGATCAGCGTGGAGACCGGTGAGATGTAACCGATGCCGAGGCCGATGCCGCCGAGCACGCCGTACCCCAGGTAGACCAGCCACAACTGGCCGGTGCCGATACCGAGCGCGCTGACCAGGAAGCCGGCCGCCCAGAAGCAGGCGGAGACGAACATGGCCTTGCGCGGGCCGTTGCGTTCGACCCAGGTGCCGCCGATCGCGGCGGAGAGCCCGAGCATGACGATCGCGATGCTGAAGATGATGCCGATCGCGGTCTGGCTGGCGTCGAAGTGGGCGATGAACGAGTTCTTGTAGACGCTGGTGGCGTAGACCTGGCCGATGCAGAGGTGCACGGCGAGCGCCGCCGGTGGGATCAGCCACCGGCGGTAGCCCTCGGGTGCCACGGTGTGTTGGTGATCGAGCGCGGATAACAGGGACATTTTTGACGCCTCCCCTCAGGCGCCCATCATCGAACGGGTTCGATCCGCTGTGCAACTATCCACGCGTCAAACTTCGAACCGTGATCAATGTCGGACGCGGCGGTTCTGGTGACCCGGCCCGGCGGCGGCCTGCCATAAGTAAGGAACGTTCAGAGCTGTGGGAATGCTGTCCCCGGGAGCCGGACCGGAGCCCACTGGACGGACCACAGTGGCGAAAATTACACCTGTGAATATCAGGAAGGCCGGGACGTACGCGAGAACGCCCTTCCGCACGTCGAGATCATCGCCGCCGTGTCAACTCCGGCCGCGGCGCGGAGCGGCGATGCGCAGGTCGGATTCGATGGCGGCGGTCGCGGCGAGCAGGGGTGGGAGCAGGCGTTCCCGGATGGTGCCGACCGTAGCGCGGGCGGCGTGGACCGAGATGTTGAGGGCGCCGGCGGCCGCACCGGAACGGTCGTGGATCGGGGCGGCGATGGCCCGCAGACCCTCCTCCAGCTCCTGGTCGACGATCGCGTGGCCGTCCGTGCGTACGCGGGAGAGCTCTTCTTTCAGGGCGTCAGGAGAGCAGATCGTCCGGTCGGTGAGCGGCTCCAGCTCGGCCCGGCGCAGGTACGCGTCGAGTTCCGGCTGCGGCAGGGCGGCCAGCAGCACGCGGCCCATCGACGTGGCGTACGCGGGGAATCTGGTTCCGACGTTGATCGCGACGCGCATGATCCGGCCGGTCGGGACGCGGCTCACGTAGACGATGTCGTCACCGTCGAGAACGGACAGGGAGGACGACTCACGGACCTCGCTGACCAGGCGTTCCATGTGCGGTTCGGCCACCTCGGGCAGGGTCAGCCCGCCGAGGAAAGCGTAGCCGAGCTCGAGCACGCGGGGGGTCAGCGAGAAGAGGCGGCCATCGGTGCGGACATAGCCGAGATCGGTCAGGGTCAGCAGGAACCGGCGGGCCGCGGCGCGGGTCAGTCCACACTGGCGGGCCACGTCACTGAGGGTCAGTTCGCGGTGTTCCGCGTCAAATGCACGGATCACCGCGAGCCCGCGCTCCAGCGATTGGACGTAGTACGGTTCCCGCGTCATTCGATGATCGATCCAAATCGTTGACGTGACACGAGCCACATCCTAGCGTTCTCTTTGAGAACTTCCGTTCGTTATGCGCACAACTTCTACGGAGGAATAGATATGCGGCGGCGTTTGATCGCGGGCCTCGCACTGGCGCTGGTGGCCGGCACGGTCGCGGCCTGCGGTTCCGACAAGGACTCAAGTGGCTCCGGCGGGTCCTCCGGCGGCGTGGACAACGTGACGGTCGGAGTCATCCCGATCATCGACGTCGCCCCGATCTACCTGGGCCAGTCGAAGGGCTTCTTCAAGTCCCGCAACATCGAGCTCAAGCTGGAGTCCGGTCAGGGCGGCGCGGCCATCGTGCCCGGCGTGGTCAGCAACCAGTTCCAGTTCGGGTTCTCCAACCTGACCTCGTTGATGATCGCCCAGACCAAGAACGTGCCGATCAAGGCGATCGCGGCCGGCGTCTCGACCACCGGCGAGCAGGGCAAGGACTTCGGCGCGCTCACGGTCAAGGCCGGCAGCCCGATCAAGACCGCCAAGGACCTGGTCGGCAAGAAGGTCTCGGTCAACACGCTGAAGAACATCGGTGACACCGCGACCCGCAACTCGGTCCGTAAGGCCGGTGGCGACGACAAGGCCGTCAACTTCGTCGAGATGCCGTTCCCGAACATGCAGGCCGCACTGGAGAAGGGCGACGTCGACGCCGCGTGGGTCGTCGAGCCGCAGCTCTCCGCGATCAAGGCCGCCGGTGGTACGGAGATCGCCTCGACCTACGTGGACGTCGACCCGAAGCTGAACGTCGCGGCGTACTTCACCTCGCAGAAGTTGATCGCCGACAAGCCCGACCTGGTCAAGCGCTTCACCGAGGCGATCAACGAGTCGCTGACCTATGCCGACGCCCACCCGGACGAGGTGCGGCAGATCCTCACCACCTACACCAAGATCGACGACAAGACCCGGGCCGCCGTGGTCCTGCCGAAGTGGCCCACCGAGATCAACAAGGCGTCCGTGCAGACGCTGGCCGACCTCGGCACCAAGGACGGCATCTTCGCCAGCGCTCCGGACCTGGGCAAGCTGCTGCCGTGACCTCCGCTCGTCGTGGCAACCCGGTCCTGCTCGGCTTCGCCGGGCTGGCCGGGTTGCTTCTCGTTCTCGAACTGCTGCCGCGGCTCGGCCTGGTCGACGATCGGTTCTTGCCACCGACCAGCCGGATCGCGTCCGCGCTGGCCGACGAGGTGAGCACCGCCGCGTTCTGGCAGTCGCTCGGCGACACGCTCTACGCCTGGGCCGTCGGCCTGCTCATCGCGGTCGCCGCCGGGGTGCTCGCCGGCCTGGTCATCGGGTCGGTGCCGGTGCTGCGCGCACTCACCGCGTCGACCGTGGAGTTCCTGCGGCCGATCCCGTCGGTGGCGCTGATCCCGCTCGCGGTGCTGCTCTACGGCACCGAGCTGGGCTCCACCCTGCTGCTGGTCTGCTACGCCTCGTTCTGGCAGGTGCTCGTCCAAGTGCTGTACGGCGTCGCGGACGTCGACCCGGTCGCCGAGGAGACCGCGCGCAGCTTCCGGTTCTCCGCGTGGGGCCGGGTGCGGTACGTGCTCTGGCCGACCGCCCTGCCGTACGTCTTCACCGGTTTCCGCCTGGCCGCCTCGGTCGCCCTGGTCCTGGCGATCACCGCCGAACTGGTGATCGGCGCGCCCGGACTGGGCAAGGAGATCGCGACGGCGCAGGCCTCCGACGCGGTGGCGACGATGTACGCGCTGATCGTGGTGACCGGCGCGCTCGGCGTCGTCATCAACCTGCTGACCCGTACCGGCGAGCGCCGCCTGCTCGCCTGGCACCAGTCGGTCCGCGGCGAGGTGGCCGTGTGAACGTACTGCGGAAATCGGGTTTCGTCCTGGCTCTTCCGATCGTCCTGTTCGCCGGGTGGTACTTCCTCAGCGACGGCAGCGAGAGCTTCTACTCGCCGCCGCTGCGCACCATCCTGACGGCGTTCGGCGACACCTGGACCGTCGACCGGCTGCGCACCGACGTGGCACCCAGCCTGCTCCGCCTGCTGGTGGGATACCTGCTCGCCGCGCTGATCGGTATCGGACTCGGCGTGGCGATCGGCCTCAACCGGCAGCTGCGCGCGGTCCTCGAACCGGTCCTGGAGTTCTTCCGGGCCATCCCGCCCCCGGTCCTCGTACCGGTGATCATGCTTTTCGCCGGGATCGGCGACGGCATGAAAGTGATCGTGATCGTGTTCGGCTGCATCTGGCCGATCCTGCTCAACACGGTGGAAGGCGTGCGGGCGACCGACAGCGTGGTGCTCGACACCGCCCGCGCCTACGGGATCACCGGCCCGGCCCGGCTGACCCGGGTGATCCTGCCGTCGGCCTCCCCGCAGATCGCGGCCGGCCTGCGTCAGGCGCTCTCCATCGCGATCATCCTGATGGTGATCAGCGAGATGTTCGCGTCCAGCAACGGTCTCGGCTTCACCATCGTGCAGTTCCAGCGCAGCTTCGCGATCCCCGAGATGTGGAGCGGGATCATCCTGCTCGGCCTGCTCGGCTTCGCGCTCTCGCTGTTGTTCCGGCTCGCCGAACGGTGGGCGCTGCGATGGTACGAGGGGCTGCGCGCGGCGCAGCGCCGGGCCGGTTAGGAGGGCCACGATGCTCGAGGTCAAAGGCCTGCGCAAGGTCTACAGTTCTGGCAGCCGGGAGGTCGAGGCGCTGCGCGAGCTCACCTTCACCGTCGACAACGGTGACCTGGTCTGCCTCGTCGGCCCGTCCGGCTGCGGCAAGACCACCCTGCTGCGCTGCATCTCCGGCCTGCTCACCCCGACCTCCGGGTCGGTCAAGGTCAACGGCAACGCGGTCACCGGGCCGCCCCCCGGCATGGCCGTCGTCTTCCAGGAGTACGGGCGCAGCCTGTTCCCCTGGATGAGCGTGCGCGACAACGTCGAGCTGCCGCTCAAGCAGAAGAAAGTCGACCGTGATCGCCGCAAGACGCTGGTCGACACGGCCCTCGACGCGGTCGGCCTCAGCGGCACCGCGTCGGCGTACCCGTGGCAGCTCTCCGGCGGCATGCAGCAGCGCGTGGCGATCGCGCGGGCCGTCGCCTACGAGCCGCAGACGCTGCTGATGGACGAGCCGTTCGCGGCCGTCGACGCACAGACCCGGGCCGACCTGGAGGATCTGGTCCGGTCACTGTGGCAGCGGCTGAAGGTGACCGTGCTGTTCGTGACCCACGACATCGACGAGGCCGTATATCTGGGGCGGCGCGTGGTGATGCTGTCGTCGTCGCCGACCGTGGTGCAGGACGAGCTGGTCGTCGACCTGCCGGCGGAACGGGATCAGCTGCACACCCGGGCGGACCCGCGGTTCGTGGAGTTGCGGACGCGCGTCTACGAACAGATCCAGTTGGCCAAGAAGGCCGCGACGCACTGACTGCCGCTCAACGGCCCGGACCTCTACGGTGCGGGCCGTTCAGCGGCGCGCGAGGCGGCGCTCTCCCCCGGTGCCCGGGGTGTACGGGACGCCGTAGTGTGCGAACACCCGCGGCTCGTCGGCGGCCGGCAGTTCGCCGTCCACGTCGATCGCCGGGGCATCGCCGGCCAGCTTCTTCTCGTAACGGACACGCACCGCGTCGGGCTTGACGGTCGCGCCGGCGAGCGGGACGAAGGCCAGGCGGTGGCGGCCGATGAACCCGACCCGCACGGTGACGAAGGACGGCTCGTCGGTGGCCGTGTCGACGTACACGGCCTCCAGGTCACCGATCTTGTCGCCGTTCGGGTCGATGACCTTCAGCCCACGCCAGTCACGCAAATTCTCCGCCGGAAACATGCCCCCTACCGTTCCCTCCGGTCCGGACTCGAAACTCCCCCTATTCGCTGACCGCCGTGTAGCGGCCCCGGTCCTCCACCTGCTGCTCGTCGGAGATGTCGACCTCGACCTCCGGCAGCTCGTCGACCAGGCGGCGCGCCACCTCACGCGAGAGGAAGTGGTGGTGCAGGACCAGGTGCTCCAGGTGGGTCAACGGCTGACCGGCAAGAAGAGCCTCCGCCCCGGTGTCACTGAGCGTACCCATGGACAAGTCCAGCACCCGGAGCCGGGCGACGATCGGCGCCGCGGCGACGGCGGCCGCGAGCTCGTCGGTGATCTCCGCGTTGCGCAGGCCCAGCCAGCTCAGCGACGGCATCGCCCGGCCGGCCAGGACGGGCGCCAGGTCCTCGGCGCGCGCGTCGCCCCCGTACTGGGCGACGCCGAGCCACAGTTCGAGCTCCTCGAGGTTCGGCAGCTCGCAGGCGGCGAGCGACCGCACCACCGAGCCGGGCAGGCCACCGGACTGGATGACCAGCTCGTGCAGGTTCTCGTGGCGTACCGGGGTCAGTTCCAGACCGGCCCCGCCGCGGATCCACAGGTGCTGCAGCTGTGGGAACCCCTCAAGAAGGGGTGTGATGTCGCCGTGCCGGATCCACGAGATCTCGCACTGCTCGCCGGACATCTCGCCGAGGAACAGTGCGCGCAGGCCGCCGAGCCGGGCGGCGCTGCGGGTCAGCACCTCCACCGGGAACGGCTCCAGGTTCGGTGTGCCCCAGTCGCTGACGATCAGGGCAGTCGGCCCGGCCGGCCCGGCCAGCTCCATCACCTGCTCGAAGACCGACGCGAACGTCTCGCCGCTGCGTTCGACAGTCATCCACCAGGCGACCGCCGGCGGAACCTCCGGTGTTGCCTCGTCCCAGCGGACGACCGGCAGACCGGCGAACGTGTCCAGGAACTCGTGGACGCCCATGGCTCCTCGGCACCGGCTGCATCGGCGGGATCAACGCCGTAAAGCTAACAGGGGTTCAGTCCTGGAAAGCCAGAGTCTTGCACAATTCGATCGCCTCCCGGAGGGCCTCCGCGGCGGCCGGCTCGAGGGCGTCCGCGACGGTCAGCAGGTCGTTCATCGGCTCCGCGACCGTCTTGAGGATGGCCGTGCGTTCTTCCGCGACGCAGAGGTCGGCCGCGCGGCGCAGCATGGCCAGCCCTTCGCCGGCCCGGCCGGTCAGCAGCAGGGTGTCCGCCAGATCGAACGCCGCCCACGGGTCCTTGCCGCCGCTGTTGTGCACGGCGAAGCGGGCCAGGTGTTCGAGTTGTTCGATGCGGGCGCGGGCCGGGCCGCTGTCCGTTCGCCGGCATCCGGCGAGCAGCAGTTCGATACGGGCGGCGTTCATCTCCGGGTACAGCTGGTTGGGCGCCAGCTCGGCGGCCCGCCGGTAGCAGGTGAGGGCCCGGTCGAGCAGGGTCTCGTCAAGGGCTCCGGGCGTCGCGGTGCGGGCCAGCCGGCGCAGCAGCCCGCCCTGGGTGGCCCAGCTCTCGGCGTCCCGGTCGTCGAGGGCGAGCGCCCGCTCGAACGCTGTCGTCGCCTCGGTCATCGACCCGGAGACCTTGCCGAGCGCAGTGCCGAGTTCCCGCCAGGCCGGGGCGTGGTCGGGGCGCAACTCCGTGGCGATGCGCAGGGTCTCGACGGCCTCGGCGTACTTTCCCTCCCGGCGGAAGATGGAGCCGAGCTCGAAGTGGGCCTGCCAGCTCGCCGGGTTCCGCTCGACGGCTTTCTCCAGCAGCAACACCCGGCGCCGCGAGTCGGAGGTGTTGCGGGCGGCCAGAAGCAGGTCGTCGCCGAGCTGCTCCCGCAGGTGCGCGAGTTCCACGGCGGCCGCGGCGTGCTCGCGGCGCATCGCCTCCAGTTCGGCGCGGGAAACGACAACGGCGAGCGCGGTGTCCCGGACCGGGCTGTCGACGAGTTCCGGGTGTTCGATCCCGTCGACGGCGGCCTGGGCGATCCGCCGCACGGATTCGGCGATGCGGTCCTTGCCGTACTCGATGATCCGGACGACGAGAGGGTTGAACCGGACGTCGGCGAGGTCCTGACAGATCACGATCGTCACGTTGTCGCGGGTGGCCCAGCGGACCCCCAGCTCCAGGTACACGTTGGCGTTGGCGCCGGTCAGGTCGGCGATGTAGATCTCGGCGTCGTGGGCTTCGCGGAACATCGAGCGGTGAATGACGCCGGAGGCCGTCTTCTCCTTCTCGATGACCAGTTCGACGGGACGGCCGGTACGTTCACCGACCGCCCGCACGACCGGGAGCAGCAGCTGCTCACGGATCGCGCTCACGTCGTCCCACCCGCTGGCCGGGCCCATCGTGCGGCCGGGCATCGCGACGAAACAGCGCAGCGGCTTCCCGGACGGGACCACGGGCTCGGGGCGCGGGGCGGGAGCCGGCTTCACGGCGACCGGGGTGCTGGTCAGCCGGTGGCGGCGCTCGGCGACCTGCAGGCGTTGGAGCAGACTCCAGCGCTGCCGCCAGAACTCGAGGCGAGGGTCGTCGTCAGCCGGTGGCTTGTGCTGCGGGTGGCCGAGGCTCAGCAGCGTCTTGACCAGCGCCACGAGGAAGTCGATGCTCGGCAGGCGGCGGCCGCTGAGAGCCTCGCTCACGCCGGACTCCGACAGCGATCGGGCCGCGGGGGCATGTCTCGCAATGGCGCGCAGTGACGGTTTGCCCTGTTCGATCCGCAGCGTCGTGAGGTCCGTGGCGAAGCGGGCGAGCTCCACTTCGTATGCTTGAACGCTCGGGTCCCCGGCCTGCTCGTCCCGTTCCATCGACGGCCCTCCGGCGTTCTTCGACAGGGCTTTCATCGTACGACGCCGAAGGCCGGCGAAGGTCGGCGAAGCGCGCCTGTCCGCGGCCCTTCGAGGCTCATCGAGGTCCTTCGTCACGTGCCGGGATCCCCGCTCGCATCCACTTCAGTGGTCACATGAACATCAAGCTTGTTGAATTGCTGGCACTCTTCGTCATCCTGGTGTCCTGCGGCGCGATCTACCTCGTCGCCGGGCCGGCCGCGCTCGCCGCGGTCACGGGCGTGGGCAGCGCGCTCTTCGCCACCTGGCGCGGCACCCGGCCGGATCGCAAGAAGCGCTGAGGCCGTACGCGCCGATCAGTGGCAGCGACCAGAAGCGGCCCGAAGGGAAAGGAATGGGCCGCGCCGGGGTCGGCGCGGCCCATCGGTGGGGCAGGGTCAGCCGCGACCGGTGGCGGCGCGGATGACGTCACGGGCGGTGTCGCCCGTGGCGGTCTTCTTGCTGAAGGTGCTGACCGCGGTCGGGTCCGGCTGCGGAACCGGCGCGCACTGGATGTCGGAGCGGTTGCCGTTGACCCGCTTGGGCAGGGCGCCGGTCGCGAGGTAGTTCGCGATCGTGTCGTCCGTGCAGGCGATGCCGCTGAGCGAGCCGGCGTGCGTGGTGCCGCCGACGCCCTCGATGAGGACCGACTTCGGGAACAGCTTCCGAACCTGCAGCGCACCGGTGTACGGCGTCGCCGCGTCGTTCGTCTCGCTGATCAGCAGGACCGACGGCGACTTCTTGCCGTTGATCGTGACCGGCGTGCCCGGCTTGGCGCCCCAGTTGATGCAGGGCGCATTGTACCAGGCGTTGTTCCAGGTGATGAACGGGTACTTGGAGTAGATCTTCCAGTTGTCCCGCTGCCACTTGGACCAGTTGGTCGGCCACTTCACGTCGCTGCACTGGGTGGCCAGGTACATCGCGTAGTTGTTGTCGGCGCCGACCGCGCCCGGCTCGGCGTAGTTGGCCAGGAGCAGCGTCGCGTCCTTCTCGTTGACCCACGCGGCGAAGGCGTCGGCGACGTCCTGCCAGCCGTAGACGTAGTAGCCGGCCGAGACGAAGATGTCGTTCCACTCGTCCGGGCCGATCTTGCCGGCGGCCGGGGCCTTGCGGAGCTGCTGGAGCGTCGCGTAGTACTTCGCCTTCACCGACTTGCCGGTCGTGCCGAGGTGGTAGACCGAGTCGTACTTGGCGATCCAGGCGAAGTAGACGTCCATGTTCTTGTCGAACTGGATGTCCTGGTCGAGGTTGGCGTCGTACCAGACGCGCCGCGGGTCGACCACGCCGTCGAAGATCGCGCGGCGGACCTTGTCCGGGTGCAACGTGGCGTAGACCTGACCGAGGTACGTCCCGTACGAGAATCCGTAGTAGTTGATCTGCTTGGCGCCGAGGGCCTTGCGCAGGCTCTCCATGTCGGCCACCGAGTCGGTGGTCTTGACGTGGTCGAGCAGGGCGCCGCCGGCCTTGTCGCAGGCCTTCGAGTAGTCCGTGGCCTTCTTCAGCCAGGTCTTCTCCAGAGACTTGGTGACGGGCACGTAGTACGGCCGGTTGTAGCCGGCGTAGTTCACGTCGCAGGACAGCGCCGGAACGCTGGAGCCGACGCCGCGCGGGTCGAAGCCGATCCAGTCGTAGTAGTCGCCGGCGCCGTTGGGCACGGTCTCGCCGATGACCGGCAGGCCGAGCCCGGAGCCGCCGGGGCCGCCCGGGTTGGTGAGCATGACGCCCTGGTACTTGTCGGCGGTGCTCTTGTGGTTGATCCGGGACACCGCGACCTTGATCTTGGTGCCGTTCGGTTTCGCGTAGTCGAGCGGGACGACCAGGAAACCGCACTGGGCGTTACGGGCCTTGAGGCTCGCCCGGGTGCAGGTGCCCCAGTCGATCGGGGGTGGCGTGTAGCCACTGCCGCTCGGGTTCGTGTGGGCCGCCGCGGCGACCGGGATCGTACCGGCGCCGATGAGGAGGCCGACCGAGGCGGCGAAGGTGGCCGCCAGGATTTTGCGCATCCCTTGCCTTCCGTTGACGAAACGCCCGGCGGGCCGTGGTGGGCCCGGGCGATCTCCGCAGACTAGTTATTCAGACATGGAGATGTCGCACAACCTTTACGGCCGATTTCCTCGGCGGATCAATCGATGGCGAAGGCGGAAATAGGTATTGATTGATATGCCCCTGAGGCCCATGACAAATGTCATGCTCGTCGATGCGTTTGCCCCCTAATGAAGGGACACCCCTTGCGTGCAACCATCGGCGCCGTCGTGCTGATCGCCGGCCTCGCCGCCGCCCCCGCCCAGGCCGCCGCGGCCGCCACCCCGGACATCCCGGTGGCGAACGTCAAGGCCCACCTCGCCCAGTTGCAGAGCATCGCCACCGCCAACGGCGGCAACCGGGCGCACGGCCGGCCCGGCTACCTGGCCTCCGTCACCTACGTGAAAGGCCTGCTCGACCAGGCCGGATTCACCACCACGCAGCAGAGCTTCACGTACAACGGCGCGACCGGCTACAACCTGATCGCCGACTGGCCCGGCGGCGACACCAGCAAGACCCTGATGGTCGGGGCGCACCTGGACAGCGTCACGGCCGGACCGGGGATCAACGACAACGGCTCCGGATCGGCGGCCAACCTGGAAGTGGCACTCCAGGTGGCGCGATCCGGATTCCAGCCGGCGCGACACCTGCGGTTCGGCTGGTGGGGCGCGGAGGAACTCGGGTTGCGCGGCTCCACGGCGTACGTCAATTCTCTGACGAGTGCGCAGAAAGCGGCCATCACCGGATATCTGAACTTCGACATGGTCGCTTCACCGAACCCCGGCTATTTCCTCTACGACGGTGACAACTCGGACAACACCGGATCGGGTCCCGGGCCCACCGGTTCGGCCGCGATCGAACAGACGCTCGCCGATTACTTCACCTCGATCGGGGTGCCCACACGCGGCACCGATTTCGACGGGCGCAGCGACTACGGCCCGTTCATCAGCGCCGGCATCCCGGCCGGTGGCATCTTCACCGGGGCCGAGGGGATCAAGACGTCCGCGCAGGTCGCGCTCTGGGGTGGTACGGCCACGGCGTTCGACGCCTGCTACCACAAGGCCTGTGACACGTCGGCGAACATCAACGACACCGCTCTGGACCGGAATGCGGATGCGATCGCGTACGCCGTCTGGACGCTCGCCGGCGCCTCCACTCCCCCGACCGGGTCGACCGTCTGGTCCGACGACTTCGAGACCGCCAAGGGCTGGACGGCCGGGACCACCGACACCGCGACGGCGGGCGCGTTCGAGCGCGGCGACCCGGAGGCGACCAGCAGCTCGGGCGTGACCACCCAGCTCGGCACCGCCGCCGGCGGCACCTACGCACTGGTCACCGGCGCGGCGGCGGGATCGAGCGCGGGCGCGAACGACCTGGACGGGGGCGTGACCACGCTGACGTCACCGGCGATCACGCTGCCGAGCGGGACACTGACGCTGAACCTGTCGTGGTACCTGGCGTACCTGAACAACGCGACCAGCGCCGACTACCTGCGCATCCGGATCGCCGGAGGTGCCACGCTGATCAACCTCAACGCCGCGGCCAGCAACAAGGCGGCGGCCTGGACGACCGCCACGGCGAACCTTTCCGCGTACGCCGGTCAGACGATCCAGCTCCAGGTGGAAGCGGCCGACACGGGCACGGCGTCGCTGATCGAGGCCGCCGTCGACAACGTGGTGATCACCAAGTCCTAGGAACCGAGGTAGCGCAGGATCGCCAGGATGCGGCGGCTGTACCCGGTGACGTGCATCAGGTCCAGCTTGTCGAAGATGGTGTTGACGTGCTTCTCCACCGCGCTCTGCGAGACGTGCAACCGGGTGGCCAGGGCCGCGTTCGTGTGGCCCTGCGCCATCAGGTGCAGCACGTCCCGCTCGCGCGGGGTCAGCCGTTCCAGCGGATCGGCGTGACCGGTCATCAGCTGCCGGACCATCTCGGGATCCAGCGCGGTGGATCCGGCGGCCACCCGGTCGAGCGCGTCGAGGAAGTCGTCGACGTGCGCGACCCGGTCCTTGAGCAGGTACCCGACGCCCTCCGAGCCGGCGGCGAGCAACTGGGTGGCGTAGCGTTTCTCGACGAATTGCGAGAGCACCAGCACCGCCATGCCGGGCCGGCGCCGGCGGATCTCCAGCGCCGCCCGCAGCCCGTCGTCGGTGTTGTCCGGCGGCATCCGCACGTCGGTCACCACCACGTCAGGCCGATGCTCCTCGACCGCGGTGAGCAGGCCGGGAGCATCCGGGACGGCGGCGAGCACGTCGTGGCCCTCGTCGGCGAGCAGCCGCACCAGGCCCTCGCGCAGCAGTGCCGAGTCCTCGGCCAGCACTAGTCGCACGGCACCTCGACCCGGATCGTCGTGCCCCCGCCGGCCGGGCTCTCCACCTGGAGACGACCGTCCAGAGCCGCGACCCGGCGGGCCAGGCCGTGCAGCCCGGTGCCGTCCGGGTCGGCGCCGCCCACGCCGTCGTCGTGGACCCGCATCCGGACCCCCTCGGCGCTCGCTCCGATCTCGACGGTGATCACCGTAGCCCGGGCGTGCTTGACCGCGTTCGTGATCGCCTCGGACGCCACGAAGTAGAGCGCGGTCTCCACCGGCCGGGCCGGGCGCTCCGGCAGCGAACAATCGACCTTCACCGGGACGGACGTCCGCTGCGCCAGCATCACCAGCACGTCCTCCAGGGTGTTGTGGGTCAGTGCCGACGGGTAGAGCCGCCAGGCCACCTCGCGCATCTCCTCGACCGCTTGCTGCACGTCGGCGTGCGCCTGGGCCAGCAGCTCAGCGACCCTGTCGTCGTCGGGCCGGCGCCGGGCCCGGCCGAGCAGCACCCCCAGGGCGACCAGTCGCTGTTGCAACCCGTCGTGCAGGTCACGTTCGATCCGCTGGCGCTCGGCGTCGACGGCCGCGACCACTTCGGCCCGGCTGGTGGCCAGCTCCCGGATCCGCGCGCGCAACGCCTCCCGGCTGCCGGACGGCTCCAGCAGATTACGGCTCAACCGCTGCTCCATGCCGGTCACGGCGGTGACGCCCTGCAGGTTCATCGTCAGCAGGGCGGCCCCGAGCAGCGCCTGGGCCAGCGCGTCGGGCACGCTCATGCGGCCGGTCACCACGGCCCGGACCACGATGCCGGCCAGCGCGATCCCGACCACGAGCAAGCCGGCGACCACCGCGCCGAGCAACGCCAGCGGGAGACGGGCGGCGAGATAGCCGTACGCGCGGCGGGTTTTGATCCTGATCGGTGGTGGCATCGGCTCGCCGAGCGCGAACGCGACCCGGCGCCGCTCCCAGCCGGTGAGTGCCGCGGCGGCCCGGGCCGCGAGACCCCCAGCCGGCACGGCGATGACCAGCACGAGCATCCCGGCGACCGCACTGACGACGCCGGTGACCAGGCCCGCGATCAGGCGAGTCCACTTCGCGAGCACGGCGACCACCACCGGCCCAGTATCAGGCACGGTGGGCCGGCCGTTTACGGAGCCGGACCAGGACGAACCCCACCACGGCGACCGCGCAGGCCACGATGATCACGTTCTGGAAGGCGGCGACATAGCCCTCGACGGCCTCCCAGTTCTCCCCCAGCTGATACCCGGCCAGCACGAACACCGTGTTCCAGATCGCGCTGCCCAGCGTGGTGCAGGCCAGGAACGTGCCGACCGGCATGCGCTCCAGACCGGCCGGGATCGAGATGAGGCTGCGGAAGATCGGAATCATCCGGCCGAAGAGGACCGCCTTGGCGCCGTGCCGGGCGAACCACGCCTCGGTCCGGTCGACGTCGGCGAGTTTGACCAGGGTAGGCGAGCGACCACGGCGCGCATCCGGTCACGGCCGAGCGCCGCGCCGAGCCCGTAGAGGGCGAGCGCGCCGAGCACCGAACCCAGCGTGGTCCAGACGAGCGCCCCGATCAGGCTCATCCGGCCCTGACCTGCGGTGAACCCGGCCAGCGGCAGGATCACCTCACTCGGGATCGGCGGGAACAGATTCTCCAGCGCCACGGCGAGCCCGGCACCTGGGCCACCGAGTCGTTCCACCAGGTCGATAACCATTTCCGTCGCAGTCGTCATGCCTGAAGACGCTAGAAATTCCGGGTGGCCGGCGGAATGTGGCGGTCCACCGACTTGCCCTGGGGATAACCACAGGGTCTTTCGCTCCGATGCTCGGATGGGTAATACTCGGCTACGAGCATTCGGGAGCGAGGGAGCGGGATGGCGAAGCGACGCAAGGTGGGCAACCTGCTCGGGTTGCACATCATGGCGCAGCTGAGCATCCGGCCCCTGCATCCGTATGAGATCGCGGCCCAGCTCAAAGCGTTCGGCAAGGACGCCGACATCAAGATCCAGTGGGGTTCGCTCTACACGGTGGTGCAGAACCTGGAGAAGCACCGTTTCATCGAGGCGGCGGAGACGGTCCGGGAAGGCCGTCGGCCCGAGCGCACGGTGTACCGGCTGACCGGCACCGGCCGCGACGAGCTCGCCGACTGGATGCGCGAGCTGGTCGGCACCCCCGAGGCGGAATACCCGAAGCTGCAGGCAGCCCTCTCCGTCCTCGGGGTGCTGCCACCCGGCGAGGTGATCGAGCTGCTCGAGCAACGGCTCGGCATCCTCGCCCTGGAGAACGACCGGATGCGGCAGGATCTGCGCACCCTGGTCCACGAGGTGCCGCGGCTCTTCCTGGTCGAGGCGGAATATCGCCTGGCCATGCGGGAGGCCGAGGTCGCCTGGATCACCGGGCTGCTCAGCGACCTGCGGGACGGGAAGATGCCGGGGATGAGCACCTGGCAGCGCATCCACGAGACCGGGGAACTCCCGGACGACCTCTCCGACTTCATGACGGAGACGTAAGAAAACGGCCCCGGCCGGTGCGGGAACACCGGGCCGGGGCCGGACCCCATCAACCGGCCGCGGGAACGGCCCGGTGATCCGAGGCGTGTAGCAGCAACAAGGATAACCGGGACACGACCCGTGGCGATCTGGAGAAGGATCACCATGAGTCATGCCGTAACGGCAGAAGACCTGCGAAAGACCTATCCCGGCGGGGTGCGGGCCCTCGACGGGCTCACCCTCACCGTCCGCGCCGGCGAGGTGTTCGGCCTGCTCGGGCCGAACGGCGCCGGCAAGTCCAGCACCGTCAAGATCCTCACGACGCTGGCCCGTCCCGACTCCGGCCGGGCCACCGTCGCCGGGCACGACGTGCTGCGCCACCCCGAGCGGGTGCGCCGCGTGATCGGCGTCGTCCCGCAGCGCTCCGCTCTGGACCCGATGGCGAGCGGTCGCGACAACCTCACGCTTCAGGCGAGGATCTTCGGCGTACGGGACAAGCGCCGTGTCGACGACCTCTTGGAACGCTTCGACCTGACCCCGGCCGCGGATCGCAGCGTCCGTGGCTGGTCGGGCGGCATGCAGCGCCGCCTCGACGTCGCGCTCGCCCTGATCCACCGGCCGGAGGTGCTGTTCCTCGACGAGCCGACCACCGGACTCGACCCGGAGGGCCGCGCCCAGATGTGGACCGAGATCGGCCGGCTCGCCGCCGACGAGTCGATCGCCATCCTGCTGACCACGCACTACCTGGACGAGGCGGACAAACTGGCCGCCCGGCTCGCCATCGTCGACGGCGGGCGGATCGTCGCCGAGGGCACGCCCGCGCAGCTCAAAGGGGAGTTGCGGGGTGACGCCGTACACCTGGAACTGCACCGGACCCCGGACGAGCCGCAGGCGCGGCAGGCGATCTCGCACGTCGCCGGCCTGCGCGACGTCGCCCTGGACGGGCGGACGCTGAGCGCCCGGGCCGACGACGGCGCCGCGGCCGTGCCCGCCGCCCTGGCTGCGCTGGAGGCGGCCGGCATCGGCGTCGCGACGGTGACCGTCGCCCGCCCGTCCCTCGACGACGTCTATCTCCGCCACGCGGGAAGGCGGTTCGCCGCATGACCGACTGCACCGAGCGGCACCTCGCCGCAGCCGATCAACCACCTCGCCGGCGCGGGCCGGGGCGGCATGCCCAAGGAGGCACAGCGTGACGACGCTCGTGACACACACCTGGTGGATGACCAACCGGCGGCTGAAAGTGCTGGTCAAGCAGCCCGCGTTCGTCGGCATCCTGCTGATCCAGCCGGCGATCTGGCTCTTCCTGTTCGGCAACCTGTTCCGCCGGGTCGTCGAACTGCCGGGCTTCGGCGGCGGTTCCTACCTGGACTACATCATCCCCGGCGTGGTCGCGATGACCGCGGTCTCGTCGAACATGTGGTCCGGCATGGGGGTGCTCGAAGAGATCGAGCGCGGCACCATGAACCGCCTGCTCACCACCCCGGTGGCGCGCGGCGCGATCATGAACTCGCTCGTCCTCGAACAGGCGCTGTCCACGGCTGTCCAGGTCACCGCGATCATCCTGCTCGGCCTGGCCGCCGGCGCGACCTACCCCGGCGGGGCGGCCGGCCTGCCGGCCATGCTCGTCGCCGCGCTGCTGCTCGGCACGATCTTCAGCGCCTTGTCGAACACGGTCGGCATGCTGGTCCGCCAGCGCGAGACGATCATCGGGATCAACACGTTGCTGCTGCTCCCGCTGACGTTCCTGTCGTCCGCGTTCATGGCGTCCACGCTGATGCCGTCGTGGATGCGCCGGATCGCCGACTTCAACCCGGTCAACTGGTCACTCGACGCCGCGCGCGCCGCCATGCGATCAGAACCGGACTGGGGCGTCGTCGCCAGTCGCGGCGGATGGCTGCTGATCCTCGCGGTGGTGATGCTGGTGCTCTCCACTCGGACATTCCGGGCGTACCAAAAATCGGTGTAAAAGCATTTCTTGTCCCCTCTCCGCTGTGGTCGATCTCCGCCGCTCCCGCGGGGACCCTGGCGGGCCGAGCAGGGCGCGGGGCGCCCAGAACGCTCAGCCCGCCAGGGCGACCTCCGTGGGTGGGCACGGTCGGAACACCAACCCACCGCGCGACAGGTCGATGGAGGTCAGACGCGCGCCGCGGCCCGGTCCGGGAGCGAGGCTCGCGGCCCCGGAGCAGGTGAGAGCCGCGCCACGCACTGCGCGGCACGCAGGCAGGGCCGGGCTGCGGGCTTCGCGGGCGGCTCGGCGCCGGGCCCGGTTCTGCCCGGGTGGGGTGTTGATCACTGGACAGTTCGCTAAAGGAGAGGGTGTGGGGCCCGATGATGCGGCAGTCCTGGACCGCAACGGGAAACGGAGACCCGCGCCGATGACGATCCCCGCGCAGCCTGCCGGCTGGTACGCAGACCCGAGCGGCCTGCCCGCGACCCGCTGGTGGGACGGGCAGCAGTGGACCGACCACCTTCAGCCGGGAGCGGCCATGCTGCCCCCGACCGCAGGGCTGGGCGGCTACTTTCCGCAGCTGGCGCCGTCGGGGCCGCTGGTGCCGGGGGCGCACACCGTGGTTCCGGCCGATCCGGAGTCCGCGCCGATCTTCGCGACCCAGTCGACCGGTGCGGCCGGTGGGTACTCGGGCGGCGGACATGGTGGCGGTCTGCCCGCGCCCGCCGCGGAACAGATCAGCTACACGATGCCGCCCGTCGACGGTGGCGCCCTGCCGCCGGCCGTGTCCCTGACCGACGATCATCCGACGCTCTCCCCCGCGGACGCGTTGTCGGCGTTCGGGAGCAGCCCGGCCCCGGAGGCGGACAAACGCCCGGGCGCCCGCCACGCCACCGGCCTGCTCACCCACCCCCTGCTGCTGGCCACGCTCGCCGCCGTGATCCTCACCGCCCTGGTCGTCTACGCCGTCCTCCTGCGCTGACCCCGAACCTGCACTGAGGACTGTCCTCCCGCCGGAATACAGCCCTCAGCCCGCGGGCCCGGCCACGCGGCACGGCTCACGGTCGCCGACCGGCCGTCCGGGGTGTTCCCGGAGCAGGGAAGCGCGCCGGGAGCCAGCAGGGTCGGGAGGCTGACAGCTGAGGAGGAATTGAAAACTGTCCTGACGGGGTACTGGACCGCCATCGACGGAGGTGGCCGACAGTGACCGATCATGGACGGAACGGCGCGGCCCGGCCCGGGCGGCCGGTATCGTGGCGGTCCCACTGCCCGGCCGGGCGTCCCGGGGAGGTCCACGATGGCCGAACACGCGGCGGAACAGCGCCGGAACTGGCTGATCGCGCTGGGCGCGGCGGCCCTGCTGCTGATCCTGCTCGCCCTGACCTTGTCGTTCTGCGACAACTCGACGAAGGACGGCAACACCGCGAGCGCACCGGGCAGCACGGCGTCCTCCGAGACGCTTCCGCCGGTGAACGGGCCGGCCTCGTCGGGGTCGCCGGGCACTCTGTCACCGAAGACGACGGCGACGCCGACCGGAAATGACGGTCCGGGTGTGGATCCGGCGGCGACCACGCCGCTGGCGACGAAGTCGCCGTCGCCGAGCAAGCGGGCGAGCACCAAGCCGACCCCGGCCGGCGGGGTGGATGCGGGCGGGGGCGGCGGGCTGAGCGGACGGCGGGTGTCGCTGCTGGTGGCGGGCGTGTTCCTGATGCTGGCGGCGCTGGTGACCGCTCGGTTCGCGGTCGGTCGCCCGGCGCGCGGCTGACGGCGTACGCGCACATGTCCTTGATGACACGGCGGAGCGAGCGCCGCGCCGGAATGGGTGGGCAGGAGCGGACATCGCGGCGTGTCGCGATCCAGAATCCGCGGGCGGCGGCCTTCTCGGCCGTCCTCGCCGTCCTCGGCGCCACGATCACCGTGCTGGGCCTGTTCACCGACGATGCCCTGCCGCCCCCGGTGGCGTCCGTGGCCGAGTCGCCGGAGACGGCCGCGCTGACGTGGGAGAACCTGCCCGCGCCGACGCCGAGTGCCCGGAAACCGGCGAAGTCGGCGAAACCGGGGCGGCCGCCGACGCGGCTGGACATCCCGGCGATCGGGGTGCACACCGCGGTGACCTCGATCGGGCTGCGCCCGGACGGCACCCTGGACACGCCGCCGCTGCGGTCGGACGCACCGGCCGGGTGGTACGAGGGTTCGGCGATGCCCGGCTCGCCCGGCCCGGCGATCATTGCCGGTCACGTCGACACCGCCAGGGACGGTCCGGCGGTCTTCTTCCGGCTGCGGGAGCTGAAGCCGGGCGACACGATCACGGTGCGCGGGGACGGCCGGAGCGTCGTCACGTTCACGGTCACCAAGGTGGCGAGCTACCCGAAGAAGGCGTTCCCGAGTGCGGACGTCTACGGCGAGACACCCGGGTCGACGCTGCGGCTGATCACGTGTGGCGGCTCGTTCGACCGTGATCGCGGCAGTTATCGGAGCAATATCGTGGTGTTCGCGGAGTCACGCTGAGAGAGCGCTCTCGGTACCGGTTCCGAGCTGAACGGACATTGAAGTTCCGGAACCTGGGCGGCTTGCCCGCATTGGCGGCGGTCTGTTCTGAGAGCGCTCTTGACATGGAGGCACGCCGATTGCTTCCGTGACCTGGATCATTGCGATCTTGTTTCCGGAAGGGACTCCTCCGTATGACGAGAATCCGCCGGCGCACCGTTCTGCGCCGGACCACCGCCGGAGCGTTCGCGCTCGGCCTGGCCCTCACGGCGGTGACGGCGCAGTCCGCGCCGGCCGCCGCGCACCCCCAGAGCACCACGCCCAACCTGGGCACCAATGTGACCGTTTTCGATCCGAGCCAGCCGGTCAGCGAGATCCAGGCCACCCTGGACGCCGCGAACGCCAAGCAGGTCGACAACGAGATGGGCACCGACCGGTACGCGTTCCTGTTCAAACCGGGCACCTACGGCACCGCCGAGCACCCGCTGCAGATCAAGGTCGGCTACTACACCGAGCTCGCCGGCCTGGGCGCGAACCCGGGTGACGTCGTCATCAACGGCAAGGTCGAGGTCTACAACCGCTGCCTGGAGAACGGCGGCACCAGCAACTGCCTGGCCCTGGTCAACTTCTGGCGGACCGTGGGCAACCTGACCGTCAACATCAACGGCGCCGGCCAGGACGGCTGCCGGCAGACGGCCAACTTCTGGGGCGTCTCGCAGGCGGTCTCGCTGCGCCGCACCCAGTTCACCGGCGGCACACTGTCGCTGATGGACTACTGCACCGCCGGACCGCAGTACGCCTCCGGCGGCTTCATCGCCGACTCCAAGCTGCCGGCCACCACGAACGGCTCGCAGCAGCAGTGGCTGACCCGCAACAGCGAGGTCGCGAGCTGGTCGAACGGTGTGTGGAACCAGGTCTTCTCCGGCGTCGTCGGCGCCCCCGACGACTCGGCGTTCCCGAACCCGCCGTACACCACGGTGGCGAAGACGCCGGTCAGCCGGGAAAAGCCGTACCTGTTCGTCGACGCCAAGGGCAAGTACCAGGTCCACGTCGCCGCCGCGCAGCGCAACACCTCCGGCGTCACCTGGAACTCGCCGGGCCGGAACATCCCACTGAGCGACTTCTTCGTCGCCAAGCCCGGTGACTCCGCCGCGAAGATCAACCTGGCCGCCGCCCTCGGCAAGAACATCCTGTTCACGCCGGGCGTCTACAACATCGACCGCAGCATCGACGTGTGGCGGCCGAACACCGTGGTGCTGGGCCTGGGGCACGCGACGCTGACCGCGGTCAAGGGCTCCACGCCGCTGCAGATCGAGGACGTCCCGGGCGTCGTCGTCGCCGGCCTCACCATCGACGCCGGCACGCAGAAGTCGTCCGCGCTGCTGCGCGTCGGCCGTAGCCACGGCAAGGGCTTCACCCAGCCGAACAACCCGACCACGCTGCAGGACGTCTACTTCCGCGTCGGCGGCCCGCACGTCGGCAAGACCGGCACGGCGCTCGAGGTCAACAGCGACGACGTGCTGATCGACCACACCTGGGTGTGGCGCGCGGACCACGGCGTCGAGGGCTTCACCGGCGGCGACACCGAGCGGTGGAACACCAACATCGGCACGTACGGCGCGGTGATCAACGGTGACGACGTGACCGCGACCGGCCTGTTCGTCGAGCACTTCCAGAAATACAACACGGTCTGGAACGGCAACGGCGGCGAGACGATCCTGTACCAGAACGAACTGCCCTACGACCCGCCGACCCAGGCCGACTGGATGAACGGCAAGGTCGAGGGTTACGCCGGTTACAAGGTCGGGGACAAGGTCAAGACCCATCAGCTGTACGGC
Organism: Actinoplanes sp. NPDC020271; assembly: GCF_044388125.1. Classification (NCBI taxonomy): domain Bacteria; kingdom Bacillati; phylum Actinomycetota; class Actinomycetes; order Micromonosporales; family Micromonosporaceae; genus Actinoplanes; species Actinoplanes sp. NPDC020271. The sequence continues at coordinate 114,192 of NZ_JBIRWQ010000018.1, forward strand.
GCGGGGGTCTACGTCTTCAACCAGAACAACCCGTCGATCCACACGGAGAACGGCTTCGAGGTGCCGCAGAAGCCGGGCGTCCAGTTGCACCACATCATGACGGTGAACCTGAGCGCAGGCGTCATCGATCACGTCGTCAACGGCGTGGGCGACGCGGCCGACACCACGAAGGTCGGCGTGCCGGTCTACGTGAACCAGTACCCCGCTCCCTGATCCACCGACGCGGTGGTCACCCTCTCCGGAGAGTGACCACCGCGTTACTTTTTGCCCGTGGCACAGGTAATCGGAGGTGATGACCACCACCACCGAACCGTCCCTCAACCGGGTGATCGGGCCGGGACTGCTGCTGCTCTTCGTGATCGGCGACATCCTCGGCACCGGCGTCTACGCGCTGACCGGCAAGGTCGCCAACCAGGTCGGCGGCGCGGTCTGGCTGCCGTTCCTGCTGGCGTTCGTGGTCGCGTTGCTGACCGCGTTCAGCTATCTCGAACTGGTGACCAAGTACCCGCGGGCGGCCGGCGCCGCGCTCTACACGCACAAGGCGTTCGGTCTGCACTTCCTCACGTTCATGGTGGCGTTCGCGGTGATGTGCTCCGGGCTGACCTCGGCCTCCAGCGCGGCCAAGGCGTTCGCCGGGAACTTCGGCTCGGCCCTGCAGGCGGACGTGCCGACAACCCTCGTCGCGCTGGCGTTCATGGTCCTGGTCGCGCTGGTCAACTTCCGCGGCGTCGGCGAGAGCGTCAAGGCGAACGTGGTCCTGACCTGCGTCGAGCTGACCGGGCTGCTGATCGTGATCGGCGTCGGGGCACTCGCCCTCACCGGCGGCAAGGGCGACCTGTCGCGGCTCGGGGACTTCAACACGCCACCCGGGCACAGCGTGATCCTGTCCGTGACCGCCGGGACGGCGCTCGCCTTCTTCGCGATGGTCGGCTTCGAGGACTCGGTCAACATGGCCGAGGAGACCCGGGACCCGGGGCGGACGTTCCCGAAAGTGATGCTGACCGGGATCTGCGTGACCGGGGTGATCTACGTGCTGGTGGCGATCTCCTCGGTCGCGCTGGTACCGCCGGCCGAGCTCGGCACGGGCGAGACTCCACTGCTCAAGGTGGTGCAGGCGGGCGCGCCCGGGTTCCCCGTCTCGGTGTTCGCGTGGATCACCATGTTCGCCGTGGCCAACAGCGCACTCATCAACATGATGATGGCGAGCCGGCTGCTGTACGGGATGGCGAACGAGGGTGTGCTGCCGCGCCTTCTCGGACGGGTGCACGCTTCACGGCGTACGCCCTGGGTGGGGATCGTCTTCACGACGCTGGTCGCCTTCGGGCTGATCTGGTTCGCCGACCTGACCGCGCTCGGCGGGACCACCGCGCTGCTGCTGCTCTGCGTGTTCACCGTGGTCAACGTGGCGGTGCTGGTCCTGCGGCGGGACCGGGTCACTCACGACCACTTCCGGGCGCCGACGGTGATTCCCGTCCTCGGGCGCTGGCCTGCGCGTTCCTGGCCAGTCCGCTGAGCGGGCGGGCATCCGCGGACTACCGGGTCGCCGGGATCCTGCTCCTGATCGGCATGGTGCTGTGGGCGATCACGTATGCACTGCACCGCCGGACCAACCACCCTGCTCGTGGCTACTGAAGGTGATGTGCGAAGCTGCCCGCTACCACATGCACCCTCATCTCCTGCCCGGAGGCCCGATATGGCAGAAATTCTCTCCCTTGTGGCCGGGCTCGTGATCGGCCTCATAGCCGGATGGTTCATCCGTGATCGCCGCGCTGGGGCTGAGGCTCCCGCGACGACCGCACCGGCTGCCGTCAGCGAGACCGTGCCCGCTTCCTCTTCGACGGTGGCATCGTCCGCCGAGCCGACCGCCGTCGTGGCGGCTCCGGTGGTGGCGGAGCCGGTTGCTCCGGCCACCGCACCTGCTACGTCGGATGACGTTGTCACCGAGCCGGTCGCCTCGTCCTCGGACGACGTTGCCACCACCTCCGCGGATGACGCGATCACCGAGCCAGTCGCCGTTTCCACCTCCGCGGATGACGCGATCACCGAGCCAGTCGCCGTTTCCACCTCCGCGGATGACGCGATCACCGAGCCAGTCGCCGTTTCCACCTCCGCGG
>NZ_JBIRWQ010000018.1:116403-215029 GCF_044388125.1 Actinoplanes sp. NPDC020271
GGATGACGCGGTCACCGAGCCGGTCGCCGTCGAGCCCGTCGCGGAGACGGTGGTGATCGAGACGGCCGAGACCACCGCGGTCATCGAGCCCGCCGCCGAGGTCGCCGAGCCCGCCGCCGAGGCCACCCCCGTCGACGAGCCGGTCGTTGCTGAGCGCGTCGTTACTGAGCCGGTCGACGAGCCGGTCACTGAACCCGTCATCGTCGCCGAGCCCATCGCCGCCGCGCCCGCCGCCGCGGCCGAGCCGGTCACCGCCCCGGAACCCGTCGTCGCCCCGGAGCCCGCCGCCGCGGCCGAGCCGGTCACCGCCCCCGAACCCGTCGTCGCCCCGGAGCCCGTGGCCGCCGCCGAGCCGGTCGCCACCACCGACGACCCCACGCCGGTCGGCGCCGAGGTCATCGAGGAGCCCGTCGCGGAGGAGGCCGAGGAGGCGTCCCCCATCGTCGAGCCGATCACGGTCGACGACATCGTCCCCGCCCCGGTGCACGAGCCGGACGACCTGACGAAGATTCCCGGCATCGGCCCGAAGGTCGCGATGGCGCTGGCCGCGGCCGGGATCACGACGTACGAGAAATTGGCCGGGACCGACGTCATCGAGCTGAAGCAGGCAATCGCCGCGGCCGGTATGCGTGGCTCGGCGAGCCTGATCACCTGGCCCGCCAGGGCGCGCGATCTGGCCGGCGCCGCCGGCTGACCGGATGGGTCCGGCCTCCTCCGGGTGGCCGGACCCATCGCTGTTGCCCAGGTCACGCGAACTTGACCCCGAAGAAGTAGCAAGTCAGGAGCGGCCCCGCCGATGTGAGGGGCTGTCCGGTTGCCAGCAAGTTCTTCAGGAGGTCCCGATGAGCACCATCACCGCCACCGCGTCGTCGACCGACAGCCACGCCGCCTGGGCGCGACTCCAGAACTCCCGCCGTCAGCTGGCGCAGGATCTGATCCCGGTGCAGGCCGACTCACGGACCATCACCGCTGACCGGGCCGCCGTCGCCGCGGCCGAGGCCGAGGTCGCGCGGATCGCCGGTCTCCGTAACACCCCCTCGGCCAAGGCGGCCGACGTCGCCGTGCAGGCCGAGAGCGCCGCGGTGGCGAAAGAGCGGACGGTCACCGAGACGAAGAAGGAACTGCCGTACGGTCGTTCCCTCGACGTGACGGTCTGACGGATCCCCGACATGCCGGATCCGGTGAAATCGGCACGTCTCCGCGTTTACTCGCGGAGCCGCCTCCAAGAGCACATCGGACCAGCTAGATCGCCGCACAACAGCCAGAAACCGACAAAGATCAACAACGGAAGGTCATCACTCAGGAACAGTTCGTAATCTTCCAGGGGTTCCGGCTCGGCCCCGAACGTCGCACCATGGACCAAGGGTGATGCGATGAGCGGGCGACGGCTGGCAGTTGTGGTGACGGTCGAACACCACGACGATCCGGTCCTGCGCAGATACGCGGTTCCTTCGGCGGATGTGCGGTCCCTCGCCGCCGTCGTGGGCGACCCCGGTCTGGGCGGGTTCGAGATGGAGTTCCTCCAGGACCCGGAGACCTGGCACGTCTACCAACGGCTGCAAGCCCTGTGCGACGGCCGGGCCGGTGACGACTGCCTGCTGGTCTACTTCCGCGGCATCCTGCTGACCGGGCCCAGCGGCGGCCTCTACCTGGCCACACCGGACACCGTCATGCAGCGACCGGCCGACACCGCGGTCGACGTGACCCGCCTCGACGCGCTGATCCATCGCAGTCTCGCCGGCCAGGTCATGATCGTCCTCGACGGGCGCACCGGCGGCCCGGTCGACGCCGGCGCGTACTTTCCCGCCGCCCGAGCCGCCGAGTCCCGCAGCCGCGTGGTCATCACCGCGGCCGCCCGGCCCGAGCCGCCCACCTTCGCCGGCCTGCTCGCCGACGGCATCCGGGGCGGTGCCGCCGACCGGGACCGCGACGGGTACGTCGGCATCGACGAAGTCTTCGACCACCTGCGGGAACGGGATCCGTCCGTACGCCATTGGGTTTTCGGAACCGGCCGCCAGCCGTATGTTTCCAAGGTCCGCAAGCCCGGCAGCGACCAGATGGGGTTGATCGCCGACCTCGCGTCGGCCGCGGCCGGCCACGACCTCGACCAGGCCGCGCAGGCCCGCGCCACGCTCAACCGGATGGCCACCGGCAACGACCGAGTCGCCGCCGCCGCTTCCGCGGCGTTGCGACGGACCTCCCTGCGCCTCACCCAATCCGCGATCGATTTCGGCCACGTCGCCCCAGGAACCCAACAATTGACAGTACGGGTCCCGCTCACCGGCCCGCCGTTGCTGGCAGCGTCCACGGTCGTCGTGTCCGGTGACGGCCTGCACGCGGCCATCGAAGGCGACCAGCTCCGGGTGTCGTGGTCTCCGACCGCGGGCCGGCTCGCGGGCACCGTCAGCATCGACGGGCCGGCCGGGTCCGCCCGGCTCACCGCATCGGGCGAGGTGTCGGACCCGGCGGCGCGCCCTGAAGTTCCGGGCGGCAGTTCCGCTCCGTGGCCCGGGCAACCCACGTCGGGGGCGCCGGTCACCTCCCAGCCCGTCTGGCCCGGTGCGCCGAGCGGCCCCCAGCCGAACTGGCCCGGAACCCAGCCGCCGGCGTCGACCCAGCCGAGTTCGCCGACGCCGCCGGGCCAGCCCCTGGCCTCACCGGCCTCCGGTCAGCCGTCGACTCCGGGTCGGCCGTTCACTGCTCCGGCACCGGCCCCTCAGGCCCCTGCGCCGCCCGGCCGATCCTTCACCCCGCCCGGCCAACCGGTGGCACCACCGAGGCCGCCCGGCGAGCCTTTCGCTCTGCCGACGTCCGGCGCCCCGACCGGCCGGTGGCCGGCCGCCGAGGACCGGCAGGCCGCGACGCCGCCGGACAATCCGACCCCAGCGCCGCAGGCGTCGCAGGACAGGCAGACCCCAGCGCCGCACGCGTCGCAGGACAGAGAGTTTTCGGCGATCCCGGATCAGGATCAGGCGCGCCCCTCGGCGACGGAGGCCGTGCAACCGCAGGGTCGACACCCGGAACGGGCCGGATCCACCGGAGACGCTGACACACGCCGTCCGGCAGCCGAGGCGGAGGTGACAGCACAGACGCCGCGCGGCCCCTGGTCAGGCACACCGCATCGCCCCGGCACCTCCTCCGGTCCACGATCCGGCACGGCCGCAAGGGACCAGTCCCCGCCGAGCGGCACCTGGTGGGCGCAGTCCGCCGAGGCCGGCCAGCGCTCCGGTCCGCCGTCCACCTCCGCGAGCGCGGCGTGGCCGTCCACCTCGGACACCGACGCCGAGCCGCAGGCAGCCCAGCCGGACACTGCCGCTCCAGAGCAACCGACCTACTTCGGCGCCGCCCCGGCGCAGGCAGACCAGCGGGACTTCGCTGCCTCGCCGCAGGCGGTCGCGTCCGACTCCAGCGCGCCGCCGCAAGAAGCTTCGCTCGACTCCATCGCGCCGCCGCAGGCGGTCGCGTCCGACTCCAGCGCGCCGCCGCAAGAAGCTTCGCTCGACTCCATCGCGCCGCCGCAGGTGTCCGAGCCTGCTGACACCGCCGTTCCCGAGGTGGTCGAGGCCGTCGACGGGGCGGGAGCAGAACCCGACGTGACGCCGGATGGCGAGGCGGCCGACGAGACGAGCCGAGCGGGTGCTACTGCGGGAACCACATCGGCGGACATCTGGCCCGGCTCGCCGGCCGAGCCGGACATCACCGCGGACAGCTCCGGCCCTTGGCCGACCTCGCCCAGAACCACGACCGCTGATCCGACGTCAGAGCTGCAGCCGGACCACGAGCAAGCGCCGGTGAGCCGACGACCGGACGACGAGCAAGCGCCGGTGAACCGGCCACCGGACGACGAGCAAGCGCCGGTGAACCGGCCACCGGACGACGAGCACCCGCCGGTGAACCGGCCACCGGACGACGCGCACCCGCCGGTGAACCGGCAACCGGACGACGAGCAAGCGCCGGTGAACCGGCCACCGGACGACGCGCACCCGTCGGCCAGTGAGCAGCCAGAATCGGACACCCGGTCCTCGAACGGCGCGCCAGCTGCGCCTGAGCCCGCGCCCACCTGGTCAGGTATCGCTCCTGCCTGGTCGGACGCGGCCGCCGGTGGCCCGGACCCCGCCGACGAGAACGGCCGTCCCATCAGCCAGGCCGAGACCGTCGGCGACCAGCCCGGCAGTGTTGCCGCCGGCACCGAGCTCACGGACGCCGACCTGCTGCAGGTCGAACCCGCTTCCATCAGTTCAACCTCGGAGAGCGGGTCCCGCAACGGCGTCGAGCGGGCCGGTGCCGAACCGGACGATGCCGAGGAGCACCCGGGCGCAGGGGTGGCCGCCGCTGCGGCCGGTGGCTTCGTCGGCAGTTGGCTGGCCGCACAGGCACTGTCGAGCCAGCCGAAGGACGAGGATCGTCCCGCGCCCGCCCCGAACGCCGGGAGCACGCCGGATGTCAGCGACCCGGTAGCAGCCGTGGAAACCGGAACTCCCGCCGGATCGTGGCCCGGGGATCAGGCGGCGGGGCGGAGCCCGTTCGAGCAGTCCCAGCACGGGTTCGGATGGCGGCCCGGGTCCGTGGGCCGCACCGCCCAGCAGCCGGGATCTTCCGCCCCGGCCCCCACCGAACAGAGCCCTGGCCCGGCCACATCCGGTCCGAGGCTCCCGATCCAGCGAGTCCCGGAGCATCACCAGCCGGCCTCGAGCGGTTCGCCGAGCCCGGGTCCGGAGACCGGGCAACAGCCGGTGGTGGCCGCGCAGGGCGGCGCAGGTCTCGGGGACGGGCGCTCGACGACTGGACCAGAGCCGGTCGACAACGTGCAGGCCGGCACGGACGTCACGGGACAACACCCCGAGACCACTGCGACGCCGGCCGATCAGCCGAGTTTCGCCCCGCGGTGGCCGGGTGCGACGACGCCGGGGGCGGGTCTTCCCGATGACCGGCCGGGAGCGACGACGCCGGGAGCCGGTTATCCCGATGATTGGCCGGGCGCGACGACGCCGGGAGCCGGCTATCCCGATGATTGGCCGGGCGCGACGACGCCGGGAGCCCGTTATCCCGGTGATTGGCCGGGCGCGGCCTCCGGGACATCTGGCGACCCGGACAGCACGGTGCCCGGGCACCCCCAGACGGACCAGCCCGGTGACCGGACTCGGCTCGGCGACCCGGCCGACCCCTGGGCGGCAACCGCGGCCGGAAGTTGGACCTACCCGGCCGAGCAGGGTGACGAGACAACCGTCGCGGGCGCCAACTGGCCTGCGACCGCAGCCCCGCCCGCGGGAGCGGCTGCCGCCCCGGGCCGGGCTGGAACCGGGGATGAACGCACTTGGCCGAGCGGCGTTCTCCCCGATGCGCCCACCGCGGGCAACGGATTCGCCGCGTCGCACGGCCCCACCGCCACGACCGGGCCGGGAACGGGGCTCGCCGGCACGAACGCAGACGCGAGCACGACCCAGTTCGCCGCCGCAGAGGAGCCTCGGGGCTTGGCCGGCCCCAGGGGATTCAAAGGACATGCAGGCAGCACAAACCTGCCCGGCAGTATGGCCGGCACGACCGGGCCGGGCGGTGTGCCGACCACGAACGGGCCGGGCGGCGCGGGCAACTTCGACGGGCCAGGTAGCGTCAGCGGGCCCGGAGTTGGTGGTGGGCTCGCGGGCTCGTCCTCCAGCCGGGTTTCGTGGAGCGGCCCGGACGACTGGGCTCAGGGCGCCGCCCTCGCCGGTTCCCCCGGCAGCCCCGGCCGGGCGGCGACCACCGGGCAGGGCGGCTGGCAGCAGAACGGTGGAAACACCACCTGGCCCACGTCGCCCGCCGGCTGGCCGGCCTCGCCGAGTTGGCAGCAGCCGCCCGGGGCGGCCGACACGACGTACGTCCAGAATCCGCCGCATGGCCGGCGGCGCCTCAGGGTGGCCGGGATCCTGCTGCTGGCGTTGCTTCTCGCCGGTGGTGCTTACCTCGGCATCCGCTGGACCGCCAGCCGGAACGGGCCCGGACCGGCCGCGGCACCGACGGCGACCGCGACCCAGCAGGAGTCCTCGCAGCCGTCCGCCGCGGCGAGCCCGTCGGCTCAGGCGCCCGTGGTGGCGAGCCTGCCCGTGCCGGTCGTGGTGGATTCGATCCCGGGCGTCGGGAAGGAGCCGGAGGGCGTCGTCGTCGCGCCCGACAACACCACCGTCTACGTCGCTGACCAGGGCGCCAAGGCGTTGTTCTTCGTCGACGCGGCCAGCAAGAAGGTCAGTTCGGTCGCGGTGCCGAACACGCCCCGTTTCCTGGCTCTGTCCCCGGACGGCTCGCGACTTTACGTCTCGATGTTCGAGAACGACTTCAGCGCGAACGCCCTGGCGGTCATCGACACCGCGAAGCGCAGCGTGATCGCGTCGGTGCCGACCGGGCCCCGGCCGTTCGAGCCGGCGATCGCGCCGGACGGGCGGGTCTGGCTGCCGATCCACAACGGGGCGCGGGTGGAGATCTACGACGGGCAGACGCTGGCGAGGCAGCAGCAGATCAGCGTGCCACCGAACCCGCACTGGATCGACTTCACGCCGGACGGCACGCGCGCGTTCACCTCGGATCACGAGTCCAGCAAGATGTCGGTGATCGACACGACGAGCCTGCGGGTGCTCGACAACATCTCGGTCGGGCGTTCGCCGCACAGTGTGGCCGTCACGCCGGACGGCAAGACGGTCGTGGTCACGAATTACGACGCCAACACCGTCGAGACCTACGACACCACGACGCTCGGGCTCATCCAGCGGTACACGGTCGGCAAGCTGCCGCAGGCGGTGATCGTCTCGGGCGACGGCGTCCATGCCTACGTGGTGAACGAGGGCTCGGACACGTTGTCGGTGCTGGACCTCAAGGATCGGAAGGTGGCGGCCACGGTCAAGGTCGGCGACAGTCCCCGGGTGGTCGCGTTGTCGCCGGACGGGCTGCGGCTTTACGTGACCGCGGGGCGGGACGGCGCGATCACGGTGCTGAAGGCGGCGGAGGGCTGACCGGTAGGCTCCGCGGATGCGTCTGCTGACCTTCAACACCCTGTTCACCGGGGATGTCCGGCTACGGCTGCGGGCGCTCGGCGAGATCCTGCGCGCGTCCGGTTTCGACATCGTCTGCCTCCAGGAGGTCATGTACCGGAGCAACGCGGCGCTGCTCCGGCGACACTTCCCGCACTCGGCGTGCGCGGGCACGGTCGTACTGAAAGGGGGTCTTGTCGTCCTGTCTCGTCGGCCGATCGATCGGTGGCGTTTCGTGCGGTTTCCGCTGGCCGGGCCGGCTCGCCCGGAGTTCCTCATGCGCAAGGGGGCGCTGATCGCGGAGATCGGTGGGCTGGTCGTGGTCAACACCCACCTGTCGGCGAACCGTGACGACGACTGGTCGCCGGGCAACCGTTACACGATCGTCGAGCGGGGTGAGCTCGGCGTGCTGGCCCGGGAGCTGGCCGCGATCGATCAGGCGCGCCCGGTGGTGGTCGCCGGGGACCTCAACCTCCCCCGGGAGGCCGCGGTGCTGGCTGATTTCCGGGAGCGTGCCGGGCTCGTGGACGCCATGGCCGGTGACACGCGCCCGACCTATCGCCCGTTGCCGCAATGGCCGCATCCACCCGCATTTGATCATCTCCTGGTGCGTAACGCCGGAATCGGGCACGCCGATCTGGTCCTGCAGGACGAGGTGGCCCTGCCCGGCGGGCGGCGTGCGCACCTATCCGACCACTTCGGAGTGACCGCGGAAATAGTTCTTTAGAAGGGTTTTCTGGCAGGGATCGCCTGGTAACTTCGCCGCATGGCAACGGAATCCGGCGTCGACCGCCTCAGACTCAGCAAGCTCGCCGAGCGTGAGCGGGCCGCTTTCGCCGAGCGGCACCCCCGCTCGGCGGCGGCCTACGGGCGCGCCGACCATCTCTTCGGGCGCGTCCCGATGACATGGATGAACAAGACCGCGGCCGGCTTCCCCGTCTACCTGAAGACGGCCCGCGGCAACCGGCTGACCGACCTCGACGGCAACGAGTTCATCGACTTCTGCCTGGGTGACACCGGTGCGATGGCCGGCCACTCCCCCGCGCCGGTCGTCGCCGCGGTCACCCGCCGGCTCGGCGAGCTGGGCGGCGCCACCACCATGATGCCGACCGAGGACGCCGCGGTCGTCGGGGCCGAGCTCGCGAGCCGGTTCGGGCTGCCGTTCTGGAGTTTCGCGCTGACTGCCACCGACGCCAACCGCTGGGCGATCCGGCTGCTGCGCGCGATCACGGGCCGGTCGAAGGTGCTGGTCAACAGCTATTGCTACCACGGCTCGGTGGACGAGTCGCTGATCGTCGTCGGCCCCGACGGGCACGGCCGCAGCCGCGAGGGCAACGTCGGCGCGCCGGTCGACGTGACCGCGACGAGCCGGGTCGCCGAGTTCAACGATCTGGCCATGCTGGAGCGCGAGCTGGCGCACGGCGACGTCGCCGCGGTGCTGATGGAGCCGGCGCTGACCAACATCGGCATCGTGCTGCCCGAGCCCGGCTATCTGGCCGGCGTCCGCGAGCTGACCAGGAAATACGGGAGCTATCTGATCAACGACGAGACGCACACGTTCTCGGCCGGGCCGGGCGGCGCGACGCGGTTCTGGGATCTGCAGCCGGATGTGCTGACCATCGGCAAGGCCATCGGTGGTGGCGTGCCGGTCGGGGCCTACGGTCTCTCCGCCGAGCTGGCCGACGCGCTGACCGGCCGCGGTGACCTCGACCTGGTCGACATGGGCGGGGTCGGCGGCACGCTGGCCGGCAACCCGGTGTCGATGGCCGCGACGCGCGCGACGCTGGCGGAGGTGCTGACCGAGGGCGCGTTCGCCACGATGATCGCCACGGCGACGGCGTTCGCCGAGGGCATCCAAAAGCTCATTTCGGCGTACGGGGTGCCCTGGTCCGTGAGTCGTCTCGGCGCACGGGTGGAATACCGGTTCGCCGACCCTGCCCCGCGCAACGGCACCGAGTCCGCGGCGAGTGCGGATGCCGAGCTGGAGGACTTCCTGCACGTCTACCTGACGAACCGTGGGGTGCTGCTGACCCCGTTCCACAACATGGCGCTGATGTGCCCGGAGACGACGCTCGACGACGTCGCCCGCCACCACGAGATCTTCGACGAGGCGCTGGCCGAGCTCACGGCCGGATGAGAAGCACCCGGTCCACGAGGTCAGGGTCGGGTGCGGAGGGCGATGTCACGAGGTCGACGGCGTGCGCGGTGGACGGAAGGTGAAGGCGTAGAGGCCGCGACGGCCGGCGGTGCACAGGTCGAGGCTGCCGGGGAGCCAGGCGCATTCGAAGAGCGGACCGTCCACGCGCATCGCGGCGATCGGCTGCCATGCCGGGCCGGCGTCCGACAGGGACCAGATCCGCAGGTCACCGGACGAGCTGGTGGTGGCCAGCCAGTGTCCGTCGCCGGAGACGGACCCGTGTGTCACTCCGGCGTCCGGGAACGAGGCGATGGTCAGCGGACGCAGTGTCCGTGCGTCGACGATCGCCAGGCCGGCATCGCAGATGACCATGAGTTGACCGGCGACCTGGTGGATCGTCCGGGCCTCGCCCGGGAGGGCCGGCGGCAGCGGCCGGAGGCGGTCCCGGGTGTAGTGCCAGACGGCGAGCTCGCCGGCCGCGTCGGCGATGATCATGCGGTTGCGCGGCAGGAACGCGGCGGCGCGGATCGCGTGGTCATGCGCCCGGCGGTAGACGTCCGGGCCGCTCACCGAGCGGATCTCCAGCTGGCCGGTGGCGTCCCAGCGGGCGAAGAGGTCCGTGGCCACCGCGCAGTCGACCGCTCCGGGGTGCACGGTGTCGGCCCAGCCGTCGCCGACGTCGCGGAGCAGCGCGGTGCCGGTGGCGCAGACGGCGACGAGCCAGGTGCCGTCCGGGCCGAACGTGCACCGGCGGACGGGCTCGTCCCAGCTCCAGACGGGCCGGCTCGTCGCGCCGGTCCACAGCCGGACGACGCCGTCCTGCCCGCCGGTCACCAGCGACACGGCCGAGTCCGCCGAGACGGCCACCGGGGAACGCGGGGCGACCGCGCACGAGTTGAGCCAGTCGACCGGGCCGCCCACCGTCTCCTGCACCAGGCGCGGCAGGTCCCACACCCGGGCCGACCCGTCACTGCCCGTGGTCACCAGCGTCCGGCGATCGGGGGCGATCGCGCACCCCGTGACCCAGCTCGGATGCGCCCGGACGACCGCTACCTCCTCCCCGTACCGGTCGAAGACCCGGACCGTCCCGTCCTCCCCGCCGCTGATGATCCGGTCACCGAACGCGGCCAGTGCGCTGACACAGCCCCGATGCCCGCCGAGCGTCACCGCCGCCCCGCCCCCGCGCAGCGGATGTACCCGCACCTCCCCGTCGATCCCGCCGACCGCAACCCACGCAGGGTCCAGAGCGAACTCCGTGACCCCGGCCTTCCCGCCCGCGACCAGCGTTTTCCGCCGCCCGCTGCGCATCTCGTGCCCGGACACCGCGCCTTCCTCGGTCACGGTGATCACCCGGTCGTCGTCGAGGAAGGCGCACCCGATCAGCTTCTCCCCGGCGTGATGCCCGAGGATCCGCCAGTTCCCGACCGCGTCGAGGACGATGAGTTCGCCGACCGCGCTGACCGCCGCGACCCGATGGCTGACCGGTGACGCCGCGCAGCCGAGGATTTCCCCGCCCGCGGTCCACAGCACGCGCCCCTGGCGGCGGGCGACATCCCACACCCGTAACGTTCCGTCGCTGCCGGCCGACAGCAGATGGCCGCCGTCGAACGTCACGGCGAGCGCCTTCACCGCTCCGACGTGCCCGGTGAACCGGGTGAGCGTCGTCCCGTCGGCCCAATCGTGGAGGGTGATCACCCCGCTGTCGCCGCCGGTCGCGATCCACTCCGGCCCGGGCGAGATCGCCACGCAGTCCAGCCATCCCGCGTCGCCGGCGATCACCCTGGTCAGGCTGTCCGGTCCGACGTCGGGCAGCGGCCGGCGCGCGACCAGTCCGGCCCGGGAGCGTTGGCCGGCGGTGAGTGCGGCGACGTCGGCGGCGAGTTCGGGCGCTCCGCCGAGGCGGGACAGCAGCACGTCGGTGAGCGCGTCCACGGGGCTGATCGGGTGCAGCAGGTGGGCGCTGCGGGACAGCCGTGCGCGCAGGGCGGTGGCGCGCGGGTCGGGCATCCGGGACAGGTCGGCGACGGCGGCCGCGACTCCGACGAGCGGGATCTGCACGGCGAGCCGCCGCAGGTCGGTGACGGCCGCGAACAGCTCGTCCCACCAGCGCGCTTCCTGCAGGTGGAACGCGAGGTGCCGCCACAGGTAGCGGTCGGTGGCCGGCATCGTCCACCACGGCCCGCCGCTGCGCGGGCGGGACATTTCCACCAGGCGGCGGTTCGCTTGCGCGATCTCCTGGTCGGGCAGGCGATTGCGGAGGTACGTCCGCAGCACCCCACTCATCCACAGCCCGGCCTTGTCCCGTTGCACGAGACCAAGGCGCGCGTACGCCGTACGCAATTCTTCTGCCGCGGAGGGTGACGTGCCGCCCGTGCCGGACCACAGCGCGTCGATGATCGGGTCGGGAACCGGCCCGCCCTCGGGAAAGATCCCGAGTTCGAGGAATCGCCGCCGATCCGCCTCGTCGAGCCGGTCCAGTGCGGCGCTGACCAGCCCGTCCACCGCTCGTTCGCGCTCGCCGGGCACGGTCAGGTCCAGCGCCACCCAGCCTCCCGCGCCGACCTGGTCGATCAGCTGGTGCGCGGCCACGCCGTCGCGCAGCATCCCGTTGGCGACGGCGGCGAGCAGCGCCCACCGCCCGGTCATCGCGAGCAGCGCGGTCAGGTCCGGCCGGGGCAGCCCGGGCCGGTCCCGGGTGAGCAGCGCGGTCGCGTCGTCGTGGGTCATCTCGCCGACGTCGATCCGGAACAGCCCGGGCGGGAGCGCCCCGCCGACCCGGGTGGTGATCAGCAGCCGGGCGCCGGCCCCGAGGAACGGCGTGAGCTGGTCCGCGGTCCACACGTCGTCGACGACCAGCAGCACCGGCGGGCGGCACCGCAGTTCGGCGGCGAGCCGGTCACCGGCCTGGGCCGGGGTGACGACGCCGGGCGGCGCCCCGGTCAGGTGCGTGACCAGGTCGGCGAGGACGGCGGCGAGGGCGGGGCCGGTGGCTTCCTGCCCGACGTGTGCCCAGAGGACCCCGCCGGGGAAGTGTCCGCGCAGGTCAGCGGTGACCTGCCGGGCCAGCGTGGACTTGCCGGTGCCGCCGAGCCCGTGCAGTGCGACGTTCCCGGCGAGCAGCCGTTCCCGCAGGCGGGCCTGAAGCGCGGAGCGTTCCACCAGGCCGTCGCCGGGGCCGGCCGCCATCCACGGCGCTTCGCGGGGACGCGGGACCGGCGCCGGGGGCACCGTGGGGTTGCGCCGGCGTCCGGCCCATCGCCGCCACCGTAAGCCGTCTGTCACACCTGGACCAACGGCGTGGCGACGGGCAGGTCACTGCACCGGACCTACTTCGTGACCAGGGTCTTCAGGGTGGTGACCAGGGTGTGATCGCTGACCTCGGCGTAGATCTTCTTGTCCGGGCCGACGAGCACCGAGAACGGGCACGCGGTCTCGGTGCTGGCCAGTTTCTTGTCGAGCAGCTGCTGGTGGGTCGCCACCTCGAAGACGCGCAGCCGCCAGCTCGCCCGGTAGAGGGTGACGGTGTCCGGCTCGGGGTCGTCGTACTTGCAGGTGCGCAGCTTGGCGCCCGGGCTGGTCCGGTCGAGGCAGGCGGCGAGCTGCACCTTGGCCGGGCTGGCCGGGCCCCAGGTGTCGGAGGCCGCCTTGCCGGTGCCGATGTCGTCCATGTAGTAGGTCCGGTTGTTCCACCGGATCGCGTCCTCGCCCTCCTTGATCAGCAGCACGACCGGGTGCGGGGCCTTGCCGGTGTGCTTCGGGGAGTCCGGGAAGTAGGCGTTGTCGTCGCAGACCGCGTTCAGGTCGTAGGTGTCCTTCAGCGGGCTCGCGGCCGGCTGCGGCTCGGTCGACTCGGGGGCCGGCTGACCGGTCGGCCGCGCGGACGGGAACGGGAGATCGGTCGGCCAGGTGAACGGATCGTCCTGCGCGAAACCGCCGTCGGCCCGGGTGGTGTCCTTCTGGTCCTCGGCCACCCGGTAGATGCTGCCGGTGCAGAGCAGGCCGATCACCGCGACGGCCGCGACGATCACGCCCGCCAGCAGCCCACGCCGGCGGGGGCGTGCGGCCGGTGGCGGCCAGCCGGGCTGGTAGCCGGGTTGATAGCCGGGTTGATAGCCGGGCGGCGGGTAGGCGCCACCGAACGGCGGAGGCGGCGGCTGAAACGGGAAGAGCGGAACCGGCTGATCGTTCGGCGGCGGAACCGGCGGGCTCCACGCCTCGACGGGCGGCGGCACCGCGGGCCGGTCAGCCGGCCGCGCCCACTCGGAGACCGGCTCCGCGGCCGGGCCGTCCGAAGGCGCCGGCGAGACCGCATCCGGAACCGGCGGCTCGACCGGCCCCGCCACGAACGTCGGATCCGGTTTGCTGTCTTCTCCGGGCGCTGTCCCCGTACCGTCCACTGCCATGTCCTCCCCCGTCAGTGCCGGCCAATCTATCGAGAGCCGTCACCTCGCCGCCGCCCGGGTGGGTCCCGCCGGCCGCCCACCGCCGGAGGGACCCGCTGGTCACGGACGGGTGTCGGACTGGCTGCCCGCGGTCACCGTGGTCACCTGGGTGCCGGAGAGCGTGCCGCCGGTGTAGAGCCCACCGCCGACCGCGGTGCCGGAGACCGAGCCGCCGGTGTAGACCGCGTAGGTCGTCCCCCGCGTGATCTGGCTGGACGAGAAGACCACACCCTTGAACGCCTTCGTCGACCGGTACACCGCGAGCTGTGTCCCGGACGTGGTCGCCAGGTGCACGATCGTCCCGGCCGCCTGGCCGGCGCTGAACGTGACGGACACCCAGCCCTGGCCGGAGCTGGGCAGTGTGCTGGTGGTGGCGCTGATCCCGGTCGAGATCAGCGTACCGCCGGTGATGGTCAGCGCGCCGTTCGAGTCGAGTCCGCCCTCGCCGCCGCCCCGGGTGGCCGAGCCGGCGACGACGACGGTGCCGCCGCCGATGGTGAGGGCGCCGTTGGAGTCGAGCCCGTCGGTGCCGCCGTCCACCACCACGGTCCCGCCGGTGACCGAGACCAGCGCGTTCGGTGAGTTCTGCATCTCCCCGTACGCCGGGTCGGAGGCGTTGACCGCGTCGTCGGAGGCGGTCGCGCTGACCGAGCCACCGGTCACGTAGACCTTCAGGCCCTCGATCCCCTCGTAGGACTTGGTCACGCCGACCGTCCCCGCGCTGACCGTGACGGTTCCTTCGGCGTGGACCCCGTCGTCCCCGGTGGCGATGGTGGTCGCGCCGCCGTCGACGGTGATCGCCCCGTCCGAGTGCACCCCGTCGTCGGAGGCGTCCAGGGTCGCGGTGCCGCCGCTGATCGCGACCAGGACGCCGGCTTTGAGCCCCTTGGCCGACGCCTCACCGGGGGTGACGGTGCTCCCGCCGCCGGATTCGGCGCTGATCGTGCCCCCGGCCAGCAGCACGTCGGTCTGCCCGGTGACCGCGTCACCGCCCGCGGTGATGACAGCGGCACCGGCTCCGGCGTACACGTATCCGCGTGTGGCGTCCTCGGCGTTGTCCGATTTGAGCCCGTCGCCGCCGGCGGTCGCGGTGATCGTGCCGCCGTTGACGATCACGTAGTCCTTGCCGCGGATCGCGTCGTCACCGGCGGTCACGGTGATCGTCCCGCCGTCGATCACCAGGCCGTCGGAGCTGTTGACCCCGTCACCGGCGGTGCTGCTCAGGACCAGCCCGCCGGTCCCGTCGACGGTGAGGTCGGAGGCCGCGTCGATCGCGTTGCCGGCCGACGAGCTGAGCCGGTTGGTAGTGCCCGACTGCAGGTGGATCAGGGTTTCGTCGGCGGCCACGACGTTCACCGCGGCCGCGCTGCCGGTGACCGTCACCCCGTTGAGCAGGATGCGCACGATGCCGGTGCCGGTGCTGTCGACGACGATCTGACCGTTGGTGAGCGTGCCGGAGAACCGGTAGGTGCCGGCCGCGGTGACCGTCACCGTGCTGCCCGAGACCGTCACGTTCGGACTGGTGCTGGTCGCGCCGCTGCCGGTGAGGCCGACCGTGGCGACGTCGGATTCGTTCCAGACGCGGTCGGCCGCGCTGTCGTGGCTCGCCTGGTTCGCCGCGAGCGCCGTGGCGGCCGCGGTTCCGGCGGCCTGCGCGGGTGCGCTGAGCAGGGCGACCGCGGCCGCGGCGACGGCGACCGGGGCGACCAGCCGGGGGATGCTGGGCATGGGAAACCTTTCCGTTGGGGACGGTTGTCACCATCAAGATCAAATTCAGGATCCTGATGTCCTGCCTCCGCTGTGGTCCGGGCCGTCGCTCCCGCGGGGACCCTTGCGGGCTTCGCAGGGCCGTGGCCGGCCCAGAACGCGAAACCCACAAGGGCGGCCTCCGTGGCGGGGCACGGTCACCCCGGAGATCCTCAGCGGGTGAAGTGCCGACGCAACGTGCGCCGCCAGGGCACGGCGGGCAGCTCGGGGCGCAGCGCGGCCAGCCCGGTGGCGTACTTGGAGATCCGGGCGGGCCGGTGCCCGTGCGCCCAGAGCAGCCGGTCCACCGGGGAGGCGGCCGCGCCGGTCTTGGTCTCGATCACCGCGAGGTCCGGCACGTGCAGCGCGGAGCCGTCCGTGCCGATCCAGCTCAGATCGGTGTCGAGGGTGGCCCGGGAGCCACCCGCGGGCTGATAGAACGTGGTCCGGCGATAGTGCGTGGACAGGACCAGGGCGAGCCGGGTCACGGCCCGGGCACCGAGCACACCCTCCAGGAACCAGCGGCCCGGTTCGGCCGTGTCCCGGTCGGCCAGGTCGTACGGCAGCCGGCTCTTCACCGTCCCGCCACGGCAGCCCTCGGTCTTCGCCTCCAGCCAGCACTCGGCCGTGTCCACGTACGTACGGGTGCGGATCTTGAATCGACGCCGGCGGCGCTGTGCGGTGAGCCGGAAGCTGGTCAGGTCCGGGGTGTCGAAGTAGACGGAGGCGTAGCGGAACGTCCGGATCCCGCGCATCTCCAGCACCCGGGTGGCCGGGTCGAGCCCGGGCAACAGGTCCAGGGCGTCCGCCAGGGGCAGCACGTATTTGCGGTCGACCCGGGTCTGCAACGCCGCCTTCGCGGTCAGCTCGGCCAGCCCGATCGCGCCGAGGCACGCCACCGCGTTCACCGCCGCGCCGCCTCGACCAGCGCACCGACCGGCGTCGAGTACCGGACCTCGACCACGGTGGTCTCGTTGACCAGGTCGACCCGTTCGACCGCGACCGCGTGGATCCGGGCGCCGAGCACCCGTTCGACCTGGGCGATCAGTGCGGTCCGGTCGGTGTAGGCGGCGTCCAGCACCAGCACCTGACGCTGGTAGGAGCGGAACAGCCGGGGATGGTCACCCACGTAGATGACGACCAGGATCAGGGCCATCAGCGTCGGCCCGAGCCACGTGTCACCGTCGGTGAGCGGCCCGAGGATGCCCAGCGCGAGCGCCGAGAAGTAGTACGCCACCTCGTGCTGGTCCAGCTCGGTCGAGCGCAACCGGATGATCGACAGCACCCCGAACAGCCCGAGTCCGAGCCCGGCACCGGCCGTGCTGGAGCTGAGCGACCCGGCCACGGCGAGCACGCCGACGTTGACGCCGAGATACGCGACGACCAGGTCCCGTCGCCGGTGCCGTGGGAAGTAGAGTCCGAAGACGAGCAGGGACACCGCCAGAAGATCGATCCCGAACAGCGCGATCCGGTGCATGACGCGGCGACCTCCCGAGGGTTCCCGGCCGGCCCGCTGAACGGGACCCGGCCGCAGGGTTACGTATCGGTGAACTTCGATGGACACGGTAAGCGCTTTCCCGTGCCCGGGTCACCGGCGGAGACCTCAGAAACGCCTCAAAGAGTGCTGTGCCGAAGCTGTCAAATCCGGGCGATGGTGCACTCTTCCAGGAACGACATGTCCGGCGTCCAGCCCATCCCGGAAACCTCCGGTACCGTCACGAACCCGTCATCGCAGACGATCGGCTCAGTGGTGACGTCCCGGGCGTAGTACTTGTCCGAGCCGGAGACGTCCGACGGCAGCGTGAACCCGGGCAACGAGCTGAGCGCCACGTTGGCGGCGCGACCGACCCCGAACTCGTGCATCCCGCCGCACCACACCGGCACGCCCAGCGCGACGGCCATGTCGTGGGCGCGGACCGCCGGGGTGAGCCCGCCCATCCGGGAGACCTTGAGGTTGAGCACCCGGCCGGCCTTCAGCACCATCGCCGTGACCAGGTCGTCCAGCTCCTCGATCGACTCGTCCAGGCAGATCGGGGTCTCCAGCGACTCCTGCAGTTCAGCGTGGGCGAAGAAGGCGCGCGGTGCGAACGGCTGCTCGATCATCAACAGCCCCTCACCGTCCAACCTGCGAAAGACGTCGCGCTCGTCGGCCGGATAGGCGCCGTTGGCGTCGACGTGAAGCGGAATCGCCGGAAAAGCCGCCCGCACGGCCCGCACCGGCACCACGTCCCAGCCGGGGGCGATCTTCAGCTTGATCCGCCGATACCCCTCCGACACCCGCAACGAGACCTGCGCCAACAGGTCGTCCAGGGAGGGCTCGATCCCCAGCGAGACCCCGGCCTCCACCCGCTGCCGGGTCCCCCCGAGCGCCTTCGCGAGCGGCACCTCCTCGCGCAGTGACCAGAGCGCCCACGCCGCCATGTCGAACCCGGCCCGGGCGAACTGGTTCCCGCGCACCTTCGCCATCGCCGCCGCCAGCTCGGCCGGATGCTCCCACTCCGTCCGCAGCACGATCGGTTCCAGGTGATCACGGGCCACCGCCCAGCAGCTCTCCACGGTCTCGGCCGAGTAGAACGGGCCGCTCGGCGACGCGATCTCGCCCCACCCGGTCACCCCGTCGGCATCGGTGAACGCGACCAGGATGTGCTCCAGTTCGCGCTTGGCGTGCGAACTCGTCCGGAACTCGTGCACCAGCGGCAGCCGCACCCGCCGCAGTTCCACCCGCTGGATCCGGATCACGGACCCTCCCAGTAGAGACCGAGCTCGGCCGCGAGCTCGTCACGGTCACGCAGGCGCCGGCCGGCACCCTTGGCACTGGCGATGGTCAGCGTCGCCAGCAGGTGCAACGCCAGAACGATCGAGGTCGGTGAGTTGACGTACGACGCGCTGCCCGTCCCCACCACGATCCGCGCCGTCGCGATCCCCGCCAGCGGCGCGTCCTCGGCGTCGGTGATCAGGACCAGGTCGCCGCCGTGCCGCACGTACGCCGAAGCGACGTCGACGGTCTCCCGCCGGTACCGTTCCAGCGAGACCGCGACCAGCAGATCACCCTGCCGGATGTCACTGAGCACGTCGAGCGCCCGCAGCGGCACCCCGTCGACGAGATGCACCCCGGAGAGCCCCGCGCTCAGATCGGACGCGAACAGCGACGCGTAGCTCAGCGACTTCCCGTACCCGATCAGGTAGCGCCGCCGCGCCGACACGATCAGCGCGGCCGCCTGCTCGATCGACTCCTGCCCCGCGGCCCACTCCAGAGCCTGATCGAATTCGGTCCGCTGCTGATCCAGCACGCGTTGCTTGAGCACCTTCGCCGAACGGCGCTGGACGTTGCGGTCGAAGCGGTCGGCGGGCGTGGTCCGGTCGGTCACGCCTCCTCCTCGAACAGGTAGGCGACGCGCCCGGGATCGCCCTCCGGCCGGACCACGCCGACCAGGCGCCGGCCCGTCGCGAACCGGGTCACCAGCTCCTGCCGCAACCAGGCCCGATCCTGCGGATCCGGGGCCGCGAACGATTCGCCTGCCGCGACCAGGACGCTTTCGCCGCCGGGTCTACCCCATCGGCGCGTACGCCGGTGATCCTGATTCTGATCGGAATCAGTCAGATCCCAGCTGACGAGGACACGGTCGGTCCCCGGCTCACGATAGAAGTCGGGCAGGAACCGGATCCCGGTCGCGCCCAGGACGGCGAAGTTGAAGTGCGCGTTACGCAACGCGTAGGGGTCGAACGTCCACCGCATCGCCCGCGCGCCGGTCCGCCGGGCCGCACGCGCCTGCGCGTACTTCAGCAGTCGTCCCAGGCCGGCGCCCCGGAAGCCCGCCCGGACCACGGCGGCCTGCGAATAGTGGTAGACCTCGCCGGCCTCGATGCCGGTGAACCCGTAGCAGAAGCCGGTCAGCATGTCGTCGCCGGTGAACGCGCCGATCACCGTCCCGGCGTTCTCCCCCAGCGCGGCCAGCAGCCGTGGGCTGAGACCCCACTCGGGCTCGGTGTAGCCGAACACCTCGCGGTAGAGGGCTGCCGCGCCGGTCCACTCGGCCATGCCGTCCAGCTCGCGCACCGTGACGCCCATCAGTGCCCTCCCCCGGGTTCACCAGAGATAGCGAACGTATCTGTGTCATCGTGGCGGCATTTTCGCTCGTTGACAACAGTCGTGACGCATCTTAGCGTTCGGATATGTCGTCACCTGTGATCGCGGCCCTGCACCGCTACACGCACGCCGAGTCGCCCACCGGCGATCTGCGGGCGCTCGCCGAGCTGGCCGCGATGCTGGAGGCGGACGCGACCGCCGCCGGTTTCGCCACCGCCCGTGAGCCGCACCCGACCGGCGACCACCTGCTCTGGACCCTCCCCGCCCGTGGCGGCGCCACCGGGTCGATGCTGTTCCTGACCCACTACGACACGGTGTGGCCGGTCGGCACGCTGCGCCACATGCCCTGGACCGTCGACGGCGACACCATCCGCGGCCCCGGCGTCTACGACACGAAGTCCGGCATCGCCGCCCTGCTCGCCGCCGCGGCCCTCAGCGCCGCACCCGCGGACCCGACCGCCACCACCGCCGACCCCGGCAACCAGGCCGGCGTCGTCGCCCTCGACGGCGCGCGGCCGGAGATCCGGGTCATCGTGGTCGCCGACGAGGAGATCGGCTCGCCCACCGCGACCGCGCTGGTCACGGCCGAGGCCCAGCGCGCCGACGCGGTGCTCGGCCTGGAGCCGCCCCACCCGGGCGGTGACCTGAAGACCGGCCGGCGCGGCAGCACCCGCGCCCGCATCGAGGTCACCGGCGTCGAAGCGCACGCCGCGCTCGACCCGGACGCCGGCGCCAACGCCATCGACGAGCTGGTCGACCAGCTGATCCGGGTCCGTGAACTCCGGCGCGACCGGCCCGTCCTGATCAACACCGGGACGATCGCCGGCGGCGGACGCACCAACGTGGTCGCCGGCCAGGCGCACGCCGACCTGGGCCTCCGCTTCGCCGACCCGGACGACGAGCGCGCCGTGCTCGCCGAGCTCACCGCGCTCCAGCCGATCCACCCACGCGCCGGCGTCGCCACCCGCCTGCTCTCGCACCGGCCGACCTGGCAGCCGAGCCCGTCCGGCGCGGAACTGCTGACCCGGATCGTCGCCGTCGCCGCCGGCATCGGCCAGAGGCTCGACGGTCGTCCCGCGGACGGCGCAGCCGACACCAACACCACAGGAGCACTGGGCCGCCCCACGATCGACGGCTTGGCGCCGCGGGGCGGAGGCGCTCACGCCCGCACCGAATGGGTCTCCGCCACCGGCATCACCGAGCGGATCACCCTGCTCACCGCCCTGCTCACCCGGACCCCGTGACCCGCCGGCCAATACACCGCGGCCGGCCGAGGCAGCAGGGCTGACGGCCGGCGGTGTAGTGGGAGCGGCCTCGAGGTGACTGCTGAGGACAGCTGTCGTTTTTGCACCAATTCGCGGGCGGGTTTGAGTGGGGGAGACTGCCGGGTACCCGCGAGGAGGCCACTGGACCTCCCGGAGGTGACACCGATCATGAACGACCACGAGCGCCGCGCCCTGGCCGATCTGGAGCGCCACCTGGAGCAGCAGGACTCGGACTTCGCTGCCCGGATGAACACCCTCGCCGGCATACCCGTCGCGGAGCCCGCGTCCCCGGCCGTCCCCGTGCTGTCCGCGTTGCTGTTCATCGCCGTCCCGCTGGTCATGCTCTTCTTCGGCTGGCCCGGCGTCCTGATCGTCCTCGACCTGTTCGCGGCGGCCGTTGCGGTCGTTCTGATCCGGCGCCGCGCTCTGCGCTGACCGCGCCGGTTCTCATCCGGGCGTGTTGTGCTGGGCGGGCCATGAGCCCTCGTGTCCTGGTCGGCGACGACCAGCCGAACATTCTCGACCTGCTCGACACCGTGCTGCGCTTCCACCGGCTTCACCGTGGGAACCGCGGCCACCGCGGCGGGGGCGGTTGCCGCCGCCTCCGCTCGCCCGCCGGATCCGGTGCTGCTCGCCGTCATGCTGCCCGACGGCGACGGGATGGCGGTGTGCCGGCGGCTGCGCGGCGACGGGCTCCGGGCCGGGATCATCTTCTTGCCCGCGCGGGACGCTCGCGCCGATCAGATCTGCGGGCCGCGGTTCGGCGGGGCGAAGCCCTTCCACTCGCCTCGACCGGGGTGGTGATCAGCTCGGCGGCGCTGATCATGGTGGGTGTGTTCGCCGATTTCGTGCTGAGCCCGAGCCCGGTCGTGAAGATGATGGACGTCGGGCCGGCGGTCGCGGTCGCCGTCGACGCCACGGTGATCCGCGGGCCGCTGGTCCCGGCCACGATGGTGCTGCTCGGCCGGTCGAACCGGTGGACACCGGTCAGGCGCTCACGTCCAGCAGATCTCCGGTCTGGTTGAGGACGTTGCGGAGCTGACTGAAGTCGACGCCCTTGTCCTGCAGGAGCGTGACCAGGCTGGACGCACTGGTCGCGGCGCTGGTGACGTCGGATGAGTCCATGTCGAGGAGATCGCTGACCTGGCGGAGTTTCTGCGGGTCGGCCAGGCCGGCGTTCTCGCCGCGCGGGCCACCGGGTGGCGGCGGGGGCGGGGTGCTCTGGCTGCGGGCGTGCTGGTCGGCGATCTTCTCGGCCACGTCGTCGGTGATCGCGGTCGACGACGGCATGCCCGCCTTGATGGCGGCTATCAGGTCGTCGTGCGCGGTGCCGCCCGCGGTGGCCAGGTCGTTGAGGCTCTTGCCGCCGGCGAGCTGTTCCTTCAGCTCGTCGCGGCTCAGGCCCAGCGTCTCGGCGACCTTGGCCATCGGGTCGTCCTTCGGCCGCGGCTGCGAGCCGTACGCGGCCTGGGCCTGCGCCACCTGGTAGTTCGTCGAGTTGCTGATGCTGCTGATCGAGGTCACCGTGACTCCCCGTACCTTCCGTGACGCCTGTCGTCGCGGTCGAGGGATGTCATCGGCGATCGTCCGGGCAAGCTCTGGGTTTGCAACCCGATCCACAGCAAATCGCTATCAGCCGGCGGTGATCGCGGTGGCGGTGACCACGCCTTCGGCGTCGGCGGCGCCCTCGACGGTGATCGTCTGCCCGGCGGTCAGGTCGGCCATCGTCGCGGCGGTCGTCCTGCTGACCGTGGTGGTGTCCGATGCCCGCACAGTGACCGTCTCCCCGGCCGCGGTCGTCACGTAGACGGTGTTGCCGTCGACCTTGCTGATCGTCCCGGCGGTGGCGCGGCCCGGCGCAGCCTGACGGTTCTGAGCGGATCCGGCCATGCCGCTGGGCATCCCGGCGCCGCTGGGGAAGGCGCCCTGTGTGGAGCCGCTCGGGGTGCCGGTGGCGGTGGACGACGAACCCCAGTGCTTCTGCACCTGCGCGCCACCGGCGAACCCGCCGACCAGCAGCACCACGCCGACCAGCACCAGCGTGGTGCTGTTCCACCAGCGTCTCGGCGCGGCCTGGGCGATGGCACTGTTCAGGTCGTCGTGCTCGGCTTCGGTCGGCGTGCGGGGCAGCACCTCGGTGTCATCGTTCATACGCTTCCTACCCGTTTTATAGTGATATTTTGCTACTCGTAGCGAAGTGCGTCGATCGGCCGCAGCCGGGCCGCGCGAGCCGCCGGCAGCCCGCCGAAGAAGAGGCCGATCAGCACCGAGACGCCCAGGGCGAGCGCCACCGAGCTGGGCACCACCACCGGTTGAACGCCGACGATCGGGAACTTGCTGCCGATCAGCGCCGCGGCCACCCCGAGGCCGCCGCCGATCACGCTGAGCAGCGTCGCCTCGATCAGGAACTGGCTCAGCACCACCCGCCGGGGTGCGCCGAGCGCCTTGCGGATGCCGATCTCGCGGGTCCGCTCGGTGACCGTGACCAGCATGATGTTGGTGATCCCGATGCCGCCGACCAGCAGACTGATCGCGGCCACGGCGCCCAGCAGGGTGGTGAACGTGTCCGCGGTCTCGGTCTGTGTCTCCAGCAGCTGGGAGGCGTTCTGGATCCGGTACGTCGTGGTGCCGTCACTGCCGGCCGGCATCTTCTGGTCGAGGATCGTGGTGATCTCGCTCTCCACCGTGTCGACCTGAGCGCTGCTGCGGGCCTCGACCAGGATCGAGCTGAGCGTTCCGTACCCGGCGAGCACCTGGCGGACGGCGGAGATCGGCGCGACCGCGGTGTCGTTCGAGTCGCTGAAGCCACTGGAACTCTTCTCGTCCAGCACCCCGACGATGGTGAACAGCGCGCCGCCGACGGTGACCTGCCGGCCGACCGGGTCCACGTCGGCGAACAACTCCTCGGCGACGGTCTGACCGATCACGACCACCCGGCGGGCCTGCGCCTCGTCGTCGACGGTGAACAGGGCACCGGTCTGCACCGGGAAGTTCGAGGCGCCGAACCAGTCCGGCGTGGTGCCGACGAACGAACCGACGTCGTGGTCGCTGCCCTCGTAGGTGAGCGTCGCCGACGTGCTGACCACCGGCGACACCGACTTCACGTCCGGGGCGAGCACCGGGTCGTCGAGCGCGTCGGCGACCTTCATGGTCAGGCCGCCGCTGCTGGTGCCGCGGCTGGTGCTCATCACGGTCAGCGTGTTGGTGCCCAGGGCGGAGATCCGGTCGGCGATCGCCTGGGCCGAGCCGTTGCCGACCGCGACCAGCAGGATGACCGCGGCGACACCGATCAGGATGCCGAGCATGGTGAGGACCGAGCGCAGCTTGTTCGCCGACAGCCCGCGCAGCGCGAACCGGACGATCTCCGCGAGGTTCACGCCGCCACCTCCGCTCCGCTCCGGCGTCGCCGTGAACCGATCACCGAGCCGACCGGTGCGCTCGCACGCTCGGTCATGCCGCATGCCTCCCGACGTGATCGTGACGGACGTCCGAGGTGACCCGGCCGTCGAACAGCCTGATCAACCGGTCGGCCCGGGCGCCGACCTCCTCCTCGTGGGTGATCAGCACGATCGTGCGCCCCACCGCGTGCAGGTCGTCGAACACGGTGAGCACCTCCTCGGTGGCGTGGCTGTCCAGGTTGCCGGTGGGCTCGTCGGCCAGCAGCAGCGCCGGCTCGGTGACCAGCGCCCGGGCCACCGCGACCCGCTGCTGCTGACCACCGGAGAGCTGATGGGGCTCGTGGTCGGCCCGGTCGGCCAGACCGACCACGTCCAGGGCGAAGATCGCTCGGCGGCGGCGTTCGGCCGCCCGCATCCCCGAGTAGGCCAGTGGCAGTTCGACGTTGGCCACCGCGGACGTACGGGGAATGAGGTTGAAGCTCTGGAACACGAACCCGATGAGCCGGTTGCGGACGAGCGCGAGCTGGCTGTCGCTCAACGAGCTCACGTCCACGCCGTCGAGCAGGTAGCGCCCGCTGCTGGGGATGTCCAGGCAACCGAGGATGTTCATCAGGGTGGACTTGCCGGACCCGGACGACCCCATGATCGCCACGTAGTCGCCCCGATCGACCTGCAGTGTCACGCCGTCGAGGGCGTGCACCCTGGTCTCGCCCACCCCGTACACCTTGCGCACGTCGCGGACGTCGAGAACCGCCCGGGTCCCGGCCATGGCTCAGCGACCGCCCGGCGGGGCGCCGCCACCGCTGAAGCCGCCGCCGGTGCCGAAACCACTCCCGGTACCGGTGCGGGTGCCACTGTTGCTGCTGGTGGTGCTGCCGGTCGGGACGACCACCTTCTCCCCCGCGGTCAGGCCGGAGGTGATCTGGTCGGCGTCGTCGCCCTGCAACCCGACCTCGACCTGCCGGACCTCCTGCGTGCCGGTGCTGGTCAGAACGGTGACGGTGGAACGCCGGCCGGTCGCCGTGACCACCGCCGAGTTGACCTTCACGGCGTTGTCGACGCTGCCGGTGACCACGGCGACGCTGACCGTCTGGCCGGGCTTCGCGCCGTCCGGCGGGTCGGGCAGGCTGACCGTCACGCCGTAGGTCACCACGCTGTTGCTGGTCGTCGCGGTCGGGTCGATCGACACCACCTTGCCGGTGGTCTCGGCGTTCTCCAGCGCGTTCCAGGTGATCGTGGCGGACTGCCCGTCCTTGAGCGCGGTGGTGTCCGACTCGGAGAAGGCCGCGGTGATCTGCAGCCGGCTCAGGTCCTGGATGGTGATGAACCCGGCCGACGACGAGCTGCTCGAACTGGACGCGCCCGAGCCGCCGCTGCCGCTCCCGCTTCCGCTTCCGCTGGAGGACGAGGTGGAGCCGGAGGAAGAGCCGCCCAGCGCGCCGTTGACCGCGGTGACCGTGCCGGCCATCGGGGCGGCCAACTTGGTGCCGGCGACCGAGGCCTTGGCGTCGGCCACGGCCAGCTCGGCCGAGGTGACCTCGTTCTCCGCGGTGGTGGTGTCGGTGCCGGCGGCCTGCGCGCGGTCCAGCGAGTCGTTCGCGGCGTCCAGGTTCGCGGTGGCCAGGTCCAGGTCACGCTGGGCGTCGGTGGCATCGACCGTGGCCAGCAACTGACCCTTGGTCACCTTGTCCCCGACCTTGACCTTGATGCTGGTGACGGTGCCCGAGGTGGTGAACGTCGCCGCGGCGATCGATGCGCTCCCGACCGTGCCGTCCGCGCTGACGGTCTTGGTGACCGTGCCCTGCGAGACGGTGACGGTGCGGACGTCGGTGGCCTTCGCCTCGTTGCCGGAGGAGGTGCTCCGGATCAGGTTGACGCCCCAGATCGCGGCGCCGACGATCAGTAGGGCCAGCAGGGCGTTGATCGCCGTGCTGGGAGTGCGAAGCGCTTTCACGATCCCATCATGTCCGGTGCGACCGGTTCGTAGTGGGGTGTTCGCCGGTATTCCCGATCACCAAGAACGTACGACCTGGTCCCCGGCCACGAGCCCGTCGGTCACCTGGGTGAACTGGTCGCCGCGCAGGCCGACGGTGACCGTGCGGCGCGAGCTCGCCGAGCCGTTGCGCAGCAGCACGGTGCCGGAACCGCCGGAGATGTCGTGGACCGCCGTGGACGGCACCCGGAGGACGTCGGTGGCCGTACCCACGCGGACTGTGACCTGGGCTGATTGGCCGACGAGCAGATCGCTGGGCGGGGCCGCGAACGAGACCACCGCGCCGTAGCGGACCAGCGTGCCGTCCGAGGTGCCGATCGGGTCGACCTGCACGACCGTACCGGTCAGGGCCTCGTCGTGGTCGGCGAGCGTGATCGTGCCGGCCTGGCCGACCTTCAGCGCACCGGCGTCGGCCTCCGGGAAGTCCGCCTCGACCTGCATGGCGTACGTGTCGGCCAGGGTCAGGAACGTCTTGCCGCTGCTGACGGTGTCGCCGACGCTGCCCGAGACGGCGACGACGGTCCCGGCGATCGGCGCGGTGATCACCGTGCCGGCCAGTGCCGCCCGCGCCTTGTCGACGGCCTGCTCCGCCTTGTTGACCGCCTGGCGGGCGTTGAGGATCGCGTCGTTGCCGGTGTCCGGGTAGCCCCGGGTCGTGCAGGCGGCCGCGGCGACGACCTGCGGTTCCGGACTGACCCCGGCCAGGCGCCCGCGCGTCGGGGTGGCGGTCGCGGCGCAGGCGGTCGCCGACGCGGTGACCGCGGCGGCCTGGTCGTTGGCGTCGCCGAGCCGGTCCTCGGCGTCGCTCAGGTTGTCCTCGGCGTCGGCCAGGTCGCTGGTCGCGTCGATGTCGTCGACGGTGGCCAGGGTCTGACCGGCCTTGACCTTGGTCCCGGCCCGTACCTTGATCGCCTCGACCGTGCCGTTGACCGCGAACGACAGCTCCCGGGTGGTGGCCGGCTCGACCGTGCCCGTGGTGGCGACGTCCAGCGTGACCTCACCCTTGGCGACGTCGACGGCGACGATCGTGGCGGTCTTCCTGTCGGTGGAGCGGTGATGCACCACCGCGACGCCTACGCCGGTGGCCACGCCCACGACGACGATCCCGGCGCCTATCCACCGAATGCGTCGTTTAGACCGGATTTGCCCCGACAGGTTGCTCATGTTCGTAGATTGTGGCTGTTCCAGTACGCGAACGGACGAGAATCCCGGGAGCCCCCATGCCGAGCACGCACCTCCGCCGCACCGTGGTCGCCCTGGCCACGGCTCTCCTGATCGGTGCGTGCGGCAACTCCTCCACCTCCGACGACAACGACGTGACTCCCGCGGTCACCAGCACCTCGTCGTCATCCTGTCCCCCGCCCGGCGAGGACTGCGGTGGGGCGCGGCCCTCCGGCGCCGGCGGCGGCTCCGGCAGCGACGACGACACCCCGTTCATCCCGCGCGGCACGGGCCTCAACGGCGCCGGAACGGTCGGTGCGCCGGGAGACGTGCTGCCGACGGCCGCACCGTCCGACGTCGTCGCACCGGCCGGCTTCCTCCCCGGCGAGTGACGAACCTGCGGTGAACCACAACCACCCGGCCCACTCCATCGAACTCCTCCGCGACCTGCACACCCAGGCCCGCGAGATCTCCACCGTCATGGAGTCGATCGCCGCCGAACTCGCCCGAGCCGCCTGAAGATCAAATTCTTCAGGTCCTCCGTCCGCGGTGGTCGTTCTCCGCCGCTCCCGCGGGGACCCTTCCGGGCCGAGCAGGGCGCGGGGCGCCCAGAACGCTCAGCCCTCCAGGGCGGCCTCCGTGGCGGGTCAGGCTCAGAGCAAAAAACCCGCCCACGCCAGGCTGCAGTGGCCGCGGCGGGGCGGTGGGGTCAGGAGGTCAGGAGGAGGACGTGGAGGTGGCGGGGGCCGTGGACGCCTTCGACGCGCTTCAGCTCGATGTCGCTGGTGGCGGACGGGCCGCTGATCCACGTGAGCGGCCGCGTGGGGTCGAGCCGGGCGACCGCTTCGGGCACGGAGGCGACGACCTGGTCGGGACGCAGGACGACGATGTGGACGTCCGGCAGCAGCGTGATGATCCGCCGCCCCTGGTCGGGTGACGCGTCGAGCACGATCGTCCCGGTCTCGGCCACCGCCACCGCGGCGGCGGTGAGGACCGCGGCGGCCCCGGCGATCCGGTCGGGCGTCAGGTCGTCGTCGACGAGAGCGCCGGACGGGTGCCACGACGGGGGCAGTCCCGGCGGTACGACGACGGTCCCGCCGGCGATCTCCGCGGCGACCGCCGCGATCTCGTCCGCGCCGATCCGCCGGACCGTGGCCTTGTAGTCGACGAGCCGGTCCACCAGCACGTCGAGGTCGGCGGCGGGGAACGTCCGCCGGTAGTCGCGCGGCACCGGCCCGGCCTCGGCCGAGGACCGCAGCGCGGCCCGTACCCGTCCGAGGACGACGTCTCTGGAGTTCATCGCGACGCCCACCAGTCCCGGAAGGTCTGCTCGGGGATCTCCGGCAGGTCCCGCGCCTCGTTCCAGCCGAGCGGCAGTCCCCGGCCGCGCCGACCGGCGATCCGCGCGAGTTTGGCCGCCCGCTGCGCGCGGGCATACAGCTCGGGCCGGTCCATGGTGTACGCCGCGACCCGCATCGCCGCCCGCTCGGCCGCCTTGTGCGGTGCCTTGTTGCGCAGGTGAACGAGGATCGACGGGATGTCGATCTTCACGGGGCAGGCGTCGAAGCAGGCCCCGCAGAGCGACGACGCGAACGGCAGCGACGCGTTGTCCTCGACGCCGGTGAGCTGTGGCGACAGCACCGCCCCGATCGGCCCGGGGTAGACCGAGCCGTACGCGTGCCCGCCCGTCCGTTCGTACACCGGGCACACGTTGAGGCAGGCCGAGCACCGGATGCAGTGCAGCGCCGATCGCCCGGCCTCGTCGGCGAGGACGGCGCTGCGCCCGTTGTCGAGCAGCACCAGGTGGAAGTTCTGTGGCCCGTCCCCGGGCGTCACCCCGGTCCACATGGTCGTGTACGGGTTCATCCGCTCCCCGGTCGACGCCCGCGGCAGCAGTTGCAGGAACACTTCCAGGTCCTGCCACGTCGGCACGACCTTCTCGATGCCCATGACGGTGATCAGCGTCTCGGGCAGGGTCAGGCACATCCGCCCGTTGCCCTCGGACTCGACGACGGCGAGGGTCCCGGTCTCGGCGATGCCGAAGTTCGCCCCGCTGATCGCCACCGTCGTCGACAGGAACGTCTCGCGCAGGTACTTCCGGGCGGCCGCGGCCAGCACCGGCGGGTCGTCGGTCAGCGCCGGGTCGACCCCGGGCATCGCCGCGAGGAAGATCTCCCGGATCTCGGAGCGGTTCCGGTGGATCGCCGGTACCAGGATGTGGCTGGGCTTGTCGTTGCCGAGTTGCACGATCAGCTCGGCGAGGTCGGTCTCGACGGCCTGGATCCCGGCCGCTTCGAGGGCCTCGTTGAGCGCGATCTCCTGCGTCGCCATCGACTTGACCTTGATGACCCGGTCGGAGCCGGTCTGTTTCACCAGGCCGGTGACGATCGCATTGGCCTCGTTGGCGTCGGCGGCCCAGTGCACGACACCGCCGCGTTCCACCACGCGAGCCTCCAGCTCTTCCAGCAGCGATGGAAGGCGGGACATGACGTCGGCCTTGATCGCCGAGCCGGCCGAGCGCAGTTCCTGCCAGTCCGGCAGCTCGGCGATGACCCGGCCGGACTTGCCGCGGATCGTGGTGGTCGCGTGCCGCAGGTTGCGCCGCAGCTGGTCGTCGGCGAGCGCCCGGTGCGCGGCGACCGGGAACGGCTCGTCCCCGCGCAGGTGCCCGACGCCGCGCGGCGAGGTGGCCGGCATGCCCAGGAAGGTCGTCATGTGGCGGCCAGAATCTCGGCCAGGTGGACCGTCTTCACAGCGGAATCCCTTCGACGCAGGCCACCACCGATGTGCATCAGGCAGGACGCGTCCCCGGCCGAGCACACGCCCGCGCCGGTCGACTCGATGGCGGTCATCTTGTCGGCGAGCATGGCCGCCGACGTCTCCGCGTTCTTGACCGAGAACGTCCCGCCGAACCCGCAGCACTGCTCGGCGGCCGGCAGCTCGATCAACTCCATGCCACGGACGTTGCGCAGCAGCCGCAGCGGCTTGTCGCCGACCCGGGTCATCCGCAGGCTGTGGCAGGTCGGGTGGTAGGTGACCCGGTGCGGGTAGTACGCCCCCACGTCCTCCACCCTCAGCACGTCGACCAGCAGCTCGGACAGCTCGTAGGTGCGCGCGCCCAGATCCTCGGCGCGCGCCGCCAGCCCCGCCTCCCCGGCCGCGGAGGCCACCAGGGCGTGCTGATGCCGGATCGACCCGACGCACGACCCGGACGGCGCGACGATCACCTCGTACGGCGAGAAGGTTTTGACATAGCGCTTGACCAGGGGTAACGCATCCTTCTGGTAGCCGGTGTTGACATGCATCTGCCCGCAGCACGTCTGCTCGAAGGGGAACACCACCTCGTGGCCGAGGCGTTCCAGCAGCCGGACGGTGGCCTTGGCCGCCTCCGGGAACAGGGTGTCGGCGAGGCAGGTCGCGAACAGCGCGATCCGCACGGTCACCTCCCCACTCGGGACGCGGCGGCCCGCCAGGGGGCGTCGTCGCCGGTCGGCTCGTAGCGCACGATCTGTTGAGTCTGCCGCACCAGCGCGCGCATCGCACCGAGCGAGCCTGCGACCACCCCCGCGGCGCGCGCCTGCACCAGCAGGTTGCCGATCGCGGTGGCCTCGACCGGCCCGGCCAGCACCGGCAGCCCGGTCGCGTCGGCGGTCAACCGGCACAGCAGTTCGTTGCGGGCGCCGCCGCCGACCAGATGCACCACGCTCGGTGACGTGCCGGCGAGTTCCTGGGCCTGGCGCACCGCGCGCCGTTGCGCGAGCGCCAGGCTGTCCAGGATGCACCGCGTGACGGTCGCGGTGCCGGCGTCGTCCGGCAGTCCCGCGGCTCTGCGCAGGCGGCCGGTCATGTCACCGGGCGGCAGGAAGAGCGGATCGTCGAGGTCGACCACGTAGCGCAACGCGGGTTCGCGCGCGGCCGCGGCGAGGAGGTCCGAGATGTCCGGTGAGCCCCACTCGCGCATGCACTCCTGCAATGGCCACAGGCCCATCACGTTGCGTAGATAACGGACGGTGCCGTCGACCCCGCCCTCGTTGGTGAAGTTCGCCGCCCGCGACTCGGCGCTGAGCACCGCCCGCTCCAACTCCAGGCCGACGAGCGACCAGGTGCCCGAACTGACGTACGCGAAATGGTCGTGATCTGCGGGAACAGCGACCACCGCGGACGCCGTGTCGTGCGAGCCGACCGCGACCACCGGGGTCCCCCCGACATGCCCGATCACGTCGCCCGGCCGTCGGATCGGCGGGAAGAGCTCGGCCCGCAACCCCAATTCCTCGATCAAGGACCAGGCCCAATTCCCCGTACGGACATCGAGCAGCCCGGTCGTCGAGGCGTTGGTGAACTCCGCGCCGATCTCGCCGGTCAGCCAGTACGCGAGGAGATCCGGCACGAGCAGCATCGTCCGGGCGGCCGCGTACTGCCGCGTCCCGGCCGCCGCCACCAGCTGGTAGACCGTGTTGAACGGCAACGTCTGCAAGCCGTTGACGTCGTAGAGGTCCCGGGTCGCCGCCGCGATCCCGGCCGTCCGGGAGTCCCGGTAGTGCACCGGGTTCCCCAGCAACTTCCCGTCCGCGTCGAGGAAACCGTAGTCGACCGCCCACGAGTCGATGCCGATGCTGTCGACCGGGCCGGCCTTCGTCAGCCCGTCGAGCACCCCCCGGTACAGCCCGAGGATGTCCCAGTGCAGGGTGCCGCCCGCCCGGACCGGCTCGTTGGCGAACCGGTGCACGACGTCCAGCTCCAGCGTGCCCTCGTCGAACGTGCCGACCACGACGCGCCCACTGGACGCGCCGAGGTCGACCGCCGCGAACCGGTGGGTCATCGCAGGAACGCCGCGGCCACGCCCGCGTCGACGGGGATGTGCAGGCCGGTGGTGTGCGACAGGTCGCCGGCGGTGAGCACGAACACCGCGTTGGCCACGTGGTCCGGCAGCACCTCGCGCTTGAGCAGGGTGCGCTGCGCGTAGTACTCGCCCAGCTTCTCCTCCGGCACGCCGTAGACCGCGGCACGCTTCGCGCCCCAGCCGGACGAGAAGATCCCCGAGCCACGCACGACGCCGTCGGGGTTGATGCCGTTCACGCGTACGCCATGAGCGCCCAGCTCAGCCGCCAGCAGGCGCACCTGATGCGCCTGGTCGGCCTTGGCGGCGCCGTAGGCGACGTTGTTCGGGCCTGCGAACAGGGAGTTCTTGCTGGAGATGTAGACGATGTCGCCGCCCATGCCTTGCGCGACGAGGATCCGCGCGGCCGCCTTGGCGACCAGGAACGAGCCCTTGGCCATCACGTCGTGCTGAAGGTCCCAGTCCTGTTCGGTCGTCTCCAGCAGCGGCTTCGAGATGGAGAGGCCGGCGTTGTTGACGATCAGGTCCACGCCGCCGAACGCGAGCACGGCCGCGTCCAGAGCAGCCTCGACGGCGGCGGCGTCGGTGACGTCGGCGACGACGCTGACGGCCGCGTCGGTGCTGCCGATCTCACCGGCGACGGTCTCGGCGGTGGCGGCGTCCCGGTCGGCGACGACGACGCACGCGCCCTCGGCGGCCAGGCGCAGAGCGATGGCGCGGCCGATGCCGGAACCGCCACCGGTCACGAACGCGACCCGGGTGGCCAGCGGCTTCGGCTTCGGCATCCGCTGGAGCTTGGCCTCCTCGAGAGACCAGTACTCGATGCGGAACTTCTCCGACTCGTCGATCGGGGCGTAGCGCGAGATCGCCTCGGCGCCGCGCATCACGTTGATCGCGTTGAGGTAGAACTCGCCGGCGACGCGGGCGGTCTGCTTGTTCGCGCCGAACGAGAACATGCCCACGCCCGGGACCAGGACGATCGCCGGGTCAGCGCCGCGGATCGCCGGGCTCTCACCGGTGGCGTGACGCTCGTAGTAGGCGCGGTAGTCCTCGCGGTACGCCTCGTGCAGCTCCTTGAGCCTCGCGGTCACGTCCTCCAGAGGCGCGTCCGGGGCGGTGTCCAGGACCAGCGGCTTGACCTTGGTACGCAGGAAGTGGTCGGGGCAGCTCGTGCCCAGCGCGGCCAGCTCGGTCAGGCGCTCGCTGCCGACGAAGTCCAGAACCACGTCGTCGTCGGTGAAGTGGCCGACCTGAGGGCGGTCGGTGGAGGCCAGGCCGCGGATGATCGGGAAGATCTCGGCCGCGCGCTTCCTTCGCTCCGCGGTGGCGAGCGGCTGCTTCACCTTCCCGAAAGGCGACTCCTTACCTTTTTCCGCGATGTAAGCCGCGGCCGTGTTGATGATCTCCTGCGAGTTGGCCTCGCACTCGTCGCTGGTCGCGCCCCAGGCGGTGATGCCATGACCACCCAGGATCACGCCGATGGCCTGCGGGTTGGCCTTCTGCACCGCGGCGATGTCCAGCCCGAGCTGGAAGCCGGGGCGCCGCCAGTCCACCCACAGCACCCGGTCGCCGAAGATCTCCTTGGTCAGCGCCGGCCCGTCGGCGGCGGTCGCGATCGCGATGCCGGCGTCCGGATGCAGGTGATCCACGTGCGGCGCGTCGACCAGGCCGTGCATCGCGGTGTCGATGCTCGGCGCCGCCCCGCCCCGGCCGTGCAGGCAGTAGTCGAACGCGGCGACCATCTCGTCCTCGCGCTCGACCCCCGGGTAGACGCCGGTCAGCGCGCGCAGCCGGTCCAGCCGGAGCACGGCCAGGCCCTTCTCGGTCAGGGTGCCGAGGTCGCCGCCGGACCCCTTCACCCAGAGCAGATCCACGTTCTCCCCGGTGACCGGGTCCAGGTCGCTGCCCTTGGCCGAGGTGTTGCCCCCGGCGTAGTTCGTGGTGCGCGGATCCGCCCCAAGGCGATTCGATCGCGCGATGAGCGCAGCGACGGCGGCATTCGTCATGACGTCCCTCAGTTCGGTCCGGCAGGCAGTGGTCATGTATGAAACGTTTCAGAATTACCGACAGGTTACGCAGAGCGGCACCTGTGGTCAAGGCCGCAGCGCCCCATTCGCGCCAGGCGCCGGACGGCCCGCCCGCCACCACCACAACCAGCCCCTCCACCCCAGCCCGCCCGGCAGTCGGTCGTATGCGGCAAGCCAACCGGCGGTCGGAGCTGTCCCGGCCTCCAGGAAACCGCCCAGAACGCCAGCCGGTGCTCCGCGGCCGGCGATGAGCGGTGTATCAGCGGCCGTGAAGCAACTCTGGACGCCGGCCGCGGCCCCGACCGGGCCGCCGTCCACGGATCGGCGGGCGGGCGGCCTCGGAACTCGCGACGACGGGCGACCGGGCCTGGGCGCTACGGGCGGCGGGGCAGAACGTGGCGGGGTGGATGACGACCATGGAGGGGGCGAACGATCGCGGCGAGGGGCGCGGGGGCGTACGGGAAGAGGGGTCCCGGGAAAGCGGAGTCGGCGGCAACGGAAAAGCCCGGGCCGAAACGGCCCGGGCTTTGAGGTTCGTCGTGCGGGTCAGATGAGCCAGCGGTTCTTCTGGACCAGGGGCAGGCGGGCCCACAAGCGACCCAGTCCCCAGGTGTGGCCCGCGTAGGTGAGGGCGAGGACCACGGCGGTGATCGCGTAGATGACGTGGTAGTCGACGACCGGGTTGCTGGAGCCGCTGGCCAGGGGCCATTCGGCGGCCCACATCAGGGCCATCATGGCGATCGCGGAGCCGGCGGCGACGCGCAGGCCGATGCCGAGGATCAGAGCCAGGCCGATGCCGAGCAGGCCGAGCATGAATGCCCAGTCGGCGACCGGGTTGCCGGCCAGGCTGTGGAACAGGCCCTTGAACGGGCCCGCTTCGACGCTCGACAGGAAGCCCTTGGTCGGCGAGCCGCCGTTGATCCAGGCTTTGGCGGACGGGGTGGCATATCCGAATCCGAACGTCTTGTCCAGGAACGCCCAGAGGAAAACGAATCCGGTGGCGACCCTGAGCACGGCGAGTGTCTTGGCAGCGGCCTTGGTGAGCATGGCGCCCGGGGCCTCGACCTGCTCGAGGCGGTGAGCTGCGACGGTGGTCATCGCTTCCTCCTCCATCAATCTCTCTGCCATTGACAATCCTCTCGTCGAGGCTGCCGCACCCGGGTCCGACCACCTGACTCGGCGGGACGAAAGTCCCGGGTCAGCCGACCTCGGCCGGCACCGGCGCCTCGCGGTGAGCGTCGCGTCCGGCGTGGTGACGCACCACGACCAGCACGATCAGGCCCGCGACCAGCGCGGTCCCGGCCGCGACGTAGAGCGTCCCGTTGAGACCGTCGGCGAAGCCGGCCGGCTGCCCGTGCGCATCCGCGATCTTGTTGGCGAAGATCGTCCCGAACACCGCCACGCCGAGCGCGAAGCCCAGCTGCCGGAACGTGTTCAGCGCCCCACCGGCCATTCCGCTGCGCTCGCGGGGCACCTCGCCGAGCACCGCCGACGACAGCGACGGCAGCACGCAGCCCACGCCGAGACCGACAACGATCAGCCCGGGGATGAGCACCTTGCCGGTGCTGCCCGGGTCCAGGCGCGCCTGGAGCAGGTCGCCGGCCGCGATCAGCAGCAGGCCCAGGCCGACGGTCCAGCGCGGCGAGACCTTCTGCAGGAACTTGCCGGCGGCGGCGCCGACGACAAGTGAGGCGGCGGCCATCGGCAGCGCGCCGTAGAGGCCGGCGTCGACCGGGCCGTATCCGAGCACCTGCTGCAGCCAGACGGTGCCGAACGGCAGGCAGCCGAACGCGGCCGCCTGGGTCAGGAACGCCGCCACGATCAGCGCGGCGAACGCGGGCCGCTTGAACAGGGCCAGGTCCAGCATCGGGTGGTCGGAGCGGAGTTCGGCGACGATGAACGCGACCAGGGCGACCACACCGACACCGAACGCGGTGAGGGCGAGCCCGTCGGTCCAGCCGGCATCCCCGGCGCGGATCAGGCCGTACGTGACGGCTCCGGCCGCCACCGTGAACGTGATCGTGCCGGGCAGGTCGAACCGGCCGCCCCACGGCGCCTTCGACTCGGTCACGCCGCGGACCGTGAACCAGACCGCGATCAGGCAGACCGGCAGGTTGACCAGGAACACCCAGCGCCAGCCGAAATGCTCGGTGAGCAGTCCACCGGCGAGCGGGCCGGCGGCCGCGGCGGCGCCGTTGACGGCGCCCCAGATGCCGAACGCGACGCCCCGGTCGTGTCCGTGATAGGTCACGTTGAGCAGGGCCGCGGTGCAGGCGAACATGGCCGCGCCGCCGGCGCCCTGCAGCACCCGGGCGGCGATCAGGGCCTGCTCGTTCGGTGCGACCGCGCAGAGCAGGGAGGAGACCGCGAAGATGCCGATGCCGATCAGGTACGTGCGGCGGCGGCCGTAGCGGTCGGCGAGGGAGCCGGCGCCGAGCAGCAGGGCGGCGAGGGCGAGAGCATATCCGTCGAGCACCCACTGCAGGTCGGTGTAGTCGGCCTGGAACTTGTCGGCGATCGACGGCAACGCGACGACGACGATGGTGACGTCCACCAGCAGCAGGAAGGTGCCGAGGCAGACGGCGATCAGTGGTGACCATTTGCGCATGCCCCGAAGGATGCCCCCTTGGGGTTGCAGAAGACGTACCGGATCGACTGAAGCTGCGGATCTCGACTTTGGCTAGGCTCCAGCGGTGGAAATCGACAGACTGGACCGTCAGGTGACGCACGCGCTGCGGATCAACGGCCGCGCCGGGTACCGGGAGATCGGCACGGTCCTCGGCGTCTCCGACCAGACCGTCGCGCGGCGTTATCGCCGCTTGCGCGAGGAGGCGCGGCTGCGGGTGGTCGGTCTGCCCAACCCCATCGAGCTGGGGTACGAGACCTGGGCGCTCCGCCTCCGTGCGGCGCCCGACGCGGCCCTGCCGATCGCCACGGCGCTGGCCCGCCGTCCGGACACCACCTGGGTGTCGATCACGTCCGGCGGCACCGAGATCACTGCGAGCGTGCACGTCCCCGCGTCGGCCGACCGGGAAGCGCTGCTGCTGCAGAAGCTGCCGCGGACACCCCGCCTGGCCTCGGTGAGCGCGCACTGCGTGATCCACAACTACGTGGGTGGCGCGGTCGGCCCGGACCTGCGTGACGACTCGCTCACCGCGGAGCAGATCGCGGCGCTGACCCCGTCGCCGCCGGCCGCCGGCCGCTCCGCCGCGCATCTGACCGAGGCCGACGGGCGGCTGATCGAGGCGCTCTCCTGGGACGGGCGGCTCAGCTTCACCGAGTTGGCCGCCGCGACCGGCTGGCCGGAGTCGACGGCCCGCCGCCGGGTCCAGGAGCTGTTCGAGGCGGGGTCGCTCTACACGGACGTGGAGATCGAGCCGAAGCTGTACGGCTTCCGCGCGATCGTGGTGATGTGGCTGTCGGTCGCGCCGTCGCGGGTCGCGTCGGTCGGCCACGCCCTGGCCCGGCACGAGGAGATCGTGTTCGCGGCGGCGACCACCGGCCCGACGAATCTGCAGGCCACCGCGATCTGCCGGGACATGCCGTCCTTCTACCGGTACGTGACCGAGCAGCTCAGCCAGCTCGACGGCGTGGAGCGGATCGAGTCGGCGCCGGTGCTCAAGCACGTGAAGCAGATGGGCGGGGTGCGTTGACATACCGCCGGCAGCAGGGAGCGGCTGGTATTACCCGCAAGTAAGAAACTCGTTAAAAATATCTATCAGCATCGATCTAGATCGGTCTCCCACACACCATCCCCCGTTGGGAGAACCACATGTCCCTGCGTTCCCTACTGGCCGCCGTCTCGGTGACGGCGGCACTGATCGCGCTCCCCGCGGCACCCGCGCAGGCCGCGAATCCGTACGAGCGGGGCCCCGCTCCCACCACCGCCAGCATCGAAGCCGTCACCGGCCCGTTCGCCACCACCTCCACCACCGTCGCCCGCACCAGCACGTTCGGCGGCGGCACCATCTACTACCCCACCGACACCAGCGCCGGCACCTTCGGCGCGGTCTCGATCGCCCCCGGATACACCAACTCGAAGTCCGCGGTCGCCTGGCTCGGCCCGCGCATCGCCTCGCAGGGTTTCGTGGTCATCGTCATCGACACCCTCAGCGTGTACGACTTCCCGGACAGCCGCGGCACGCAACTGCTCGCCGCGTTGGACTACCTGACCGGCACCAGCCCGGTGCGCACCCGCATCGACGCGACACGGCTGGGCGTCATGGGTTACTCGATGGGCGGCGGCGGAAGCCTGTCGGCGTCGAAAACCCGTCCGTCCCTGCAGGCGGCCGTGCCGCTCACCCCGTGGCACACCACCAAGAGCTGGACCACCGACCAGGTCCCGACCCTGATCATCGGCGCCGAGAACGACACCACGGCGCCCGTCGCGTCCCACGCCGAGCCGTTCTACACCAGCCTGCCGAGCACCCTCGACAAGGCGTACCTGGAACTGAACAACGCCACCCACTC
This sequence comes from Actinoplanes sp. NPDC020271, assembly GCF_044388125.1. Taxonomy (NCBI): domain Bacteria; kingdom Bacillati; phylum Actinomycetota; class Actinomycetes; order Micromonosporales; family Micromonosporaceae; genus Actinoplanes; species Actinoplanes sp. NPDC020271. The sequence goes on from NZ_JBIRWQ010000018.1 coordinate 154,968, forward strand.
GGCACCGACCTCGGCGAACGTCACCATCGCGAAGTACAGCATCTCGTGGCTGAAGCGCTTCATCGACAACGACACCCGCTACGAGCAGTTCCTGTGCCCGGCGCCGTCCGGGTCGGCCATCCAGGAATACCGCGACACCTGCCCGCATTCCTGACCAACCGATTTCCCCGTACGACCAACGCCGGCGACCGTGGGTCGCCGGCGTTGCCGGGGTCAGCCTGCCGGGAGTCAGCGTGGTTCGCGGCCGGCACGAGTCGAGGCCGGGGCAGTTGCAGGCGGCCGGCGCGCTCGGGTCAGCGCCAGAAGACCGCGACCGCCGCGTTCACCAGCGTCAACGTGATGATCCCGAGGTAGTGCCCCTTGTTGACCGCCGCCCGCTTCCGCGGAATGAACACCATGATGAAGATCATCAGGGCGATCACGAGCTTCACCCCGAGCTTGATCGGATCCGGCTCGTGGTCACCGCCACCACGCAGCGGCGCCGCCAGCCCGAGCCCACTGACCAGCTGAATGATCGAACCCCACAGGACCGCCGGACTGATCCGGAACGTCCCCGACAGGAACTGCGCGATCGCCCCGCCCAGCAGCAGAGCGAAGCCGACAAGATGCACGAAGAGCAGGATCAACCGGAGTGCTTCCACAGCCGGACAGCTTGCCAGTTCCCCGAACACCCGATCAATCCGGGCTGCTCCCGTTCACCCGGCCCGTGCCCGCAACCACACCCGGCCCGGCCCGCCCGACTGCCCGACCCCACCCCGACCGAGGGGGCAGACCGCCCGCCGACCATTGTCGCCGCCTCGGGCATGATCGCGGTGCAGCCCTGTGGACGACCCGCCGGTGTGGATAACCGGGGAAGCAGGAAGCGCAGGTCAGCGACGAACCGTCCCCGTCGACGCCCGAGCGACCAGCGCCGGGACGAACGTGGCCTGCTCGTGCTGGTGGTCCGGGTTCGTGGCCTCGTCGAGGACCAGCCGAGCGGCCGTCCGTCCGAGTTCCTGCCGCGGCTGCCGGACCGACGTGAGCGGCACGGCCGCCGCCGCCGCGAAGTCGATGTCGTCGAAGCCGACGATCGCCAGGTCGTCCGGGACCCGCAGCCCGGCGGTCACGGCATGCTGCAGCAGACCCAGCGCGAGCAGGTCGTTCGCGCAGAACGCGGCGGTGGGCCGGCGGCGCGACGGCAGGCCGGCGAGGCGTTCGCCCGCGGACCGTCCCTCGCTCACGGTCAGCGCCTCGGTCGGCAGCCGGATCAGGTCCTCGGCGGGCTTGCCGAACTCCTCCCAGACCTCACGCGCGCCCTGGTACCGCTCGCGCACCTGGCCGATGCTCTCCGGCCCACCCACGAACGCCACCCGGTCATGCCCGCGATCGATCAGGTGCTCGACGGCGATCCGGCCGCCCAGCACGTCGTCGACGGCCACCGAGCAGTGGTCGCCGGCGCTGCTGAGCCGGTCGACCATCACGAACGGGATGCCGCGCCGGGCGATGTCGGCCACGTGCTGGGCGTCCGGGTCGACGGGGGTGATCAGGATTCCCTGCACCCGCTGCTGGACCAGCCGGTCGAGGTGCTTGGACTCGCGCTCGGAGCGACCACCGCTGTTGCAGACGAACAGTGACAGGTCGGCGGCGTCGGCGGCGTTCTCGATGCCCTCGGCGACGTCCTGGAAGAACGGGTTCCCGCCGTCGAGCATCACGTAGGCCAGCGCGCGACTGGTGCCGGCCCGCAGCTGACGTGCCGACTCGTTGCGGACGAACCCGAGGTCGGCCATGGCCCGCTCGACCCGTTCACGGGTGGCGGTGCTGACCACGGCGGGCCGGTTGAGCACGTTCGACACCGTGCCGAGGGAGACGCCGGCGGCGGCCGCCACGTCCTTGACCGACGGCGCGCGGCCGTTGCGCGGCTGCTGAGTCAACCGAGTTGCTCCCTCGTTTGAACGATGGATTGAAACGCATTCTAGGGTGAGCGCTCCCATCCGGAGACATCAGCATCGCACCGAGAATGAAACATTTCAACCGCGGTACTCGCAGCGGGACAAACCACGCAATCCACGCCCACCGCCCAGCCACCAGCCCGGCCGGCGCGGAGCGCCGGCAAAGCCACCCCGAGACGAGCCACAAGACCTCGGCCCGCATTCAGCGCCGTCGAAGCCACCCCGAGACGAGCCACAAGACCTCGGCCCGCATTCAGCGCCGTCGAAGCCACCCCGAGACGAGCCACGAGACCTCGGCCCGCATTCAGCGCCGTCGAAGCCACCCCGAAACACCCCTGGGCACCAGCCGCGAGACCTCGGCCGGCACCCAGCGCTGCCCGAGCGGCCTTCGAGACGAGCTCAGAGAACGACGATGTGCGCGGCCACAATTCGCCAGACACCATCTTCGCCGTACGACCACGTCCGTGTACAGCGCAGCCGCGCGCTCATCGGCGCCCCGCCGAACGTCCCCGTCACCGCGCACACGACGAACGTGACCCCGGTCGTCCCCACGATCAGCGACTCCAGGCTCTCCTGCGTCAACGCCGTGATCACCGAACCGCCCGAGCGGTACGCCTCCAGGTCGTCACCCTTGGTGTACCGCCCACCGTCCGGCCCGATCGCGATCAATCGGTCGTCCAGCAGCCGGTCCAGCTCGCCGACATCCCCGTTACGCTGCGCGTCCTGGAGGCGTCGCTCGGCGGAGAGCAGCGCGGCGGTCAGCTCCTCTTTGTTCACCTCCCCAGCGTAGGAAGGTTTCCGCCCGCACCCCGTCCACCTCTGCCGAGGGCAGAAGCCAGGTTCCGCCGGTGGTGTTCGGAACAGGCCAGCGACGGACCGGCCGCCGGCGCCACAACTCGGCCGGCGGCTCGGCACCCTGCTGGCAGCTCTCAGGATCGTCGGCTACCGTCCGTGGCCGTGAAGCTTTCCCGGATCGTTCCCGTCGCCCTGCTCTGCGCCTGCCTGGCGGGCCTCGCCGCTTGTGGCGATTCGGACACCACGAGTGCCCCCAAGGGTCCTGCCCCGGCGGCGGCCAGCCCGGCCCCGCTCAGCAGTGCGGCGGCACAGGAGGCGGCCGACGACGCGGCCGACTACAGCGCCGCGAACGGTGGCGTGAAGGAGACCGGCGACAAGGGCCTCTGCGACACCGTGAACAAGGCCGGCAGCACGATGAAGAACGACATCATGGGGGCCCAGAAGGCGGACGGTCACGTCGAGGCCGCCGACGCGAAGAAGGCCTTCGTGTCGTTCCACGGCACCGTGGACGCGGCGCTCGCCTTCGCCAAGCCGTCGGACGTGACCGTGGCCGCGCGGGCCGTCGCCGACGAGGTGAACAAGGCCGCGACCGCGAAGGACCCGATCACCGCGGCCGCCGACGCCGGCTTCGACGAGCTGAGCGGCAAACTCACCACCGCCTGCAAGACCGTCGGCGTGACCATCAACTTCTGACGCACCCCGGCCCGCACCGCCGGCAACCCCGGGCCGCGCAGGGCAGAGCCGCGCAAGGAGTAGAACCGCGCGAAGGCAGGGCCGCTGCGGGGCAGGGCCGCTGCGGGGCAGGGCCGCTGCGGGGCAGGGCCGCTGCGGGGCAGGGCCGCTGCGGGGCAGGGCCGCTGCGGGGGCGGCGGCCCTGGAAAGCAGGGCCGCCGGGCCGGAGAAAACGAGCTCAGCCCATCCAGAACTCCGCGGGAGCAATGCCGACACCCTCGACGATCTCGCGCGGATCATCGGGCGCGGCGAACGGGTCGAGGTCGCTGGCGCTGCGCGACCCCGTCGAGAAAATCGTGAACCCGGCCGGGAACGTATACCCGAGGTCGCCCCGTTCGGGCCGATGACCGAGCGCGACCAGCTCGGCCACCACATCGTCCATGAACCGGAACGTCAACTGGACCCCGTCGAGCGTCGCCTGCTCGCCCCCGTCGCCCGAGGAGCCGACCTCGACCAACTCGACCACGTCGCCGTCATAGTCCACCACCAGGGCCGGCTCGGTGTCGTAGACCGAGCGGGCCGCGATGCCGGGGTGCGGCGGCGGGCCGAGACGCGCCTCCACCACGTCTCTCGTCTCGCCGACGCGGACCAGCTCGACTCCCTTTCCGGGAAGAATCTCCATGCCGGCGAGCCTGCCACTCCCCTACGACATTTTCGAGTCGCCGAACCCCGCGACGTCTCGAAGATTGCCGCGGAACGGTGAGAGCAGCCCATGTCCCGGCCCGGCCCGGCGTCAGCGCAGCACCATCGCCGCTCGCGGGCGCAACTGATGCGGCCCGGCAGCGCGCTGCAGCGGAGTCAACGCCGCGAAGATGCCCAGCGCCGCGAACGGCAGCAGATCCAGGTCGACCGTGATCGCCGCAATCCCGGCGCCGAAGAGCAGCGGTGTCCAGACCGGGAGCCGCCGCCCGGCCACCAGCAGCCCGAAAAGGATCAGTACGCCGAGCGGAAAGAGCATCGGCCCGACGGTCTCCAGCACGTCCGGGATCGGTGCGTCGTGCCGCAGGGTCGTGGAGAGATCCCCGGCGATGACCCAGAGGAAGCAGAGCACGCCGGCGAACGTCATGCCGGTCGCCACGGTCGCGACGCGATGATGCGGTGGGAACTGCTCGCGTACTCCGGCGGCGAGCACTCCGAACAGCGCCATCGCGGCGAAGAACGCGACGTGACCGGCGTTCCAGAGCAGCCCGGGCCCGCGGTGACCGTCGAGTCCGTCGGCGAAACGGAGCATTCCGTAGAGCAGCAGCAGCACCGGAGCGGCCAGGGCGGTTCGGCGAATGATGACCGGGTTCGATGTCATACGCCGACGCTATGACCGACGGCATGCGCGGGAGCACCGGCGCTTTCCCGGAGCCGGCCCTGATTCCCGCCCTGAGGGATGCGCGCCACTACCCCTAAGGCGGCGGCAGTTATTCCTATCGCACAGATAGGAATGCTATGCTCGCCGCCACGGGGCCGGTGGCCGGAGCAGCGGAGACGCCGAGAGGCGCTCCGACCGCTTCCGGCGCCGTCCCGGCGACTGACGCTTGACCGGCCGGCCGGCCGACCGATATCTGAATGGCCTGTTACTACTCGAGCGCCAGCGGAGGCATCGCGTGACACCCCTGACCGAGCAGGCCGCCGAGGAGCACCTCGCGGCGCGGGCATTCGCTCCCGGTTTGCCGGGCTTCGTCGGGGTCGCGGTCGACCTGCTGCTCGATCCGGCGTCCGCGCCGACCGGGCGCCGCCCGTTGCGCCACGGCTTCCTCGACGCACGATCGCCGCAGGTCGTCGTGGTCAGCACGCCCCCGTCGCCCGGGCTCGAGGTCGCGCTCCGGCGAATGTCCGACGACCTCGCCGCCGCCACCCGCGTCATGGACCGGCACGGGCTCACCGTGCTGCCGGTCGCGGCCGAGGCAAGCCCGGCCGACCCCGGGCACACGTACGCGACCGGCACCGCCGGCATCCGCATCGGCCTCGAGACCGGGCTCGACGAGGAGGGCCCGCTCGGGCTGGAGCGCCGCTGGGTGCTCGCCCACACCCTCGCTCCGGTGCTGGCCGCGGCGTTCGCCAACGCGCCGCTGCGCCACGGCCGCCCGACCGGTTGGCGCAGCGTCCGGCAGGCCCTGCGCCGCGATCTTCCGGTCCTCCCCGGTCACCCCGGCGATCTCCCCATCCAGCGCATCCCGGATTCGCTTGCGGCAGGCGTCGGGTCCAGGTTCGCCCTTGATCCGCGTACGTCGTGGGCCGCCCACGTCATGGACGCGCCCACGGTCACCGGCCGCAGCCTCCGCGATCGCTTCCGTGCCGGCGCCCGCCTGACCGCGAATGATCTCGACCGTCACCTGGCCGGCCTGCGCCCGCCGGTCGCCGCCCGCGGTCACCTGGAGATCGACGCGGTGGACAGTCAGCCCGGCAACGGCTGGCGCATCCCCCTCGCCGTGATCACCGCGCTGCTCGACGACCCCAGAGCCGCCACCGAGGCGTACGCCGCGACCGCGCATCTGGCCGCCGAACCGCACCTGTGGGAACGCGCCGCCCGCGACGCCCTCACCGACCCGGTCCTCGCCGACGCCGCCCGCGCGTGCTTCCTCGCCGCCTACGGTGCGCTCGCCCGCCAGGGCGCCAGCCGTGCCCTGCGCGACGCCGTCGCCGAGTTCACCGAGACCTACGTCAACCGGGGCCGCTGCCCCGCCGACGACTTCCTCGACCACAGCGCCCGCGCCGTGTGACCCACCCCCTCACGAACAGCCACACCGGCCGCGCCGCCGCCGGCCCGAGTTGCGCGGGGTTCATCCGGCCGGCCTACCGTCCGGCCGCACAGGAAAGATCGTCACTGGCACGCCGGCTGCGCCGGCGCGCTGGTTCTCGCCGTGCCTCCGGGCGGCACCGCGTCGAACGTGGGCGGCCGTCCGAGGGTCACCATGCCGACGCTGACCGGGTGGGCGTCGCTGCCGGCCGGCACGTTCGTCCCGGGCAGTGAGCCGTCGGGGCGACGTCGATACGGAATCGACACCTCCGCGACGACCGAAAGCAATCCTTACTGGGATAACGTCCCGGCGTGAACGAGGAGATCCCCGGGCAGCCGACTCCGGCGCCCGGTTCGGCGACACCCCCACCGCCGGCCGATCCACTGGCCCCCGCACCACTCGCGGGCGACCCACTGGCGGCCCCGCCCACGGTGCCGTTCAGCCCGCCGGCCGCGTCGCCGTCCGAGCCGACCCCGCCCACGGTGCCGTTCAGCCCGCCGGCCGCGTCGCCGTCCGAGCCGGCCCCGCCCACGGTGCCGTTCAGCCCGCCGGCCGCGTCGCCGTCCGAGCCGGCCCCGCCCACGGCACCGCTTCCGCTGCCTGAGCAGCCGGTCTATCCACCGACGGCCGCGTTCCCGCCGCCGGGCCCCGTGCCGCCGGACCCCTTCCCCGCGCCCGGCGCTCATCAGCCGCCGGCGGACCAGCCCGGCGCCTACGCCCCGCCGGCGTATCAGGCGCCCGGCGCCTACCCGCCGCCCGCCTATCAAGCGCCCGGGGCCTACCCGCCGCCCGCCTATCAAGCGCCCGGCGCCTATCCCCCGCCGGGCGGGTACCCGCCCCCGGGCTACCCCGGCTACCCGATGTACGGTCCGGCGGCGAAGCGTGACCTCAACGCGTCCGCCGTGGCCTCGCTGGTCTTCGGCATCATCGGCGGTGTCCTGTTCGCCGTGATCTTCGGCCTCCTCGGCCTGTCGCAGATCCGCCGGCGTGGCGAGCGCGGCCGGGGTCTGGCCATCGCCGGGCTGAGCCTGTCCGGGTTCTGGGTCGCGGTGTTCGCGGTCCTGATCGCGGTGGTCGCGCTGACCCCGGACACTCCGGCCGACACGACGTCCGACAGCGTCGCCGGCGGGCGGCCGACGGCGGAGTCCACGGCTGTTCCGACGGAGGAGCCGACGACGGCGCCGACCGCGAAGGACGACGGCACGACGCTGACCGAGAACCTCGTGCCCGGTGACTGCATCAGCGAGATCAGCGACGACACCAGTGCCGACGAGTTCACGGTGGTGTCCTGCAAGACGTCGCACGGCGGTGAGGTCTACTCGACGTACACGTTCCCGAAGGGCACGTACCCGGGCGAGTCGAAGGTCGAGTCGGAGTCGCAGAAGCGCTGCGACTCGGCGCTCGACAAGTTCGCGGTCGGCAAGTTCTCCAACGCGAAGTACTGGTACATCTACCCGACGCAGTCGCTGTGGGGCTCGGATCGCAAGGTCACCTGCATCGCCGCGCCGAAATCGGGCAAGTGGACCGGCTCCATGGTCAAAAAGTGACCTAGGTCACAGCACGTCACGTCGTGGCACCCCTGCCCCGTCTCGCGGTCAACACCTCGGGAAGGGGCAGGGCCATGCACAGGATCGTGATCCTCGGCGCCGGATACGCCGGCATGCTCACGGCGGTCAGCCTGGTCGGGCGGACCAGGCGGCGCGACGACGTGGCGGTCACCGTCGTGAACGCCACGGACCGCTTCACCGAGCGGCTGCGGCTGCACCGGGTCGCTACCGGACAGCGGCTCCAGCACCTCGGGATCAGGCAGCTCGTCGACGACCTCGAGGTCGGCTGGGTGACCGGAATCGATCTCACGCAACGGACCGTGCGGATCGACGACGAGCGGGAGATCGGGTACGACACGCTGGTCTACCCGCTCGGCGGCTCGGCCGACACGGCCTCGGTGCCGGGGGCGGCGGATCACGCGTACACCCTGGACTCGGCGGACGGCGCGGAGTTGTTCGCGCGCCGCCTCGGTGAGCTGAGCGAGGGTCGCGTCCTGGTCTGCGGCGGCGGGCTGACCGGCCTGGAGGCCGCCACCGAGATCGCCGAGCGGTTTCCGCAGCTCACGGTCACACTGCTGGGCCGGGCCGGGCCCGGGAAGGACCTCGGGCCCAAGGCCCGCGACCACATGCGCTCCGCTCTTCGCCGGCTCTGCGTCTCGGTCGAGGTCGCCGAGATCGCCGCGGTACGCCGTGACGGCGCCACCCTGACCGGCGGAAGGCGCATCCCGGCCGACGTGATCCTCATGACCAGTGGCGTGCGCGTGTCGCCCCTGGCGTCCACGGCCGGTCTGACCGTTGACGATCACGGACGGATCGTCACCGACGCCACGCTGCGGTCCGTCTCGCACCCGTCGGTGTACGCGGTCGGCGACTCGGCCGCGATCACTCAGCGCTACGGGGTGATGCACGGGACCTGTCAGGGCGGGATGCCGACCGGTGCGCACGCGGCCGCGCAGATCGCCCGCGAACTGAACGGCAGGCAGCCGCGGCCGTTCCGGTTCGGCTACTACCACTCGCCGATCAGTCTGGGCCGCGGGGACGCGGTCGTGCAGTTCACCCACGCCGACGGGTCGCCGGGGCGGGCGGCGCTGACCGGGCGGGCCGCGGTCTGGTACAAGGAGACGGTGAGTTCCACGCCGTGGCCGGTGTTCCGCCGAGCACTGCGGCTGCCCGCCTCGGCGATGGTGTGGCGCCCGTGACCGCCTTTGAACAGCACCGCAATCTGCTGTTCTCGGTGGCGTACCGGATTCTCGGCAGGCGCGGGAACATGTACGAGCGGAACGTCCCCGCTTCCCGGCGACCCGCGACCGGCAGCGGGCGGTGACCGAGCGTTTCTTCGCCGCGGCGGCCGGCGGCGACATCAACACGCTGATGGAGCTGCTCGTGCCGGACGTGACACTCTGGACCGACGGCGGCGGCAAGGTGCGCCAGGCGATGCGGCCCGTCCACGGCGCCGACCGGGTCGGTGCGTGGCTGGCCGGGGTCGGGTCACGGCCGTACCAGGGGGTACGGCCCGACCAGATGGTGGCGCAACTCGTCGATCTGAACGGCGGACCCGGCCTGGTGATCAGCGGCGCCGGCCGGATCATCGGGACCATGACGCTGGACCTGGACGACGACGGCCGGGTCGCGGCGATCCTCAACACCGCCAACCCGGACAAACTGGCGGCGGTGCAGGGCGGAGTGGTGCGGGACCTGTGACGTTACTTCTGGCGAGCCTTGCGGCGCTCGCCGATCTCCCACGCGATCACGTACTGCCGGATCATCTGCGCCAGCGGGTCGACGGTCTTGAAGATCAGCACGACGTGGTAACCGGGCTCGTCGCCGGCCTCGCGGACCGCGTAGACCTTGCCCTTCAGCTCGGCCTCGCCGTTACCGAGCCAGACCAGGGCGCGCATGTAGTCGCCCTCCTTGAACATCTTCGACTCCGGCACCCAGAACCGCAGGCCACCCTCGCTGATGTCGAGCATCCGGCCCTGCAGGTACGACGGGCCCCACTCGCCGAACAGGCGGATCGGGGCGCCGGCGCCACCACGGGCGAACTCACGGCGGTTGCTGATCACCGGCTCGGCGGTCGGGAACAGCGTCCAGCGGAACGGGGCTTCGTCGCTGACGTTCTTCAGCAGCACCGGCATCACGACGCGGGTGCGCGGCGGGACCCAGAAGCACTCGAACTCGTAGCCGGGCAGGAACCCCGTGGGGCCGGAGGTCTCCAGCGGGGCAGCCACGCTGAAGGTGTCCCCATCCACGGATTCGAGCCGTGACCGGAAGTTCACGCCGTCCCCGAGAGCCAGGAACATCGGGGCACCGATCTCGGGCAGCTCCATCACACGTCGGCCTTTCACCTCGCCTTGGCCCGCACCGCGCGGGTCAATGTCCAAGGTCGGCTCGACGCCCGCCGACGTAAGAGGTCACCGGGTTGCGATCCGGGTACCGGCGTCTCGCGGCCCGGCCGCCGCTCACGCTCCGCCCACTTCCAAGATCCTTGCTCGGGTACGTCGTGAGCCCGGCCCCTGGCATCGCCTCCGCGAGGCCCGCCGTCGGTCCGGCCCGCAAGCGCGCAGCGGACCCCCCGTGCCGCACCGCGCAGACCGCGGACGTCACTGCGGGCGGCCGTCTCGAAGCCGTCGGCGGGTTCTGTGCTCTGAGCGGGACCACCCACGGAGGTCGCCCTTGCGGGCTGAGCGTTCAGGAGCGCCCCGCGCTCCTGCTCAGCCCGGAAGGGTCCCCGCGGGAGCGACGGTGAAGGACCACGGCGGACGTGGGACAAGAAGCTCTTGAATGTGATCGTTCAGGGTGTCAGGCGCGGACGAGGGACAGCACGGTGTCCATGTTCTTCAGCTTTTCGGGGCCGGTGCCGAGGAAGCCGTCCGGGATGATCAGCTCGTCGAGGCCGGCGGCCCGGTACTCGGCGACGGCGTCGGCGAGCTTGGCCGGGCTGCCACCGATGGCGGGCACAGGGAGGCCTTCGGGGAGCGGGCCGTCGACGACGGTGAGGGCCTGGGCGGTGCGGAGGATCGACTTCGGGTCGCGGCCGCGTTCGGCGCAGAAGCGGTCGATGATCGCGGATTTGCGGGCGATCACGTCGGGCAGGCCCCAGGTGTTCCACTGGTCGGCGTATTGGGCGACGACGTCGAGCATCCGCTTCTCGCCCTTGGCGCCGATCATGACCGGGAGCGGGTCCTGCAGCGGTTTCGGCTCGCAGACGGCGTCGGTGAGCTGGTAGTACTCCCCCGCAAAGGTGGTCGACGGGGTGCGCAGCAGGCCGTGGATCACCTGGAGGGCCTCGACGAAACGGTCCAGGAGCTGCTTGGTCGGGGGCAGGTCGATGCCGTACTGCTGGTGCTCGTTGACCTGCCAGCCGGCGCCGACGCCGAGTGTGAAGCGGCCGCCGCTGATGTGGTCGACGGTGGCGGCCATGTTCGCGACGACGGCCGGGTGGCGGTAGGTGTTGCCGTAGACCAGGGTGCCGATCCGGACTCGCGGGACGGCGGCGGCGAGAGCGGCGACGAGCGAGCCCGCTTCCAGGGTCGGGGCGAGCGGGTCGCGGCCGGGGCCGGCGTTCGGCATGAAGTGATCGGCGATCCAGATGCCGTCCCAGCCGGTCTCTTCCGCGTGACGTCCGGCCGCGACAATGTCGGACCAGGGCTGACCTGCACCGGGCCAGATGGAGATGCGCATACGGTAACCCTATCGTTGCCCAAACCAATCAACAGGTGTCTATTAATGAGATGACTGCAGTCAGCAGACGACAGCTTCTGGCCGGGGCAGCCGGCGCGGCGCTCGTGCGACCCCCGGCCACCACGCCGGCCCGGCGCACCGGGCTGGACCAGGGCACCGGCCTGGCCGTCCGGTTGTCCCCGGACGGCAAGCGGATCGCGATGGACCTGGTCGGCGTGCTGTGGGTGCTGCCCGCACCGGGCGGGACGGCGCGGCGACTGACCGGGGACCTGTTCGACATCGCGCAACCGGACTGGGCGCCGGACGGCTCGGCGATCGCGTTCCAGTCGTATCGGGCCGGCTCGTTCGACCTGTGGACGATCCGGCCCGACGGCTCCGGGCTGCGGAAACTGACCAGCGGGCCGTTCGATCACCGGGAGCCACGGTTCTCGCCGGACGGGCGGGCGCTGGCGTTCTCCGGTGATCGCGGCGGGAGCTACGGGATCCACCGGCTCGACCTCGCCTCCGGGGCGATCGAGGCGATCACGGACACGAGCCTGGAGGAGTACGAGCCGGCCTGGTCACCGGACGGGACGCAGGTCGCGTTCGTCGTCGCGAACACCCGGATCGACGTGGTCTCGCCGGCCACCGGCGCGCGGACCACTCGGGTCCAGGTGCCGGCCGGGCAGGTCGTCCACGGGCCGGAGTGGACACCGGACGGCACCGGCATCGTCTACCAGGTCACGCTCGACGGCCGCAGCGAGCTCTGGCGTGACGGCAAACCCGAGATCACCGGAGAGGAGGTCTTTCCCTTCCGGGTCTCCTTCGGTCCGGGTGGGAGATCTTTCCTGTACGGGTCGGACGGCGCGATCCACCGCCGGACGCTCGGGTCGGCGACCCGGTCGGTGGTCGGCTTCTCGGCCTCGATCACGCTGACCACGCCGGAGTACCGCAAACGCCGTCGTGACTTCACGTCCACCCGGCCTCGGCCGGTGCTCGGGATCGGCAGCCCGGTGCTCTCACCGGACGGGCGGTCGGTGGCGTTCCGCGCGCTCAACGACATCTGGACGATGCGGATCGGGCAGCCGCCGCAGCCGCTGACCAAGGACCTGACCTGGTGGAAGTCGGATCCGGCGTGGTCACCGGACGGGAAGTACCTGTCGTACTCGACGGACCGGGGCGGCAAACTCGACATCTGGCTGCGTGAACTGGCGACCGGGGTGGACCGGCAGCTGACCGTGCTGCCGAACGCCGCGGCGGTGTCCGGGAGCTGGTCGGCCGACAGTTCGCGGCTGGCGTTCCTCGACCAGACCGGGGCGCTCTACACCGTCGAGGTGGCGAGCGGGGCGGTGCGGAAACTGTTCGCGGCCACGTTCGAGCCGGGGCGTCCGAGCTGGTCGGCCGACGGGCGGACGATCGCACTGGCGGCGATCGTGCCCTACTCGGCGCGCTACCGCGAAGGGCTCAGCAAGATCCTGCTGGTGGACACGGAGACCGGGACCGGGCGGTACGTGGACCCGCTCCCGTCCCGGTCGTTGCAGACCCGCGGCGACGACGGGCCGGTGTGGTCACCCGACGGGACGCGGATGGCGTTCGTGGTCGCGAGCGTGTTGTGGGTGGTGAGGGTGGACGCCGACGGGACGTTCGCGGGCACACCCCGGCAGCTCACCGACGAGGTGACCGACGCGCCCAGCTGGAGCGGGGACTCGTCGGCGCTGCTGTACCTGAACAACGGGCGACTGCGGCTGGTGCCGGCCCGGGGCGGCGCGGCGCGCGACGTGCCGATGCAGTTGACCTGGGCGAACACCGCGCCGCGGGGACGGACCGTGATCCGGGCCGGACGGCTGTGGGACGGTGTGAGCCGGACGCTCGCGCGGGACGTCACCGTCGTGGTCGAAGGGCATCGGATCGTCTCGGCGGGCGCCTCCGTCCCGGCGGACGGGCGGGTGGTGGACGCGCGGGACTCGGTCGTCACGCCCGGCCTCGTTGACATGCATCATCACCGGGAGATGCAGGGATATGCGTACGGGGGCCGGCAGGGGCGGCTGTGGTTGTCGCTCGGCATCACGACCACGCGGTCGCCGGGCAGCCCGGCCTATCACATGGTCGAGGAACGGGAGTCGATCCAATCGGGGGCTCGGATCGGACCGCGCTACTTCGCTACCGGGGAAGCCGTGGACGGGGCGCGGATCTTCTACAACTTCATGCGGCCCACGTTCAGCGATGCGCAGGTGGCGCTGGAACTGTCACGGGCCGGGGCGTTGGACTACGACCTGATGAAGTCCTACGTGCGGTTGTCGCCGGAACGGCAGCGGCGGGTCATCGCGTGGGCGCATCGACGGGGGATTCACGCAACGTCGCACTACCACTATCCGGCTTTCGCGTTCGGTGGGGACGGGCAGGAGCACGTGGGGGCGACCAACCGGTTCGGGTACTCGCGGACGGTCACGGCGCTCGGGTCGGCGTACACCGACGTGGCCCGGATCTTCGTGGACAGCCGGGCGACCCTCACACCCACCCTGTTCGGGGCGGTCGTGCTGCTCGGCGACGACGACACGCTCGTGGAGGACGTGCGGGTGCGGACGCTCTACCCGAGCTGGGAACGGGCGGCGCTGCGAGCCATCGCGGACGAGGCCCGGACCACCGACCAGACCGTCAACCGGCGCAACCTCGCGCGGCAGGTGGCACACGTGGCCCGAGTCCTGCGCGGAGGCGGGCGGGTCATCACCGGAACCGACTCGCCGATCTCGCCGAACGCGGTCAGCACGCACCTGAACCTGCGGGCGATGGTGGCCTACGGGATGACGCCGTGGGAGGCGCTGAGCACGGCCACCCGGATACCTGGAGAGTTCCTCGACGAGCCGATCGGGCGGGTCGCGCCCGGGTACTACGCGGATCTGGCGATCCTCGGTGGTGACCCGTTGACCGATATCGAGCAGGCGGCGAACGTACGTCGGGTGATGGCGGCCGGGGTTCTGCACGACGTGCCCTCGCTGCTGGCGCCGTTCGTCGCGCCGCGGTCGGGGCCGGCCGAGAGCCCGATCGCAGGTGAACCGGCGCCGGCCGCGTTCTGGTGGCACGACCCGGCGTATGTGCAGCACAGCCGGCACGCCTGCTGCTCGGACGTAATGTAGGGCGGATGATCACGCCGCTCGCCCCGGAACACGTCTCCACCGCCGCTGCACTGGTCAACCTGGTCTACCGGGAGTCCGAGCGCGGGTTGTGGCAGGACGGGACTGATCGGACCAGCGTCGCTGAGGTGACCGAGCTTGTCCAGGCGGGTGAGGTCTTCGCCGACGTACGGGACGGGCGGCTCGCCGGGGTGGTGCGGGTCCGCCGGATACCGGGGGGAATCGGGGAATTCGGGATGCTGGCCGCCGACCCGGCGCGGCGCGGTGAAGGGATCGGGGGTGGGCTGGTGCGGTGGGCGGAGGAGCACTGCCGGTCGCTCGGCGATCACACGATGCGGCTCGAACTGCTGGTGCCGCGGGGGTTTCGGCTGGAGTCGAAAGAGTTCCTGCACGGGTGGTACTCGCGGCTGGGGTATCAACTGCACGGGGCGGGGCGGTTGGAGGAGCAATATCCGCAGCTTGCCCCGCTGCTGACGGGGCCGGCCGAGTACCGGATCTACAGCAAGGCGCTGTGACAGCCCGGCCCGGCAACGGGGCCGCGCACCGCGCGACGGGCCCCGGTCGTCACCCGGGGCACCCCACCCGTGAAGCTGGAGGGTGGCCGGCCAGCAAGCCGGGGCTCTGCGCCGGCACTCATGACCTTGGCGGCCACCGTATGAGGTGTCGCACTCCGGCGAGGTCCGGCGACACTGCGCCGCCGGACCTCGCCGAGGATCAGCGAGCCATGGTGGTCAGCCGCTGCGGCACGTGACCGTCGGTGCCGTTCATCGTGGCGGGGATCTGCTGACGCTGCGGCACCGATTCGAGTGCTCGCAGCGTCACGGCGGCCTCGACCGCGGCCTCGAAGGCCTGCTTCTCGGGGTCGCCGCCGACGCCCGGCTCGAACTCCAGCCAGGCGAAGATGGCCCGGCGGGCTTTCATCGCCGCGAACTGCGCGACGAGATCCCGGGAGCCGGCGCCGTTCCGGTCGACCAGCCGGCTGACCACGGCCCAGATGCCGTCCCGGTCGCCGCCGGCCACCTGCTGGATCACCTCGTCGTTCTTCAGCAGGAACAACGCCCGGTCGAGTTCGGCCCGCAGGTCGCGGATCTGGCGGCCGGTCACGCCGGTGACCGCCTGGTCCAGGTTGTAGCGGACCTCTTCGGCCGCGACCCGGGCCTGCGCCGGGCTGGGCGTCCTACCGGCCGGGTAGCCGGTGCTGTACTGCTCGCGGTCGAAACTCACCAGGGCTGTGACCAGGCCCTGGAACAGCGCCGGGAAAGCCGGGTTGGCCTCGGTCCCGGCCGGTGCGCCGGGCGTGCCGAACACCCGGGCCTGCACTCCGCGCCGATCGGCGTCGGTCAGGTCCCGCGGCTCGCGCAGCAGGCAGTAGAGCAGGGTCTCGACCCGGTCGCTCGTGAACCGGAACTCGCCGGCAGCCCAGCGGCTGACCAGCGCCGCCCGGGCCTCGAAGACGCCGATGGCGTCACCGACCGTGGTGATGTCGGCCAGGGCCGCCGCGGCGGTGATCAGTTTCGGGTCGATGGTGCTGCTGAACTCCGGGACGGCCAGCGCGCCCAGGTCGACGCTGCCGCCCTGGCAGGGCGAGCCGGGGATGACCGGCACGACCTTCTCCAGGTGTTCCGGCAGGCCGGCGTCCTCGATCCGGGCGCACACGAAGTCGGCGCCCCGCTGAGCGGTCCGCTGGGAGGCGTCCGGGTAGACGGCGACGTAACGCTCCACGCAGCTGCCGGCGATGTGCGGTTGCCGGGCCAGCAGGCGGATGACGGGACGACGGGCCAGGCCGTCCAGGACGGAGCCGATCGCCCGGACCTCGGCCTCGGTCAGGGTGTTGCCCTTGTCCTTGATGATGTCGGCCAGCAGCGGGGCCTTGTCGAACTGCTCCTTGTCGATCCTCTCGGCTGCCTTCACCTCTTCGGGAGTGACGTTGTCAGGTTCGGTGACGAAATTGTTCATGACTGTTGCTCCGGTCGGTTGGTCGTCGGGATCGAGGCGCACGCTGGCGCTCCGGCCGACCGCCCTCCACCAGGGCCGGCCACGAGGGCACCCCCTCGCCGGGACCGGCCGCCGGCACGACCCGCCGCCGGCGGCCGGCCCGGGAGTCAACGCCCCGGCACCGAGCGCCAGGCGGTCCGCGCCGCCGGTCTCTCCTCCGGTGTAGCTCGTTCGTGTCACCGTCACCAGTCGTCAGAATGTGCGACGCACGAAGCGGTCACTTCTGCGGGGACGTCCGGCGGCCGACACTGACGTGATGGGGGTCAGCGCGTGGTTCGGCGGAGCGGTCGGCACCGACATCGAGAATGCGCTGGTCACAGCCGGGGTGACGCGCTCCGAACGGTCCGGTGGCGGGCCCGGCGTGCTTCTGCTGGACCCGTCCACGCCGATGGCCGAGGCCGTCGCGGCGGTGACCCGGCTCAGCGACGGCGGCCGGACCCGGATGCTCGTACTGTCGAGTCCGGGACACGAGCCGGCCGCCGACGACGCGTGGCGGCTGCTGCACGCCGGGGCCGCGGACGTGGTCGGCTGGCAACCGGGCCGGGCCGACGCGATCGTCGCGCGGCTCACCCGGTGGGCGGAGGTCGACGCGCTGCTGGACAGTCCGGCCGTCGCCGGGCGCCTGATCGGGCGCAGCCGCTCGTGGCGGGCGGTGCTGCGCCGGGTGGTGGAGGTCGCGCGGTACACGGTCGCGCCGGTGCTGCTGATCGGCGAGAGCGGCACCGGCAAGGAGTTGCTGGCCCGGCTGGTCCACGAGCTGGATCCGCGGCCGGACCGCGGGTCACTGGTGATCGTGGACTGCACCACGGTGGTGCCGACGCTCTCCGGCAGCGAGTTCTTCGGCCACGAACGCGGCGCGTTCACCGGGGCCTCGGTGGCCCGGGACGGGGCTTTCGCGCTGGCCAACGGCGGGACGCTGTTCCTCGACGAGGTCGGCGAACTGCCGCTGGAGCTGCAGTCGGAGCTGCTGCGGGTGGTCCAGGAGGGCACGTTCAAGCGGGTCGGCAGCAACCGCTGGCAGCCGACCCGGTTCCGGCTGGTCTGCGCCACGAACCGGGATCTCGTCGCCGAGCAGGCGGCCGGGCGGTTCCGGCGGGACTTCTACTACCGGATCGCGGCGACCACGCTGCGGTTGCCGGCCCTGCGCGACCGGCCCGGGGACACACTGCCGCTGGCCGAGCACTTCCTGGCCGAACTGAACCCGGACGGGCCGGCGCCGGGGCTGGACCCGCTGGTCCGGGATCTGCTGCTGCACCGGGACTATCCGGGGAACGTGCGGGACCTGCGGCAGTTGACGCATCGGCTCAGCAGCCGGCATGTGGGGCCGGGGCCGATCACGGCGGGGGACGTTCCCGAGGAGGAACGTCCGCTGAGCGTGCCCGGTGAGCAGGACGGGACGGACCTGGACGAGGTGGTGAACCGGGCGTTGCGAACCGGGATGGGGTTGCGGGAGCTGAGGGAGGCGGTGGCCGACGCGGCGGTGCGGGTGGCGCTGGACGAGGCGGGCGGCAACGTGCGTCAGGCGGCCGCCCGCCTCGGGGTCACCGAGCGGGCACTGCAGTTGCGGCGCGCGGGGTGGCGGGACGCGCGGGCGGCGCTGTCAGCGGTGCCGGACTGAGCGCTGCTCCCGAAGGCCGGTCGTGAGACGGCCGTTCAGGAGAGGGCCGGGACGCGGCCTGCATGGCGGCACGCAGGCGGGCGTCGAGCCAGATGTCCACGGCGGTCATCGCGAGGGCCTTGGCGCCGTCGAGCACGGCCCGGTCCGCCGCCGGTCCGGCCGCCAGCCGGGCGAACCCGGGCGTGTGCTGGGCCACCTCCGGCGGTCCGATCACGAGCTTGGGGTGCAGCGCCGGCACCAGGTGGCTGACGTCGCCGAGATCGGTCGACCCGGCCCGCCCGGCCGGGATCTCCTCCGGCGGGAGCGGTGACCGGCCGAGCCGCCGCAGGTTGGCCGCGAACGCCCCGGCCAGCGGCGGGTTGGGCCGCATCTCCCGGTATTCGGGCCACAGCCGCCGGACGGCCAGCCGGGCGCCGACGGCGTGCGCGCCACCCTCCAGGCAGGCGACGACGCGGCGTCGCAACTCCCGCGCCTGACCGATCGACGGGGCGCGGGCCAGGAACACCGCCGACGCGCGGGCCGGTACGACGCCGGGGGTACGGCCGCCGTCGAGGATCACGCCGTGCACCCGTTCGGTGCCGGGCAGGCGCTGGGCCAGCGCGGACACGCCGAGGTAGCCGAGCACCAGGGCGTCGAGCGCGTTGACGCCGTGCTCGGCGTCCATGCCGGTGTGCGCGGCCCGGCCCCGCAGGACGGCGTGCAGGCCGGCCATCGCGTTGATGTGGGGGCGGACCGTCTCCCACGGCCCGGGGTGCACCAGCATCGCCGCGGCCGCCCCGGTGAACGCGCCGCGCCCGGCCAGCAGGATCTTGCCACCGCCGCCCTCCTCGGCCGGGGTGCCGAGCACCGTGACCCGGCCGCCGAGCGCCCCGGCCACTGGGGCGAGGGCGAGGCCCGCGCCCAGGCCGGCCGCGGCGACGACGTTGTGCCCGCAGCCGTGTCCCATGCCGGGCAGCGCGTCGTACTCGCAGCACAGGACCACGCGGGGGCCGCGCTCGCCGGCGTGCCCGGCCACCGCGGTGGGCAGGCCGTAGGCGGGTGCGGTGACGGTCAGCCCGCCACGGCGTAACCGGTCGGCGAGGCGTGCCGCCGCGCGATGCTCCCGGTAGGCGAGCTCGGGGTGGGCGTGCAGGTCGTGGGAGAAGGCGATCAGGTCGCGGCCGTGCGCGTCGACCGCGGCACACACCCGGCGCCGGATCTCGCTCCGGTCAGTGTTCATGATCGCCTCCCGGCTGAGAGCCTCGACGAGTCGCGTGCCTCCGACCGGCGTTCATGCTCGTACTCCGGTCAGGAGTCCGCCGTGTCCGTTGCGGACCGCGGGCAGTTCGGCGGCGAGCGCGGCAACGGCCCGGTCGATGTCCCCCGCGCGGTGCGCCGCCGTGATCAGCAGGCTGACCACGGCCGCGGCGGGACGGCACTGCGGCCGGTGCGCCACGGCCCGGACACCGCGCTCGAGCAGCGCCGAGGTGAGCGCGGCAGCGGCCGGCACCGACTGCGCCGGCGTCGACTGCAGCGGGAAGAGTCCCCCGGTCAGCCGCACGCCACGCGCGCCGAGCCCCTCCCGCAACCGGCGCACCGAGGTCAGCAGGTGCTCCCGCCGGCGATCACCGTCGAACCCGTTCCGGCGTACGGCATGATCCGCCGCCCTCAGATCGACCGCCGAAGGAGCACTGCCGTGCATGCGGGCGGGCCCGCGTTCCCGGACCCGCGCAACCAGGTGCGGGTCCCCGGCCACCACCGCCATCGGTACGCCGAACCCTTTGGCCAGCGACGCGACCGTCACCAGGCCCGGCCCGGTCACGCCCAGCCAGGCCGGGCTGCCCGCCCCGTGGCCGAGCACCCCGGCCGCCTGCGTGTCGTCGACGACCACCAGCCCACCGGCCCGTCCGGCCACCCGCAGGTAGGCGTCGAGCGGCGCGACCGTCCCGCACCCGGGGCAGTATCCGTCGCAGAGCACCAGGGGCCGGCCCGTTCCGGCGGTCATCCGGCGGGCGAGGTCGGCCGGGTCGTGGTGGGTGAACGTGCGTGGCCGGCGTCCCGCCGCGCGGGCCGCCTGCACGGCGGTCGGGTAGGCCCCGGCGTCACACCAGACGGTGGCGCCGTCACCGAGCGCACCGACCACGTCCAGCATCGCGTGCAGGCCGGAGCGGGCCGGGGTCGCGGCCGGCCGGCCGAGCAGGCGGGCCAGCCCGGCCGACAGTTCCGCGACGCCCGGGGCCTCCGCCAGCGCGGCCGGGACCCCGGTGGTGAGCCGCTGCCAGGGTGCCAGGCAGCGGCTCGGGTGCCGCAGGTCCAGGTAGAGCGCCGACGTGAAGTCGACGACGTTCACCCGTGTTCCAGTTCGCCCGCCGGTGCGCGCATCCGCGACGCCGGTTGACCTCCTTCGCGCCGGCCGGTCAGCGCGGGCCGTCGGGAGCCGTCCAGGGCGGGGCGGCGCGTGCCGTCCAGTTGCGGGCGGCCGCCGTCACCCTGCCTGCGGCGCAGCAGCACGGCCGGCGGGGTGGCGTCGATCTCCTCGGTCAGGTCCACGCCGGTGGCGGCCCGGTACGCGTGCACGTACCGCTGGATCTCGGCCCGCCAGTAGCGGGCCCAGTTCGCGGCGGTCTGCGGGTCGTTCTCGACGCTCCAGTTGCCGTACCGGACGGAGATCAGCAGTTGCTCGCCGAAGACCGCGAGGTCCCGGAAGTGGGTGATGCTGACGTCGGTCCACTCCTGCATGGACTTCATCGAGTCGACGCGGTCCATCCACGCCTCCTCGTACGGCACCATGGTCCGGCCGCCGAGGAAGTCGCGCATCTCCGGCCGGGCCAGCAGCCACTGCATGATCATCATCTCGGAGCGGGCCGTCGACGGCAGGTCCCCGAACTGGTTGTGCGCGCCCTCCGCGAGCAGCAGATGTGTCTCGCGCAGCGCGTTGAGGATCGGGAAGCCGTCGGCGATGATCGTGGTGTCGTCGTCCTGCCGGAAGTAGTCGTGGCACAGGTAGAGCAGGTTGTGCAACGACTCCAGGAACCGCGAGCGGCGGTCCACCGGCTGGGGCGCGTCGCGCAGGGCGCGGCCGTGCAGCGGCAGGCCGTACTCGTGCTCGTACTCCAGGTGGCGGCGCCGGACGGTGAGCCGGTGCACCTCGTCCTGGGCGAAGCCCCAGAAGATGTTGCCGAGCGGGCGCAGCGGGTCGATGTCGTAGCGGGCGAGGGGGTCCGGCCGGCCGTCGGCGCGGATCCGGCGGTTCTCGAAGCGGGCGAGGATCGCGTTCATCGCCTGCGCGAGCATGCCCTCCTCCAGCCAGTACGACCAGAACAGCTCGATCGCCAGTGGCGCGGTCAGGTGTGAGCGCAGGATGCCGTACGAGCTGTCCGGCACCGATCCCGGCGGCTTGAGCGGGATGTCGGCCAGCCGCTCCCGGATGACCTGCAGGTACGGCAGCACCCGCGGGTCCGGGATCTCGCCCTTGAGCGCCACGAAGTAGTTGTCCCGCAGCCGGCGCAGCTCGTTGAGGTTGAACGGCCGGCCCAGCCGGCGCTCCTCCTGCAGGCGCAGCGCCTCGGCCTGGGTCGGGTCGTCGAGCTGGTCGGAGATGCTCTGCAGGGCCAGGTCGGAGTTGAGCCGGGACAGCGCCGACGGCTGGACCAGCCCGGCGCGCACCACCCCGAGCGGGTCGAGGACACCGACCTCCTGCATGAGGAACGCGTCGGTGGCGAACTTCAGCAGCGCGTACGCGTCGCCGCCGCGGAACGGCAGCGACCCGGTGACGGCACCGGTGACGACGTCCTTGTCGGTGCCCATCACGGCGTCGATGAACGCCTTGTAGGGCCGGAACCCGATGGCGTTGGTCCGGTCCCGGATGATCACCCACAGCGCCTGGTCGATGGTCTCGACGTTGGCGGTGCGCTGCAGGCTGACCGGCAGCGGCCCGTCCTGACCGGCCGGGGCCGGGGTCAGCTGGATGCTCCACGGCTCGGTCTCGATGTCGCCGGGCGGCGGGGTCGTGCCGGTCGGCGGGGTGGACACCGACACCGCCGAGAAGCCCCGGTTGCCGCCCGATCCGGGCAGGTCGAAGGCGCCGGTGGAACCGGTGGTGCCGTTGCTGCCGCCGTCGGCGGAGTTCGTCTCGACGAGGACCGGGAAGAGCCGGGCGGAGATCCGGTACGTCCCGGCCCGCAGCCCGTCGGTGTCCCAGTCGAAGGTCCGGCGGCCCGGGTACCGCTGCACCATGCCGGTGAACGGTCCCTCGACCTGCCATTCGAAGGTGTGGTTGCGGGAGTCCGGTTCGGGGTCGATGGCGAAGTTCACCACCGTGCCGGCCACGACCGGACGCTTGTGTTCGCAGATGGTGTGATAGTCGTACGTTCCTTGGTACGCCATGGCGTCCGCGCCTCCGGCGGGTCAGGTGATGGACAGGGGTACCCGCAGCGGAAGCGCGGGCGTCGTGTCGCGGCCGGCACAGATCGCCGACGTGTCGAGGGTGCTGCGCAGCGCCCACTGGGTGAGCAGGTCGCCGACCATCCGGCTCTCCCGTTCCGGGGTGAGCCGGCCCGCGGCCCGGGCCTGGCCGAGCGCGGCGAACGTGACCGACGGCGCCGCGGCGTAGAGCCGGCCCGGGTCGTCACGCCACGTGCCGAACGTCCGCAGCAGCGCGCCGGCGGTGCGGTCGGGCCGGCGCAGGACCTCACCCAGCCGGGCACCGCGCAACGTTCCCGGCCGATGGGCGAGCAGCAGATCGACGTACGCGGGAAGGGCTTCGACGAGCCGATCCAGCAGCGCCCGGTGCTCGGCGTCGAGGCCGTCGGGCGGGTACATCGCCCGCCAGGCGTCGGCGAGCGCCCGCCACTGCGGGTCCGGGTAGAGCGCGTCGCCGAGCGCGCAGCTCAGCAGCACCCGGATCCACGGCACCGGGTGCGGGTCCTCGCCGCCGAACCGGAAGACGAACCAGCGGGGCAGGCTCACCACGCCGATCAGTCCCATCGGCGCGCCGATGCCCAGTTGCGCCACCGCCCAGAGGTCGGCGACCACCTCGGAGATCCAGCGCCCGAACCACGGCCAGGCGTCTCGGTCGGCGCCCCGGCCGGTCTCGGCGGCGTGCGCCAGGACCGGTTGCAGGGACGGGACCAGGTCGAGCAGCGCCGCGCCCTGGTGACCGACCTCGTGCACCAGCGACGCGCCGATGCCGTGACCGACCATGCGTTCGCGCGGCACCCGGACGATCGCCACCGGGTTCTCGTCGCCGCCGGGCAGCCGGGTCCGGGCCCGCCGGATCGCCGCTCCCGGCCCGCGGGCCAGGTAGCAGATCACCGGCGGTGGCTCGAAGTAGCCGCCGGGCAGGCCGAGCGCGTCGCGCGCCAGGACGTCCAGCCCGGACAACCAGACACCGGTCTCGTGTTCACTACGCTGCGTGATCACTTCGGTGAAAAGATCGAATTGCGACAGTACGTCGTTGAAGCGCAACCGGATGAGCGTCAGGCGCCGCTGCTTCTCGGGCACCGGTGCCTGCCGCCCCGGTCCGCGCATCCAGCGCAGGAAGGTCACGACCTGGCACCCGAGGTGCGCGCGGCCGTCGATGAGGAACCGCTCGATGCGCACCTGGGCGGCCGGGGCCGGCGCGGCCGCCGGCACCATCGTCTCGTGCAGGGCGAACGGGCGCACCCGGGCGAGCCGGGTCAGCAGCGCGCGGGCCTCCTGTTCGATGAGCCCCGAGGCGATGGCCGAGCCGCTCATGGTCAGGACCCGAGAATCATGATCTTGTGGCCCCGGCGGACCCAGCGACCGCTCTGCGCCCGGCGGCGACGGCGGACCGGCTCGTCGTGGTAGCCCTGGTCGTCGTAGCCGTCGTCGTCCTGGTCGCGGTACTGATTGCCGGACTGGTCGCCGGACCGGTCGCCGGACCGGTCGCCGTCGAAGACGAAGGTCGGGCCCTCCACCGGGTAGCCGTAGGCCCCGCCGGCCGGGCGCCGCCGGCCGCCGGTCCGGCCCCGGGACGGCTGCTGGCCGCCGGGCCGTTTCGCCGGGCCGGTGCCGGGGCGGCGCTGGGTCTGGTACGGCGTGCCGCGGACCAGTCCGGGCGCGTGCTTGCGGGCGGCGGTGACCACCGCGGCCCGGGCCACGGCCTGCGGCGGCGCGTTGCGCGGGGCCTTGGCCGCGTTCGCGGCGGCGGAACTGGCGAAGCGCACGTAGCGGCGGGCGGCCTCGAACTCGGCCTCCTGCTCGCTCATGTTCTCGAACTCCATCTCGAACAGGTTCGAGGCCATGCTGCCGAGCTTCGAACCGAGCGCGGTGCCGACGCCGGGCGCGACGAACGACCCGAGTGCCCCGCCGACCATCGGCAGCGCCTTCTTCGCGACGTTCTTCAGCGCGCCGGTCAGCGCCTGACCGGTCCCCGAGCGCAGGAACCCGCCGACCCCCGAGGCGACCTTCTTGACCAGGCTGCCCAGGAACTGCTCCAGCTCCTCCTCGCTCTGCGTCTCCAGCAGCGCGTTGGCCGCCTCCATCTCCTGCACCTCGGAGAGCGGGCTCTCCGACTCGGCGACCTCACCGCCGAGCCCACCCAGCACCGAGCTCAGCAGGCCGCCGAGGAAGTTCTCGGACTCGCCCTCCGACTCGTACGCCGACTCCGACTCCGCCTCACCGAACTCCAGCTCCGGCGTCTCCCACTCGCTGCTCGTCTCGTACGTCGTCATGGTCTTCTGCCTTTCAGTTCTCGAGGATGAGGATCGCGTTGCCTTGCCGGACCCAGCGGCCGGAGCCGGCCGCCGGACGTTTCGCGCCGCCGGACGGCGTGGTCGCCGCCGGCGTCCGGCGATGGCCGTTGCTCGCCGCGGCGGGGGTGGAGGTGGGTGCGGCCAGCAGGCCCGGGGCGTGCTGACGGGCGGCGGAGGCGGCCGCCTGGCGGGCCACCTCGCGCGGCGGGGCGCCGGACGAGGCCTGGGCGGCCTTGCGGCAGGCGTCCTGCGCGAACCGGATCAGGGCGCGAGCGGTCTCGAACTCGCGGTCCTCGTTCGACAGGCCCTCCAGCTCCAGGCCGAGCAGGTCGCCGACGGCGGTGCCGGCCCGGGCGCCGGTGCCGGCGTAGTCCGGTGACAGCCAGCCGCCGATGCCGCGGCCGATCACCGGCAGGGCTTCCTTGGTCGCCTTCTTGACGATGCCGCCGAGCGCCTGCCCGGTCGGCGAGCCGGCGAAGCTCCTGGCCGCGCCCGCCGCGGTTTTCACCGCACCGGCCGCGCGGTTGAACAGGTCACCGAGGAAGCGGTCCAGTTCGGCCTCGTCGCGGACCTCGAGCAGACGGGCGGCGGCCTCCAGCTCGCCCTCGTCCTCGCCCTCGGTCTCGTAGCCGTACTCGCCCGTCGGGGCGCTCTCGCCCTTGAGCATCGAACCGAGGATGCCCAGGAAGTCCTCTTGATCCGACTCGTACGGACCGGTCTCCTGCTCGCCGGCCTCGAAGAGTGTGCGGTCCAGGTTGTGCATCGGCGTGCTCCTCGCCTGTGCGGGTGGATGTCTCTCCACCCACCCCTGGCAAGTTCCGTGCCAGCCGGCGACTGCCTGGTGAACGGAGGTCGGCGGGCGCCGGACCGCGAACCGCGCTTCGCCCCGCGAGGGCCCGCGGCGAAGTCAGCTTCGGCGGTCGCAGGCCGGGATGCCGAGCTGCCGCCGGTACTTGGCGACCGTGCGGCGGGCCACCGGATAGCCGCGCCGGTCCAGCTCAGCGGCGAGATCCGTGTCGGACAACGGGCGCTGCTCGGCTGCCACCACCGCCTTGAGGACGGCGTGGACCGGCCCGGCCGCGCCGAAGAGCGCACTGAACGCGATCACCCGGCCGTCCGGCAGCCGCAGGCGCTTGCCGGCGACCGCCCGGCTCACCGTCGACTCGTGCAGATTCAGGGCGCCGGCCACCTCGGCCCGGGTCAGCGGCACGTGGCCGGTGGCCCCCTCACGCAGGAACCGGCTCTGCCGCCCGGCCGCGTAGCCCGCGATCCGCCGCAACGTCTCGGCCCGCTCCCGCAGCGCGTCCAGGAACGACCGGGCCTGCCCGGCGTGATCCCGGACGGTACGGCGCTGCGACGCGGGCAGCACCGCGGTCTCGGCCAGCTCGGCCCAGAGCGGGTCGACCCGCAACCGGCTCGCCGGATCACCGACGAGCTCCACCTCGACCGCGCCGCTGCCGTCGTCGGCGAAACGCACCACCAGGTCGACCGCGGCCACCGTCATCGCCGGGCCGGGATCGTCGAGGGACGCCCACGGCCGCAGCCGGGTCCGGATGAAGTCGCGGGCCGCCGCCACCTCCGGCACCGGGGCGCCGGCCACGGCCGCCAGCCGCCGGATCCGGTCGTCGCCCAGCTCGGCCAGGTGGTCGCGGATCAGACGGCGGGCCAGCGGCGGGGCCTGGCCGGCGCGCTCGTGGACGGCCAGTTGCAGCAGCAGGCACTCGGCGGCGTCGGCGGCACACAATCCGGGCGGGCCGGCTGCCCGCAGCACGCCGACGACCCGGGCCACCCGCTCGACCGGGATGCCGAGCCGGTCGGCGACCCCGTCCACGCCGCCCTCCAGCAGGCCGCGCGAGTCCAGATCGCCGAGGATCCAGGCGGCCAGCGCCCGGTCCGAGTCGCCGAGATGCGCCGCCGCGTCAGCCAGAACCCCGGCCGGCGCGGCCGATCCCGGATCAATAACGTCCATTGACAGATATCGGTCACTTGCCGGACCCGTCCGCGGTGTATCAGAAGCGCCGCCGAGCGGTCCGCGAGCGTCGCGCGCGGGGCCGGCCGGATCGGCGGCGTCCAGCGCCGGGTTGCGCTCCAGCTCCCGCTCGACCCGCTGCCGGACCTCGTCCAGTGGGCAGGCCAGCAGGTCACAGTACTCGACGAGGGCGTGGGTGACCCGGTGCTCGGCGAGCAGGGAAGGGCTGAGGGTGGTCGTCATGGTGGTCATGTACCGGCAGTGTCGGCGCGCTCGACGGCCGCGGACAGTCACCCGAGGCGGCGTCCACGACGGCGCTGCCCTCGATCGGGTCGCGCGTCGGGGGCACCCACCCCAGGGGACCGTGGACGAGGGTCGCTCGAATGTGCGACATCGCGGGCCCCGGCCCGGAATACGCTGCGAGCACGAGCCCGTCTTGGGAGGGGGTGCCCCGGATGACTGCCGTCGAAACCAGGGACGATCCGATCGGCGAAACGCCCGCCGGAAAGCCGGAGCCGGAGGCGAGCCCCGAGCTCGTGCTGCTGGCGCCCGCCGAGATCCAGTTCGAACTGCGCCGCCTGGTCCGCCGGCTGGCCGAGGGGGCCCGCCTGCTGCGGCGGTGCCAGGCGCCCGCGGCCGGCGACCCACCGGAGGTGCACGTGCTGCTCGACCTGGAGGTCGACGGCCTGCGATGCCTGCTCACCCGCCTCGGCGCGCAGAGCGGCAAGGGTGTCTCCCGGCTGACCACCCGGGAACGGGAGGTCGCGCACATGGTCGCGATGGGGCTGACCACCGGCGCGATCGCCGGCAAGCTGTCGGTCAGCCCGTGGACGGTCTCCACGCACCTGCGGCGGATCTTCGCCAAACTCGACGTCTCCACCCGCGCCGCGATGGTCGCGGTCCTCGCCGATCGATGAAAAACCTCTTTGCGCGTACGCCGTGAGCTGCCCTTTCAACGAATTGGTTGACGCGCCTCACCGAAGGGTCTACGGTTACTTTCAACCGATGAGTTGAAAGTTGGAACGCGATGCCGGCCGATGAGCTGTCCCGGGTGTTCGCCGCCCTCGCCGATCCGACGCGCCGCGACATGGTGGCGCGCCTGACCGGGGGCGACGCGACGGTCAACCAGCTCGCCGAGCCGTACCGGATGTCGCTCCAAGCCGTCTACAAGCACCTCAAGGTGCTCGAAGAGGCCGGCCTGGTGAGCCGCCCGCCCGGGCCGCAGCCACGCCCGGTGCGACTCGAACGCGACGTGTTCGACGAGATCGGTGGATGGATCGAGCAGTACCGGCGCCGGGCCGAGGCGCGCTACCAGCGTCTGGACGCGGTGCTGCGGACCATGCAGGACGACGACGAGAGCGGAGCGCGACCATGAGCGAAGCACAGATCGAAGCCGACCAGAACGTACCGGTCATCCGGATCACCCGGGACTTCGCCGGCACGCCGGAGCAGCTGCTCCGGGCGCACACCGACCCGGAACTGTTCGCCCGGTGGGCCGGGCCGGACTCCACCATCACCCGCATCGACCACTGGGACGCCCGCGACGGCGGCTCCTGGCGCTACACCGCCGTCCGCGGCGACGAGGAATACAGGTTCCGCGGCTGCTTCCACTCGGTCGGCCCGGACCGGATCGTCCAGACCTTCACCTTCGAGGGCGCGCCGGAGGGGGTGGCGCTGGAGACGCTGACCTTCGAGGACCTGGGCAACGGCCGCACCCGGCTGCACGCCCAGTCGCTGGTCGACAGCTTCGAAGGCCGCGACGCCTGGCTCAAGAGCGGCATGGAGACAGGCGTCGACGAGGGCTACGCCAAACTCGACGCCCTCCTCGCCACCGGCACCGTCTGACGGCGTCGCCACGGCTCGGGCTTCGATCACGCTCGACACCCCCGATCCCAGCCGGCCTTCAGCGGCGTATCAGCACGCCTGACGCACCCCTGAAGGCCGGCTCGCACTGCCAGACCGGCGGCAACTGTCGTGACCAGCCGTGGGACCGCCCGGCATGCGAGTGAACAGCCACGAGCCGAGGCCGGGCCGGCCCTCGCGCGTGCGGGCGCGGGGCGGGTGCACCGGCGTACTGCGGCAGTCGGAGGGTGAGCGGAGCGGAGCGGGAGAGAGAAGCGGCCTAGAAGAGGTCGTCGAAGACGGCTACTCGGTCGAAGGACATGGCGTGGGCTCGGGCGCGGGTCTCCATGGCGCGCTTCTCCGACTCGGGCATGTCGAGGATGACCCGGTCGAGGGCCTCGGCGAGGGCGTTGATGTCGCCGGCTTCGACGATGACGGCGGTGTCGCCCACCGCTTCGCCGGTGCCGCCGGTCAGGGTGGTGACGATCGGGCCGCCGCCGGCCAGCATCTTCTCGGCCAGGGCGATGCCGAACGTCTCGACGAAGTCCGGCTCCGGCTTGGTGGGCAGCGCATACGCCGCGCAGCCGGCCATCAGCAGCGGCTTCTCGTCGTCGTCGACGTCGTTGAGGAAGATGATGCGGTCGTCCTCCTTGGCCATCGCGCGCACGTGTTCGAGGGCGGGGCCGTTGCCGGCGATGACCAGCGGCACCTCGTCCCGGGACTGCATCTGGCCGTACGCGATGACCAGGTCGTAGATGCCTTTGGCCCGCGCGACCCGGGACAGGAACAGGATGTACTTGCCGCGTTCGAGACCGCGCTTCTGCAACGCCGCGTCGAGGGTGTCCTCGTCCAGGTCGAGGAAGGCGGACGAGTCGATCGGCGGGTAGCTGACCGTGACCCGTTCCCGGCACTGCTGGGCGAACGTGGTGCCGCAGTGCCGGTCGACCTCCTCGGCCGAGGCGATGATCTCGTCCTTGGTGTACTCGGAGACGGCGACCACCTCGTCGCTGGCCAGGAACGTGGTCATCAGGACGGTGGCCGCGCCGACCCGGCCCTCGCGCAGGCAGGAGCGGATGACGTTGGTGACGTCCGAGCCGACCGCCTTGGCGATGGTGTGCACCTGCGGGTTGAAGCCGGCCGCCCGGGCCGCGTTGACCGCGTCGTTGATCACCTGCGTGTGCGGGACCAGGTACATCGACAGGCAGACGGTGGGTACGCCGTCGCTGAGCAGTTCGACGAGGCGGCCGGTGAGCCCGGCGAGGTGGCGGCCGTCCGGCACGCGGTAGTCACCGACCGCTTCGGGGCGTTCGACGGTGATGCCGTCGCTGTACGGCAGCAGCCGGTCGAGCGGCTTCAACGGCAGACCGGCGGCCTGCAGCGTCGGGATCGGCCAGGTGAGCAGGCGCACGTCGTCGAAGCCCCGGGTGAGGGCGACTTCGGCGAGGTTGCGTGCTTCGCCCGAGTGTCCACAGATAACCGGGTCGGCGCGGACCGCGATCACGAGTCTCCGAGTAGGACGGCTCATGGTCATTCCTTCTTATGTCGCAGGGGGGTGAAGGGTGAAGGAGTGGGACGGCGGGCGGTGCCCGTGTCCCCACGTCGATGGTTCGGGGCCGAGCTTGAGGTGCAGCCGGCCCCCGCGATGCACGTCGGTCGCGGACAGGTGGGCCGCGTCCAGGGGTTTGCCGTTGAGGGTGGCGGACTGGACGTACTGAACGGGCGGATCGTGGTCGAGGCCGTCGACGCCGATCGGGGTCTCCTTGTGCCCGCTGGTCTCGATGATGAACTCCTCGTCGCCGACGCGCAGCGCCGCGCGGGCGAACGCGGGGGCGTTCACCAGGAAGAGGTTCTGCCCGGCGACCGGGAACAGGCCCAGCGACGCCCAGACGTACCAGGCGCTGAGGCCGCCGGAGTCGTCGTTGCCCGGCAGACCGCCCGGACCGGTGCCGAACTGCCAGGTCAGCGCCGCGTGCACGATCTCGGCGGTGCGATCCGGCCGGCCGGCGTAGTGGTAGGCCCAGGGGGCTTCCATGTCCGGCTCGTTGTTCAGGCCCTCGAACCGGTTGAGGGCATACCCGAGGGCCATCTCCGCCGGCTGCGGACTGATCCCGGGCTGTTCGACCTGATCCGCGCCGTAGCCGAAGAATCGGTCGAGCTGCTCGATGAACCCCTTGTCGCCGCCCGACAACTCGATCCGTGCGGCCATGTCGTGCAGCAGCCGGAACGAGTAGTTCCACTTGCCGCCCTCGTAGAACTCGGAGTCGCGCAGCAGGCCGGTGGACGGGTCGAACGCGTTCACCCACTGGTGGCTGCGGCGTTCCAGGTCGTCGGCGAGTTTGCGGTCGTTGAGCGCGCGGGCCACCTTGGCCGTGCAGTGGTGGGCGTACGCCAGGTCCAGGGTGTGCGTGATCGGGTGGACGAGGCCGTGTTCGAAGAAGTCCTCGCCGTACATCCGGCGCAGGTCGTCGACCATGTGAACGAGCGCCCAGCCCCAGTCGACGCCGGAGCGGCCGAGCGCGTGCGCGTCGGCGATCGCGGTGTGCGCGAGGGCGGAGGCCTGCCGGAAGAACCGGTCGGCGCCACGGGCCATCCGATAGCCGATCGGGAAGTTGCCCTCCTCCTCGCAGACCCGGATCAGCGATTCGAGGAGGTCCATCGCGCGGTCCGGGGCGATCGCCTGCAGCAGCGGGATCTGCGTCTTGTAGATGTCCCACATGGTGCAGATGTCGAACGCGTACGGCCCGGAGTTGGGCCAGAACGGGCTCTCGTCGTCGGCGAAGCACGGCTTGATCAGCGAGTGGTAGAGGGCGGTGCCCAGCACCGTACGCCGGGCCGGGGTGCCGCCCTCGACCTGCACGCGGTCGAGGTGGTCGCGCCAGCGGTGGCGGGTGCCGGCCCGGACGCGCTCGAACGCCGGCTCGGCGTCGGTCCCGCACTCCCGGTGCAGGTTGCGTCGGGCCTGCTCGTGGCCGCGCAGCGAGAACCCCATCCGGACCTCGATGGTCTGCCCCGCTCTGGCCGAGCCCATGAAGAGCAGCCCGAACGGCCGCAGCGTGGTGCTGCGGATGCTGTCGAAGTCGAGCCGGGTGCCGCCGGGGATCAGGCGCCGGTCGTACCAGAGCATCTGCCGCCACCCGGGGGTGTCGGCCTCCAGGTAGACCGAGAGCGGCACGCCCTCCATCACCACGGTGCCCTGCGCGCAGCCGTGGCCCATGCTCTCCACCTGGGCGCGCAGCGGAACCGTGCGTCCGAGGTCTATCGCGAGGCCGCCGCACGACAGGTCGATGACGACCCGGGCGGAGTGATGGTCCGGGAAGGTGTACCGGTGGACGGCGACCTTCTCCCCCACGGTGATCTCGCTGCGCACCCCGGTGTCGAGGTTCGCGGCGTAGTACCCGGGCTCGGCACGTTCGTCGTGCAGCGCCCAGGACTGGCCGAGATCGTCCAGCGGCTGGACCATCGGGGTGACCCGCACGTAGTTGTAGTACTTGCGGATCGCCCCCGTCCCCGACTGCTGGAAGTGGGTGAAGCCGGAGGCCTCGGTACGGGTGAACATCTCCTCGGGCACGCCCTCGGTGTTCTTCGCGTACCGGCCGTAACCGGTGGGGTAGGCGCCCGAGTAGGCGCAGGCGGAGACCATGCCCAGGGGCGAGGTCGCGCCGGGGTGCGTGTTGCCGACCTGCGGCTTCGGCCACCACCAAGTAGCGGCCAGACCGTGTGCGCGAGGCAGGTCGGTCGCCGCGGTGCCGATGAAGGGATCAACGTTGTCCAGGATTTCGGGACTCTAACCGGCCGCACGGCCCTCTGTGGTTTCAATCAGGTGAACTGCGCCAGAGGAGTGACACACTTCCGGTTGATCAACATCTCCTGGAAGTCCTCCGGCGGGCGTGGCTCGCTGAAGAAGTAGCCCTGCACGGCGGGGCAGCCGGCGGCCTGAAGAGCGGCCCAGTCGTCGATCTCCTCGACCCCCTCGGCGATCGTGGACATGCCCAGGGACTGGGCCAGCCAGAGCACCGCCTGGATGATCGAGGACTTGCGCTGGTCCACGGCGAGGCCGGCGACGAACGAGCGGTCCAGCTTCACGATGTCCGCCGGGACGGACTTCAGCCAGGTCAGCGAGCTGTAGCCGGTGCCGAAGTCGTCCAGCGCGATCCGCACGCCGAGCTGCTTGAGGGCGGCCAGGCGCTCGGTCACGTCGACCGACGAGGCCAGCAGGGCGGTCTCGGTGATCTCGAGGACGAGGCGGGACGGGTCGAGCCCGGGGTGCGCGGCCAGCAGGCTCGCCACCATCGGCACGAAGTCCGCTTCGGCGAGCTGCCGCGGGCTGACGTTGACCGACACGTAGCCGAGCTGACCCGACCAGTAGATCAGGTGATCCACCGCCGAGCGCAGCACGTGCGCGCCGAGCTGCACGATCATGCCGGTCTCCTCGGCGGCGCCGATGAAGTGGTACGGGCTGAGGATCTTCCCGTCCGGCATCCGCATCCGCACGAGCGCCTCGGCGCCGATGATCTGCCCGGTGACGGTCGACACCACCGGCTGGAACCACAGCGGCAGCGTCCACGGCAGGTGCCCGGAGAGCGCCCGGCGCAGGCGGGCCTCGGCGGCGAGCCGCTCGTTGACCGACACCCGCATGTCCTCGGCGAACACCTCGAGCCGGTTGCCACCGGCGCGCTTCGCGGCGTACATCGCCGTGTCCGCGGCCAGCACCACGTCGTCGGAGTGCTCGGCGCCGTGCTCGGTGGCCACGCCGATACTGATCGAGATCGGCAGCGGGTTGCCGGCCACGGCGAGCGGCTCGGCCATCGACGCCAGGATCTCCCGGCCGACGCGCAGGCCGGCACCGCCCGGGCCGGCCACCGCGACGACGAACTCGTCCCCGCCGAGCCGGGCCAGCAGCGCACCGGGCGGCACCACGGCGGTCAGCCGGGCCGACAGCGCGCGCAGCACGTCGTCGCCGGTCGCATGCCCGGAACCGTCGTTGACCGATTTGAACCGGTCCACGTCCAGGTAGATGACGCTCACCGGGGGACGGCCGCGCAGCATCTCGCCCAGGTCGTTCTCGAACGCCTTGCGGGACAGCAGCCCGGTCAGCGAGTCGTGCCGGACCTGCCGGCGCAGCTCCTCCTCGTGGTTGCGGACGCTGGTCACGTCGAGGCAGTGCGCGAAGACGAACCGCAGGGTGCCCTGCTTGTCGTAGAGCGGAGTGCTGTGCACCTCGACCCAGATCAACGACCCGTCGTCGGTACGGCGGTACTGGCGCGTCATCATGATCGGATCCGGTGACACCGACATCTGCGGGAACAGGCTGCCCTCCCCACCGAGCGCGACGAGCGGCAGGTCCCGTACGGAGAAATCGGGTGGAAGGTTTTCCGGCAACCGCAGCCAGTGGCGGTAGGCCGCGTTGGTGCGCAGCACGCGCCCGTCCGGCGCGAACATGACCATGGGCACCGGCGTCTCGTCGAAGGCGACGCTGAGCTGGGCCTGGCTCTCCTGCAGGTTGTCGGCGGCGCGCGCCTCCTCGGCCTCGGTGAGCCCCCACTGGACCACCTGGAAACCGGCCGCGAGCAGCACCGCGAAACCGTGCAGCCCGGCCCAGACCAGCGGGTGCGCCCGCGCCGAGTGGTGGTCGTAGGTGTGCGTGCCGGTCAGCACGCCGAACAGGCCGTGGTGGACCGTGGTGGCGACCAGGAACACGCCGAACGGCGCCCAGTCGCGGTAGAGGGCGAGCGCGGCGACCGCCACGAAGAACGAGAAGTGCGCTTCGGTCAGGCCGTTGCTCAGCGACACGAACCCTGCGCACGCGACGGTGAAACCGAGCGCGACCGCGACCGAGCGCAGCCGCCGGCCCTTCAGCCGGGTCCCGGCGACCAGGCAGGGCAGCACGGTCAGGACGGTCCCGAGCAGAGCGGGCCCGTGATCAGGGCGCAGCGCGCCGAACACGGTCACCACGAGCACGACCACGCCGAGCAGCACGGTCAGCAGCCGGTGCCGCGTCGCCCAGTCCTCGTCGCGCAGGCCGCCACCGGTCGGTAGACGGTCCCGCAGCCTCATCAGCCAGGTCCCCACAGTCTGGAACATCGGACTGCGGGGCCCCGGGCGGAGGCTCTTCGGGTTGCCGGTCAGGAGCGGAGTATGTCGGACAGCGCCCGGGTGAAGCGGTTGACGTCGTCCTCGGTGCTGCCCAGACCCCAGCTGGCGCGCAGCAGACCGGACATGTCGGTGTCACAGGCATTCGTCGCGCTGGTTCCGGTCAGCCGTCGCACCAGCGGATGCGCGCAGAACTGGCCCGCCCTGACGCCGATGCCGTATTCCCGGCCCAGGCGGTGGGCGACCTGCGCGGGATCGTGGCCGGGCAGCGCGAGCGAGACGATGCCGACGCGCGGATGGCCGGGGCCGAAGAGGCCGGCCTCCTGGACGCCCTCGGGCAGGCCGGCCCGCAGCCGGGTCAGCAGGAGCTGTTCGTGCTGGTGGAGGGCGTCGCGGTCGGCGGTCAGGAGGGCCGCGCAGACCGCGGCGATCGAGACCGCGCCGAGCAGGTTGGGGGTGCCGCCCTCGTGCCTCGCCGGGCCGGTGGCCCAGGTCAGGTCGCCGGGGCGGTCACCGACCGTGGCACTCGCGCCGCCGCCGTGGAGGTAGGGCTCGGCCGCGTCCAGCCAGTCCGATCTTCCGGCCAGGACTCCGGCGCCGAACGGGGCATACAACTTGTGTCCGGAGAAAGCCAGATAGTCGGCGCCGAGGTCGGTCAGGTTCACCGGCAGGTGCGGCGCGAGTTGGGCCGCATCAACGATCACGCGTACGCCGTGAGCGTGGGCGAGGTCGGAGATCTCCCTGATCGGCCACACCTCGCCGGTCACGTTGCCGGCGCCGGTGATGGTGAGGACGGCCGGGCCGTCGAGCTGACCGAGCGCCGCTGCGACCGCATTCACGGCCTCGTCGGGCGACTCAGGCGCAGGGAGCCGCAACGGGTTCGGCCACGGCAGCAGGTTCGCGTGGTGCTCCCCCTCGAACACGATCGTGGTGACACCCGCCGGCAACGCGCGGGCCAGCAGATTCAGCGCATCCGTGGTGTTCCGCGTGAAGATCACCTCGTCGCCGGGGCGGGCGCCGACGAACTCGGCCACCACGTCGCGGGCCACCTCGTACGCCACCGTCGAGGTCTGCGAGCGCACCCCGGTCCCCCGGTGCACGCTGCCGTAACGCGGCAGCAACTCGGCCACGGCCTGGGCCGCGGCCTCCGCACAGGGAGCCGAAGCGGCGTAGTCGAGGTGCGCGAAACGAACCGTCTCGCCGGTGCGAAGTTCGGTCTTCAGGTCGTCGCCGATGATGTCGAGAGCCGACATGGCATGCCTCCGCCGAGGTCAGGGACCCCACGGGTCCGCGCTTGCCGGCGTCGGGCGACACCGGCCCGGTCCTCACCCGGGGCACCCCATCGCGAACGCAAGGGTTGCCGGTCAGCAAGCCGGGGCTACGCGCTGACACTCATGACCTGGCCACGAAGTTATCAGACCTCACAGCCGCACGCCATATCCCATTCTGCGAGTAGGGATTAGGGTCGACGGCATGAGCGAGCTTGCGAGCGAATCATCGAACTCAGTCATCAACTCAGGCCGACGCCGGAGCGCAGCGGAGGTGGCGGCATGAGCGATTTCGAGCAGCAGTGGGCCCAGTGGCACGAGCAGCACGAGAAGCGGCGGGCCGACCCGCACGGGTTCCTGGCGATCACCGGGCTGCACTTCCTGGACGAGAACCCGCAGCGGTTCCCCGGCGCGCCGGGCGAGTGGAGCACCGGGCCGGACGGCGTGGTGGTCACGCTCGCGGAGGGCGAGTCGCTGGAGGGCATCGGCTCGGGCGAGCACCGGTTCGACCCCATCCCCGAGCGCGGTGACATCACTGTCGGTTACGGCGACGCGAAGCTGGAGATCGCTCGCCGCGGCGGGTTCGACGTGCTGCGTCCCCGGCACCCCTCGCACGAGACGCTGGTGAAGTATCTCGGCACGCCGGCCTACACGCCCGCCGAGAAGTGGGTCGTGACCGGCAGATTCGTCCCGTTCGAGGCGCCGGTCCCGGTGACCGTGGGCTCGGTGTCGGAGGGGCTGGAACACGTCTACGAGTCACCGGGCAAGGTGGAGTTCACCGTCGGCGGGCAGGATCTGGCGCTGACCGCGTTCAACGGCGGCACTCCCGGATCACTCTTCGTGTTGTTCACCGACGCGACTTCGGGGGTCACGACGTACGCCGCGAACCGCAGCCTCGCCATCCCGGCGCCGGACGCGGACGGCACGGTGACGCTGGACTTCAACCGGGCGACGAACCTGCCGTGCGCGTACACCGAGTTCGCGACCTGCCCGCTGCCGCCGGCCGGCAACAAGCTGCCCATCGCGGTGGAGGCGGGCGAGCAGCTTCCCCGATAACGTCGCGGTCATGGAGGACCTGCCCGCGCTGCTCGCGTCCGCCGAGGCGCTGATCGCCATCCGATCCACCGCCGACCGGCCCGACGACCTGCGCCGGGCCCTCGCGCTGGTGCTCGACGTGGTCGGGCCCGGCTTCGACGTCCGCCGCTTCGAGTCGCGCGGCAAGCCGAGCGCGCTGGTCACCCACCCCCGGCGACCGGGGCGGCCCCGGGTGATCCTGAACGGTCACCTGGACGTCGTCCCGGGCACGCCGGAGCTGTTCCGGCCGCGGCGGGACGGTGACCGCCTCTACGGCCGCGGCACGCACGACATGAAAGTGGCCGCGCTCGTGCTGGCCACGGTGTTCCGGTCCCTGGCCGCCGAGCTGCCCTACCCGATCGCGTTGCAACTGGTCACCGACGAGGAGGTCGGGGGCTTCGACGGTACGGGCCATCAGGTCGAGCAGGGGGTCCGCGGCGACTTCGTGGTCATCGGTGAGCAGAGCGCGCTCCGCGTGGTGACCGAGTCCAAGGGGCTGGTCCGGGCACGACTGATCGCTTCCGGGCAGGCGGCGCACGCGGCGTACCCGTGGCTCGGCGCCAACGCCCTGCTCACCCTGCAGGCGGGCATCGGCCGGCTCCTGGAGCGCTATCCGGTGCCCGCGGCGGAGGCGTGGACCACGACGGTCAACGTGGCCCGGATCGAGACGTCCAACGAGGCCGTCAACCAGGTGCCGGCCGACGCGACCGCCTGGCTCGACATCCGCTACCCGCCCGAGGACACCGACCTGACCGGGCGCTCCCCCGACGAGATCGCCCGTCACCTGCGGACGATCACCCGATTGGAGGTACGCGTCGACGCGCTCGGCACGCCGCACCGGGCCGACCCGGGCAGCGCGCGGGTGCGGGCGCTGCGGGAGGCGGCACGCACCGCCGGTTACTCCGGTGACCTGCTCCGCAAGCACGGGGCGGCCGACAGTCGCTTCTACTTCCCGCTCGGCGTCGACGCGGTGATCTTCGGTCCGGCCGGTGACGGCCAGCACGGGCCGGGCGAATACGTGGAGATCGGGTCGCTCACGCCGTACGCGCAAGCCTTGTCCCTGTTCTTGAGGTCGGCCCCGTAGCGACGCCGGCGGTCATCCGACCAGGGCGTCGTCGGTCCGCGGTTCCGTCGCCGTCCCGGCCGCCACGACCCGGCCGCGGCCGGTCTGCTTGGCCCGGTAGAGCGCGGCATCGGCGCGAGCGATCAGCTCGCCGGCGGTCTCGGTGCCGTCCCAGGCGGCGAAACCGGCCGAGAACGTCTGGCCCAGCGGCGTGACGCCGAGCGTGCGCTGCAGAATCGCCACGGCCTCCTCGTCCGTCACGCCGGGCAGCAGCGCGATGAACTCCTCACCGCCGAACCGGGCCAGGGTGTCGACCGAGCGCAGCGAGTCGCGCCAGACCGACGAGGCCTCGACGAGCAGCCGGTCACCGGCCGGGTGGCCGAACGTGTCGTTGAACTTCTTGAAGTGGTCGAGGTCGATCATCGCGACCACGACCGGAGTGCCCGAGGCCTGGGCCTGCTTGAGAGCGCGCGGGATGTCGTCGTTCCAGGCCCGCCGGTTCGGCAGCCCGGTCAGCTCGTCCTGGCGCGACAGCGTCTGCACCTTCGCCGCCTGCCGCTCGACCTCCCGCACCAGCTGGGCCATCCGCGTCACGACCAGCAGGAACAGGACCGCCGAGGCGAGCACGATGGCCAGGCCGTCGACGAGCGTGTGCGTCACCATCTGCAGCCCGAACAGGACCGGGGCGATCAGCGTGGCGGCGGCCAGCGAGACCAGCATCGGACGGCTGAGCCGCGGAGCCGCGCCGGCCCCGGCCCGGTCCAGGTCCCGGGCGCTCGGGTGCAGCGCGGCCACCCCGAACAGCGAGTACGCGACCAGGAAGATCATGTCGACGCCCCGGTTGATCACGCGCAGGTCGTTGATGTCGATGCCGAGGTTGTTGAGCACCACCCACGTCGTGTCGCCGATGAAGAAGGCGGCACAGGACGCGGCGATCCACCAGAACGCCGCGCCGCGGGTGCCACCCGAACGCAGCAGCCGGGTCAGCATCGCGAGCAGCAGCAGGTCACCGACCGGGTAGGCGATGGAGACGGCCCGGGCCAGCAGGGTCGCGCCGTCGCTGTGCGCGGCCGGGGCGATCACGTAGACCCAGGCGAGCACGCCGAGCCCGACGGCGAAGGTGCCGGCGTCGACCATGGCAGCCCAGTTCCGGCGCGGTTCACGCCGCTTGAGCAGCAGCGCCAGGCCCAGCGCGCAAGCCGGGTAGAGCGTCAGGAACAGCGGGTCGGCGGGCGTCGGCGACTCGTCGACGTGCAGCACCTCGGAGGAGTAGATGGCCACCGCGATGCCGGACGCGTTGCCGAACAGGCCCGCGGCGAACCAGAACCACGGCGCCCGCTGACCCGGGGCCAGCCAGGACGCGCCGAGCAGCACGGCGGCGACCGCGCCGTAGCCGATGACGACCTGCCAGGCCGCCTTCCACCACGCGCTCTCCGGGATCAGCTGATAGGCGAGCAGTGCCGTCGCAGTGACCGCACCGTACAGCTTCGCACTGCGACGGCCCATGGTTTCTCCCCCGTGACGGCAACGACGTCCTTCAGGACATCACCCCGGGTGTGCCGCCGGGTTGTCCCACGGGTGCGATCCGGTAGCAGAGCGCGTCAGGCGGCGGCGAAGGTCACCCCGGTGAGGTCCTCGGAGACGGCCCAGAGCCGCTGCTGGACGGCCACCTGGTAGGAGTCCGCGCTGGAGGTGACCAGCCGGGGGTGGCCCTTGATCTCGAACCGGCCGCCGGGACCGTAGTACTGACCGCCGAGTGCGGCGGGGTCGGTGGCGGCGCGCAAGGTCGGCAGCGCGCCCATCGCCGGCGTCTGGGTGATCAGCGGCGCGAGCCAGGTGAGCGGGAGCCGGAGGGCGGCGGGAGAGTTGCGGGCGAGCTCGGTGCTGGACATGCCGGGGTGCGCGGCGAGCGCGACGGTGGTGCCGTGGGCGGCGAGGCGGCGCTGCAGCTCGTAGGTGAACATCAGGTTGGCGAGCTTGGACTGACCGTAGGCTCCGGCCCGGCTGTACGACCGCTGCCACTGCAGGTCGTCGAAGTGGATCGCGGCCCGGATGCGGTGGCCGGTGCTGCTGACCGTGACCACACGTGAGCCGGGCACCGGCAGCATCTTGTCCAGCAGCAGCCCGGTGAACGCGAAGTGACCGAGATGGTTGGTGCCGAACTGCATCTCGAAGCCGTCGGCGGTGGCCTGCTTCGGGGTGTACATCACGCCGGCGTTGTTGATCAGCAGGTCGATCCGGTCGAGCCGGGACCGCAGCGCCGCCGCCGCGGCCCGGACGGAGTCGAGCGAGGTGAGGTCGAGCGCCTGCACGCTCACGTCGCCGGCCATCCGGGCGGCGGCCTGCTCGCCCTTGCCGACATTGCGCACGGCGAGCACCACCGAGGCCCCGCGCTCGGCGAGCGCCTTGGCGGTCTCGTAACCGAGGCCGGTGTTGGCCCCGGTCACCACGGCCACCCGCCCGCGCTGGTCCGGGATGTCGGCCGTCGTCCACTTGTCGCTCATCACTGACTCCCTTTAGGTACCGCCGGTATCTTGCACGGCCGACATTAAGGTACCGGCGGTATGATGTCAACGTACCGCCGGTACCTAAGTTAGGATGGTGATCATGAGCTTCCAGCGGGCGCGGACCGAAGAGCAGCGCGAGATCCGCCGGCGGGCAATCCTCGACATGGCGTCGGCGATGCTCGACGAGATGCCGGTGGCCGCGGTCACGCTCAACGAACTCAGCCGCCGGGTGGGGCTGGCCAAACCGAACGTGCTGCGCTACTTCGAGTCCCGCGAGGCGGTGCTGCTGGAATTGCTGGACCACTTCCTGCAGCAGTGGCTGGAGGAACTGGGCGGCGAGCTGGCCGACGGCATCGACCAGAGCCTGCCCATGACCGAGCGGGCGGCGGCGGTGGCCGAGATCCTCAGCCGCTCACTGTCCCGCCGGCCGGTGATGTGCGACCTGTTCGGCGCCCAGGGCAGCGTGCTGGAGCACAACGTCTCGGTCGAGGTGGTGACGCGCTACAAACGCGCCTCGCTGGACCGCCTGACCACCATGGCCGCCCTGCTCCACGACCACCTGCCGGAAGTGGGCGAGACCGCGGTGTTCTGCAGCCTGCAGATCATGCTCACGGCCGGAGCGCTGGCGGCGTACAGCACACCCCCACCCAGCCTGCAGGCGGCCTACCGGGCCGAGCCCGACCTGGCCCGCTTCCACCTGGACCCGAAGGACTACTTGAGGCAGGCCCTGTCCGCCACCCTGCTGGGGGTTCTGCCCCGCTAGGCGGCGCGACGGGTTCTGCCCCGCTGGGCGCGGCGGGTTCTGCCCCCGCTGGGCGCGGCGGGTTCTGCCCCGCTAGGTGTGATGTCCAGCTAGGCGGCGAAGGAGAGCAGGTACTCGATGCGGTGGGCGATACCCCGCAGGTACGGCCCCCGGTCGGCGTCGACCCGGGCATTCCACGAGCAGGGGCCGTGCCGTTCCAGCATCTCGACGTAGCGGGACGCCGGGTCGACCCGCAGACCGCTCGGCCCCACGGTCTGGTCGGCGTAGGTGAGCGCGTCGGCCAGCACCGTACGCTCGTCGGGGTAGGCGGCCAGCAGCTCGCTCAGCCCACGGGCGGCAGCCACGAACCGGGCCCCCGAGTGGTACGCGACCAGGCCCGCCACCCGGACCGGCCAGCCGTTGCGGGTCAGGTGGTCGGCCCCGTCGAGCGGGTGGAACCCGCTCACCACGGTCTCCGCCGCATACCCGACGTCGTGCAGCCACGCGGCGGCGGTCAGCATGTCGGCGTCGACACCGAGCGGCCCGGCGAGCTGAGCCGCACGGGCGGCAACACCCCGGGTGTGCAACCACCGGTTGCCCATGCCGCCGAGCAGGGAGCCGGCGAGCAGCCGGGCGGCGGAGCTGAGCGGACCCTCGGGGAACACCTCAACCGGGGTGAGGACGCTGGTGGCCGTCATCGCCGAAGCGTAGGCCGCGAATGGTGAACAACAGCCGAACTGGGCATGAGCATGACCTGAATCCGCAGGTCACGCGGATTCGGCGGCCACGCGTTCGGGGCGGCGGTCCAGGGCGAAGCTCGTAGCGGCCAGCACCAGCCCGATCCCGGCCAGGGCAACCCCGGTCCAGGCCGGCGCGAGATAGCCGTACCCCCGGGCGATGACCAGACCGCCGAGCGCCGCTCCGAGGCTGTTGGCGATGTTCATCGCGGACTGGTTGACCGCCGCACCCATCAGCTGAGCTTCCGGCGCCAGCGTGATCAGGCGCGCCTGCAGGGCCGGCCCGAGGGACAGGCTGGTCGCCCCGACCAGGAACGACGCGACGAACAGCCCGACCGTCGTGTCCGCGACCAGCGCGAAGATGACCAGCGCGACGATGACCGAGCCGAACGAGATGAGCGTGGCCCGGCGCAGGTTCCGGTCGGCGAACCAGCCGCCGAGCGCGTTGCCGACGGTCATGCCGAGACCGACCGCGACCAGCGCCCACGGCACGATGCCGGCGGCCAGCCCGGTCACCTCGGTGGTGACCGGCGCGATGTAGCTGTCGACGGCGAAGAACCCGGCGAACCCGATCGCGGCGGTGACCGCGATCAGCCAGACCTGCGGCTTGCGCAGCGCCCGCAGTTCGGCGCCGATCGACGCGCCGGCCACCATCGGCACCTCGGGGACGGTGGCGAGCACGGCGAAGAGGGCGAGCAGGAAGACCCCGGCGATCGCCAGGTACGCCACCCGCCACCCCGCCGACTGCCCGACCAGGGTGATCAGCGGGACGCCGACGACGTTGGAGAGGGTCAGGCCGCCGAGCACGGTCGCGAAGCCGCGCGCCTCGTTGCCGGGGCCCATCAGGGTGGCCGCGAGCAGACCGGCCGCGCCGAAGTAGGCGCCGTGCGGCAGCGCCGCGACGAACCGCGCGACCAGGACCAGGCCGAACGTCGGCGCGAGGGCGGACGCGACGGTGCCGGCGGTGAAGAGCACGAGCAGGGCGAGGACGAGCCGTCTGCGGGGCATCCGGGCCGAGAGCGCGGCGATCAGGGGCGCGCCGACGACCACTCCCAGCGCGTACGCCGTGATGACCCACCCGGTCCGGGCGAGCGCGTCCTCCTGTGATCGCGCCCACACCTCGGGCAGCAGGTCGCGTGCCATGTCGGGGAGC
This sequence comes from Actinoplanes sp. NPDC020271, assembly GCF_044388125.1. NCBI lineage: Bacteria > Bacillati > Actinomycetota > Actinomycetes > Micromonosporales > Micromonosporaceae > Actinoplanes > Actinoplanes sp. NPDC020271. The sequence continues at coordinate 198,243 of NZ_JBIRWQ010000018.1, forward strand.
AGGCCCATCGCCACGAACTCGGTGAGGCCGATCGCCACACCGCCCATGGCCAGCGCGATCAGCGCGGTCCACCGCTGCCGCCCGGTCAGTTGATCCACCCGTCGACCCTAGGACTTCTCCCGGCGCGGCCTCGTCGCGGAGTGGCCCACCTCACGGAGATCATCTCTTCGGTCAGCCGGATATCGGCCGAACAGATCTTGGCAGCATCGTATCGGGCTGGTTCGATCCGAAGGTTCTCTGTGCCGTGACATCGCCGACGTCAGGAACCCCATGAGCGATACGCCCAAACCGGGGCGTCACCGGATGCGCATCAGCTGGATCCGGGAGTACCGCAAACGCCTTCTCGGCGGCGCCGTCGCGCTGCTGTCCCTGACCCCGTTGGTGTTCATGAACACCGCGGGTGCCGCGGCCGCGCTGCCACCGCAGCCGGGCACGTTCGCCGGCAAGGCCTTCGACGCCTGCGCCGCCCCGTCCAGCGCGACGATGGCGACGTGGCTGAAGTCGTCGCCGTACCGCGCGGTCGGCATCTACATCGGTGGTGCCAGCCGCGGTTGCGCCCAGCCGAACCTGACCGCGGCCTGGGTCCGCGAGCAGATCACGCGCGGCTGGAAGCTGATCCCGCTCTACGTCGGGCCGCAGGCGAGCTGCACGTCGGCCAAGAAGAGCGTGATCGACAACTCGAAGGCGGCCGCGCAGGGCACGGCGGCCGCGACCGATGCGGTCGTACAGGCGAAGGCTCTTGGCCTTTCGCCGAACAGCGTGCTGATCTATGACATGGAGGCCTACGACACGAAGAACGCCGCGTGTCAGGCCGGTGTGCTCGCGTTCATGAACGGGTGGACGTCGCGTCTGCACACGCTCAGCTACGCCTCCGGCTTCTACAGCAGCGCCGGGAGCGGCATCGCCGACCAGGTGGCGGTCTACAACAAGCTGGGCTACGCGCGGCCGGACTACGTCGACTTCGCCCGCTGGGACAACGTGGTGACGGTCTCCGACGCGGCGATCCCGAGCACGTACTGGACCGGTCACCGCCGGATGAAGCAGTATCAGGGCGGGCACCAGGAGACCTACGGCGGCGTCACGATCAACATCGACAGCAACTACGTCGACTTCCGCCTGATGCCGGCCACGCTGCAGAGCGACTGGAACCGTAACGGCTGGTCGGACCTGCTGGCGGTCACCACCGGCTCCAAGCGGCTCTACTCCTACGCCGGCAACGGCAACTACCTGGCGACGGCCGGGACGCTGATCGGCAGCTTCGGCGGCTTCGACCAGATCCTGCGGATGGACCTGGACAAGAACGGCATCCAGGATGTCGTCGCCCGGCAGACGTCGACCGGCGCGCTCTGGTTCTACCCCGGCCGCAGCACCGGCAAGCTGGGCAGCCGCAAGCTGCTCTTCAGCAACATGAAGTCGATGCGGGAGCTGACCGCGATCGGCGACTTCAACAAGGACGGCTACCCCGACCTGCTGGCTCAGCAGAAGGGCACCGGCAACCTGTTCCTCTACCCCGGCAAGGCGGGCGCGAAGCTCGGCTCGGCGAAGCGGGTCGCGACCGGCAACTGGTCGAACCGCAACGAGTTCACCGGCGTCGGCGACTTCAACCGCGACGGCTACCAAGATCTCGTCTGCAAGGTGATCAAAACCGGTCAGGTCATGCTCTACCGGGGCAAGGCCGGCGGGTTCCAGGCCGGCATCGTGATCGGCTCCCAGCCGGGCCTGCGTGAGCTCACCGGCATCGGCGACTTCGACCGCGACGGCTATCCCGACGTGGTCGGCGTGCAGGCCAGCACCGGTTACCTCATGCTGCTGCGCGGCGGTGGCACCAAGCTGAGCGGTGCCACCCGCATCGCCGGCGGTTACGCCGGCCGGTCGTTGCTCCTCTAAAAGATCAACATCATTGGCGCGTACGGCGGTGAGCCACCACGATCATCCGGGAATGGTCCCCGGTCAGTGGCTCACCGTCGTCGCCGTGGCCGGTGACCTGCTCGAAGCCCGCGGCGCCGAGCCAGTCCCGCAGCTCCGGGAAGCCGAAGAGCCGTTTCAGGAACGTCAACCGCCGCACCCGCCCGTCCCGGATGACCGTGCGCTCCACCTCGAACCGGCCGGTCAGCGCGTCCAAGCGATGCCGATCGACCAGCATGTCCCCGTTCTCCTTCGCGACCGTGACCCGTGACGGTGTCCACGAGGCCAGGAACTTCACCTGGTTGTCGAGGTCCATGGCGAGCCGGCCGCCGGGTCTGAGCACGCGCGCCATCTCGGCGAGGACCGTGCGGTTGGTGGCGTCGTCGAAGTAGCCGAACGCGGTCGACCAGTTCACCACCCGGTCGAAGCGCCCGGTCCACTCCCCCGGCAGCGCCCGCATGTCCCCCTGCACGAACTCCACGTCCGGAGCGTCCGCGCGCGCCCGGTCCAGGAACACCGAGGAGAAGTCGAGACCGGTCACCCGGGCGCCTCGCGCGGTCAGCGCCCGCGCCATCGAGCCGTGGCCGCAGCCGACGTCGAGCACGTTCGTCCCGGGTTCCAGCTCCAGCAGCCGCCAGGCCAGCCCGGCACCGTCATGGCCGGCGGGCACGGCCGGCCCGTGCGTCACCCGGGTCGCGCCGCCGGCGAAGAAGTGCAGGTAGTCGTCGTCGTACATGGCCGTGGCGTCGAACAGATCCGCTGTCACCCCGTCGACGGTAGTCGATCCCGATGGCGTCACGACGTGCCGTATCAACCGGACATATGACTCGCACTATCTTAAAATTGTGAGGTGATCGACTACCGGCTGCTGTTCCGGCGTGCGCCGACGCCGCTGCTGGTCCTCGATCCCGGCCTGATCATCGCCGAGGCCAGCGACGCCTACCTCGCGGCCACCCTCACCCGGCGCGAGGACATCGTCGGACGGCACATCTTCGACGCCTTCCCCGACAACCCCGACGACCCGGGCGCTGACGGCGTCGCGGCGATCAACGCCTCCCTGCAGCGGGTACTGCGCGACCGCGCCCCCGACGTGATGCCGGTCCAGAAGTACGACGTCCCGCAGCCCGGTGGCGGCTTCGCCACCCGTTACTGGGCGCCGCTGCACGCCCCGCTGATCAACGCCCACGGTGACCTCGAGTTCATCGTGCAGCGCCCCGAGGACGTCACGGCGTTCATGATCGCCCAGACCGCCGACGGCCGACTGGGCCGGCTCACCGAGGAACTGCGCCGGCGCATCGGGCAGGCCGAAGCCGAGATGCTGGCCCGCCGGCAGTTGCAGCAACAGCAGCACGAGACCATGCAGGTGCTCGTCGACAGCCTGACCACCGCGGTCTTCGGCTGTGACACCCTGGGACGGCCGGTGCTGTGCAACGACGCGGCGCGGGCGCTCGCCGGCGAACGACTGGACGGTGCCCCCGCCGCGCAGTGGCCGCAGCGGCTGCACCTGCACGACCCGGCCGGGCAGCCGCTCACCGAGGCCGGCAACCCGCTGGTCAGGGCGCTGCACGGGGAACACGTCCAGGACGCCGAGGTCGTCATGCGGATACCGGACACCCCGGCACGGACCTTCCTGATGCACGCCGGCCCGATCGAGGGCCGCGCCGACGTCGTCGCCGTGGTGGCGATGAACGACGTGACCGCGCTGCGCCGCGCCGCCCGCCTCAAGGAGTGCGAGCTGCAGCTCGCACAACTGCTCGCCACCGCCGAACCCACTGAGGACGTGCTGGTCGACGTGGTGCAACTGATCGGCTCGCTGATCGGCTGGGTGGCGGCCGAGGTCTGGATCGTCGACGAGGTCGGACAGGTGCTGCGCCGGGCCGCCGGCTGGACGGCCGGCGAACCGGTGCCGTCCGGCGACGAGCTTCCCACCCGGGCCTGGCGGAGCAACCAGCCGCTGTGGGCCACCGGCCCCGGTGACGACCGGGCCGCGCTGGCCGTCCCGATGTCGAGCGACGGGGTCGTGCTGGGCGTACTGACCTGCTACAGCGACACCACCGAGGCGCCCGACGACACCCGGACCGCGATCCTGACCGGGATCGGCGCGCAACTGGGCGCCTTCCTCGAACGCCGCCGCTTCGGCAACCTCGCCGCCGAACTGGACCGGACCCGGGACGAGTACGCCGCGTTGGTCGGCCACGAGGTACGTACCCCGCTGACCAAGATCCAGGCGTACGCCGAGCTGCTGCTCGACGAGCCCGGCCTCGCCGCCGACCACCACGACATGGTGCAGGTCCTGCACCGCAACGCCGGGATCCTCTCGATCATCGTCCACAAGCTGCTGGACGTCGCCGGGCTGCGCTCCGGCCACCTCGAGATCCACCGCCGGGCCATGGACCTGGCGTCGGTCGTCCGCGAGGCGGCCGACGCGGCCCGGGAGCGCGCACCCCGGAACGTGGGCATCGACGTCGACGCGCCCGCCACGGCGCCGATCCACGGCGACCCGGAACGGCTGCGGCAGGTCGCCGACGAACTGCTGAACAACGCGCTGACCTGGGCGGCGGAACCCTCCACGATCACAGTGAGCATCACCGCCGACGCGCATGCCACGGTGCTCAGCGTGTCCAACAGCGGCGAGCCGGTCCGGGCGGACGAACGGGACCGCCTGTTCGACCTGTTCTTCCGCGGCGACGCCATCCGGCACAGCGGCATACCCGGTTCCGGTCTGGGTCTCACCCTGGTGCGGGCCGTAGTAGAGCAGCACGGCGGCACCATCCAGGTCAGCGACCCCGCGGACCGCCTGACCGTCTTCTCGGTGCGCCTCCCCACCCGGCCCACAGCGTCGAAGTCACCCGGCGGCGCCCGGCCGTGATCACCGCCGGGCGGGCCGGGCGGCCGGTGGCGGGGTGAAGCTCCCGAACTCACGCTCCAGCAACCCGGCGAAACGGATCGGTGTGTGGTCCTCGAAAAGGGGCCCGATCAGCTGAACACCGATGGGCAGTCCCTGCCCCGACCGGGTGACCGGCACGACGGTCGACGGGAGACCGGGCGCCGTCGCGACGCCGCCCCACGCCAACTGGTCGAAGTAGTCGTGCTCCTCGCCGTCGATCGTGATCGTGCGCGCCGCCATCGGCTCGCTGTGGTCGTGCGGGAAGGCCGGGGTCGAGGTCACCGGTGCGAGCACGACGTCGACGTCCGTGAACAGCTCGGCCCACTGGGCCCGCTGGACGGCGCGAACGGTGTCGGCCGCAACCCAGTCACGATGGCTCAACGCCATACCCCGAGCCCGCTCGGCGGACAACGACGTGTCCGCCGGGTCGAGGGCGGCCGCGGCGGTCACCACGGCCGCGTACACCTCGGGCGGGAAGTTGGCCGCGAGGCTCGACTGGAGCAGTCGCATGTAGGAGCGGGCGCCCTCGGCCAGATCCGGCAGGTGCGGGCTGTGCCGCCGGACCGTCACCCCGGCCCCCTCCAGCCGCTCGGCCAGCTCGTCGAGCGCGGCGCGCACCTCGGACGAGACCGGGACGAGCGGGTGCCCCTCCAGCACCAGAACCCGGAACGCGCCCAGGTCGTCGTGCCGTGGTGGGCGCAAGGCGGCCCGGTAGACCCGGCCGAGGCCGGCGTGGTCGGGCTCGGCGAGCAGGTGGACCATCATCGCGAGGTCGCCCGCGCTGCGAGCCATCGGCCCGACGACGCCCAGGTCGCCGCCGAGCTCGGGCAGCGGCCGGGTGCCCGGGAACGTGTGCCCCCGCAACGGGAGCAGACCGATCGAGGGCTTGTGCGCGTACACCCCGCAGAAGTGCGCCGGCACGCGCAGCGAGCCACCGATGTCCGACCCCATCGACAGCGCCCCGAAGCCGGCGGCGAGGGCGGCGGCCGAGCCACCGGACGAGCCACCCGGCGTACGCCCCAGGTCCCACGGGTTGTTCGTGGTGCCGTAGATCCCGTTGTAGGACTGGAAGTCGCCGAGCGCGAGCGGCACGTTCGTCTTGCCGAGGATGACCGCGCCGGCCGCCCTGAGCCGGGCGACGACGACCGCGTCAGCCGCTGCCACGTAGTCCTTGAAGGGCGGAAACCCCCAGGTGGTGGGTAGCCCCGCGATGTCGATCGAATCCTTGATCGTCATCGGGACGCCGAGCAGTGGCCCGCCCTCGCCCCGGGCCCTCGCCGCGTCGGCCGCGGCCGCCGCCGCACGCGCACGGTCGAAGTCGGGCACGCAGATCGCGTTGATGTCGCCGTCGAGCCGTTCGATCCGGGCGATCGCGGCCGTGGTGAGCTCGACCGCCGACACCTCACCGTTCTCCATCGCCGTGGCCAGTCGGGCTGCGCTCGCGTACGCGTAGTCGGTCATGCCCTACAGGGTCCCCCATCGCGGCGGCGCGCGGGTCCCGCGCAAGCCCGCCGCCGTCCTGACCGCGGCGCTCGACCCGGCTGTCGCGCTGCCGCACCACTACGCGTTCCACAGCGGACAGCTCGGCGACCGGATCATCACCAAGGGCGACCAGGACCCCCGCCACTGCACCGACGCGCCGGCCCGCCTCGCGCCGCACGTCGCCACCCGCATCGTGCTGCCCGGCACACCGGTGACGATCCCGTGAACCAACGGGCGCGCGTCAGCCGATGATCGAGGCCCGGACGGTGTAGCTGTCGCGTCATCGTAGGAAGAGGTTGAGCAGTAAGGTCAAGCCGACTGACAGCAGGATCGAGACCACGATCATGCCGAGGCAGCCGGCCGGCCCGCCCAGGAACCGGACTTGCATGTTTCCGATACGCATGGGCGTCCGCCTACCCGGCGCGGGCACGATTACACCGGGATCGAGCGACCGGGTGCGCCCGCGGATCGAGGGGGGACCATGTCGGCACCGGCCAGGGTGTTGTTGGTGTTCGGGCGCGGCGTCGTGCGTACCGGGGACGGTTTCGGACTGACGCCGGGCGGGGCTGCCCGGGTGCGTGCGGCCTCCGACTACGTGGCGAAGCACCGCGGCGGGGAGCGGTTCCGGGTGGTCTTCAGCGGTGGCTGGCCGGAGGCGAGCACCGGCGAGGCCCCGCCACCGGTCGGCGCGCGCGAAGGGGACCTCATGCTGCGGGCCGCGCACGCGGCGGGGCTGGGCGAGCACGCCGATCTGTACGCCGAGACGCGCTCGCGCAGCACCCTGGAGAACCTGCTGCACACGAAAGAGGACGGGCTCCTGAGCGGGTACGCGTTCGACGCGCGCACCCCGCTGGGCCTGGTGACGCACGACTGGCACCTGCCGCGGGTCCGGTTCCTGGCCGGCCGGGTTCTGGGGCTGACCGGCGCGGCGCTGCTGGACGTGCCGGCGTACGGCGGGGAGGTGCACGACGACCGCGGTGCGTTGCTGCTGGCCCGGCTCGGCTTCCTCGGCGTACGCGCTGATCGGCTCCTGCACCGCGAACGGGGGATGGTCGCTGCCGGTCAGCTGGCTCGGCGGGTGATCAACGGCCGGCCGGGGTATAGACGCCGCACCGTTGAACAGCAGTGAAGGAGAACCGGTGCCACGCCTCGAGAAGACGATCGTCCTGCTCCCGGTGTTCAAGCCCGGCCCGCACCTGTCCGAACTGGTCACCGCGCTGCTCACCGAGGTTCCCGAGCCGGCCCGGGTGGTGATCGTCGACGACGGCACCGGCTCGGCCGCCGACGACCGGCTGACCGAGATCGAGGCGCTGGGCTGCACGGTGCTGCGGCTTGCGGTGAACCAGGGCAAGGGTGTCGCCCTCAAGGCCGGCTTCCAGCATGTACGGTCACAATTTCCGGGTTCTGCGGTGGTCTGCGCCGACGGGGACGGTCAGCACAGCGTCGCCGACATCCGCGCGGTCGCCGAGCGTGTCCGACCGGGCCGCATCGTCCTGGGTGTGCGCTGCTTCGACCGGATGCCGCCGCGCAGCCGGTTCGGCAACACCGTCACCCAGGCCGTGTTCCGGGCGGCGACCGGCCGGACCGTCACCGACACCCAGACCGGCCTGCGTGCCTACCCGGCCGACCTGATCGGCCGGCTCTGCGAGGTGCCGGGAGAGCGATTCGAGTACGAGATGAATGTGCTGCTGGACGCCGCGGCAACCGGTCACCCGATCGACGAGGTGCCGATCCCGGCCACCTATCTCGGCGGTAACGCGGGCTCGCACTTCAGCGGGCTGACCGATTCGGCGCGGATCTACCTTCCGTTGCTGCGTTACGCCGTGCTCAGCCGGACGGAGCGCGGGCCGGGGCCGGGACGGTCCGGGCCCCGGCCCGACACTCAGGGCCGGTAGACGCTGGTGGTGAGCCGGCAGGTGTCCGGCGAGGCGGCCACGTCGGAGTACTGCTGCCAGCCGTCGCCGATGTCGCGGCCGGAGATCGCCCACGCGCTGTCCCACTCGCGGTGCCGGTACTGCAGCAGGTCACCGTTGCCCGGCAGGCCGAACAGGGTGTTGCCGCCGACCGAGAACACGCCGCCGGTGAACTGCTGCCATCCGGCGCCCGCCCACACCTCTTTCGATTTCCACGTACGGCTCGTCGTGTCGAAGTGGTAGCGATAAAGCTTGCCGTCGGCGGCGGCCCGGGCGTAGAGCACCCCGGCGTCGGCGGCGATCACCTTGTCGAACTTGGTCCAGCCGGTGTCGATGGTCTGCTCGATCGGCCAGGTCCAGGTGCTCTCGTCCAGCCGTGACCAGATCAGGTTCCCGCCGCTGTCGATGCGGTAGAAGTCGCCCTGCCGGTCGACGGTGATCCGGTCGCTCCAGCCGGGCTGTGCGTACTGGCCGAACTGCGCCCCGAGCGAGCGCACCGGGTACGTCCAGCGATCCGTCAGGCCACCCCAGACATACTGGTAGAGCCCGTCGGCCTTGATGCCGTAGACCCGGCCGCCCGGCCCGCCGAGCACCTTGCCGAACTGGTTCCAGCCGGCGCCGATCGCCTTCTTGTCGTTCACGTACTCCCAGGTGGTGCTGGTGGTGGCCGGTTGGTGCAGTCCGTACAGGTACAGCTTGCCGTCGGGGGCGACGGCGTAGACGGAAGCGCTGGTGGCACAGTCGGTCGAGCGCGCGGTCGAGGTCAGGCCGAGGCCGCTCGGCACCGGGCGCTGCTCGTTCTCGGCCCCGCCGACCACCGACACCTCGGTGGCACCGGGCAGCCGGGCGACCAGCTTGGTCGACCCGCCGCCGTCGAGGCTGATCGCGTCGTCCGCCCCGAGCTGCTGGAGAGCCAGTGCCGCCTGGGCGAACGTCATGCCACTGTCCTCGTCACCGTTGGCGGCGAGCATCCAGATCTTCGTGCCGTCGGCGGAAAACCCGATCGCCGTACGGGCCCGGGTCGTGACGTTCGTGAAGGTTCTCGGTTTCCCGTCCACCAGCAGGACCCAGTCGGGGTGCGCGCCGATGGCGACCGTGGCCGCCGTCCGTTGCCCGGACCCGTCGACGGGCTGATAGTCGACGGTGACCGGGGTGCCCTCGGTGAGCCCGGCAAGCCGGTCGACCCCGGTGCCGGTCCCGACGAGCGCGACCGAGCCGGGCGCGACGGTGCTGCCGACGGTGTCGCTGACCTTGATGACCTTGCCCTGGCTGACGACGACCTCGCGGACCCGCGTGGCGGTGCCGGTGGTGGTCGTGCGGGGCGAACTGCCCCACAGCTCGGAGTACACCCCGACGCCGTTGGCGATCAGCAGCGGCGAGTTGAGCTGGTCCGCGGTGAAGGCCGGGCCGCCGGCGGGCGTGACGGTCGCCTTCAGATACAGCTGCGTGTACGCGGCGAGAGTCCCCGTGCCGTTGGGTGTGAAAGCCGCCGCCCCGTTGTAGCCGGCGGTGGCGGCACGCGCGCTGCGCAGCGTCCCGTCGCTGATGGCGGTGCCGTTGGGCGCGTTGGTGCCGTCCGGGTTCGGGTCCCAGAAGTCGCCGTTGACCGCGGCCACCGCGCCGGCGTTCTGCGCCATGGTCGGCACGGTGGCGATGCTGCGGCTGACGGTCGGCCCGGACAGGTACTTCACTCCGAGCGTCGGCGTCGTCAGGTCCGCCGCGAGGACCTGGACCGGAAGCGACGATCCAGTGCCGGTCACCGTGCTCAAGGTCAGCCCGGGAGCGATGGTCTTCGTGCCGGTCACCGCGACCGCGGCCGACGCCGCCTGGGCGGGCAGCGCGATCCAGGCGGTGGCGGCGGTCAGGCCGGCGAGCAGGAACGAGCCGTACTTCCGAGCAGGATGAATCGATTCCAAGAAGATCTCCCCGTGATCCGAGTCCGTCCCGGCAATCTACTGGAATCGATCGCCGGGCAGCTCAGGCGAGGGCCTGATTTATCTGGTACGTCGTCACGGCGGCGATGTGCGGGTCGGTGGCGGCGTAGGCGGTGTAGGCGATCAGGCCCGCGGAGAGTGCCCAGCCACGGCCGCGGAGCCAGGTCGCGTCGTCGACGGCGAGCGCCTCCCGGAACGCCGGACGGGTGCGGGCCGACATCAGCGTGAACGCCATCATCAGGTCGACCGCCGGGTCGCCCGCACCCAGGCCGCCGAAGTCGATGACCGCGCTGACCCGGCCGTTCCCGGCCAGCAGATTGCCGGTGTGGAAGTCCCCGTGGAACCAGACCGGTGGACGCTCCCAGCCCGGCGCGGCCAGGGCCTCGTCCCAGAGCCGGGTCATCGGCCCCGCGTCGAAGGCGTCCGCGGCCTTCGTTATCGCGGCGCGGGTCCACGGGTCACGGGCGGCCAGGCCGTCGTTGCCGGTGGGCGCACCGTCAACCGGCAGTGCCCGCAGCGCGCGCAGGAAACCGGCGAGCGTCTCCGCGGTCTCGGCCGAGTCCAGTGCGGTGGTCGCGGGCTCGCCGTCCAGCCAGCGGGCGACCGCCCAGTGCCACGGATAACCGAGGCCGGGCCGGCCGACCGCGACCGGCACCGGCACCGCGAGCGGCAGGTGCGGCGCGAGCCGGGGCAGCCACTCCAGCTCCTTGGTGGCCTGACCGATCGCGCCCTCGTGCCGCGGGAGCCGCACCGACAGGTCGGGGCCGAGCCGGTGGATGACGTGGTCGGAGCCGGCCGGGTCGACGAGCGTCAGCGGGAGGCCCGCCCACTCCGGGAACTGGTCGTCGACCAGTCGTCGCACCAGCCCGGTGCTGATGTTCTGCACAGGCTCCCCGTCCGATCGCGGTCAGTCGTCGCCTGAGAGGTTATGCCCCCGAAGAAGCAGCTTCACAACAGATTTTCCACCGCCGAGCACACCCGCCGGCCGGGCGAACCGGCTCCTGGCCCGAGCAGCAGCGTCCGACCACTCAGTAGCGGTAGGCGTCGACGAGTTGTTTCAGCTCGGCGGACATCCGGGCCAGTTCGGCTGCGGCCTTCTGCGTTTCACTGGCGCCGGCCGTGGTCGTCTGCGATTCGGCGGCCACGCTGGAGATGTTTTCGGCGATGCCGGACGAGCCGGCTGCGGCCTCGTTGACATTGCGCGCGATTTCGGCGGTGGTCGCGGTTTGTTCCTCCACCGCGGCCGCGATGGTGGCCTGGTACGAGTTGATTCCGGAAATGATGTCGGAGATCTTTTCGATCGCCCGCACGGCGGCTTCGGTGTCGTCCTGGATGGCGAGCACCCGATGCGAGATGTCCTCGGTGGCCCGGCCGGTCTCCTGCGCCAGGTCCTTGACCTCACTGGCCACCACCGCGAAGCCTTTGCCCATCTCGCCGGCACGTGCGGCCTCGATCGTGGCGTTGAGCGCAAGCAGGTTCGTCTGCTCGGCGATCGAGGTGATCACCTTCAGCACCTCGCCGATCTCGCGGCTGGAGTCGCCGAGCTTGGCCACCGTCTGCTGGGCTGCGACGGCCTCATCGGTGGCGGTCTGAGTGATCCGGGCGGCCTCGGCGGAGTTCGACGCGATCTCACGGATGCTGGAACCCATTTGTTCGGCGGCGGCGGCCACCGTCTGCACGTTGCGGGACACCTGCTCAGCAGTTGCGGCCGCGCCGGACGACCGCTCCGAGGTGGCGATGGCGCTGTGGGACACCTGGTTGCTCACGGCGGTGAACTCCTCGGCGCTGGAGGCCAGCGTGGTGGAGGACTCGGCGAGGCTGCGCATCGACTCGCGCAGTGACTGCTGGGCTCGTTTGAGGTCGTCGGACATCTGGCCGATCTCGTCCCGGCTGGTCACCTCGACCGGCGCGGTCAGGTCCCGGGCCGCCAACGCCCGCAAGGCGGCCCGGACCTGTCCCACCGGCCGGGTGATGCTGCGAGTCAGGACCAGCCCGACCACCGACAGCAGCACGATCCCCACCGCCATGCCCACGACGACGACGGTCTGGGTTGTCCGGGTGGCCGACTCGCTCGCCTGCGTGCGAACGCCGAGCAGGGACCGCTCCTCCTGATCCATCTCAGCGACCAGTGTGCGGATCTGATCCATGACCGCTTTGCCCTTGTCCTGCAGCACCACGGCGCGAGCGGCTTCGAAGCCCGTGGAGCCGCGCAGGTCGATCGTGTCCTGCATTTCGGCGAACTTCGCCGTCACCAGGGGCCGAAGCTTGGCGATCCGCTCCTGCTGCCGCGGATTGTCAGCGGTCAAGGTAGCTACTGCATCGATGGTGCCGGTGACGCTGTTCTTCGCGTCGGTGTAGGGCTGCAGGTAGCCGTCTTTTCCGGTGATCAGATAGCCGCGCTGGCCGGTCTCGGAATCCTTCAGCGTGGACAGCACCGTGTTCAGTGCCTCCAGCACCTGATAGGTGTGCGCGACCCTTTTCTGGTTCTCATTGACCGCCTGCACCTTGAGAAGGGATATCGTTCCGACTATCGCCATCAATACCAACGGTGTGGCGAATCCCGCGGCCAGGCGTCGCCCAATGCTGTTCGACATCGTCAGATCCCCCCATCGGCCGTCGGGGACTTCTCCGCCGTCGGACCACGCGACTCAACGTGACACAGCACGCGCGGCGCGACCATCAGCGCACAAGTCAGCCGGTCGGGGGCACGCCGCCGGGGCACCGGGCACGCACCCATCATCGCCTTCGGGCGGATTGGTGACTCCGCGTTTCCGCAAGTTGCACCGCATCCGGCGGGCTCGGGACCAGCATCAGCTTCGGTCGTACGGCTACCCTCCCCCGTAGGTAACCCCTGACAATGGCGAGGGCGGAACGCTGACATGGCCGGCTACTCGGGCACGCCGCTGTACCGCAAGCTCGGCATCGAACCGGGTCACCGAGTCGCGCTGCTCGACGCACCAGTCGGCTTCGCGACCGCTCTCGACGGTATGCCCGACGAGGTCACCGTCCTGCACGGCCTGGCCGCCGCCGCACCCATCGACGTGATCGTGCTGTTCGTGACCGGACGCCACGAGTTGCAGTCCCGCCTCGGCGAACTCAGACACGGCATGGCCCAGAACGGCGGCCTCTGGATCGCCTGGCCGAAGCGAGCGTCGAAAGTCCCCACGGATGTCACCGGGGACGTCATCCGCGAAGTGACGTTGCCGACCGGTCTGGTCGACAACAAGGTATGCGCCATCGACGGGATATGGTCGGGTTTGCGACTGGTCATCCGTCGCGAGAACCGCAGACCAGCCGACTGACGCACGTCGCCGGCGCTCCTCCGCCGGGGCGCAGGGCCGAGGGCCGCCCCTGCCACGGCCGGGAGTTCATCGCCCTGCCCCACAGCACCGAAAACACCAGGGCCAGCACTGCTCGCGCCTTCATCGCGCCGCGACCGTCTTGACCACGAATAGGCGCAGATGACTTCATCGCGATCACCGTCGATGAGCTCCGTCGCCTGCGCCACGCATCGATCGTCGAACCGGCCGGCCGCACCGCCGGCGCCGGCGACACCAAGCCACCGCAGCGCAGGGACAATCCGGGAACGCCGTCCGAGTGAACCCACTCGGACGGCGCCTTCGTATCGCTTCGACGGGCCTCGGCGCGCGCGGGCCGCTCGGCTGGGCCAGCTGCGGCGAAACGGGGCACTTACTCCCGGCGGAGCACCACCACGTGATCGACGGCGTGCAGCGGATGCGGCTGCGTACGACCGTGAGATCCCGAAGCTCGGGGAAGGCCGCGGGAGAAGGTCGAGCCGCGTACTGATTTGCCGGGACAAGTGCATTGGTCCATCGAAACGAGTCTGTGCGGCTCGCCAGAAGCTTGGGCGAACGGCCGGCTGTTTCGAGCATCTCTCATGATGCTCTGTCATATCCTGGTCGGAAATGCCGTGATAGTCGGTTCGCGTTTCAGCAGGACAGAGGTTCTCATGGCGCTGATCGTGGTCACTTCGCTGTTCGCCTTGATCTTGTTGTGGGTGTCGTGGCGGTACCTGCGTCGCAGGGATCCACTGCTGCGTGACGTGATGTGGATGTTCGCGTCGGTGGCGATGCTGTTCTTGATCGGGCTGATCAGGGTTTTCCTCGGTGCGCCGCCACGGTCCGTGATGACCTTCGCTATCGCGTTGTTGCTGGCGAAACCGTTGTTCACGTTGCGGCTGATGGGCCGGTTGCGTCCGCTGCGTGCGTGGTGGTGGCCGGTGGCGGCGGCCGCGTGGGCGCTGACTACGGTGCCGGTGCTGGCGTCGGAGACACGGCCGGTGCCGCGACCTGTGGTGTGGCCTTCGGTGCTCGTGTTCTTCGTCGTGGAAGCCTCTGCGGGGTGGTTGCTGGGCGTCGAGGCCCAGCGGCGTGGCGGGGCAGCGCGGGCACGGCTGTGGTCCGCCGCGCTCGGCACCGGTCTGCTGGCCGTCGCCTTGCCGGTGTCCGCAACCGGCCGGGAGATGGAGTCCCGGCTGCTGGCTTTGGTCTCCGGCGCTGTGTATCTGGTGGCGTTCGTGCCGCCGGGCGGTTTGCGGCGGGTGTGGTCGGAGGGTGCGACACACGCGCCGATGCGCCGGTTGCTGGCTGTGCCGGCGAACGAATCGAGCCGGACGTGGCACAGCTTCTGCGACGATGCCTCGGCGGTCCTGGGCGCCGATGCGGTGGTCGTGTTGATGCCGTCACCGGATCGGTCGGTGCGGGTAGTGGGCTGCGCCGCCGAGCCGCTGACCATGATCGAGTGCACACCGGCCGGCTTGGATGAGGTGCTGGCCGCCGATGACCCGATCGACGCCCTGGCGGGGTGGATGCGTCCGCCGGTGCCGGCTGTGGCGTTCGCTCAGGCCAGCGATACCCGGTTCGTCATCGCAAGACCGGTGGACGCTCCCTGTGGGCGGGGTGCGCTGCTCCTGCTCAATCGCTATCGAAGCTTGTTCGTCGAGGATGACGTGCAGGCGTTCGCTGAACTCGCTGGTCATGCCGCGGTGCTGGCCGGGCGGGCGCAGACGCTGGCCGAGCGGGAGAATCTCGTAGCGATGGTGGAGTCCTCGCACGACGCGATCATCGGCAAGACCCTCGACGGTGTGATCACGAGCTGGAACGCCGGAGCGGAACAGCTCTACGGCTATCCGCGGGACGAGGCTCTTGGCCGGCACGCGTCCTTTCTGTTCCCGCCGGGACACGAGGATGCCGAGGGACAGTTGATACAGCGCATCACCCGTGGCGAGAACATCGACCAATGCCGGGTGACGCGCCGTCGCAAGGACGGCACCGCGATCGCCGTGTCGCTCACTCTCTCTCCCGTCATCGACGTCGCCGGCCAGATCACCGGAGTGGCTTCGATCTCCCGGGACATCAGTGAACGCCGACGCGCCGAAGCGATGTTCGAAGGTTTGCTGGAAGCCGCTCCGGACGCGATCATCGGTGTCACCCGCGACGGCGCCATCACGCTGATCAACGCGCAGGCCGAACAACTATTCGGGTATTCGCGCGCCGAGCTGGTCGGCCAGCCGGTCGACGTGCTGGTCCCCGAGCGGCTACGCGCCACCCATGTGCACCAACGCGACGGCTACTTCCACCATCCGCGTAACCGCCCGATGGGCGCCGGTGCCGCGCTGACCGCCGTCCGCAAGGACGGCACCGAGTTTCCCGCCGAGATCAGCCTCGCCTCAGTCGATACGGACCAAGGCATGATCGTGACCACCGCCATCCGCGACGTCACCGGCCGCCTGATCGCCCAGGCCGAACGGGAGCGCTTGATCACCCAAGCCGAACGCGACGCCGGCGAACGCCGCCTGCAGCACGCCCGCCGGCTGGAAAGCCTCGGTGAACTCGCCGGTGGCGTAGCACACGACTTCAACAACATCCTGGCCGTGATCAGCAACTACACCGAGATGGTCCTGGAGGATCCCCGCCTGGAGCCGGCTGAGTTCGCCGACATCCGCAACGATCTCGGCCAGGTCGGCCGGGCCGCTGAACGGGCCGCCCGGCTGACCAAGCAACTGCTGGCTTTCGGCCGGCGTGACATCACCCAGGCCACCGTTCTCAATCTCAACCACGTCATCGGGGACGTCGAACAGATGCTGCGCCGATCCCTCGGCGAGCACATTCACCTGATCACCAACCTCGACCGGCAACTGTTGCCGATCCACGCCGACGCCAGCCAGGTCGAGCAGATCCTGCTGAACCTGGCCGTCAACGCCCGCGACGCCATGCCTGGCGGGGGCACGCTGTCCATCGATACCAGCAACGCGGAGATCGCCGACGACGACAGCACCGGCAGGCACCTGCCACCCGGCCGGTACGTGCGCCTGCGCGTCAGCGACACCGGCAGTGGGATGCCACCCGAGGTCATCGAACGGGCCTTCGAGCCGTTCTACACCACCAAACCGAAAGGCTCCGGCACCGGTCTCTGTTCCGCCCCGGGTTTGATGGAGACATCCAAACCTGGGAGAGAATCTCGCTATGGCGGCACCGAAGAAGTACCCCGATGAGCTGCGTGAGCGGGCGACCCGGCTGGCGGTCGAGGCCCGCCGTGATCCGGCATCCAGCGTCGGGGCGATCCGGCGGATCGCTGATCAGCTCGGGATTCATCCCGAAGCGTTGCGGACGTGGGTGAAGAAGGCTGAGGTCGACGCCGGCGATC